>JAKPPB010000022.1 GCA_029547605.1 Methanobacteriota archaeon | reverse complement strand
CCAGGACAACGGGACGGGGATCGAGGACTTCTCCATCCTCCTGAACCTTGGTGGTTCGGGATGGGACGAGGCCACGGAGGTCAGTGAAGATCCCGCCGGGATCGGGTTGTTCTCCCTGGCCCCCAGGGAGGTCACTATCCGATCCAAGGGCAAGATCGTCACCATCTCCGGAGACGGGTGGATATCCGCCCCCTCCGTGGTCCGGGAAGATCCCCGGCCCGTTCTCCAGGGCACTATCCTGGAGTTCCAGGATGATCCCTGGGACTACCAGACGGTGAACCGCCTGGTGAGGTTCTCCGGCATCACGGTGTATGTGAACAACGTGCTCTGTGACACGGAGGATTTTATCCAGGGAGAAGCGGTCCACCTCCCTGATCTGGGGTGCAAAATCCGGATCGTGGGAAAAGGGCACGACATCCCGGCCAGTGTCATGGCAGCCGTCGGCCCTTACAGCCGGCCATGTCTGTACTGGAGAGGTACTTGCGTCCTGAACTTTCACGGACAAGTTGTCGCGTGGAAGGCGAAGAGCATTCCCGGTGATCTCTGCTGCCTGGTTGATATGACCGGGCAGCCCACCGGGCTTCGGCTGCTCCTGCCGGCCCGGACGGCGGTGGTGGAAAACGCCGCCCTCAAGGAACTGGAAGCGGCCGTTATCAAGGCGGCTTTCGAGTTCATTAAGGACAGGGGCCATCACTCCCTGCCCTACTCCGAGTACCTGCGGGCACGGGATCTCGGGATCGACCTCCCCGAAGCTGACCCGGTATATCAGGTGGGTACGCTGTATGGGATGGACGGTCCTTCTCCGGTAGGTATTGGGGGCAAGGGCGGGGAGGAATTCCCGCTGGCCAAAGCCTACCGCATGCCGGCGGCGATGGAGCACGACGACGGTGGCGAGTGGGAAAACGGCCACCTGCTCGCGTCCCTGGGGACGTTCCCCGAGGATAACCGCTTCGTACCGGTCGTGATCCACAAGGAGTACGACGGGTACTCATGGGCCAATGCGGTGCCGACGGTCAGGGGGGTGAGCGTCGAGGCGAGTGAAGTCATCTTCTCCGACTATATTTGGTCGGGGGAACTGTCACTCGTCGAGTCCATCATCATCACCGCCAAGACCAGCGACGGGAAAACCTTTGCGTCGCCGGTCTGCATGGCGGTGGATCATGAGGAATATCTCCTCGTGACCCAGGAGGCCCAGTCTGCCATCGCCTCCTCCGAGGCCTGGTATCACCTCGGAGGCTACTACGACGACGGCGATACCTACGATTCCCAGGCCTACTCCTTTGAGCAGGACTGGGAACGGTTCTGGGCCGATGTTGCCGGACCCAACGAACACCTGCGGCAGGAGGTAACGCGGCTCCTCCGGTTCCAACTGAAAGGTTGGAAGGAGGTGCGGGTAACGCCGGACGGGGAACTGAGAGTCATCAAGGAGGACAACTCCGAGATGACGATATCTCCGCCTCGCATGCAGAAAGCGGCGTAAAAAAACGCGGGGTGATTTAGTCTTTCACTCCGCGTCTATCACCAACATTCAAAGGGGGAGGGGCATATTGCCTCTCCCCCTTTTTTTGCCTGAAAACAGGCTACCCGGCCAGTAAGGAATCCCGTGGTCGGAGCCGGGCCAGGGCTACTTCCCCTTGGCCTTCACCTTGGTCCCCGCCACGGCTTCCTTCAGTATCTTGCCTGCCGTAAACTTTGGAACATTCTTGGCCTTGATCTTGATGGCCTTCCCGGTCTGCGGGTTACGACCGTTCCTGGCCTCTCGCTTCGCCACCTTGAACGTGCCGAAGCCGACGAGAGTAACGGCCTCGCCGTTCTTCAAGGCATCCGTAACCGAAGAGAGTACACACGCAACCGCCTGCTCCGCCACACTTCTTTTCCCGACAAGATCAACCAACGCATCAACCAAATCCGCTTTCTTCATGCAAACCTCCTATACTTGTAAAGTTGTAAGTTATCCTTGCCCCTACAATCCAAAATCCGGTTTCTTTGGATATTTCTTGCCTTCATGATGCCGTTCCTGCGTCTGCGAACGAATCAGTAGTCTAAGCCCCTCCTTCACAAGATTGTAACGCCGGAAGGGTGAATCAATCTCCGGAAGTCCCTGGATAATGTCCTTATCCTTAGCTTTGTCCAGGTCCAGTCTCAGTGCATTTCTGATATACATGCCCCTGAAAGGACGCGGCACGCTTTCGATCATCGCTATGAGATCCGCGTCATCACTCTCGCTTAACTTTAAAATGAACCGCCGCATGTCCTCTACCTCCCTGAACCATAATGGTAGTACCCCTTCGCGTTAGCAATTACAGGATCGTCCACGATAAACATCTTGTGCTGTAGCTTGATATTGCCCTGTAACGCCAGCACTCCCCCGCCGCCGGCAATGCCGATGTCTGCCTCTGCCGGGAGGCTCTCGAAGTACCTGTCGATCGTGGCGGCCACCTTGCTGGAATATGCGTGCAGGATGTTGGTGATCTGTTCCAGCCTGTAAACTTCCTGGAACAAGGTGATCTCTCCCATGTGGAGCAGCTTCTGGGCAGCGTGATGATTGATCGACCATCCATGCTGCCGGTAAAAGGCTGCGCATATGTCATCAAGGAGCAAAGATACGCCCAAAGGCATACTGGTGGTGGCGCCCTCGATGTATTTTCCCCTGGCACAAAATATCATGTCGATAGTATAATGGCCTATATCGACGACGGCAATGTTTTTGTCTGCCATCACACCGCCGGAGCTACCTACCTGATAGGCAAAGTAAATCCCGACGCCCTGGGGAATAACCGAGATTTCCGTTCCACTCAATTCGTAGTGCTTGCCATCCTGGTCAAAGGATGAGGACTTCACCGTGTTCACGACCTTCCTGGCCACTTCCTTTGAGTAGTAGCCAGGCGGCAGGCCGAGGACGATATTTTCGCCGTCCATGTCCTCCGGATCCAGGCCATTCAACACAATGGCATGCGCCAGGGGCGCAAGCCATGCGTTCGATCCCAGAAATCCGGTCCTCCGGGTGTCGATCACCCACTTGGACATCACGTCCTCGCCCACCAAA
>JAKPPB010000019.1 GCA_029547605.1 Methanobacteriota archaeon | reverse complement strand
GGCATAACCGAATTGATGCGGGCATATGGTCGCTATGACGAGGTCCTCGAGCAGAGCCGGGCATATGTTGAGAGGAGGGCTTCTCCGGTAAAAACAACCGTCAGCAATCATTCCTCGTGAAGTTGATCCAATGCCCACGTATCGGATAGACCTGCTGCGGAACGACTGCATTCCCCAAACATCGCAATCTGTCCACCCTATGGGAAATCCCTGTAGCCACTCGACCCACTGCGGGTTCAATGTTCCACCAACGACTGCATTCAACGGGGGTGTGTTCCTCCTCATCTGACCCGGGGCGCCTTTGTTTTTCGCATCTTGTCCGGTCGGGGTCGGCCAGAGTTTTACCGCTCCAGATAGGGTGTGTGTTGGGTGATCGTGATCTCCTTGACTGTATTGGTAATCCCCGGATTCCCTCGATCGAGGTGTGGGCCACAATGAACACCCTTTCTCTTCTGTGCCAGGCACCGACCCCACAAGCTGGAATAAGGAACGGCCTGACGGCATAACCTTCACTTTCCAGGTCAGAACAACAAGATTCGAGTTCCATATTGACGATTCCAGCAACATTCTCTCCAAGCACCCAATCGGGCCGGAGCTCCCGCACGACTCTAAACATTTCCGGCCAGAGGTAACGGTCGTCCTCCTTGCCTCTACGCTTCCCGGCACAACTGAACGGCTGGCAGGGGAATCCCCGGAGATGAGGGTCGGGCTGTCGATGCCAGTTCGCCGTCTAAAGTCCTCTGCCGATAAATCGCGGATGTCTGTCCATTGAGTGATTTTTCTTCCGAACCTTTTTCGCAGGACGCGGTTTGCATATGGGTTCTGCTCGACCTGTCCGACTGTGCGGAATCCTGCCCATTCCGCTGCAAGATCAATTCCTCCGATCCCGGTAAACAGGGAGAGGTGCGTGAGATCATTCATACCGATCCTGACGTTTCATTTGATGATGACATTCTATCTACTGATTTTCCACGAAGGATAAAACATGTAACAGGATTTGGTGATGGCATAGGTTCTTTTGTATTTACTTCAAGCCATCGGACACGGCCCAATGATCTTACCTCTGCTCC
>JAKPPB010000005.1 GCA_029547605.1 Methanobacteriota archaeon | reverse complement strand
GCGGAGATATCTTTTGACTTGAATGTGATATCCGGGGGCACAGAAAAAATATAGAGATTCTCAGATATAAACATAAGTATTTTAATCTGATTTGTTGACGAATTTCTCTGTAAGAATTACTCTACCTGCGAAAGGTGGGATACCTGGCCCTCTCGTGATATTTTCCCGAAAGTGATACATTTCGATGCTCGGGCGACACTTTCAGAGCGGTCCCATTATTAGAAACACAAGAATGATTCCCTAGCCATTCTTATGACCATGGAAACGGCTGATTTGTAACCGCCTGAATTCTTGAAAAGAGGAAACATCCCCATTTTGGTCTTTCCACATGAACCTGCGAGGAAGCCAGAAACAAGAGCCTGAATGCAGAAGAAGGAGGCTTTACATGTATTCGGTGTTATCGCGAGTTCTGGATCCCGATTCCCTCTAAAAACATCCTGTGGAGCCTGAGGTCGTTTCCCAGTTCAGGATGGAACGCAAGGGCCATATGAGGCACTTTTCGTACCGCGACGATACCGGCATCGATCCGGGCAAGTACCTCGACTCCCTTCTCATTCCGGGTTGCCACCGGCGCCCGGATAAAGTATGCATGGTAAGGGTGGTCGAGTCCCCTGACCGCGATATCAGCCTCAAAAGATTCCTTCTGACGGCCGAAAGCATTCCGCTGGACGGTCATGTCGAGGAGCCCGAGAGGCTTTACCCTTGGGTCATCGACACGGGTGGCCATCAGCACCATGCCTGCACAAGTTGCAAAGATTCCGCCCTTAAAATTGACCAACGGCTGATACAGCCCGTTCTTCTGTATCAACCGGGAAATGGTTGTGGACTCCCCTCCAGGGATTGCAAGGCCGAGAAGCCCTTCAAGGTCGGCCGGGCGCCTTACCGGGACCACACACCCTAGCCCTTCTCCGATATCAGAGAGGGCTGCCTCGAACCCCCGGATATGTTCGCTCACATCGCCCTGGAGGGCCAGCACCCCGAGTCTAACGCCCACGGTACTGGAGCACCTCATCCTCGCGCAGGGTATGGACGTCGATCCCCTTCATCGCCTGCCCGAGCCCCTTGCTCACTTCGGCGATCACCCCAGGGTCATCGAAGTGGTTGACCGCCTCCACGATCGCCCTTGCCATCCTCCCGGGATCACTCGAGTGGAAGATGCCGGATCCCACAAATACCCCGTCTGCCCCCATCTGCATCATCAGGGCCGCATCAGACGGCGTCGCGATCCCGCCGGCGGAGAAGTTTACGACCGGGAGCCTGCCCATCTTCGCGGTCTCAAGGAGCAGTTCAGATGGCGCCTCGAGCTCGCGGGCACGTGCGACTATCTCCTGGGGACTCTTTCCCTGCAGGGCGCGGATCTCCCCCATGATATTTCTCATGTGACGGACCGCTTCCACCACGTTCCCCGTCCCTGCCTCACCCTTTGTACGGATCATTGCGGCTCCCTCGTGGATACGGCGGAGTGCCTCTCCCAGGTCGCGTGCACCGCAGACAAACGGGACCTTGAAGCATGCCTTATCGATGTGGAACTGCTCGTCGGCAGGAGTGAGCACCTCGCTCTCATCAATCATGTCCACGCCAAGCGACTCGAGGACCTGGGCCTCCACGACGTGCCCGATGCGTACCTTGCCCATCACCGGGATAGAGACTGCATCCATTATCTCCACAATGATGGCCGGGTCTGCCATGCGGGCAACCCCGCCGGCCTTGCGGATATCGGCCGGGACCCGCTCCAGGGCCATCACTGCGACGGCCCCGGCCTCCTCGGCGATTGCCGCCTGCTTCGCGTTGACCACATCCATGATCACCCCGCCCTTCTGCATGGATGCAAACCCCCGCTTCAGGAGCTCGGTGCCAAATCTCAGTTCCTCGAGTTTCATATGCTTATATAAGTGGGATGAGCAGGGCCAAAAACATTAGTACCATCAGCAGTAGGGTGACAATCAGCGTGCACGCACGGGCTGCCGAGAGGATGTCTGCTCCGGCTTCCGCGAGGGTCCTATCCCCAGGGCCTATTGAATAGACGCCAGGTTTCTCGAACCTTGTGCCTGTCCCTCCGGCCATCACTGCCATGGGGAGGCCCCCGTTGCACCCTGGCCGTGCTCTCCTGTCCCTCCGGAGGCACTCTCGCGCAGGGCCGAAGCGCCCACGGGAAGCAAAGTAGAGGAGAAGTACTGCGGCAGTAAGTCGTGCCGGCAGGTAATTCAGGGCGTCATCCGCCCTTGCAGAGAACCACCCAAGTCGCTCCCTCTCATCGCGGTACCCAAGCATCGCATCCATAGTATTCGCCGCCCGAAACACTGCGGCGCCGGGAAGACCAAAGACCGTGTAATAGCAGAGGGGAGAGACGATGCTGTCGACTAGATTCTCCGAGACTGACTCGTACGCAGCAGAAAGTACCTGCTCCCGGGAAAGTCCCGAGGGATCCCTGCTGACAAGGTTCTTCACCTCCAACCTGCCATCATCAAGGCCCTCACAAAGCGCACGCTCCACACTGAGGGCATGCTCTTCGAGCGACCGCCAGGCAAGGCACGATTTCAGGAGGACTGGACCTGCAATCAGGATCACAAACCATGGGAGGAAGTGTTCGGCAATGATGAATGGGAGGGAGAAGAGGATGACCGTTATCACCCACATGGCCACTCCCACTGTCCGCTGGAGAGCCACGGGATAGCGGTCTGGCCTCCCCCACAAAGAGATGAACGAACCGAGGAGTGCGACAGGGTGCAGCCTGCTGTGGGGATCGCCCGCAATGCGGTCGACCAGGAGAGCAAGCGGCATCACAAGGGGACGGATCCAGAACATGCGCAGGTCAACCCGGGAGAGAATTCTTTCACGATATCACGTTGATAGCAGAAGAACTATTCGAAGACTCCCAGATTCCCTCATTGAAGCTATAGAGCCCGTGGCATGACTGATGAGAGATGGTCTCTCCCCAAACGTGAAGTCGATTCAATGACACCGAGCCGGAAAAAAGGGACGATTTTTTTATTTGCCGACCTGCCCGGTTGCATCGGACCGGGGTGATCCCTCACTCTTCAGGAGTCCGTGGAAGGAGATCCGGGATCCCATCCTCAATAGGGTACTCAACCCTGCAGGCTGCGCAAAAGAGCCCTCCTTTGAGGATCTCCACTTCGTTCTCCTCAGTCACCCGGAGCTCAAGATCCCCCTTGCAGACCGGGCAGCAAAGAATGGGGAGGAGGCTTCGCTTCATCGCTCTCCCCTGATATCGATGATGTTCGAGACATCCGGCCCGGTTGAGATGAGGGTGATGGGGCATCCGATGTCCTTTTCTGCATGGTCCAGGAAATCAAGGGCTTTCCTTGTGAGCTGGTCGTACTTGGTGAGGCCGAAACAGGCCTTGTCCACGCGATCAATGCCAGTGATAGCCGCCTGCGTGCACCCGTTGATCATGGCAGAGTAGCGGGCCATCGCTCCGTCCCACTGCCCGATGCGCCGCTGGCGATGCGTCACGGTCCCGAACTCCTGTATACCCATGCGGTCTGATACATCTCTCGCCATCTCGGTCGAGAAGGGGCCTTCCCCCACACGGGTAGGATATGCCTTGAAGACCACGACGACGTCATCGATCCGCGTCGGTCCCACACCATTGTCTGCAGCGATTTGCGAGGCAGAGGTGTCCTTACTGGTCACGTACGGATATGTCCCATAATAGAGTGATATCCCAAACCCCTGTGTCCCTTCCAGGATCACGTTCTCCCCCCTGTCAAGGGCGGCATTGATCTCCCGGGGGACATCGGTGATATACCTGTGGAGTTCAGGCACGTCCTTCGCCTGCCGGGCCACCCTCATCACCCGGTCGGCATTGGCGGGGCCGCACCCGCTCCCCGTGCTCCCGATGGTCTTGGCGAGGTGGTCACTCTGCTTGTCCCGCTGGATATGGGCCTCCTCGATCACGGTGCACCGCCCGTCCACAAAGACCCTGTCGCCCACCCCAAGAACCTCTACCTCATGCGCAAGCACCCGGGGGTCGACGAGGACACCTGTGCCGATCATCAGGCGGGCACGTGGGTAGACAAACCCTGACGGGACCATGCGCACCCCGTACTCTTTCTCCCCCATCTTCACTGTATGGCCGGCATTCGGACCCACACCCCCACGGGAGATGATGGTGGGGTGGTCCTGGTGGGCGATGTGGGCAACGATCTTGCCCTTTCCCTCATCGCCAAAAAATCCGCCGACGATTATGGTACAGGTCATGGTACAACCATATACTATAGGTCAGGGACGCGGATAAAAGTATATCGGGTAACCTTTGACATGTGATTTTGTTCACAATACGTTTTGATTTGCCTCCCAAAATCCTGGTGATCGCCTGACCCGGCTTGCATCTGGTTGAACCACTGATATGGGGGGCGTCTTATGATGCCTTTCCCGGGGGGGAGGTTTTTGGTATAATGAACAGAGCCGCGTGCAAAAATACTGTCCTCCACGCCAGTAGAAGACTATAATAAAAAGGGGTATATGATTTGGGGCGCACTCCTCCCTTCATTTCAGACGCTGTATGAACGCTTCCATTCTGCGGACCGCTTCATTGAGGTCCTTTCTTGATACGGCATATGCGCAACGGAGGTGGCCCGCTCCTCCCTGCCCAAAGACGCTTCCAGGCACCACGGCCACATGCTCCTCTTTGAGAAGCTGCTCCGCAAATTCATAGTCCGAAAGCCCTGTCTTTTCAACTGAAGGAAATGCATAAAACGCACCCTCCGGGAGGTGGCAGGGGAGACCGATCCGGTTAAGGCTCTCTATAAAGAGGTTTCTCCTGACGCGGTATTCGCTGACCATGCGGTTCTTCTCATCCTCTCCTCTCCGTATCCCTTCGAGCGCGGCAACCTGCCCCATGACAGGAGCACAGAGCATGACATACTGGTGTATCTTCAGGGCTGCATCGCAGATCTCCCTTGGCGCGCACAGGTACCCAATCCGCCACCCCGTCATCGCGTAAGCTTTTGAGAACCCGTTCAGGGTGATCGTGCGGGCAGCAAGGTCCCCTACCGTCGCGGATGCCACGTGAGACCCGTCATACGTGAGTTCTGCGTACACCTCGTCACTGATCAGGACAAGGTCATGGTCACAGACGATGTCCGCAACTGCCTGCAGATCTTCCTTGCGCATCACCGCACCGGTAGGATTGTTGGGGAAGTTGATGATCAGGGCCTTACTTTTCCCTGTTATCCGCTCCATGAGGATGTCGGGATTCAGGCGGAACCGATCCTTCCTGAGGCAGGGGACCGGGACCGGCACACCTCCGGCAAGGGTCACGCATGGAGAATAGGAGACGTAACAGGGCTCTGCAACCAGCACCTCGTCTCCAGGATCGACCACCGCGCGGATGGCGATATCCAGCCCCTCCGAGACCCCGGTAGTGATGATCATCTCCTCGTCCGGGTGATAGGTGAGATGATAGTGATCGCGGAGATAGCGGGACAGGGCTTCACGGAGTGTCTGGAGCCCGCGGTTGGAGGTGTAGGATGTTCCACCCTGCTCTATTGAATAGATGCTGGCCTCGCAGATGTTCCATGGTGTCGAGAAGTCAGGCTCTCCCACTCCAAGGGAGATCACCTCCTCCATCGTAAGCGCCAGGTCAAAGAACTTTCGAATCCCCGATGGGGGTATCTCCCGGCCTCTCTTCGAGATATAATCTCTCATCCGGGCTCCTCACAGGGAATAGGGTATCCGTTCGCTCCCTTCTTTCTCACAGAAGGTGCGACCGTGCTCCTTGTATGACTTCATGATGATGTGGGTGGCAGTCTCCCGTATGCGGTCCATGGGCGCGATATACTCTGAGACAAAACGGGCCACCTCCTGCATGTTCTTCCCGGTAACGGTCAGCTGCAGGTCATAGGTCCCAGTAATGAGGCGCAGAGATCGGACCTGCCTGAACCTGGCAATCCGCTCTGCGATGCGGTCATATCCATAATCCCGCTCAGGATTTACCTTCAACTCGATGATGGCGGACACTTCGCCATTGCCTGCCCGTTCCCAGTCAATCACGGCGGAGTAACTGCGGATTACCCCTGCACTCTCCAGTGCTGCGATCCGTGCCTCGATCTCATCGGGGGCGATCTCGGCCATTACGGCCATCTCGCGGGTGGTCAGGCGGCTGTTCTCCTCCAGAAGCTGGAGCAGAAGAAGGTCCTTTTCGTCCATTATCTCTTCACCTGAACAGGGACCTGCACCACTGGACATCCTTGTCGGCAAGGCCCTGGGCACTCAGCCGGGTATCCGCCGTGATGACATCCCATATCTTATGGATATTGGTATCAAACCACATTTCTTTTGTCCTTCCATATCGCCCCCGGCTCACCACTCTTGTATTGATCACGCCCAGCATGTTCAGTTCCGAGATGAGGTCGGTGATGCGTCGGTGGGTGAGTATATCGAGTTCCATTGCGGGCGCGATCTCCTTGTAAATCCTGCTCACCTCTCCACTGGTGAAAATGGTCTGGCCCATCTGATCAAGGAGAAGCATGGCGTAGAGGACCACTTTGCTCTGAGTTGGGAGAGTTGCTATGCACTCTATCATCGAATCGGCCTCGATCTTGGCCTGGGCACTCTTCACATGCCGCTCACTCACCCTGTCCGATTCATCCCGGTCGGCAATCTCGCCGGAGACCCTGAGGAGGTCGAGGGCCCTCCTCGCGTCACCGTGCTCTTGTGCGGCAAGCGCGGCACAGAGGGGGATGACGCTTTCCTCAAGCACCCCGTCAAGGAACGCCATCTCTGCACGCTGCCGCAGGATATCACAGAGCTGGGGCGCGTTGTAAGGTGGGAATACAAGTTCTTCTTCGCTTAATGAGGAGAGCACTCTCGGGTCCAGGAAATCCTTGAATGAAAGATCGTTTGAGATCCCTATCATGCTCACCTTTGATTTCTTGAGGTCAGAATTGATCCTCGAGAGGTTATAGAGGGTTTCATCTCCACTCTTCTTTACCAGCTTGTCAATCTCGTCCAGCACGATGATCAGGACGCCACCCATCGCCTCGAGCTGGTTCTTGAGTTCCTGGTACACCTGGTCTGTCGGCCACCCCGTCATGGGGATGTGAATCCTCGCCTTGTCGCTTGCGGTCTCATCCTCTCCAAGCAGGGTCTTTGAGATCTGAGCGAGGACCCTATACTGCGTGTCGATTACCTCGCAGTTCAGGTGCACTACCCGGCAGATTGTCCCCATGTGTATACCCGCATTCTCAAGCTCGGATCCCACATAACGGACACTTGCGGTCTTTCCCGTTCCCGTCTTTCCATAGATGAGTATATTAGACGGGGTCTCGTTCCTGAGTGCGGGAGCGAGGATAGCGGCCACCTGGTCTATCTGGGGCCTGCGGTGGGGAAGGATCTGTGGACGGTAAGAATGCCGGAGTACTTCTCTGTTCTTGAATATTTTATTTGTTTCAAGGTATTTTTTGAACAATCCGACAGACGCATTCTGCTCCTGAGGCATCCTCTCCCCCTGGGAGATGATCATATGCAGCCTTCAATGAAAAAGGTGCCTGTTTGATTGGCATATAAACCCCTTTGTTTCCACTGGAGTGCGCAATAAAAAAGGGTTTTTTGTCTGTTTGCTTGTTTATAAGGTGATTTGAGCTGAAGTGAAATGCCAGGTTTTCCACAGGAATTTTTCTTTGGATCTTGGAACCCCGGACCCCTTTGTTTCCATTGGAACTTACTGATGAACTACTCTTGAGTAGAGTAGTAGTAACAGGAACTATTCATTTTCTTTTCTTCTTTTTCTCATATAATAATTCATTGAAATATCTCCGTGGACATTGAGAATCACCGATATTTTATGAGCAACACAAAAAAATATAGATAAAACTATAGCAAGAATATACCTATTATCAATGACAAAAAAGGAAAAAGGAGTCCAGTACACCCACTCTCCAGTGGAAACAAAGGGGTATAGAGAGTTAGAAGCTCTGGTTTACCACATTGTCTCTGGTCATTTATGATAAATAACACTCACATATATATTTACAACACTCACTCTATATAAAGATGAAAAATGGAGAATTTTAAGGAAGCCACTCATGACTGCCTTGCTGTAGAGGAAAAAAATATAAATCACGAAATAATTTCCTATGAAAATACCTCCAGCAGTTTCATGTGTCAGTCCTATTCCGAGGAGTATCATGAGTGTTTTCATTTAAACAGGAGAGGAACCACTCACAGAAAAGCAGCAAACTTCATCGATTGGAGGAGTCTTCACCAATTCTTCCAATGGAAATAAAGGGGTCTAGGTCACCATCGTTCAGGGGAGCACCTGGCGCCTCTGAGTGCCGTTTATTCCAGAAGAGTATGCTATAATAATACATGCAGGTTCACCATGAAAGATCAGTTCAAATAAGTGCCGCAGTCATCACTGTATCCAGTACGAGGACCACAGAGAACGACAGCAGCGGAAAGGAGATCATGCACCTCCTCGAGATGTCGGGAATCAGTGTGGCAATTTACACCATTGTTCCCGACGACATTGAGGAAATACGAAGAGAGGTCCTCACATCGTTTCGCACCTGTAATTGCATTATCATCAACGGCGGGACCGGTCTCACTCCCGACGACTGCACGATTGAAGCAGTCTCGCCCCTTATGGATAAGAAAATCGATGGATTTGGCGAACTCTTCAGAGCAAAGAGCATGCAAGAGATTGGCACACCTGCCATGCTCTCCAGGGCTATTGCCGGCGTCTGCCATGGAAAGGCGGTCTTCTGCATACCCGGCTCGACAGCCGCGGTGACCCTGGCAACCCGGGACCTCATTATCCCGGAACTCAGGCATATACTCAGCCATGCGACGAAGCGTCACTGAAGTGAAAGAGATATCCGTCTCAAATTTTTCTGGCGTTGAAATGAAAAGAGGACCCTTAACGGTAGACCTCAAGAAGGGCAACCCGCTCCAGGACAAGCTCCGGCAGACGCCCCCTTCCCACAACCTCGATCTCCTGGGGGGTAATTGAGAAGAGGGTGCAGAGGCGTGCCGCTTTTTCAGGCGGAATGACTTCCCAGTCCTCGTTATCTGCCGGGGCACAGAACTCTATTATCTCTTTCCGGGCCGCCTCATTTTCAGGGCAGATGCAGAGGTATGCGGCATTCTCTCCGGGGTGCAGGCCAAATTTCATTCCCTGCACGATCTGGCGTGAGCCAGCAGCATAGAGGAGGGCCTCCATCTCGACGCGGTTTGAGATCATGGTCTCCTGTTCAAGAGCCCTGAACGCATGTCGGAGAGCAGACTCTGCATGGGCTCTCCCGGCCATGTGCTCCGCATTAAAAAAAATAACATGTGTGCCCCGCCGCGAGGATATCCCGTGTATCTTTTGAAGGAACCCCTCAAGGTCGCGCATGGCGATCCGGACCTGGGAGATCCCGCAGGCCAGCATCAGTCCTCCTCACTGAACGAGGAGAGTGTCGCCTGTCCTTCAGCGGGAGAAGGGTCATCTGGCGCGCTTCTCTCCTCACCGAGCTCGCGCATGACCTGTGCTGCGATACCCCTGCCAAGAATGGCAGCGACTCTCCCGCTCTCTGCACGTCTCAGTTCATCGGGGCTTGTGATCCCATTATTGAAGAGGCTCCTCGCACGGACCCGCCCGATCTGCCTGAGGCGGACCAGTGGCAGGAGCTCCCGCTTCACCCCGTGCCTCATGCATATGCTGTACTCCCTCACATCGCGGGCAAATCGTGGCACGAACATCCCCGCCAGCCTCCCGGACGCGTGAAGCAGCCAGTTGACGCTCTCGACCAGGTTGAAGATGTCCCCGGGGCCGACCGAGTATCGTTCACAGATGGTGGCTTCAGGCACCTCCAATGACCAGTCGCGGAGGAGCATGGCGGTCTTGAGTGCCCTGAAATACTCCTCCTCCTCCCCGAACCCGAGCGGAACCCATAGCTCGTCCTCATGTTCAAGCAGGAACCGGTCGAGATAATGGAGATCGCGGTTGTTCACGTAGAGAGTATACATATCAGGCGTACTGCAGATGGTCTGAAGGAGCCCGATATCTGAATATTTTCTGGCGGAACGCATATTGGAGACAATGGATTCCGCTCCACGTGGATCAATGTAGAGCTGTGAGACCAGGCTTCCGTATTCTGTTGGAGAGAGACGCCCTTCATTCACCACTACCATCTCAGCGTTTTCGAGGAAGCGCAGAGCGCTCTCGGTGACCGAATCGATAAGCCTGCTCCCACGATGCTGGTAGCAGTAGAAGGTCCTGGCCAGGAATTCCTGGATCTCCCTCTGACCTGCGGCAAAACCCGAGGCGATGAGCGAAAGGACATGGCTCGTCAGCGCAGATTCATTTGCGCACTGCGAGTTGACGTCCTCGGCGGATGCATGGATATAGAATTCGAAGAGGCTGCACCGCTCCCCCTCATCCTTCGCGATGAGTACCGCCTCACCGTATGGGTCAAGCCCAGGGCGCCCGGCTCTCCCGGCCATCTGGTGATATTCCCGGGCTGGGATGGGGACCATTCCCGCACCGGTCTCGTAGCGCCTGAAATCACGTATGACGACTCTCCTTGCGGGGAGGTTGAGCCCCGCAGCGAGTGTCGGGGTCGAGGAGATACAGCGTATGAGTCCCTTCCTGAAACCCTCCTCGACGATAGCGCGTGCTTCCTTGGGCAGCCCTGCATGGTGGAACGCAGCACCCATCCCCACGCATGCGGCAAGGCCTTCCCCAGTCATGGTGCTGTCCAGTTTCTTTAACCGGTCACGATATCTGTCAAGTTCCGGATCCTCGCATTTCAGGGCCTTTGCAGCCCGTTTTGCGAACGCTTCCGCGTTCTTGCGGGAAGAGACGAAGAAGAGACATTGTCCCCCCTCGGCGACGGTGTCGAGGAGCAGGTTGATATCTTCGTGCTTCGATACGGGCATCACCACCCGTGAATGGTCGTCGAACCGGATCTCCCCGTCCATGTACACTCCCTGCCGGAGGTCGACTGGTCGCCAGGTGCTGGTGACAAGTGCGGCATCGAGCCATCCGGCAAGGGTCCGTGGGTTGCCAATGGTCGCGGAGAGTGCGATGACCTGCATCCCGGGGTTCCTGGCTCGCATCTTGGTAATCACCATCTCGAGTGTTGGTCCCCGGTCAGGAGAGTCCAGGAGATGGACCTCGTCGACGACGAGCAGCGAGATATCTGAAAGCCATGGTGCCCGGTTTCTGATGAGGGAATCCACCTTTTCGCTCGTTGCGACGATGATATCGTTCCGACCGAGATACTCGTCGCGCCTGTCGAAATCCCCGGTTGAGATACCGACCCGTATCCCTTTCTCCCCGAATACTTCGTATTTTTCGTTCGCTAGGGCCTTGAGCGGTACAATATAGAGGCTCTTTCCCCCGCGGGACGCATGTGCGTGCATTGCCATCTCGGCAATGAGGGTCTTGCCGCTTGCAGTGGGGACAGTGACGAGGAGGTTTGCCCCTTCAAACAGGCCTTTTTCAACGCATTCCGCCTGTGGAGGGTAGAGTTCCTCGATTCCGAGCGTCCGGTATCTCTCCTTCAGGTAAGTGGGGAGCGGGAGGGCGGCTACCTTCATTTACGACCCCATTTTTTCCAGTCCGCAATGGCATGAGTGCGCACATTTTAATAAAACCATGACGATACCGGGGTAGCCATTTCCAGTCGAAATCACCCATCCCCTGCCGCGAATAGCGCACCTGGTATTCATCCCGGACAAGGCCTCGGTCAATAGTAGTAATCGATCATGTCCTGCTTTACGTCCTGGCGTTTCTTCTCCAGGAACGAGAAGACCGCCTCGTGCGGGGAGCCTTCGAGGAGCATGTCGATTGCCGCACGGGCAATCTTCATCTGTTCTGGGAGCCCTATCAACGCGATGGTCTTTCCCATGACCGATATCTGGGTGTGGGTCATGTGCTCGATCTGTTCCCTCGCACGGCCGTCTCTCCCGATGATCCGGCCCCGGAGGCGGTCCATCTGCCTGGGGCTGTCCGCAAGCCCGGAGAGGTCGATCACTTCGAGCAGCAGGTCCTCGTCGTCGAGCAACCGGAATGCCCGTTCCGGGGAAAACCCCCGGTTCACCGCCTGTATCACCTCAACCGCACGGAGAAATGGCACGGCGTCTTCTCCCTCCACGCGGACTATTCCTTCCTGGCTGTCAATGGAGATGACAGTCCCGGTCTTTTCTTCCAGCTCCTTCTTGATAAGGCCGCCCTTCCCGATCAGAACGCCGATCCGGTTTCCTGCAACTTTAAGCTCCTGCATCATGTGTCTCTTCCCTCGTCTCTCTTGAGTGTGTTCTTCCGTTCCGGGAGCGCGATGCCTGTCACATCCGAGAATATCTCCCGTTCATCCCTCACCGGGCACTTCTGTTCGAAGAACCGGTTGATGTTGGCGATATCCCGGACCAGGAAATGGAGTGCCCGCGGGTGGTCCGGAGTAACGGCCTGGCCCATATCGATAACGTGCAGCCTGTCCCCAAACAGGATATTGTATTCGGAGAGGTCGGCATGCACAAGCCCGGCCTTCTGGTAGAGATCCCTGATGAAACCCATAATCTCCCGGTATACATCCCCTGGATCTTCGAGCATCACTGACCTGAGCTGGGGATATGGTCTCTCATCCTCTCCCAGGAACTCCATCACAAGGATGTTCCTGTCCCAGATGAAGGGTTCTGGGACGGGAAGACCGGCCTCGTGTGCCCTTGAGAGGTTCGAAAACTCTTTCCTTGTCCAGGCAAACACGATGTCTTTCCTGGTCCGGCGGATCCCGGAGAAGCGACGGTCTCCGATGATGTACTCGCTCATCGCGTTGAAATTTGCGGTCCGTATCCGGTAGATCTTGATCGCAAGCTCCGTTGCGTCCCGCTCCCCGAAGAAGACATTGGCCTCTTTTCCGGTGCTGATGGACCCCCCAATCGCAGTAATCCACTTTTTATGCACCAGCCTGTAGAGCGAGAGGAGCGTGATCTCGTCAAAGACATCGTCCCTGACCTTCAGCTGGTCCATGTCCCTGATGCGGATCCCGAGGTCAGCAATCTTTCGGTCGAACCTGTTCTCAATGCGATCGATGCTCATTTGTGGATCCTTTGTCATCCGATATGATCACGTACACACGCAAGGATGTCAGAAAGGTAGGAAGCAGTGGTCTTCTTCAGGTCAAGGGGATGGATCTCGCCCTTCCTGTAGGCCTCTTCGATCTCTCCGAATGCCTGGAATGTGCGTTCTCCGCCAAACTTTGCCGGCCTGTGCACCACGACTTCGGATACTCTTGGGAATACATGGTACTGCAGGATCTGCAGTATCGGGTTCTCCTCGCACTCCGGAGGGCAGAATGCTTTCTGGCATTTCTTCTGGATGTCCTCTACGCTGTCGGCAACGGATATGTAATTTCCACTGGAAGAAGACATCTTCTTTCCATCGAGCCCATTCATAATTGGGGTATGGATGCATACAGGTGACGGGTACCCGACAGAAGGGAGGTGCTCCCTGGCCAGCATGTGGATCTTCCGCTGGTCTATTCCGCCGACCGCGGCGTCCACACCGAGCCGTGCGATATCCACCATCTGCATGATGGGGTAGATCATCTGGGAGACAGTGGGGGTCTCCATCTGCCTTCCCACCTCGTCCATGCTCCGGGTGGCACGGTTCAGCGTGATCTGCTGGGAGAGTCGTAAAACCATCAGCTCGTAGTCCCGGTCGAGCTGGAGGTCAGACCCGAGCACGTACTCCACGTCGGTGAGCCCAAGCCCTTCGAAGCACTTCCTGTTATACATGGCAAGATCCCGCACCTCCTCCATGGTCCCTTTCCGGTTCAGGAAGGCATGCAGGTCGGCGAGGAGCACCACGACCTCGAACCCGGCACGTTTCAGGTCTACGAGCTTGTTGACGGTGACCAGGTGGCCGAGGTGGATCTCCCCGCTCGGCTCATAGCCGGTATATACCCTTTTCTTCGGCCTGGCGAGGACTTCCCGGAGCTCCTCATCGGTGACCACCTCCACGGTGTTCCTCGTTGCCAGTTCGTACGCGTCCATTCATATAAAATGGGGGACGCGGGGTGTTAATGCTTATGAACATTCCAGGCCGGGAGGCCAGTAGAGGGCGGCGTTATGTGGCAGGGGGTCGTCAAAAATTTTCAACCTCCGCTCTCTGCGAGACGCGATAGAGAGACGAACCGGCGTTTTCCAGGACACCCCTTATCCATGTGACTCCAGGGCTGTCAGGACATGTCCTTGTCTGGTCGAGCGGAAGGATGCTGTGGAAGAGTGAGAAAAGTCACTGACACCCCCTCTCAATTGAGAGGAACACAGGACCAGGAGGACAGGAAGATTGAGGGGTTCCCCCTCTGCCCAAGAGTCCATGCAGCAAGGTCAGGTTACTAGTGATAACCCGGGGGAGGAAGTGTAGGGGGGTTGTTTGCCCCAAATCCCTTCGCCTGCGCGAACATGAGAGGAAAAACGGTAATTATTTGATTGCCACGAATTTCATTGCCTTGTTGGTCATTGCGATGGACTTCGCGGGATCCTTCTCGATGCCCGTCATTGCCCTGATACAGTCGATGTTCTCCACCACCACATCCGCCTCCTGGTGGATAGCCTGGAAGAGGTAGAGCTCCTTTCCTATGCAGGAGACTGATTCCTCGAAGATGCCGTTCTCCCAAAGGTCAGAGCGGGGACGGCCCATGTCCATTGCGTACTCTTTCAGTTCGGCAGTGCTCGTGATCCCTGCCGCCTTCCTGACGAGTCCCATCCTCGGGTGCTTCTCCATGATGCCGAGCACATCCTCGCGGCTCGCTGCGGTTTTCAGGTCCATCTGCACGACGTGCATGTGCATCATTGTAACGGGGACGATCATTGCCAGGGTGACGATGTTGATGTGCGGGAGCACGCTCTGCACATCAGGGCCGTGGTGGCTCGGGATGTGGACTGGGTTCAGGACTATGGCATCGATCGGCCCGCGCTTTATGTCAGCAGGGTCCCCGCCTCTCCTGACCATCACTGCCCGCACCTTCTCGACGCCGTAGGCTTTGTCCATGGCATTAATTATCCGGCAGAGGCCCGTCGTGTTGCAGGAGACAACCCGGGCGAACTGCTTGCCGATGGCTTCCCTGTAGTTGCAGTCCGAGTTGAAGGAGAACCCTGCAACCTCGTGTTCTTCACCCCCCTGCCAGATGGCTTTGACCCCGGCTTTCTCGTAGAGTGGCCGGTTCTTCTCCCCCACGCCTCCAGGGGTTGCGTCCACGACAATATCCGCTGCCTTCAGCATGTCATCCACGCTTCCTGCAACCGGGAGGCCGGCCTTCTCGAATGCAGCCTTCTTCGAGAGATCCGCGATGTAGAGGGGATAGCCCCGGGATTTCGCAACGAAGGCTTCGTGGCTGGGCTTCGTCTTTGAGACCCCGACGACTTTCATGTCCGGCTGGGCAGCGACGGCATCCGCGACACGCTTTCCAATCGTCCCGTACCCGTTGATGGCGACTCTGATCATATGGTGAGGTGGTGGGAACGGGGGAAATTAAAGGTTGTCAATTGTGGAGGGGGAAAAATCATGACTG
>JAKPPB010000001.1 GCA_029547605.1 Methanobacteriota archaeon | reverse complement strand
CCTACCTTTTTTTTCGGGATGGTGACCTGCAATATTCCCGTCCGGTCCCGTATCAGGAAAAAAGTGAGACCCCCAAGGTCCCGCACTTCGTGTACCCACCCGATCACCTCGGCCTGTGCAGTCTCGGGCGTCACCTCCTTTATTGGAATCCGCATATAAACCCGTAAGCTATGGGAGGGGGGAGATAATCTCTTTTTTCCTGCCCGGTGCAGTTTCGCAAGCTATCTTCAAAGGCCTCCTGCCAGTGAACGGAGGCGCGGTTCAATCGAGGGGATCTCTTGGGATATGATGTCCCAGACAAGCACCCAATCCGGTGAGAAGTACATTCCTGCAAGCCGGTCTTTCATTCCAGCCAGTTCTTTCCATGGAATGCCTGGCCAGTTCTTCTTCGTTGTCTCGGACATCCGGCTTGCACCGTTCCCAATAACTTCCAGTGACCGGATAGTTGCCCTTTTCAGGAGATCATCACGGGCGAATTCGCGAAATCCGAGATTCTTCGTACGCTCGAGCAAAAAAACCATCTCTTCGAGCATGTGGGAAGCATAGACCCCGTCGCGATTATTTTCTGCATGTTCTCCAATAGTATCGGAGTGAAGGTACCCTTCAAGTACGCGGGAGGTTACCAGATCTACCTTCCTGCCGCCAAAGAGATCCTCAAGGTATAACGCCAGCCCGATATAGTTTCGATAGGTGTCAGCGCCCGGTTCATACTCAACCTCGATATCGATATCACTGTCCGGGAGGTCATCTCCCCTAGCGAGAGAGCCGAAGATTCCTATTTTCTTCACCCCAAATAGTCTCTTTATTGCGGGATAGCGTGCATTGAGGGCGACAATAACCTCTTCACGTAATTCAATAGCAGGTCCGGGCATAATGAATGACTCCTTTTCAGGTCGGGGCGTTGAGGCCGCCCCTGAATCGGGGATATATTGTCCAGTGTTCTATTTATGTAGTCTTATCAGTTGATGCGGACGTTAGGGTTCACTTTTCTCCCATGAGGGTGATGCGCCCTGACAACCGTCCTCTCTTTGGCGACGTGAAGGTGGTCTGGTCATACTCATGGGCGAGCTCTTTCGGCCATCAGGATGAGTGAGGATTCGTGTACTTCAGTTTCTCCAACTCTGCTTTACCTCCCCGCTGAAAGCAGGGTTTCCGCGAGAGCCGCACTCTTCTCCTCATTGGTCATGAGTGTATCGCAACGGAGACTTCCGGGTACATCAACCGGATCTCTTATGTCCTGTACGAAAAGATCACAGAACTCCTTGTAGAGTGAGAATGTTGAAGCTGAATCAGGGGAAAGGCCCCGGGCGTTCATCAGCACTGCGGCTGGACCGCTTATGGGGGCGTTCCCGATGAAAGGACTGACCGCAATGACAAAGGAATCCATGAGTGCCGGAATGACGCCAGAACATTCGAGGATTGGCAGGATACTTGTTATGGGGTTACTCGGCCCGATAATGACGCGATCAGCGTTCTTGATCGCCTTTATAACCCCTTCGCCTGCGAAGAGCCCTGTCGGTGCATACCGGACAACGTCCTGGATCGGGAGAGTTCCCTTGTGCTTTACCCAATACTCCTGGAAATGGAGAGTACCGTTATCCGTCCTAATCAGGGTCGCTACCTCCTCATCACTCATGGGAAGGATGCAGGCTCCAATGCCCATCCGGGCGGAGAGGATCTGGATAGCCTCAGTAAGTGAATAGCCCTCTCTGAGTAGTTCGCCGCGGGCGATATGGAGTGCACGATCCCGGTCACCGATTCCGATATATTCGTCAACCCCCAGACGGTTCAATTCCTGGTGGGTATGGAAAGAATCCCCCGTTATCCCCCACCAGGTGTCGGTATTGAGCTGCCCGGAAAAGAGGTAGATGAGGGTATCGATATCAGGGGAGAGGTGATTTCCCGATACCCAGATATCTTCGGCTGTATTGACAATGACGGTAATGGCATGGTCGGGAACATGCTTCCGTGCCCCCCGGACCAGTTTCGGGGTTCCTGTCCCTCCGGAGAGAAATGTGATCATCACTCAATAGTTTTATCTGCTCGATCCCAAGACTGTTTAGGTGCCAGATGAAGATCATCAAGGATCCCGTGCATGGGTACATCGATGTTACCCCTTGCGCTCTTGAACTCCTCGACTCCCCCGTGCTTCAGCGACTCCGGTACATCCGCCAGCTCGGTTTCTCATTTCTGGTATATCCCGGGGCACACCACACAAGGTTTGAGCACTCGCTTGGTACTCTTTACCTCGCCAATGTTATGGCGCGCCAGCTGGGCCTCCATGAGGAGGAGCAGAACCTGGTTGCCGCTGCCGCACTTATTCATGATATCGGACATGGTCCGTTCTCGCATGCCATCGAACCGGTCATGGAGGAGTTTTGCGGGAGATCTCATCATGATGTATCCGCGCTTCTTGACGACCCAGATATATCCGAATGCCTCGAACGCCATGGGATACTTCAAAAAGAGGTTATTGCTCTTCTTTCGGGAAACCACCCCCTTTCGGGAATTATTCACGGGGAACTGGATGTGGACAGGATGGATTACCTCCTGCGCGATGCGCATTACACAGGTGCTCCATATGGGACCGTCGATGCTCACCGGCTTATCAGGAACACCTGTCTGTCTGAGGGAGCCATAACCCTTGAAGAAGGAGGAATTAATGCTGCCGAATCCCTTCTTATCGCACGGACCCTCATGAGGCCGGCAGTCTATTATCATCATGTCAGCAGGATTGCAGAGATGATGCTTTCAGCCGCTGTTCGCAGGCATCTCGAGAAGGACATCAGGGTGAGCCCTCCGGAATTCATGCGCCTCGATGATGCCGGGTGCATGCAGACGCTCCTGAAGTCCCCCAGTGCCGTGGCCCGTGCCCTTTCTCTTCAGATATACCAGCGGAGGCTTTACAAAAGGGCGGTCTATGTTGGACGGGAGCAGGTAGCACCATCGATGACTGCACAGAAGATGCATCAGCAAAAGAGACAGAACATATCAACGGCAATTGCAGAGGATGCGGGAGTGGAACCTCACGACGTCCTGGTTGACATTCCTGAATTTCCTCGTTCCATGTCGGTCCATGTCAGGATCAAGAACAGACACCGGGTGATAGGGCTTGAGGAGATCTCTCCTCTTGTGACAACCCTGAATGAAACACGGCGCGGTCAGTGGAGACTGGGGATCTATACTCCTGCCGGGCATGTTCCAGCTGTTGCAGCAGCTGCACGGGAGGTTCTTCAGATTCGTCCGCTTACAACTCAGGAACGGTTGCCGTTCTGAACGGGTCGATCCACCGGGATCAAAAAAAAAAGTTTATCACCATCGAGCTGGAATCTTCCAGCGAGGGGGAAACACATGATCGAATACTGGATAGTCGTCACGATTGGCGTAATTGTGGTGATAAGTGCACTTTGTATCACCTATCTTTACGCTGAAAACCGGGAGCTCCGCCTGGTTCGGAGCAGGTACAGGCTGAAGGTCTACGAAGAATTGCTACACGCTGTGACCGATCTGAACGTTGCAGGTGCCGATGTATACAAACTCGATATGGCAAAGCGGCGCCTTGCACAAACCCTGAACCGGCTCAACCTGGTCGCATCAGGGGATGTCTTGAAGGGTGTGAATGACCTTCTCGACTTTCTCAACGAAACCCCTTCGGGGAACTATGATGTCCTCCGCCAGACCAACATCCTCAATGCTATCGTAAGAGCCGCCAGGAACGACCTTGATCCTGATTCAGCCAAGGATCTCGAAGATACGGCATTTCGCTTCCGGTTCTATGCTCCCCCCAAGGGATGAACGACAGAGATATCGGAATAATCCTCTTTTCCAGAGTATCTCCCCGGATTTTTAATAAGCCAGCATCGCTAAGCTGAAGGTAAAGAAGCCGGAGGTATTGATATGGAAGAGAGGGCTGGAATGAGGGGCTTTATCGACCAGATGAGGGAGTGCGGGGGCGTCATTGATTATGAAGATCCGGTAGCTGCGGATTATGACGCGTGCAGGCTGGCACATGGGACTGACCGGCTGCTGCTCTTTCATGATCTTGAAGGAAAGCGTGGAGTGATGAA
>JAKPPB010000099.1 GCA_029547605.1 Methanobacteriota archaeon | reverse complement strand
AAGTCGTCGGGCTTCTCCTGCTGGAGGATCAGCCACATGCACTCGACGTACTCGGGCGAATATCCCCAGTCCCGCTTTGCATCGAGGTTGCCGAGGGCAAGCATCTTTTCCTTTCCGGCAAGGATCTTCGCGATGCCCCGGGTTATCTTGCGGGTGACGAAGGTCTCGCCCCGCCGGGGAGACTCGTGGTTGAAAAGGATGCCGTTGCACGCAAACATCCCGTAGCCCTCCCGGTAGTTCCTCGTCATCCAGTAGGAGTAGACCTTTGCGCAGGCATAGGGGCTCCGGGGATAGAACGCTGTATCCTCGTTCTGCGGGGGATGCGAGCCCCCAAACATCTCGCTGCTCGATGCCTGGTAAAACCGGACGCCGGGGTTGCTCCGGCGTGCAGACTCGAGCAGGCGGGTCGTGCCAAGGCCCGTGATGTTGCCCGTGTACTCGGGTGTGTCGAAGCTCACCCTGACGTGGCTCTGGGCGGCAAGGTTGTAGACCTCGTCGGGGCGGACGCGGTCCATGATGGTCGAGACCTGCTCGGAGTCCGAGAGGTCCCCGTAGTGCAAAAAGAGTCCCGAACCGCTCGAGGCTGTCCCGGCGATCTCGGCCTCGGGAAAGATATGGGAGATCCGGCTCGTGTTGAGGGAGGACGACCTCCGGACGAGCCCGTGCACCTCGTACCCCTTCGAGAGGAGGAGCTCGGCAAGGTAGGAGCCGTCCTGCCCCGTTATCCCGGTTATCAAGGCTTTTTTCATGGTATGACCCGTAATGGTGAGAGATATTTGCGCGGCAGTGCGCATATATTTTCTTATCCTGTTCAACGTCTTTTCCGGGTCACCATCCTACCGGGCGGGCCCCGCTATGACTCCTTTGCAGCGGTTTTTTGGGAACCGGTTTTGGAAGACGACTATTCTCCATTTGACTGGCACGCTGCAGAAGACACCCGCTCCCCTGAAATGAGGAGGGGACTCTCTTTTTTTAGTTCCTCGCTCCATTTGCATGCACGATGAACCGGATGGAGGGGAACTGCCCCGGCCCTGCAACTCATCAGGATGGTCCTGTCCGACGTCGGGGTAACAGTTGCCCCGCAACCCATCAAGACGGGCCTGTCCCCCTGAAAGCCCGTACCCCGGGAGTGTGGTTGCACCATTTATTTCGTATCAAGACGGCACTTCTTCTTGGGATCACGCCGCTCGATGCTGCGGGGGAAGTACTCATGCACCGGCGTGAAATGGTAAAAGGAGACTGTTCTTCCCGGACCCGGGACAGCAGGTGAAAAGGTGAACTATTTAAGCATCCGTGCGAGATAATTATAGCCAGCGTCCCGGTAGGGTAGTGGATATCCTAGAAGCCTGCGGAGCTTTTGACCCGGGTTCAAATCCCGGCCGGGGCGTCTTTTCCTTCACGAGCTTCCGAGCGGAATTCCCCGGTGAAGTCCCGCTCTCCGTGCCGCACTCACAGCACTCTCGTACTCTTCGGGTCTCAGCCGCCGGTTCAGGACCGCAAAACGCGGGTCCGCCCGGAAGTCACCCACCCTCCCGCAGGGCCGGTACTGGTCCATGATGTTGACGTAGGCATCCCGCGATACCCGTTCCGCGATGAATGCGAGCACTCTCCCGCTCCCGGCAAGGTCGCCGGGAAGGACGAGGTGCCGGATGATAAGCCCCCTCCTTGCAATTCCCCTGTCCAATACAAGGTCGCCGACCTGACGCTGCATCTCGAGGATTGCTTCCTCCATGATCTCCCCGTACCGGGGAGCGTCCGAGAGGGCTTTTGCCACGTCATCGTCTGCATACTTTGCATCCGGCATGTAGATATCGAAGATGCCGTCGAGGAGGCGCAGCGTTTCGACAGAATCGTACGTGCCCGTGTTGTAGACGAGGGGGAGGGAAAGGCCCTGGTTTGCGGCAATCGAGACGGACCGGACGATCTGGGGGACGAAGTGGGTCGGGGTGACGAAGTTGATATTATGGCAGCCCCTCTCCTGGAGCCGGAGCATGATCCGCGCCAGTTCCCTGCAGCTGACGTCCGTGCCATACCGCTCCTGGCTGATCTCGTAATTCTGGCAGAAGGCACACCGGAGGGAACATCCCGAAAAAAAGATCGTGCCGGACCCGTTCATCCCCACCAGGGGAGGTTCCTCCCCGAAATGGGGACCATACGAGGATATTTTCGGGAGAAGGCCGCCTCCGCAGTACCCAATCTCGCCCGAGAGCCTGTCAACACCGCACCGCCTCGGGCAGACGCGGCAGGGGGAGAGCAGATCCCAGGTACACTCCACCCGCCGTTCCAGTTCCCCGGACCGGTGCAAGGAGAGGTACGATGGCCCGCTTTTGCATGTGCCCGCCATGGCTGGTCTTTTGTCACTCCGTTCCACGGTTTTCCTTCAGGGAGGTATCGGGCGGCATATCCCAAAAAGAATATGGGGAGGGAGACCTACTGGAGTAGTGACGGCATAGTCACGCTGTTAAGCTCCAGGAAAACGAGGTGAAAGAGAGAATGGTAAACCTGACACCTGAGATGAAGGAGACGTTTGCAAAGGTCAAGCTCTTCCCGGTGGCAACCGCTTCAAAAAAGGGCGTTCCCAACGTTGCACCGATCGCATTCGTGATCATGGCTGCCGATGACACCCTCTGGCTCGCGGACAATTTCATGCACAAGACCCTTGCAAACGTGAAGGAGAATCCGCATGCAGCGATC
>JAKPPB010000088.1 GCA_029547605.1 Methanobacteriota archaeon | reverse complement strand
TTACCCGATAATATCGGTTACTACTCCGGCTCCGACGGTACGACCACCTTCACGGATGGCAAAACGGAGACCTTTCTCCATCGCAATAGGGTAGATGAGTTTGACATCGAGGTCAGCATTGTCTCCAGGCATGATCATCTCCACACCTTGGGCAAGCTTGATCTCACCGGTGACGTCGGTCGTCCGGAAATAGAACTGGGGACGATAGCCGTTGAAGAAGGGAGTGTGACGACCACCTTCTTCTTTGGTGAGGACGTAGACCCGACCTTTAAAAACAGTGTGGGGAGTAATCGATCCGGGAATAGCCAAGACCTGACCCCGTTCCACTTCTTTCTTCTCGGTGCCACGGAGGAGCACCCCGATATTGTCACCCGCCTGGGCTTCATCGAGGAGCTTGCGGAACATTTCAATGCCAGTGACCACGGTCTTTTTGATGTCATGGGAGAGACCGACGATTTCAATCTGATCTCCGAGATGGAGGACGCCTCGTTCCACTCGGCCGGTGACCACGGTCCCTCGACCGGTGATGGTGAAGACGTCTTCGACCGACATGAGGAAAGGTTTATCCAGTTCCCGCTGGGGATCAGGGATATAGCTATCCAGGGCATCCATCAGTTCCCAGACACTCTTACACCACTCACAGTCCCGTTTGCCGCAGCCACATTCTAAGGCTTTCAAGGCACTGCCTTTGATGATGGGGATATCGTCGCCGGGGAACTCATAGCGGTTGAGGAGATCGCGGACTTCCATTTCCACCAGTTCCAAGAGTTCCGGGTCATCGACCATGTCGATCTTGTTCAGGTAGACCAGGATATAGGGGACTCCCACCTGACGGGCGAGCAGAATGTGTTCCCGGGTCTGAGGCATGGGGCCGTCAGCAGCTGAAACCACCAGGATGGCACCATCCATCTGGGCGGCACCGGTGATCATGTTCTTGACATAGTCAGCATGGCCCGGGCAGTCGATGTGGGCGTAGTGCCGTTTCTCGGTCTGGTATTCCACATGAGAGATGGCGATGGTGATGCCCCGCTCTCGTTCTTCAGGAGCCTTGTCAATCTGTTCAAAGGGAATAAAACTCGCCATCCCCAGTTTGGAGAGGGTCTCGGTGATGGCAGCGGTGAGAGTCGTTTTCCCGTGGTCAACGTGACCGATGGTTCCAACGTTGACGTGGGGTTTAGATCGTTCAAACTTTTGTTTCGCCATAGGTATCCTCCTCT
>JAKPPB010000128.1 GCA_029547605.1 Methanobacteriota archaeon | reverse complement strand
GTGATGTCCAGGTTGGAGGTGACGATGGTGCTTTTGCGTTCATAGCGTTCGGAGATCACCTCGTGGAAGTCCTCATCCTGGATGCCGGTTAGTGGTTTGAGGCCGAAGTCGTCGATGATCAGCAGATCGATGCCGACGAGTTTGGCCAACTGTCTTTCGTAACTGTTGGTGGCCCTGGCGGCGTTGATCTGGGCGAGCATCCGGGAGGCGGTGGTGAAAAGGACGTCATGACCGGCCCGGATGGCGCTGTGTCCGAGGGCCTGGGCAAGATGGCTTTTTCCGGTGCCGCAGGGGCCGACGATCAGCACGGAGACCTTTTCGGCCATGAACCGGCAAGAGGCCAGCTCCATGATCAAGGCGCGGTTGATGTTGGGATTGAAGGTAAAATCGAACTCCTCCAGGGTCTTCTGGTTGCGGAAGTTGGCCCGACGGACGGCCGAGGCCAGTCGTCTCTGAGACCGGCGGGCGATCTCGTCCTGGACGATGGTGGCCAGAAAATCCATGTAGGAAAACTTCTTCTCGATGGCCTGACGGTTGCGGGATTCGATGGAATCCAGGATACCGGACAGCCGCAATTGCTTGAGCATGGGAATCAATTCGGGCATGGGGTTCATCATCGTTTCCTCCTTTCTCAATGTAACCGCATCACACCGGGTGGGCGGAGAAAACGACCACTGCCGGTGTAGACGGAAGAAAGAGGAACGGTGTCACCTGGAACCGACGTTTGATCCAGGCCCTTTTCCAGAATGGTCTTGACCGTCTGGTAGCGGGGATTTTCGAAGTGCAGCGCCCGCTGGCAGGCAGATTCCAGACGCACAGACCCGTACTTCTTTCCCAGACCGACAACCCCTTGTGCGGCGCGGAGATTGTCCAGAACCCGGTCGGCAAAGAGAGTCTGGATCATCTGATGGCAGGCGGGACCGATGGCCTCCGCCTGGCGCAGGCACCATTGGGGATCTTGAAGCTTGTAAGCGATCGCCTCCGGCGGCAGGTGCTCCTCGACAGTGGAACGGGCGCCTGGTTCCCTAAGCCGGGGATGGACGGCCACCAGCTTCAGATCATGATAAATCTTTACGGCGTTGTCCGTCGCCTTGAGCCACATAGTCTGGTGGATCAACGTAAACGGCGCTGAGTAATAAGCTTTTTCAAACTGAACATGGCAGTTGACGTGCAGCTTCACCTGGCACCAGGTGGCGATCTCCACAGGAACATCAGGTAGAGGTTTCAGCAGATGCCTTTCCGCTTCGGCAAAGAGACTCAACGGTTTCTGCCTCGTGGTACCGTGGATGCGGTTCCCCGCCGTCTCCAGAATCCATTGATGCAACTGCCCGTTGGCGTCGGCCAGCGAGCGAAACTCCCGCAGGGGTACAAAACGATTCTTGACATACTTGACCCCGGATTCCACACGCCCCTTCTTCTGAGGATCCCGAGGCGGGCAGGGAGAGATCAGAAAACCGTATCCCTCCGCCAACTCCCCGTAAGATCGTTGCACCTCCGGATCCCGGAAACAGGCCTTGGTAATTGCGCATTTGGGATTATCAATAATCACCTTGGCAGGCACACCGTTGAAGAACTCGAAGGCCCTCCGGTGGCAAGAAAGCCAGGTGCCCACCTTCTGATCCGTGACAATCTCGGCGTAAAAATGACGACTGAAGCACAGGGTCATAACGAAGATCCAGGTCTTGAAAGTCTGACCGGTGAAGGCGTCGGTGATGTCCGGCCCCTTACCAAAATCCACCTGCACCGCCTCGCCGGGGGCAAAATCCAAAATGCAGGTCGCCTCGGGTTGATGGAGCTTCAGCCTCTGCACCAAACGACGTACGGAAGAGTAGCTTCCGGTAAATCCGAATCGATCCACCAGGGTCTGGTGAATCGTGGTCATACAGACGCTCCCCTCAACCCACTTGCGAATCTGCTCCTCATAGGCACCACTCAAAGACTGATGCGTGGGATTGCTATCATGCTGTTTCTCTTGCTCAAATGCCGCCACCAGCACCTCGTCATCAGGAAGAGGCAGCCCCCGGTCAAGCCAGCCCCGCTCCCCGGCTATCACCCGAACCTGACCACATTTTATACGACCCATCTGCCCTGCCCGGGCAATGCTCCGGTCACTCTCTCCCATGCGCATCCTGTGTATCACTTGACGATATTGGTACATCTCGAACCTCCTGTTACTCATGTCAGCTCCTCCCAGCATAGTATTGCCAAGAGTATACTGACGTTCATCCCATGGTCCGAGACCTTTTTTAAACCCCCCGATAAAAAACCTCACCCCAAATGGGTGGCTCCATTACGGCGATCATATCCTGGCTCCATTGCGCCGATCACCCACCGGTCCCATTGCGGCGATCAGGAACTGGCCTCATTACGGCGATCACAGATTGGCTCTATAGCACCGATCATTAACACTCACCAAAGAAATTCAAAATAGCCAAGGTCCTCTCCCGGAGGGAAGTATAATATAGACGACGTAGTGCGTCTTGATGCGTATTTATATGCGTCACGGACATCCAGACTCCATCCACCCGAGAGAAGCCGTGAATACACTC
>JAKPPB010000032.1 GCA_029547605.1 Methanobacteriota archaeon | reverse complement strand
TGTTTTACCAGGGACTCCGTCCGGGCGGGTATTACATCATGGGAATGTCGGAATTCCTGGGGCGTGAAGTCGAAAATCTCTTCATCCCCTTCAAACCGCTCCAGAAGATATTTATCAGGAAAGACTGATTTTCCGGCCGGGTCATTCTCTGCTGACCCGGTACCTGCCCGGCGGAACGAGGATCTCGAACCGTGCACCCCGGTTGAATATTCCCGTTTCCTTAATGGACATGCCGTTGGCGGCAAGTACCTGGCGGCTGAGGAAGAGGGAATGGGCCCTTTTCAGGCCATGACCCCACTCAAAAAGGTTTGCCTTCTCGCTGTCGGGAATGCCTGTTCCGTCATCCTCATAAACGATGGAGAGCCCCTCTTTTGTCTCCTGTGCTGTAACCCGGATCGATGTTACCTTCTTCCCATGAACGACCGAGTTCTCAAAAAGCGTCTGGAACACGCGACAGAAACTCCTGTCGGCAAAGATTTCGATTCCCCGGATATCGGAAAAGAACCTTACATGGGAGAGCCGGACAAGGGAGAGTGCGTTTCCCGTGACATCCTCGAGGGGGACCCATTCCTGCCTCGGTGGAGTCTCTCCGAGGAACTCATCGAAGATCATGAGGTGAACGAGGATACCTTTGAGTAAGTCTTCCTGCTCTCCCGCAAATTCCCGGAACCGTGCCGGATCCCTGGACTTTTCCATTTTTTTCAGGATCTCGAGAGCAGTGGTCACCTGATTCTTCGCGTATCGCCTGATGAGTGCACTGAGGTGGTAAAACTGTGTATAGAGTCCCATCTCAGGCAATGCCTTTTCCACTCCGCTTGCAGGTTGCTCTTCCTCCCCCCGATCGAAATGGCATATGAGGCAGAATCCCGTTGACCCCGATTCGAACTGGACGGGTATGATGCATTTCCTGACACTGACGGTTTTTTCACCGATGCGAACCGTCCCTCGAGTTTCGTGACCTTCCCGCGTGAGGGATTTACCCATGATTTGCTGTGTTTCATGGTCAAAGAGGGGTGCAAGAGGTGTCTGGAAGGCAACCGACCCGATAATTGTCTCCTTCCCGATGCCAAAAATGGTGGAAATAACATCATTGATGTAATGTATGCCGAATCCGCCATCAACGATGACGACGCCGTCGAATGTGCAATTCAGCAGCTGGTGAATGGGGACCCGTTCTTTTAAGTAAAAGAGCTTGGCAGGGCCAAGCTTCCTGATGGTTGCCGCACCTGAAGAGACGAGAAGGTTCAGGTACTTCGATGCAGTGCTCCGGTTTATCCCGAGGTGACGCGAGACTTCATCGATGGTAAGCCCGTTTCTGTGCTGTCCCAGCAACTGCCTTATCCGATCGGTATCCCCCCTCTCCACCATGGTCAACCCCATTGCATGCTAACGTGCATGCATTGCATGGAACAACTATTACCAGCATCAATGTATAACTATATTAACCATTGTATTTGGTGTTCATAGGACTATAAATTTATATACATTGAGAATTAAAATTCCATTAATCCCACCGGGAACGTTTCCGCTGCCGATTTCAGGGGGGTTCATGTCCGGTAGTGAACGTCTCGGACAAGGGACGGCGACAGTCCGGGTTACCCGGGAAAAGTGGGGTATCATCTCATGATCAAATTGCGTGGATTCTCACGGATGAAAATAGGGACCAAGGTCCTTGTCCTCTGCCTGATCCTCGTTACTGTCCCGACACTCCTGCTCGGTATAGTTGCGTATTCGAATTCAAGTGGAGCGATTAATGAACAGATAGACACATTGCTGTCAACGCAGATTCACGACGTCTACAGGATGACAGCATCGACGTATGACCTCTCTCAGGCGAAGTTGAAGGATGACCTGACGATCATGAAAACTGTGTTCTACCAGTATGGGACTCCTGACATAAAGGACGGAAAACTCGTCCTCTCGGGAGGTTCCAGGGGAACATACGTGGTCAACGACAATACCGAGATCGTTGATCGGTTGGCTCAGGAGACTGGTTCCAGTGCAAGCATATTCCAGAAGGTCGGAAACCAGGCCGTTCGAATTTCAACGAACGTCATTGGAGAGGATGGGAAGAGGGCCCTGGGAACCACGGTTTCCGATACGGTATACACAACCGTGATTGGAAGGGGGGTGACCTAATCAGGTACCGCCAGTGTCCTGGGGAAGCCCTATTTCGTCATATACGAGCCCATCAAGAGTGCCTCGGGGGAAGTTATCGGCATTCTCTCCGTTGGCGTTCCCATGGACAGTGCGTTTGAATTCCTCAACAGGGAAGTCAAATCGATCAAAATTGGAACTACAGGCTACATTTTCATGATGGATACTTCGGGCACACTTCTCGTGCATCCATCGCTTGAAGGGCAAAGTCTTGCCAAATATGATTTTGTAAAGGAGATGATTGCCAACAAGGACAAGGCAAAGGAAAAACCCTTAAGAATCGACTACATGTGGGAAGGTGCACCTGCCCGTGCATACTACATGTATTTCCAGCCCACTGACATGATCATCGCCTCGCGGGTCAACCCTGCTGAATTTAACGGCCCGATCGATGGTATCCGGAACGCGATCATCATCATTCTGGTGGCGAGCATAGCAGTCGGAGCCCTCATCTCCCTCATGTTCGGCAGGTCGATAGCCCGGCGGATGGGCGACCTCGTGACGCTCGGGAACCAGGTGATGGACGGCGACCTCGGGACAGCGTCAAAGACGCTGGAAGGAACATCGGACATCACGTCCGGGGGAGACGAGATCTCGGAGGTGTCGAAAGCGTTTGCCGGAGTCGTCACGACAATCCAGAAGTTTTCAGACGAGATCGCGAAGATCAGCGTGGCTGCATCGGAAGGACAGCTATCAGTCCGGGGTGATCCGTCCAAGTTCAAGGGAGACTATGCCAGCCTCATCCGGGGACTCAACGAGACGCTGGATGCCGTCATCGGGCCTCTCAACATGGCTGCTGCATACATCGACCGGATCAGCCGGGGTGACATGCCGGAGAAGATTACCGAGACATACCGCGGCGACTTCAACATCATCAAGAACAACCTCAACCAGTGCATCGACAACATCAATGCGCTTGTTGCCGACAGCCGGATGCTTGCCGACGCTGCCGTCGAGGGCAGGCTCGCAACGAGGGCCAACGCGTCGAAGCATGGCGGCGATTACCGGAACCTCGTGGAGGGCATCAATGCAACCATGGATGCCGTGGTCCGGCCCCTCAACGAGGCCATGAAGGTCTGCGAGGGGTATGCTGCCGGTGATTTCACGAAGAGGTTTGACAAGACCGTCAGTGTGGCCGGCGAGTTCC
>JAKPPB010000062.1 GCA_029547605.1 Methanobacteriota archaeon | reverse complement strand
AGAACCAGACACTTCAGACCCTGGGCGGCATGGGTTGATAGCCTCCCTATGAGGGATTCAAACGCACAACCTGACTGGTATAAATGCTGCAACAAGCGCGTTGATAGCCTCCCTATGAGGGATTCAAACAGACGTGAAGATGCGCCTTTCCCTTCCTGGTGTATTGTTGATAGCCTCCCTATGAGGGATTCAAACTAGATATAAGGTATAGCAAATGGGTTTTCTTCCAATGTTGATAGCCTCCCTATGAGGGATTCAAACTTAGGATCTGCTCTACAGGAAGCCCGAAAAGCATTCCGTTGATAGCCTCCCTATGAGGGATTCAAACCCACCCGCCGCCGGTGGCCCCGCTGCCGCCGCTACGTTGATAGCCTCCCTATGAGGGATTCAAACTACTGCTGGCTTGAGGATATCTTCTCCCATGTTCCTGGTTGATAGCCTCCCTATGAGGGATTCAAACCCATCCCGAATATATCTCCGAGATACCCAAGTCCCTTCGTTGATAGCCTCCCTATGAGGGATTCAAACTCAGCAACAGCATACCTGGCGACCATTGCAGACCCGTGTTGATAGCCTCCCTATGAGGGATTCAAACATCATTCATGAGACGGGCCAGTTGTTAGATCAACCACGTTGATAGCCTCCCTATGAGGGATTCAAACGCTTACAACAATTCAAACCACGGGTTGTCCGACCCCGTTGATAGCCTCCCTATGAGGGATTCAAACATGACAGTATCGCCATTCTCAATTCGCACATGCCCGCGTTGATAGCCTCCCTATGAGGGATTCAAACCAACAGATGGCAAGCACACGTAAAGCCAGGGGGTTGTTGATAGCCTCCCTATGAGGGATTCAAACTATCGGCCGCGTGTCTGACCTACTTTCCTGATCTGCGTTGATAGCCTCCCTATGAGGGATTCAAACACAGATCCGGGAACAGCATTAAGTACCCAAGGCGCTGTTGATAGCCTCCCTATGAGGGATTCAAACAGGAGAAGGGACTTGACCCCTTGCACATCCTGAATCGTTGATAGCCTCCCTATGAGGGATTCAAACCGAAGAACCCTACGCTGCAGACACTGGGCGGAATGGTTGATAGCCTCCCTATGAGGGATTCAAACAATTGTTCCTTTAATTGTGGAGGGCCTTCGGGAACAGTTGATAGCCTCCCTATGAGGGATTCAAACCGATTTGTCACTCTCTCTACCGATAAAAATATACATAGTTGATAGCCTCCCTATGAGGGATTCAAACTGCTCATACCCCCAGGAGCGTAGTGAACCGCGGCGCTGTTGATAGCCTCCCTATGAGGGATTCAAACCTCGCTCCTCCGCCTCCTCCGCCACCCCCGCCTCCTAGTTGATAGCCTCCCTATGAGGGATTCAAACGGTACGGCCCCTGATACCAGTTCACCGCCGTGATCCGTTGATAGCCTCCCTATGAGGGATTCAAACACGTTGCAACGTTGATCGCAATGGCGGCCAGTCCCAAGTTGATAGCCTCCCTATGAGGGATTCAAACGAGCATAATGCACAGCGGCAGAAGGCTTGATATACCACAGTTGATAGCCTCCCTATGAGGGATTCAAACCCTATTGCACCACGGCCGAGCTGGTGGCCCTGACAGGGTTGATAGCCTCCCTATGAGGGATTCAAACTCATCAAGGCGGACCCTCCCGGTCCCATGACATTCAGTTGATAGCCTCCCTATGAGAGATTCAAACAGAAGTGAGATACAGATTACAAGAAAACAAGAGGAGGGCAGCATCCCCCATAAGACGAATTCTGATTCTATCTACACATCCCCGTCCTACACACCTTCGCAAAGATCCGCCCCAGCGGCGACAGCGAGAACATCACCTGCTTGCCGATCTTCTCCTTCGTGACAAAGCCCATCTCCTCGATCCTCTTCAGGTGGTGAGTGAGGCGGCTCCTCTCCTTCGCAAAGTCATCCGGCTCATCCTTCACATGCGGGTTCATCTGCAGGATCAGGTCTTCCAGGTACCCGCTGCTGCTGGCGATGGCCTCGAGCAATTGCACCTGGTCCTTCTTCGGGAACTGCACCGGGATGGTCGGGAGCTCGATGATCTCCTCGACGCCCACTTCCTGGTCCGTGTCATCGTAGCGGGGGATGGAGGTGATCATCGTGGACTGCGTCAGGCACCCCGCGATGTAGGCGGCGATCGAAAACGTCCGGAGCGACCCGCTGATGTTCAAGATGCAGTCGTAGCCCCGCTGGCGTTCCTTCTGGATGAGGTCGACGATCTGGGACGCAGCGTTCATGATATTCCGCTTGTCCACCCTGATGATGGAGACCTCGAAGAGGGGGGAGAGTTCAGCCTTCACCTTCTCGGCAACTCTCTTTGAGATGCGTTCGCCCGAACTGTCATCGCTCCCGAGGACCAGGGTGACCCGGTGGATGGGATACTTCCGGAACCGGGTGATCGAGTCCATCAGCCGGTCTTTGTGATGGCCGACAAAGACGACGTGCGTATACGTCATTACTGGATACTTTTTTTGTTGTATAATAAATTTATTTATGTATGAACATTGTTTTTCACTCTTTTTTGGAATTTATGGATGTAATTTCCCAGTATTTTGTGCATGTCGCGCACTTTTCATGGCATCGTTCCTTCCCGCATAATTGTAAATTATTATTCATGTATAAAAAAATATTTTAACTATTAAGACAATTATTATGCATGGCAGGGTGAAGGGTACACGCCCGCCTGGGGTTGCTGATGAAAAGGGGAGAATGGAGATCGATGAAGTATCGCCGTACCCAGCGGCAGTACGAGGAGATGAGCGCCCGGTTCACCTACATCACCGGCTCGGTGGGCTTTGCCGCGCTCCACGGCTGCACGGAAACGATGAAGAGCGTGGTCGGGGCCCTGGAGCGTGCCGCGGACGACCCGTACGCGGACCTGGAGCCGCTTGTCGGGCACCTGGAGCGGATGATCGCGTGCACCGACGCGATTGACCAGTACCTCGGGGAGGTCAGGAACTCCCGCATCCGGTTCTGCAACGCCTTCGAGGAGCTCGCGCCGACATGCCCGCCGCCACGTGCGCGGGTCAGGCTCGACCCGGGCTCGTCATCGCGGTGGAGCCGGAGGGCCCACGAGGTCCCCGCCGGCCCGTGGCTGCCGGAAGCGCCGGGAGCAGAGCCTGTCGTGGAGGACCCCTGATGAGCCTGATCGACCAGTGCAACGAGATCCCGCGGGAGGAGACCCGGCGGGAGGCAGTCTGGCTCGTCTCACGGATGATGCGCTACCGGGTGGACACCATGGCAGGCCTCGAGGACGAGGTCCATGGGCTGATGGAGGAGATGCGGGGACGCGGAAGCAGGAGGAAGGTCCGGCGCACTGCCCGGAGGATTGCGCTCCTCACTGCCCGGCTCGACCAGCTCGCGCAGGACAACAAGTACGACGCGCTCCACCTCCGGGGCATCCTGGTCGCCGCGTTTGCCTGCCAGCCCGACAACGGAGAAAGCCCGCAGGACGACGCGGTGCGATATATCACCTGAGTGACCTCGAGGGCTGGGGACCCTCCCGAGGCCCCGGAGCGGGCAAAAACCCCGTCGCGTGAAATCATCGGCAAACGGCCGCGTTTGCCGGAAATAAAAAGATACAAGGTGGAATTCAATGGACACACACATTGCATCATGTCTTGACTCGCTCCAGTTTTCGAACAGTTTTATCCACGGCCGGATGGAGGTGATCCCGCTCTTCTCCTCATTGGAAGTGAGCGCCGAGTACCTCACGCTCGGCCAGGCGCTCGCGCACAACCGCATCCTCATCACCGAGGTGAACAAGGCGGGCGCAGTCCCTGAACTCAAGGTCGTGAACAAGGGCAGGATACCCATCCTGCTCATCGACGGCGAAGAGATCTCCGGGGCCAAGCAGAACCGGGTGCTCAACACGAGCATCCTCGTCCCCGGCATGGCGGAGGTGATCATCCCGGTCAGCTGCACCGAGCACGGGCGGTGGTCCTACTCGAGCCCCTTCTTTTCGGACTCCCGGGTGATGATGGATTACAAGATCCGGGCCAAGAAGGTGGCGTCGGTCGGGATGGCCATGAAGTACCGGGAGAGCCGGGCCTCGGACCAGATGGAGATCTGGGATGAGATCTCGCTCATGTCACGCAAGGCGAAGGTGGAGTCGCCGACCGGGGCCATGAAGGACGTCTTCGAGGCCCGGGCCCAGGCGCTGCACGAGTACCTGGACGCCTTCCCCATCCAGCCCGGCCAGCAGGGCGTCCTCATCTACCTCGACAACCGGCCGGCAGGGCTCGAGTTCCTCTCCCGGCCGGAGGCCTACGCCCGCATCCACGAGAAGCTGATCCGGAGCTACGCGATGGAGGCGCTCATCGACGACGAGGCACCGCCGGTCCCGCCCGATCGCGCAGAGCGGCCGAAAGCGTTCATCCAGCGGGTTTTGTCCTGCACCGACGACTCCTACCCCGGAGTCGGCCTCGGCACCGAGCACCGCCTGGAGGGAAAAGACCTGGTCGGGTCAGCCCTGCTCCACGAGGGAGTGGTAGTCCACCTGGCATGCTTTGCCAGCGATCCAGGGTCTGCGCCCTCTGACAGAGAGACAATGGCAGGCTACCGCACCCGGCGGGCATCCCACGCGGCCCGAAACGAGGCAAGCCGCTCCCGCAGCGCAGGCGACCCCCTGGTCGGGTAGGTAGCCGGCATGAACGATCACCGTCCGGAGGCGCGAACCGTGGCAGCGACACCCGGGTTCAGCAGCAGGGAGCGCTCCATCATCGTCGAAGAGATCGGGAAGATGCACGACATCCCGTTCGGGGCAGCGGTGGAACTGCTTGACCAGCTCTTTTCCGGCATCGTCTTCTCTGCCGGCAGTGAGCAGGACAGAGATCCCCCGCAGAGGGAGCCCCCCTACCCCGAGTACGTGGGGAGGCTGATCTACCAGGTCGGAGCCCGCCAGGACCTCCCGCAGAACGAACGCAGGCTGCTCATGTACAGGATCGCGTGCGCCGGGTCAGAGGAAGACCGGGCCAGGACTGCCGGGAATCCGGATTTGGGGTCCCCTGCAGGGCCCCGGGCGCCTGCCCGCGGGCGGAACACCGTGACCGGCGAAGAGATCGAGCTGCCGCTTCCCCTCGAAGACCTCATGGTCACCTTCCGCACCGGGAGCCTCGAGCCGTTCCGTGCCCTGCTCGGGGAACACATGTACAGGAACGTCGCTGATGACGATCCCGACGGTCCCATTGAGGGCTCCCGGGATGCGGAAATGAAAAACGATATCGCAGGGGGGGATGAGTATGATGCAGGCGAACAGATGAGCGGGGGACTGACATTCGAGAAGTGGGAGTGGGACGGCACCGAAGTGAAGGTCACGCCCCTCACTCGCAACACGGAGAAGCAGAGATGACCTCGATAACCACTTACGACGGCGCACAGGGGATCGGGGGGAACAAGATCCTCGTCGAGGAGAAGGGAAAGGGCGTATTCCTCGACTTCGGGAAGAACTTCGGGAAGTATGGGGTGTACTACGAGGAGTTCCTGAAGAACCGGGACTCGAGGGGCATCCACGACCTCGTCCACCTGGACCTCATCCCGAAACTGAATATCTACCGGAGCGACCTCATCCCCTCCGACCTGCGGATGAGCGCGTATCCGTCCCCGGAGATCGCTGCGGTATTGGTCAGCCACGCGCACATCGACCACTCGGGGAACATCGGGCTCCTCGACCTCAATATCCCTATCGTGGCATCGCCCCTCTCGCTCGCCATCCTGAAGGGGATGCAGGACTCGGGTGTCTCGGCTGCGGAGACGGACGCATACTACGCCTCGCCCAAGACGCCCATCGATGAATCGGGGCTCCTGCTGGAATCCGACAAGAAGATCCCCTACACCTGCAGGAACAGCATCTGCACCGCCTGTCCGGGCGATGCACTCGCCGAATTCCTCTCCCACAGGCCGGGCGAAGGAGGAAAGAGTGCGAAGAAGTACCAGCCGGGAAACTGCACCCTGCTCGACAACGCTGCGCTGCCGTTCAGGGTCACCCCGTACGAAGTGGACCACTCGATCTTCGGGGCGACCGCGTACATCCTGCAGGGCGACGAGGCTATCGCCTACACTGGCGACCTGAGGATCCACGGGAAACTCGGGGATAAAACCCGGGATTTCGTCCACCACGCAAAGGACGCATCGGTCCTCATCACCGAGGGGACCCGTGCCGGCCGCCACACCGGGCCGGAAGGGGAGGGAGAGGGCGCAGCCGCAACGAGCGAGCGGCAGGTGTACGAGACCTGCCGGGCGGCATCCGACGACGTGAAAGGCCTGGTCATCGCGGACTTCTCGCCACGGAACTTCGAGCGCCTCGAGACCTTTGAAAAGATCGCCCAGGAAACCGGACGAACCCTGGTGGTTACCGCCAAGGACCTCTACCTCCTCAATGCACTGCAGTGTGCGGACGGGGTCTGCCGCCACCAGCGTGTCGGGATTTACGGGGAACTCGTCAACATGTCCAGACGCAAGTGGGAGACCGAGGTCGTCATGGACAGGGCGTACGAACAGTACGTGTCCCACAAGGAACTCCGCCTGAACCCGGACGGTTACATTGTCTGCTTCTCTTTCTTTGACATGAAGCACCTGCTGGACATCAAGCCCGAAGGTGGCGTCTACATCTATTCATCCTGCGAGGCGTTCGACGAAGAGATGGAGATCGATTTCAGGAGGCTCTGGCAGTGGATCAGGCGGTTTGGGATGGAAACCCGCGGATTCTCTCTCGATGAAAAACACAAGCCCGTCTTCGACTCCCGGTACCACGCCTCCGGGCACGCATCCCGGGAAGACCTCGCGTGGATCATCGACCAGGTCGACCCAGACATCCTCATCCCGGTCCATACCACGTCGCACCAGTGGTTCCGGGACAACTTTGAAGGGGTCCGTGTGATGAAGGACGGCGAACGCCTTGAGCTCTGACCGTATCTACGTGAGCCTGCTCGGGCGGTCGGCATGGGCGCTCCTCAACACCTATTACGCCGTGGCCCGGGAGGTGCACTACTTCCCGGACACCGTGTATATCGCAGTCGAAGCCCCATACCAGAACAAGACAGACCAGGTGGTGGAGGGAGTGCAGGCAATCTCCACCCATTTCGGGTTCTCGCCAGAGGTCGAGTGCATCCCGGTGGCGCAGGGAAACATGGTCGACGTGTATCTCAAGGTGTACAGGCCCATCGAGGCAAGAAGAACAGAGGGGTCAAAGATCGCAATCGACATCACCCCGGGGAGGAAGTCGACGGTTGCGGGCATGCTCCTCCCGATCAAGTTAAACGACGTCGACCACGTCTTTTACCTGGAGATCGCCACCACCGATGGCATGGCAAAGCCGTACCAGATGATCCCGCGACAGTTCCACCAGCTCCATGACTTCAAGGCAGAGGCAGTGAGGGCAGGCAATGGCGGATGATACGGTCATCGAGACTCCCGAGCTCCAGATCCTCCTGAACCTCTCAAAGAGGCCAGTGGAGGTGAAGTATCCGCTGTACGACTTCGACATCCTGACGCTGCAGGAAAACGCGTCCGGTTTTGTCCTGTCCGGCATGTGCACGCGGGATGACTTTGATGAGGCTATCGGGGAATTCGGCGAGTTTGCCTATGACATGCCGTCCTACAACGACGTGCTGCAGTCGATGCTTGCCGCCGGGATCATCTCCTACCCGAACATGGGAAAATTTTTGGACATCAGGAAGAGCGTCCCGCTGATGAACAAGGAGGTTCTCTTCTCGCTTGATACCAACATGCTCTACCATGCGTTCCCTTCGCGGGGAGGCATTCCCGCAGATCGGTATCTCCTCGTGGACACAGTCCAGAACGAGATCGAGAGCGCCCTGAACACGAAATATGCCGCCCACACCATCAGCCAGATGAAGCGGATGGCCCCCTTCGAGGGTGCCCTCCTCGATGAGCTGGTCAACCAGAAGACCAAGCGGTCCCGGATCGCGGCATATACGGCGCTTGCCGAGTTCGAGAAGATCCGGGACCGGGCGCGGATCATCCACGGCATCGAGCCGGGAGGCCCGGACAAGGAGAAGAACGACCTCATCATCGTGAAGTCATTGAGGGACTACGAGAAGGACGCGTTCAGCACCACCATCCACCTCACCGCCGATGCAAACGTCGCGGAACTCTGCAGGGCAGAGGGGCTTGCCTTCCACCTCTTTGAGTTTCCCCGTGCGATCGATGTCAGGGAATGCACGCCGGCAGGGGCAGTGGACCTCGTCTCCCGCCTCGCGGTTGCCTTCGGTGTCGTGAAGTGCGGGTCTGCCCTGCTCTACGGCGAATACCGCGGGAAGGGAACGAAGAAGCAGAGCCTCAAGGTGGTCATCAGGAACCGCGACCTGGCAGAAGAATTCGAGAAGGAACTCACCCTATGCAGGAGACTCGCCGCACTCCCGATCACCGGATAACCGCGGTCCTCTTCGACATGGACAACACGCTCTTTGACTTCGTCGGGGCCAAGATCGCGGCATGCGACGCGGTGAACCGGAGGCTCGGGCTTGACCGGGGCCGTGACCTCCTCTTCTACTTCCTGCGGCATGACGGCAGGAGTTTCGAGGACTGGGGGCACATCCGGGACTTCATGGTGGACAACGCCGTATTTTCAGAAGACCTCTATGCTGAGTGCTGCGCCATCTACGAAGAGGTCAAGGTCCAGAACCTCATCCCTTACCCGCATATCGAGGAGACGCTCCTTGAATTGAAGGAGCAGGGCCTGTTCCTGTCGGTGGTGACCGATGCCTGCTTCGAGAACGCGGTCATCCGGCTGGAAAAGACCGGGCTGTTTCCGATCTTCGACGAAGTGATTACGGCAGACATGACCGGGGCACACAAGCCTGACCCGAAGGTATTCCTGCTTGCGCTTGAGAAGATGGGGCGTCAGCCATCAGAGGTCCTGATGGTGGGAGACAGCCTCCGGCGGGACATCGGGCCGGCGAAGAAGCTCGGGATGATGACCGCGTATGCCGGGTACGGGGATCGGAACTTTCTCGAAGACCGGCAGAAGAAGGCGGACGTGACCCTTGCGGATATCCGGGAGGTGTTGAAGGTAGTGAATGGGAAGAACGGGGTATAACGGAAAAAATTGATTTGAACGAAATTTCGAACCATCGATCCTTATTCATGCAATCCTGACGCGCTGCATTTCCCAGAATTGCGCGAAAAGAAAGATAAGCAGGAGCCCTGTTTAATGAAAAAATGGGAGCAGGGACTTGAACCTGAAGGGCAATTCTCCTTAATTCGTGAGTGACGACGAAGTTGGAACGATTGTTTATAAGAGTGGCGTCAATGCTGTTTCAGAACTAAAAAGTGGTCGCTATTTTTCCATTAAAAGCCATTTCCACAACGGGATAAGACTGATATCATCGCTGATCTGCTCGGTGTCCTTCGTGAGAATAATCATTTCTCCCACCTTGTCATCGAACTCGGCTGCAAACTCCTGGAGTCCTTCTCTCTCTCTTGCAGGAATTGTATCAGTATAAGACACGTTGATTGCCGTGAGGAGGTTGTCACGGCTTTTCACCACAAAGTCGACCTCTTTCTTCTTCTTCCAGTAGAAGGGAGTGGCACCGGACCGGAGCAATTCGACAAATACCTGGTTCTCGGCTAGCTTTCCTTCGTCTTCAGAGAAGCGGAAAGACACCGCGTTCCGAAGACCATTGTCAATGCAGTAGATCTTCCGGTTTGGCCTTTTTTGTGCCTTCAGGGAATAAGCAAAGTGCGGTACTTCAAAGAGGACTTTTGCCATCTCGGCAAAATGAATGTAGTCCTGGACGGCATTGATATCTATTCCGAGAAGGTCCTTCAGTCGGCGATAGGAATAGGGGGCTGTGATATTGGTAAAAAGATAATGGAGCAGCCCGGAAAGCGCCTTCTGGTTCCTGATCTCGTTGACCCTGATGATATCACGATACACTATACTGTCGTAATAGGCTTTGAGGTAATCATCCTTCGTCCGTTCGTCCTCTTGCAGCACGACGATGGGGAATCCTCCCTCACGCAGGTACCTCTTCAAATGGGTCAATATCTCGTATTTCCTGGCGGTGAGGCCTACCGGGTCCTCGATGAGTTCTATCCCCCGGAAAGAGAGATACTCCCTGAAATCCAGGGGGAATACCGGGATGGAGAAAAAACGCCCGGATAGCAGTGTCGCTAGCTGCGAATCCAGAAGGTAGGAGGAGGAACCCGATATGAGTATTCTGTAATTCTTGCGGTCGTAAAGAGATTTTATAGTTCGTTCCCATCCAGGAATGCCCTGTATCTCATCAAAGACCAGGTACAATGTTCCTTTCGAGGGGATCTCCTTCCGATAGGTATCAACAACTTTTATGAGGGGATTTTCCAGGCTGGAAATCTCTGGTTCGTCGCAGTTTACGAATAGAATATTCCTGGGGGGAATATGCTTTCTTTCAATGAGGTATTTGATGGTCTGGAAAAGGAGCGTCGTCTTCCCTGAACGCCTGACTCCACTGAGTACCAAGATTTCGTCGGTCTCAAGATATCGCTGGATTTTCGAGAAGTAGGAGTGCCGGGGCTTTCCCGTCTCAAACTCCTTGCCGGTCCACCAGGGATTCAGCGTGGCGAGGAGATCAAAGAGCGATGTCACAAGAGAGGGTAGGGTTATATTGTCTTATAAACTTATTTTTTGAAGGGTTATAACCTTACAAAAAATTATTTTTTGTAAGGTCATGACCTGACATAAATTATCGCGCAGGAAATATCATGACTTCATGCCCGGATCCCTCTTCAACGCATTGAGAATCGCCGCATAATCCCTACTCACCTGTGCCGTCTGAAGCGACTTGCTGATCTGCACCGACGCTTTTTCATCGAGGACCATGGAGCAGATATTGCAATACTTGGAGTCGTGGGAATTCCTCGTTTTGCACCGTCACTTGATACCCGGATCAAGCCTCTTCTCAAAAAAAGATGTATCGTTCCGGATGATCCCTGTATCCGCCAGGATTTTCCTCTCCACATCCGCGTCCAGGAGAGGTACGTAGGCCTTAAAAATAGCGATATTCCGTTCCCCCCGGCACCCTGGAGGGGTTCGGATGGCTGATTGTTGGTGGAGTGAATACCCTCAACCCAGTGCCACTCTCCAAAACCTCGAGGCGGCGGCTCTCCCGATTGAGAGGGTTGCACTCAAATTGTATACGAGGTGGAGCCCCGCCCTTCAATAAGAGCTGCATCTCGTTGCTTTCACGAATGGGATATATATGGGGATTTCCCCTCAAGGGAAATCCGCATTCATTTTTCTTTGACCGGAGTTTTCACCGTTTTCACAGGATAATTACCTGACAAACGCCTCCCGGCCTGCGTACCGGGCACTGCTGCCCATCTCCTCTTCGATCCTGAGGAGCTGATTGTACTTCTCCACCCGCTCACCCCTGGCCGGGGCCCCGGTCTTGAGGTGGCCGGTCCCCATGGCGACCGTGAAGTCCGCAATGAAGGAATCGACAGTCTCCCCGCTCCGGTGCGAGACCATGGCCCCCCATCCCTGGGAGTCTGCGAGTTCGATTGCGGCAATAGTCTCT
>JAKPPB010000041.1 GCA_029547605.1 Methanobacteriota archaeon | reverse complement strand
TCCACAAGTATACAACGAAATCTGTGAAAAAGACGGTTTGTTTGAATGTACTTTTACTCGGGCTCGTGATTTCTTTGGGCTTTGACAAAAAGATCGATTTACAGAGGCTCGCTGAATGGTGAATTGGTAAGGGGGCTAATGGATCAGATTTCTGTATCGCCATATGACAGAAGAAGGGAAGCCCTTGCAGGGCTTGAACGTATTGGATCAGGACCCTTCCGCACTCTCCCAGAGACCGAACCTGTTTCCCTCTGTATCTGTACAGATGGCGAGCGCGCCATATCCGGGTACAGGGGTGTACGGCATCATCACTTTTCCGCCCTCATTTTTGACAAGAGCGAGGTACCTCTCCACTGAGTCCACCCCGAAGTATACGGTGATATCCTGTCCCGGCTCCCCTCTCCTCCCGAGTCCCCCTCCTATCCCGGGGCGACCATCTGCATCGGAAGTCTCGACCAGAGAAAAATCGGGAAAGCCCGGGGGACTCGCAAAATTCCACCCAAAGAGTGCGGCATAAAAATTTCTTGCGCGTTCGGGGATATCTGCCGGGATATCAAAATGCACGATTGTGACCATTTTATCTCCTCCTCATTGGTATGTGGTTCTTCACCTGGGGGAAGATATGGATTTCCGTGCGAATTGTTCGCAAGATCCCTTGTGGTGCAGGGCTTATCCTTCAGAATACTCAACACGGAGGTTTCGCGTATGCGCGGCCAACCTGAATGCCGGGATCAGGTTCACATTACTTATGCGATGCATATCGCACCTTCACTAAAAAATTAAAAATCAACACTAATGTATATATATGATCAATATTGTACATAAATAAACATGATAAATGAGCGCACACAATTACAGGTGATGCCACTGGACTGGGGATCGCCGCCGGCGAGGCGGCAGGATCAGGCAGAAATGCAGTGCTGAACCCCGAAAATTCCCATCCTGCTCCATTCCTGATGCTCCCTTTCAGCCGGAGTATTCAGGTTCCCGTTGCAGACCCGTACACACTCTTTCGTGCCATTGGAGGTGTGACCGGATGCATACTCGAATCGATGGAGGGTGTGCCCCGGAGGGCCGTCAGATCCATCATCTGCCTCGAACCTCCCCTTGTCTTCACCCTTGACAAAAAGATCATCTGCACCGGCGATCCGGCACTCTCGGCCATGGTGAACCTGCCAGAGGGGAGCAACCCTGTGGAGCAGATCCGTGAGCTCTGTGCCTTGTTTCGCCTCGGGGAGGAACCAATCTCCGGTTTTTCCGGGGGCCTCGTAGGATACTGCGCGTATGACATGGTGAGCCATCTTTCAGCGGGCAGGGTGTTGGCAGGGAGAGAGGGGCCATTGGCGCGGTTCATGCTCTGTACCCGCGGGGTCGTGTACGACCATGTGAAAGGCAGCTGCACGCTCTTTGATGCGCCCCTTCTCAAAAATGGCGAAAGACGCGATGACGTGCACGCAGGGGCAAAGGAGCGACTTGACTCACTCGAACAGGCGATAATGGATGTTCCCGGAAGAAAACCGGAGGAGCCGGAGCCTGGAACCAGGGAGGGACTCACGATCAGTGCCTCCATGGACCGCGATGAGTTCATGGATGCGGTCGTGAAGGCAAAGGAATACATACGTGCAGGAGAGATCTTCCAGGTCGTTCTCTCTCGAAGACTCTCCTGCCCGTATCCCGGCGATCCCCTCCTCCTTTACGGGGCCATAAGGGCCATCAATCCCTCTCCCTACCTCTACTGCCTCCGGTTCGGGGACGAGACCGTGATCGGTTCGAGCCCCGAGATGCTGGTGAAGGTCGAGGGAAATACTGTCCAGACAGTTCCCATTGCGGGGACAAGGCCCCGTGGGACCGACCCCCGCGAGGACGACCGTCTTGCTGCTGAGCTCCTTGCAGATCCAAAGGAGCGTGCGGAGCACCTGATGCTCGTTGACCTTGCACGAAACGACATCGGGAGGGTGGCTGCATTCGGATCGGTGCACGTCCCCGAGTTCATGGATGTGGAGCGTTTTTCCCATGTGCAGCACATCGTCTCACGGGTATGCGGGACCCTCCGCGAGGGGTGCGACCGGTTCGACGCACTCGCCTCATGTTTCCCTGCAGGGACGGTCAGCGGTGCGCCGAAGATCCGTGCCATGCAGATCATTGCAGAACTCGAGCCGCAGCCGAGGGGGCTCTATGCCGGGGCAGTGGGATACGTTGGATTCAATGACCTTATGGAATTTGCCATCGCCATCCGGACGCTCGTCGCAAGGGGAGGGAGGGTTGAGTTCTCCACCGGTGCGGGGATCGTTGCGGATTCGGTCCCCCTGCGCGAGTTCGAGGAGACCGAGCACAAGGCAGGCGCCATGATGAAAGCAGTCCTGCAGGCGGGGATGGGAATATGAGGGTGGTAATCGTGGACTGCTTCGACAGCTTCACCTATAACCTCTACCAGATGGTCGGCATGCTCGGGGCGGTCCCAATCCCGGTCACCTGCGACCAGCCCGTCTCAGCGGTAAGGGAAGAATACCCCGATCGCATCATACTTTCCCCAGGCCCGGGCACCCCTGAGGACTCCGGGGTATGCCCCGACGTGATACGGGAATTCGAGGGGCGGGTGCCGATCCTTGGCGTATGCCTCGGCCACCAGACAATCCTGCACTGCCATGGCGGAGCCGTCAGGAGAATGGATGTGCCGGTGCACGGAAAGACGAGCCGGATAGTGCATGGGGGACGGGGACTCTTCGCAGGTCTTCCGAATCCCTTCACTGCAACCCGCTACCATTCCCTTGCGGTACAAAAAGATGCCGTCCCGGACGAGTTCGAGACCCTGGCATTCTCCGATGACGACGGGTGCGTGATGGGGGTGATGCACCGGACCATGCCGCTCTTCGGCCTCCAGTTTCACCCAGAGTCTATCATGACTCCCCAGGGGAGGGTGATCATGGAGAACTTCCTCTTTCCCGGGGGTGGATGATGCAGGCAGCTCTCCACGTGCTCAGCGAGGGGAGACCGCTCTCAGGGCACGATGCCCGCGAGGCGATGGAATACATCGCATCCGGGAGAGCGACGGATGCCCAGGTGGGAGCGTTCCTCGCCGCTCTTCGCGTCAGGGGAGAGAGCGCAGAAGAGATTGCCACGTTTGGACGCGTCCTCCAGCAGCATGCGCTCTCCATCAGGCCGCAGGTTGCAGGAACCCTCGTCGATACCTGCGGGACAGGAGGTGACGGGTGCCGCACCTTCAATATCAGCACCGCAGCGGCGATCGTCGCGGCAGGCGCCGGCGTCCCGATAGTAAAGCATGGAAACAGGAGTGTCAGCAGTTCGTGTGGTTCTGCGGACGTACTCGAGGCACTCGGAGTGAAGATAGACCTGCCGCCCGATCGCGTGTGCCGGGTCGTGGAGGAGATTGGGATCGGTTTTCTCTTCGCGCCAAATTTTCACCCCGCGTTCAGGAATGCCGCAAGAGCCAGGAGGGATCTTGGTTTCCATACTGTCTTCAATGTCCTCGGGCCCCTCCTCAACCCTGCAGGTGCACAATCGCGGCTGATGGGAGTCTACTCCCCGGATGTCATGCGGATCCTTGCAGAGGCGCTCGACCGACTCGGTGCGGAGAGGGCGATGGTCGTCCATGGCGCGGGTCTTGACGAGATCACCAACACCGGCGAGACGAGGGTTGCCGAACTCTCGCATGGGGTCATCCACGAATACACGATAATCCCCGAAGAGTTCGGATTCCCCCGCTCCACAAGGGATGCACTCCTGGGAGGCACTCCCCAAGAGAATGCAGGAGTCATTCTTGGTATCCTGAAGGGAGACGAGGGCCCGATGCACGATGTGGTAGTGTTGAATGCGGGGGCTGCCATCTACCTCGGCGGTAAGGCAGGTGACCTGGGTGAAGGGATCGAACGAGCGCAGAGGGCCATCGGGGATGGGGAAGCTCTCGGCAAACTGAGGGCACTCATCAACGCAACGATGGGGGTATCATGATCCTCGAAGAGATCATATCGGCAACGGGGGCCCGGGTCGCGGGGCTCCCAGATCGTTTTCCCATTGCAGACCATTATGCCGTGCCGGGAAAGAGCCTATTTGAGGCGATGGTGCAGAGAGATGGACGAAATGCCATCATATCCGAGATCAAGTTCGCATCTCCGTCCCGTGGGGTCATCCGGGAAGGCCAAGACCCCGTGGGGCTCGCCTGCATGATGGTCTCCGCAGGGTGCTCCGCACTCTCGGTCATCACCGAACCATCGTTTTTCCGGGGACATCCGGGCCTGATACCTGCCATCAGGCCGCACGTCGATGTTCCCATCCTCCGCAAGGATTTCATCATCGACGAGAGGCAGATCCCTGAGACCAGGGCACTTGGGGCGGATGCAGTTCTTCTCATCACGACTGTCCTGCACGATAGGCTTCCTCGCTTCGTAGAGATGGCATTCCAGCACTCCCTCGAGCCCATTGTCGAAATACACGATGCAGAGGAAGTCGCCACCGCGGTGGATTCCGGTGCACGGCTGATCGGGATCAACAACCGCAACCTCAGGGACTTCAGTATCGATCTCTCGACCACGAAGAGACTTGCCCCGCTCGTCCGCGACGCAGGCTGCAGGGTAGTCTCTGAGAGTGGGTTTGTCTGGCCGTACGATGTCAGGAGCCTCCGGAAAGAGGTGGACGGGTTTCTGATAGGATCTTCTATCATGTCTGCAAAGGACCCAAAAAAGAGACTGGGGGGATTTGTATCCGCGTGAAGATCTGCGGGATCACCAGCCCTGCCGACGCGGTCATGGCCGACTCCGCGGGGGCCGATGCTATCGGCGTGGTACTGTTCTCCGACTCCCCGCGGTCGGTGGATTGCGAGACCGCGGAGGAGATATTCGACGCGGTGGGTCCCTATCTCGCAAGGGTATGCGTGTCCCATACGGAATCGATCAGCGACGTCGAGGCGATGCTCGACCTGAATCCCGATGTGATCCAGCTGTCCTCGGCCCTCGAATTGCCCCACCCGTTCCCTGCACGCCTCATCAGGGTTGTCGGAGTGGGACAGCCCGTTCCGACCGATGCGGACGCAATTCTCGTTGACGGGAGCGCCGGGAGGGGTCTGCGGTATGACGAGGAATATGCGTCCAGGGTAGTAAAGGAGAGCAGGATACCGGTGATCCTTGCCGGGGGCCTGAATCCCGGAAACGTGGCAGATGCGATACGAAGGATCCGCCCCTATGGTGTCGACGTTGCCACGGGAGTCGAGGACTCGCCGGGTGTGAAGAATGAGCGGAAGGTGCGAGAATTCGTAAGGATTGCGAAAGGATGTGAACAATGATCGAATCGACCAGGTTCGGGGAGTACGGGGGATGTTTTGTCCCCGAGACACTCATGGCAGCACTCGAGGAGCTTGAGGAGGGTTTTCGGACCATCGTGCCAGGCCCCGCGTTTCAGGAGGAGATGGACTATTACCTTCATGAATACGCGGGGAGAAAGACTCCCCTCACCTTCTGCAGAAACCTCTCACGTGACCTCGGCTGCAGGGTCTACCTGAAACGGGAGGATCTCCTTCATTCCGGGGCGCATAAGCTGAACAACGCCCTTGGCCAGGCCCTCCTCGCAAAGTGCATGGGAAAGAGGCGGATTATTGCCGAGACGGGGGCAGGCCAGCATGGGGTTGCCACTGCAATTGCAGGTGCGGCGCTAGGGATGAATGTGGAAGTGTACATGGGGGAGGAGGACATCGCCCGGCAGGCCCTCAACGTGGCCAGGATGAGGATGCTCGGCGCGAACGTGCTGCCGGTGAGATCCGGTTCGAGAACCCTCAAAGATGCCATCAACGAGGCGCTTCGCGACTGGGTCGCGAACGTGCACGATACCCACTATCTCATAGGATCTGTGGTGGGCCCGCACCCGTTTCCTACCCTTGTTCGGGATTTCCAGACCGTGATCGGGAGAGAGACGCGGGCGCAGGTTCTCGAGAAGGAAGGAAGGCTCCCTGATGCAATCGTCGCATGCGTGGGAGGTGGCTCCAATGCCATCGGTATGTTCACGCCTTTCCTTGGTGACCCGACGCGGCTTTTCGGAGCAGAGGCAGGAGGCGAGGGCCCAGGAGGCCGGCACGGGGCCACGCTCTGTCGAGGGAGGCCGGGGGTGCTCCACGGGACCTATACCTACCTCATCCAGGACGCCTTCGGCCAGATCCTGGAGTCCCACAGCATCTCGGCAGGCCTCGACTATCCTGGAGTGGGGCCGGAGCACAGCTACCTGATGGACAAGGGAAGAGTCACTTACCGAGAGGTGACCGACGACGAGGCGATTGACTCGTTCCTCTACCTCTCCCGGACAGAAGGGATCATCCCCGCGCTCGAATCCGCCCACGCCGTTTCGCTCGCCCGAAACATCGCGCAGGACCTCGGGAAAGACGACATCCTTATCGTTAACCTTTCCGGCCGCGGCGACAAGGACGTATCACAGGTGGCAGCACTCGCGGGTGATTGCCTGTGAGCACCCGCATCGGCAGTGCGTTTTCCGCCCGTACGCGTCCCCTGCTCGTTGCATGTCTCGTGGCTGGTGACCCTGACTTAGGGGAATCACTCGCGATGATCAGGGAGGTGGACAGGGCCGGCGCCGATGTCATCGAGGTTGTCATGCCGTTCTCGGACCCGGTTGCAGACGGCCCCGTCATGCAGCAGGCCATTCAGCGTGCGCTCTCTGCCGGGATGAATACTGATTCCCTCTTCTCACTGATCAGGGATTTCCGGGCTGAATCGGAGACGCCACTTGTTATCCTCACCTATGCGAACCCTGTCGTGCAGAAGGGCCTCGGGGCGTTTTATAGGGATGCTGCACGTGCAGGTGCGGACGGGGTCGCTGTCGCCGATGTACCGCTTGAGGAAACTGAGCCCTTCTGCAAAGCTGCCCGGGATGCGGGGATCGATCCCATCCTCTTTGTGAGCCAGACCACATCGGATAAACGGCTGGAGATGATTATCGAGAGGGCAGGGGGTTTTCTCTATCTTGTGGCGGCCCTCGGGGTGACGGGTGTGAGGGGGGAGGTCGACCCTGCGACCATCGAATGCATCAGGAGAATCAAGGGGATATCCTCACTTCCCGTGGTCCCGGGCTTTGGGATCAGTTCATCGCACCAGGTGCAGGCATATTCGCAGGCAGGTGCGGACGGAGTGATCGTGGGCTCCGCGATTGTCAAAGAGGTCGGTGACCGGGTCGGCCGCCCCGGTGAGATGAGGATTGCAGTCGGGGAGATGGTCAGGGCCCTGGTCGCAGATATTGTCTGATTGAACCCTCAACGATCCTCTTTTTTCCCTACCGCTGCGCAATAAATGACAAACTCGTCAACGCCGTCGATACCGAGTACATCAGCTGCCAGCTGGTCATCAAATGCCCCGATTGCGCAGGCACCGCACCCTACCTGCCCGGCGGCAAGGTAGAGGTTCTGGCCTGCATGGCCGGCATCAAGGTGCACCAGCCGCCACGCCCGCTCTGCATAGCGCCATGCCATCCTGTAGATGACGCAGGCCCAGAGAAATGTGACCGCCGAGGCTCGCACAAATGCCTGGCCGAGACAGGCTGCCATGACTCGGTCGGTGACACCTGGACGGGTGTCGACCTCGAGCAGGCGGTGAGAGAATGCAAGGTACCGGTAGAGCCCGGGTTTTACCCCGGATACCCGGTTTGCGAGGATGTAGGTCTCAAAAGAGTGGCGTCCCCCCGCAGAGGGAACATTCCTCAGCGTATAATAGGGGTCCTGCACCTGCACGATGCCCTGGGTGCACCAGAGGAGATAGGAGAGTTCCTCGAGCGAGAGGGGTTCGCGGGTATAGTGGCGGAGCGAGCGCCGCCCCTCGATCGCCTCCCGCAGGTCAAGAGGGGAGACCTGCAGGCTGCCGGGGTCTGGAAGGGTGATGAAATGCCCGTCCCGAGGAAAGGGCTTTTCCAGGGGAGGGGCGGGCAGGCCCTGGTACTGGTCCGAGGGGGAAAGGTGTTCGTACCGGGTCATCTCCATGAACGTAGGGCCGGTTGGATGCATGGTCAATGGATATGATGGAGAGGATATAAAAGCGGCGTGAGAGCGGTTGCGGGAAGTGCCAGAGAAAGGTTCATTTCCTGCCCGATAGCCAGGGGTAAACGCAAATCCTGAGAAGGGTCCCTGAAAACAGCAGGTATGAAACCAGGTCCAGGCGTGGTCTTACTGCAAAAGAGAGGGGACGTGTCCAGACTCATCGCCTTTGGTCCCAGGCGAAGGCAAAGGCAAGACAGAGTGAGGCGACGGGGGCAATCACCGGAAAAGGGGTGGAGGCAGGAGACGTGGCCGGAAAAGGTGCCTGAGTGGCCGTTGTTGCACCGGGGAATGCGGAAAGCGTATCAACCCGGCGTGTGACCTGGAAATCCGATCCTCCGACCACCTGGCCCTGTGAGTTCAGTTCCGCACAATCGAGTACCACAACCGCTTCCCCGGAAGCATCTGGGGGCACTCTTCCGTCAACAACAATCCTCACGCTGACATCGCGGGTGGTAGGGTAGGAGAGGAGGAACCCGTTCACGTATACAAGGGGCCCCTCTTTAGGGATTACTGCAGCCTGCCGGCCGTCCACCATCACAATCACATTCCACCTGGCATCCGAAAGCCCGGTGGAGAGTGAGAGCGTGTGGGTCTCGGCAAATGTAGTTGCCCCGGAGGGGATGATCTCGATGAAAGCCGAGGCGTTCACTACAGTACCTGCCGGGACCGACTCCCCGGAAGGCAAGACCTGGACCATGCCGGGAGCAAGGGGTGCACATGCGGGCCAGACGGCGGATACTGCGAGGAGAATTGCCATGAGCAGGAGACGGGAAAAATACTGCACCATGGAAAAGGGAGTTGATGGCCGGGACGTAATACCTTCCCCTCTGATCCTCTCTCAAAAGGATACCATGTAGTGATGATAAAGACTCGATTCTGCAGCCGATAGCGCCGGGATGGATCCCTTCCCAGAAACTCCTTCTTTGAGGCCTGCAGGAATACAACCTGTGATGCGCTGAGAGAGATAGTCATCGCACACTCCCTGTCGGAGGACAAAGGATCGGAGACCTTCATCCCCGGGAGAGCAATGAGATACCCCCAGGAGAGAATTTTTCCTTAATCAGGTTACATTTCAATGTGAACTGTTTCCCTCCCGAAGAAGGATCTCTCTCCACTTATTTCGCCTCGAGGGACGTGAGGATGGGGATAAAAGATGATGGGAGATGCCCTGAGATCCTGCGGGTCCGGGAGGTCCGGAGGGAGACGTAATCCCACAGGATTCCTTCACCTGCTACCAGCAATGTGATCATTAAGGTGGTTGAGGGGTATTTTTTTCAATTGCACCTTCCGATTCGCCTGGAGGCAGGGATCTCCCTCTCTCTCCCCTTGCACCTTTCTTTTGACAGCCCTGGTATCAGGCACTCTTGGCCTCCCAAACGATTATCACCCATATCACGAAGGGTATATCTGGCACGCGAATATGGAGATTTCACCCTCCCCCAGCATCCTGATGGAGGTTTACATCGACAGGGTCTTCTGCAACGGCTGCGGGATCTGCGAGGAGATGTGCTCCATGGGGGTGTTCCAGGTGAACCCCCGCATCCACAAGGCAGAGGCGACAAGGCCGCACCTCTGCATCGGTTGTTTCAAGTGCCGGGAGTTCTGTCCGACACAGGCGATCACTCCCCGGTGGATCATGCGGGTCTCGTGAGAGGGGATGGGAGGGGCGATGCACAAAGGTTTTCTCCCCTGACAACAGAGTCACCAGGAGTTAGCACTCCAGGAAGAGGACGAATTGAGGAGGAAATTCGGCACTTTTCCGGGCACCTTGTCCGGTTGATTGATCTCCATGGCTCTTGTCGCAATCCTTGCTTTCTTCTGCATGCTCTCGGCGTTCATCACGTTCGGCCTCGGGATGTATGTCTATGCCAGGAACCCCGCCTCACCCGTCAACCGCCTCTTTGTCATCGTGATGCTTTCTGCCACCTACTGGGCAATCGGTGAGTTTCTCATTTGGCAATCAGTAGAATACGAGAATGTCTGGCTCTGGCTGAAGTTCAGTTCGTTCTGGCCGTTTGTCATTGCGTTCACCGCTCATTTCGTTCTCCTTTTCTGTGGGCACCCCCTCTCCACGTACAGGAGGCCATATCTTGTCGCCTCCTTGCTTTACTTTTCTGCGGCCATGATATCTCTCGTAGGCCTCTTCTCCGAAAACATTTACACCGTCAGGTACGTGGGAGATGTAGGGTATACCTACATTCCGGCAGGGGGGAGCCTCTCCTATGTGGCCGAATCCACATATTCACTCGTCCTGATGCTATGGATATTGTATGTCGCCGTCACATCGTGGCGTGCCGCGACGGTCGAGAAAGTCCGCAGGCAGAACTTCCTTGTCAGCGCCGGTCTGCTCACCATCATCGCATGCGGAATGCTCTCGGGGATCATACTCCCTTCATACGGCATATATACACCGAACCTGGTCTTCATAGGGATTGTCGTCTTCACTGTGCTCATTACCTATGCGGTCCTCACCTGCGGGCTCTTCACGCTGAGTCCGGAGACCGCGCTGCCAGACCTGCTCAGGACAATGCCGGATGGGATGGTACTGCTTGACCCCCTTGGAAGAATTATCGCTGCCAACCCGGCCGCAGCAGGGATATTTGCCAAGCAAGAGGAGGACCTTCGCGGCATGGAGGCCGCCTCCCTCATCCCGAAGGATGAGTACGACACCCTCATGGTCACCATCAGGGAGAGGGGATGTGTATCAGACTTCGAGGCCACGGTCGGCGAAGGACCCTCCCGGGAGGTCAGCATCGCAGGAGCACTCGTAAAAGACCCGTCAGGAAATCCTGCGGGATGCGTGCTCGTCATCAGGGATATCACCAGCAGGAAGGCAGCAGAGATGGCGCTTCGGATTGCGAACAAGAAGATATCGCTGCTCACCACGCTGACCCGCCATGATATCAGCAATCTCGTCACTGCGCTCTCTGCATACCTTGAACTGATGCGCGATGGCGCAAACGAGCCCATGCACGATGCGTACCTCGCCTCGAGCATCCAGATTACAGAGAAGATCGCGGGCCACCTCCGTTTTTCACGGGATTACCAGGATTTCGGCTCGAACCAACCGGCCTGGCAGGACCTCAGGCTGATGGTCTCACGCGCCATTGAGGATGTCCCCTGCGAAGGGATCGGCGTGATGTCAAACGTCGGGCCCGTGGAGATCTACGCAGACCCCCTCACGACCAGGGTCATCTCAAACCTCCTCGACAATGCCATACGACATGGAGAGGGCGTGAGCAGCATACGGATATGGACAGAGGAGGGTGACGATGGGGATCTTGTCATCGTCTTTGAGGATGACGGGACAGGTATCAGCGAGAAAGAGAAAGAGCAGATATTTCGTTATGGATATGGGAAGCACACAGGCCTTGGGCTCGCGATATCCCGGGACATCCTCTCGATAACCGGCATCACGATCCGGGAGACCGGGAAGAGTGGCGAGGGAGCGAGGTTCGAGATCCATGTCCCTCCGCGGGCATGGCGGGTCATCGAATAAAAAGGGGATATGGTCCACGGGACTATTCTCCCCAAGAGGCCTCTCGATTATTTCCTGTCAGCGGCCTTCGGCTCCCCTAATCCCATGAGATCTGGCAACTGGCGTGACCAGGCAGCAATGGCATTCCAGTCCCTGAAGTCTCCAACAGGCACCTTCAGCAGTTTTGTAAGGGACCTTTCCGCGAACGACTGGTTTGAGGGGTCCAGTTTCCCCGCAAACATCGTCACCGCAACAGGGGTGACCGGTTGCAGCGCGGTCGTCATCAGCCCAATAACCTGCATGGGATCACCTGCCTTCGGATACACGGGCGCGATCCCTGTGAGGAATGCCGCGACAGGGATCCGCCCGATCTCATTTATGTGACGCCGGACAAAGGACGCCACATCCCCGAACAGTTTCCCCGTGTACACGGGGGCGCCGATGACCAGTCCATCGTACGGTTCAAGGGATAGGACAGAATCAATCCCAATCACCTCCGCCGCTATCCCTGGGCGCTCGAGCTCCCTCGCAACAGCCGCTGCGACCTCCGTGGTTGATCCTCTTTTCGATGCGTATGCGACAAGAATCCGTGATGGCATGGCACACACTCATTAGAAGAGAAGAGTGGTGAGTATTTAAAACGAAGTCACACCTCATCCAGGTGTGGGATTGCAGCGCAGCGTATTGGAATGACGGAACTCTGCGGACAGGTCACTCCTCGTTTACCGTGTAGTCACCCTCGTCGCCAAAGGAAAAGAGTGTGTCTATGGTGGTCCCGAGCGCCTTTGCCACCTGGTGGGCGAGGCGGAGAGAGGGGTTGTACTTTCCTGCTTCCAGAAAGACAATGGTCTCCCTCCTGACACCAACAAGGTCGGCAAGTTCGGCCTGTGTCAGGCCTCTCTTCGCACGAAACTCTTTTATCCTGGTCTGCATCGATACGTCCTCAATTTTATCAATCCACGTCTCCCTTCCGGAAGAGGTATGCCTGGAAGCCCTTTGCCGATATGCCCATGAGAAGGATGAGAATGACGGAGAGCATCTGTGCATCCGGTGACCATATGTGCAGGTAATCTGCCCAGAAGACGCCGAAGAGTACCAGGAACGTAAGAAACCAGGACCATGAGAGCCCGTACGCGCCTATCCTCTTTGTACGCTCGTCCTGCATGTATATCTTCTCGCCCTTCCATAGGCGGAAGCCCGAGAGGATCGTGAGGACGAACCCGGTGCTGATGAACAATGAGGCAAGACCGGTTGGGGTATCGTCTGGCTGGAAGGCCATATTAATCATGCCTGTTCCAATCAGAAGTATCCCAAAGATGCACATGACGCTTATCCATGGGCGCGATTTGAAGAAAGGTTGTCTCTGTGTCGACATGACATTACCCTTTGTTGTATATTTCTAACTTATATTAGAAATATACAACATTATGTTATATAAATCTCACTTTAATGCATCTGCTTCAGGTTACGGGTCATGCCATCCGGTAACATACATGGGGGCGTCCGGGAAACGAAGAGAATAGCCGGTTTATCCAGACATAGCCGCAATTCTTTTCCTTTCCGACGCATACCCTCTCACAATGCCGCAGGAACCCTGTTTCAACCGGCTCTGGTCAGAGATTCTCCTCAAGAACGTCACCCCACGTCGTGCGGACACCAGGGTGAGAAAGACATGCAGGGAATACTACCGCATCACACCGGGTTTTGTCTTCAGGGGCGTGCCAGTCCTTATCGAGAAACCGATGCTGGTCGGCATCGATGAAGAGAAAGGAAGGATCCTGTTGCCGTTCCGAAAGCCCTGCTACGGCACTTCACTCTATTCTATCGATTCGGACAACGCAGAGATTCAGGCGATCCGCGAGGGGCTGAGTGTTGCCAAGCCCGAGGATCCGGGTAAAAAATGTTGATGTTGATACCTCTACCTCCTCGCAACCAGGAAGCAGACAATACAGGCCATTCCAAGAGCCATGACTGTTGCAAGTTCCCCGGCAGGAGCCTTCGTCGTGGGGGCAGGAGCCTGGACTGGTGACAGTGCCGCGATCACATGGACACTCTGGCCTGGGATTACCTGCCCGCTCGATGAGAATGGGGTGTATCCCTCCATCCGTATATCGACAGTGTAAGTCCCGGCTGCAATATCATGGAAAGAGAGAGGGGTGATGCCCATGTACATGTTGTTGACAAAGACGTCGGCCCCGGTGGGGGTCGATGTGATATCCACGCTCGCAGCGGTCTGTGCAGCGGGTTGGAGCGGCGCAAACACCTGTGCCACGCCGCCTTCCTGAACGGTAACCCTGGTGGAATAGTCCTGGTAGCCCGGTTTCCTGACCACAACGGCATAGGATCCGGGGGAGAGGTCATTGATATCAAGGGAGTCATCAGCGGGAGTTGATCCCATGTAGTTCCCATCGATGTACACCGAGGCGCCCGTGGGGGTAGACGAGACAAGGAGGTCCCCGTGGGCGGGGTTGACTTCAGCAACGAGAGTGACGGTCACGGGAATGACCGCTCCTGACCTGACCGTCACACTCTCTTTCCAGGTCACGTAACCCGCCTCTGATATCACCAGCCGGTGGGGCCCCGCAGCAAGGTTCCCCACCACCTGGTTTGTCTTGCCCATGTACATGTCGTCAACGTAAATCGAGGCGCCCCGGGGAGTTGAGCTGATGGACATCCCTCCCGGGCTTGAGACTGGCGGCAGGGTCACGATCACGTTCTCCGTGGCTCCCGCGCTGACCCTGACGGTTGTCGAGAAGGGCTGAAATCCCTGGAGAGAGATCCGCACCTGGTGGTTTCCCGGCTCGACACCCCTGAAGGTACCTGGAGTGAAGAGCTGTGAATGCCCTCCGTCCAGGGTAGCCGATGCACCTGCAGGCGCAGAACTCACATAGATGTTTCCGGTGGTATAGACGCTTCCTGCGCCACCCGTGCCTGCCTGAAGGGTCACTTCCGCGGCCACGATCCCGGTCACGGTTACGGCAAGGAACACTGCAATGATTATGATTGTTGTACGCTTCATTCTGGAACACCTTTGAGAGAGGATCTTTGTGGGGAAAGATAATACCATCAGGTGGAGGTCCCCGACCCCTGGTATTTAACTCATTGGGGTTAAAGAAAGAGGGGGATAATTTCATCCAATGTCCGGAGAGATGGAGAAAATGCGGAAACGGCCAGAATTCCACAACAGGGTGGAAAAAGAGGCACAAATAGACGGCCGACACAGGAGCGGGTTATGCCCGGGAGCAAAGGTGAAGGTTGTCCAAAAGCAGGACCAGGCAAGCGGGAGAACCACCGAGGGGAGAGTGAAGGAGATCCTCACCAGATCGACGTATCATCCCCATGGGATCAAGGTCAGACTTGAGGACGGAACCATTGGAAGAGTCAAGGACATCTGCTGAAATGCGACCTCGATCCCTCGTTATACCTCAGTGCGGCCCTTAATCGCCTAATATCCGCTTGCGTAATACCATCCTCCCTCCTCCCTGACCCTGACGGGTACGCGGAACAGGCTTCCAATATGGGCATCGGTCAGCACCTCTTCTTTGGGGCCATCGAGCGCGAACCTGCCCTCCCGCATCAGGATGACCCTGCTGATCTCGGGGATGATGTCGGCGAGGTTATGCGTGGCCATGATGATGCCTACCCCGGATTGGGCAATAGTGCGAAGAGTCTGCCTGAAGGTGTGGAGGGCATGCAAGTCGAGGCTGTTCGTGGGCTCATCCAGGATGAGTGCTTTTGGACCATGAACAAGCGCCCTTCCGATGAGGAACCGCCGGGCCTCGCCAGATGACATCTCGTCCATAGGGCGGTCCGAAAGGTGTTCAATCTCCAGGAAACGGAGGACCTGTCCGGCCCGCTCCTCCATTGCGGGGGTGATGCGATGGTTGAAGAGGCCGATGCTTGAGAAGAAACCGGAGAGGATGACCTCTCTCCCCGTTACACTCCTGGTATAAGTGTACTGGAGGTCAGGAGAAACGATGCCAAAGATCGACCGGAGGTCAAATACATCCCAGACCTCCCTGCCGCGGATACGAAAGACAACCCTGCCGTCAGTGCCGATGACGGGGTAATACTCTCTGTTCACAGTCCGGATAAAAGAGGATTTGCCGGACCCGTTCGGACCAAGTATGGCAATGTGTTCGCCTTCACGTATCCTGACCGAGAGGTCGTCGAGGAGCTTCTTCTCACCACGCATCACCGTGACATGCGCAAATTCGAGCAAAGGAGGGGAGTCAGGAGAAAGACCCGCCAAGGAAACACTCTTCGTATCATGTAATTCGTTCACGGACGTTCCTCCACCTTCGTGCAGCCAGGCAATAGCTGTTGTCTCATAATATTATGCGCGGCCAAAGAAGAGCCTGTGGGAATGCTCCTGTTTGATCCATGGGGATCTGAGAATCAAAAGATGACTTGCCTCTTTCACTTGAAAAGGCAAGGGCTGCCTGCGCAGCATCTCTCTTCCTGCCGTAAATCCCAGGTTCACTGAAGGCAGTGGGGGCATTGATCCCCCCCCAAAAAAAAAAAATGGAGAATCGTTCCCGGTTTCACCCGTGATGGGGCTTCTTTGACCACAATCCATGGAGGTTGCAGTACGCCCTGGCCTTGACGTCAGTCGAAGGAACAGGAAATGCAGCTTCCGGCCTCTCTCCCGGTTTCAATCCCTTCACGTAGAGCCATGGACCGGATATCACCTCGATCCACTGGATATGATGGGCTTCTTCCATGGGGTGGGGTGCAGAACCTACCTTGACGAGGACACCCTGTCCCCGAGGTTCTACAACCGGCACGTGCTTCTCGGTGCTGGCATCGACAGTGTTCTCGACCTGCCTCACCATGGGCATGCCACAGCAGGAAAGCTCCCCGCCCCCGTCGCTCACGACCATCACGATCTTGCCGCACTTCCCACATTTGAATACCTCAAGCATAGATTCGGTTCACTCCTCTCACAGAATCTTGTTCAGGCGAGGGATTTAATTGTTCCTGACCTGGCGGCCTGCATCCCGCGATCTATTGGGTGGTGAGGGATACAAAAGGAAGGGATCAACCCCTTGACACAATCCACGGCGCCACGACGTATCCGGAAGAGATGGGAGAGATAATTACGCAACCATTCCCAACATCTCTCACATGCACGACTACGTCCCCGCCAGCGAGCTCCAGGGCCGCATGAACCGGTTCCGTGCAAGGATGGACATCGATCACCCTGAATGGGAGATGGTGGCGATATTCGGAAAGATCAACCTCTACTATCTCACAGGGACGATACAGGACGGCGTACTTCTTGTCGAAAGGGACAGGGGCGCGGTTTTCTGGGTCCGCCGGAGCCTTGAACGCGCGATGGAGGAGTCCTGCTTTCCTGACATCAGACCGATGAGGAGTTTTCGTGATGCGGCGCTCGGTACGGCTGTCCGCCCTCACCGCATCTTCATGGAGACGGAAGTCGTGCCACTGGCGCTTGCAGAACGGTTCAGGAAGCACTTCCCCTGCACTGAAGTCAGGTCAATGGACCTCCAGGCTGCCCGTGTCAGGTCGATAAAGAGCCCGTATGAACTTGCGCTCCTCGAGAAGGCCGGAGAGATCCACAGGGTCGTGCTCGAGGAAGAGGTGCCGGGAATACTGAAAGAGGGGATGAGCGAGGCGGAATTCGGGGTCGCCGTATATTCACTGATGGTTGAGCGTGGTCACCAGGGGATTGTCAGGTTCGGGAGATTCAATACCGAGATCGAGGTGGGGCAGATAGGGTTCGGGGAGAGCTCCCTCTATCCCACCTGTTTTGACGGACCAGGCGGGTGCTATGGCGCGTGTCCCGGGGCACCGGTACTTGGAAGCCAGACCCGGAGGTTGCGACAAGGCGACCTGGTGTTCATCGACAACTCCTGCGGCGTCAACGGGTACCAGACCGACAAGACGATGAACTATATGTTCGGGCGACCTGTCCCGGAGGAGGCGTTCGAGGCACACCGGGGCTGCATGGAGGTTCTCGACGAGCTTGTGAGACTGTTGAAGCCGGGTGCGATACCCTCCGCGCTCTATACAACCATAATGGAGAGCATTGAACCAGGCTTCATGGAACATTTCATGGGATTTGGAGAACGCCGCGCCAGTTTTCTCGGCCATGGAACGGGCCTCGTGGTGGACGAGATACCGGTGATTGCCATGGGCTTTGACGACCCGCTGGAAGAAGGAATGGCGATTGCACTGGAACCAAAGAAAGGGGTTCCGGGTGTGGGCCTTGTCGGCCTCGAGAATACGTATGTGGTGACACCGGGAGGTGGACGGAGCATCACTGGAAGAAGCAGGGGCCTCATACCTGTGTATTGAGAGGATGCCTGGTTCCAGAGGTCTTCGCGTATCGCGGCTATTTCTTCTCCGACCCATGAGCTAATATGCCGTTCGTCTTTCCTGTTATAGTATAGTTTTTATTACTTAATGTAAGTAATTATTTACATTAAATGAGGCGGGATACTTTTGTCTCCTGGCGGGGATCATCGGGCATATCGAGGGGGACTCTTCTGGGTATCGGTTCTTATCGGGGAGTCGATGCTCATCATGCTCGCCTTCGTGGGAGGTGTCCTTGCGATATATATTGCAATGGGGGAAATCTCGGACAAGAGAGACGATGAGCGCTCCACACTCATCACCCGGAAGGCAGGAGCGAGAACTCTTTCGTATCCTTGATACTCTTCTTTGCCGTAAGCGCCTGGGCAGCCTGGTGATAGACTTTGCCATGCCACCCGGATTTTCTCCCCACCAAGGCCGTTTCCCAGGGCACCCCCGGATGAACCACGTATCGGCTATTTCGGACTGCTCCAGAGGTCCTGCTCTGTGGCATGGCATTCCTCTGCATAGTGTTCCAGAGTATTACGCGAGGAAGTACGGAGACTGGGACGACGATGAAGAATAAGATCAGAGTGTTTCGGGCCATCCACGATTTTACGCAGGATACCCTGGCCCAGGAAATGGGTGTCGCACAGTAGACGATCCTTGCAACAGAGAAGGGGAAGTATGATCCCTCCCTTGATATCACATTCAAACTCGCCCGGCGCTTTGGCATACGTATCTATGGAATGTTCGCATACAGGGAAGAATCTCCCAGAGGAAGTGAGATACGGGGAATCAATCGCGACAACGAGGACATCCTTCCAAAAAGGCCCACTACTTAGGGGTGTATAAGCAAATTTAAGTATGAAGAGGTATGTCTCAACTGACTATTAGTAATATTTAAATAACTTAATGTAAAATAATTTTTACTTTAACAGAACCAAAGAGTCTCATTTGAGGAAGAGACCAGTCAGGGATCGTACCTGACACGCGAGTGTCCAACGAGATTTCAGGTCAGGCCTTGGGCATCTTCATCGCGGGATACCCGAGATCTGCATACTGCGGCCGGGGACAGAAGAATGGGAATGAATGCAGGCAATCTGAAGGAAGCGAAATGGAATTGGGCGACAGTGCCACCGGATTTGATGTTCATTTCAGGATGCCGGATCGTCTCCCCTCCCTCCCCCAATGGAGCACAGATGCGAAGTGAACAATTTGGATTCGGTTCGATGAGTGAGCAGTAGCATGATACAATTGTCCATAAAGAGCAAGAAAAGGTTGATTGCAGCCCTGATGACAGGCGCGGCCCTCCTCGTTGCCAGTGCAGCCTGCATTTGCCCGGCTCTGGCCGCGAGCAGCGCAGAGAATGCCGCGTCATACGTAGCAGTGACAAAGGTGAAGGTTGAACCGGAGGCTTTCATGCCCGGTGATAAAGGGACCATTACTGTTGATATTGCGAACAGCGGCACGGTCCCGGTAGCCATTTACAGGGCTGAAATACTTTCACCCGATATCAGAGTGCTGAATTACCAGACATATGACTCCGTGGGGTCCATTGGCCCGGGGAATACGATGCAATTCACCTTTCACATCCAGCCGACTGTCGGAGACGGCATGTATTTTCCCATGTTCTACCTCGATTACACGGATGCCGGTTCACTGCGTTATCCTGTGTCCCTCAAGGTGAAATCCACCCCAGTCAGCGTCAGCGTGGTCGATGCCCCCGACTCTTTCTCGGCGGGGACCAAAGACAGGGTCATCCTTTCAGTCAGTAATCCACGCGACAATCCAGTCAACAGTGTCATGGTGACTCCTTCGGGCAAAGGGATCACGACGACCCAGAGCAGCGCCTTCCTGGGAACTTTGCTGCCTGACGAAACAAAGACTGCCACATTCGAGGTCATTGCGACCGAAGCGACGGACCTGGTCTTCGATGTCTCGTACAGGAATGGCTTGAATGTCCATCATACCGTGCTGACGATCCCGGTCACCATAGGTGAGCGGAATACCGCCGCAGAGATGGTGGTGAACAATGTCGAGGTTTCCCAGAGCGGGAATACCGTGACCGTGAGCGGGGATGTCACGAATGCCGGGCTCGATGACGCAAAAGCGATAAAGGTGACCGTCGGAGATCCCGCAAAACCGGTGAACCCCAATCCCGTCTACGTCATAGGGGCGCTTGAGCCCGATGACTTCTCCAGTTTCGAGGTGACCTTCACGGTCCAGGGGGCATCTTCGATACCATTGGTCATCCAGTACAGGGACCCTGACGGGAAAGTGTTCGAAGAGAGGGTGGAGATTTCCCTCCGGAGTGCTGCCGTGCCCATGCCAGGGGCGACTGGAGCGCTCAGCCAGCAGGGAGTGCCATCAGGGAATGCCAGGAGACCGGGTGGGATGTTTGGATTCGGGAGCGGCATTGGTCAGATCCCGGTTATGGAAATCGTCATCGCCATCATGGCATGTATTGCGGTGGCCGTCGCATGGAGGAAGGGATACCTCTCGCAAGTGGTTGAGAAGGTGCGGAAACGTTCCGGGAGATGAGATCCCGTGGTCGAAAAGCCCCTTATCGAGCTTGTGGAGGTGACACGGGTCTACTCACTTCCATCCGGGGATGTGGTTGCCCTTGACCGTGTCTCGCTCACGATCAACGAAGGGGAGTTCGTGGCCATCATGGGGCCTTCCGGTTCGGGAAAATCCACGCTCCTCAACCAGATCGGGTGCCTTGACCGTCCCACGAGCGGGGATCTCTTCATACGGGGAAAAAACACCCGCACAATGCATGATCGCGAGTTAACCAGTCTCCGCCTCAATACCATTGGGTACGTCTTCCAGAAGTTCAACCTCATTCCCCTGCTTACCGCATACGAGAACGTAGAATATCCCTACCTGATGAAGCACAGGAAGCCCGATGACACGGGGAGGGTGGACACGCTTCTCGGTATGGTGGGAATAGACCCCCCGATGGCAGCCCACAAACCGCCTGAACTGTCAGGGGGACAGCAGCAGCGGGTGGCCATTGCCCGTGCACTGGTGAACGACCCGGCCCTCATCCTCTGCGATGAGCCGACCGGGAACCTCGACTCGGTGACCGGTCACCAGATCATGGGGTTGCTCGGCGACCTGAACAGGAAGGGAAGTACCATCCTCATGGTCACCCATGATGCCGAGGTGGCCGGTTTTGCAGAACGCACCATTGTCATGCGGGACGGGAGGGTGGTATGAAGGACATCATCCTCGCACTCTCACTGCGGAGCATCCGCATCCATTTCCTCCGCTCGGTTCTTGCCGCACTTGGTATCGTGATTGGTGTCGTAGCCATCTCTTCGATGGGCATGATGGGAGCAAACATGACCCTCTCGGTCACCGAGGAACTCTCGTCGATGGCAAACAACCTCGTGGTCAGGGCGTATACGGGGGGAAGCGGATTCGGTGGCGGACCGGGGGGAGGTGGAACATCAGGCAGCGGCGATGAATTCATCACTGAGTCTGAATTCAGGGAGATAACCAAGATCGCGGAGAAGTACGGCCTCGTGTATGGAGTCCAGTCAGAATCGGACAGGATAGAGGTGGGAGACCGGAAAGGAAGAGCAACGGTGTACGGCCTGGATGACAAGGTAATGCCATCGATATTCTCACTTTCAGAGGGGACATTCCCAAAGAGCACGAGTTCGGTCGTGATCGGTCCTACCCTTGCCAGCCGGTACTCCCTCAAGACAGGGAGCAGGATTGATATCGGTGACCCGGACAAGGGAGGCACGATGACGGTCAGGGTGGTCGGTATCCTCAATGAACGCGGGATGTCAATGGATGTCAACTCTGATTCTGCGATCATCGCAGACCAGAAACTCTTCAACGGTATCTATGGGAGGGAAGGGGAGTACAACCAGGTGAACATCATCCTCAATGACATCAACGACACCCAGAAGGTCAAGTCCGCCATTCTCGATAAGATGAACAGGAAAGAGGAGACCGTGACCATCCAGGACAGCAGCAGGATGCTCGAGAGCATCACCTCGACGCTTTCGACCATGACCACGTTCGTCATGGCGATTGCCGGGATATCCCTCCTCGTTGCAGCCACCTCCATCTTCAACGTCATGATGATGTCGGTGACAGAACGGGTCAGGGAGATAGGCATCATGCGGAGCATCGGGACCCAGAAGTCCGAGATCCGGAAGATGTTCATCTACGAATCGGTGATACTTGGCGTCATCGGGGCAACCATCGGCGCGATACTCAGCCTTGCTATTGGGTGGGTGGTGGTCCTCGCGATGGTGGGGAGCACGGACTACTTCTTCTCCCCTTCAAGCTTGGTCTATATCCCTTCCGCGATGCTGGTCGGCATTGTCATATGTGTCACCTCCGGTGTCTATCCAGCATGGCGGGCGTCGAGTCTTGATCCCATCGAGGCGTTGCGGGCCGAGTGAGGGAAGAGGAAGGCTCAAACCTTTTTTTCAGCCAGGATGCTACCCATCCAGTTGCTTGTTTTTATCAGAGAGGCCTCACTTGAAAAAAGTTGGGCTGTTGATGGTATTTACGCATCTTTGCCAACCTCTGGCATGGTGCCAGCACACAGGACAGCAACGAAACCATAAAAAATTTGACGATTATGTCGTTTCGTGGAGAAACGACACATCCTGGGCACATCACAAATAAATCTTGGGTATAGTGCGATTATTACCCCCAATCTCACCCGCAATTCACGACAAGGAATGAATAGAAAACCTATCACTAAAATCCTCAGGAAAAAATAGGGGTGTCGGGATCATTGACGATATGCCGATTTACCCCGCTGCCCCCGAAGGGCGCCCCGGCGGCGATTCAAAAACTATTCTCATTGGCCTTGAAAACCAGAGTATCATCTAAATCTTTTAGAACAAACTTGAACCATGCCTTATTGTGATTCGATTATTTTCATCAGTTGATAAAAATATTAGGGGCCAGATGATCATAATACCCAAAAAACACTGATTCAAACCAGGAATTGGGGAATCCTTAGTGTGTAAGAGAATACCTCTCTTCACTCATTTTGATCTTCTTCCTCACTTTCTCCCATGTATCGGTAATCAGGAAGCTCTCCTCCATGGAATCGACCATCGGCACAAACATCTGCATGGGGATTGCCAACGTCAGCACATCTACAGGAACGCAGGGACGGGCAGAAGGGTCGAACATCCCGAGCACTCCCCTTGGGCACTCTGCCCTGGACTCGTGAAGGGGATGATGGATGATGGCGCTGCACCCTGATCCAAACGGGCAGATGACGCCGTGCGGGTCTGCACGATCGTAATTCGCGAGGGTGAAGAGGCCGGAGATCACCTCTGCCCTCGCAAAGAAGATCACCACGTCCGGGTGGTCTTCCGGGGTGAGTGAATCCCACCTTCTGAAAAGGTAATGGCGTCCCATGGCAGGGAGGAAGGTCCCCTGCTTCACCATTTCGTCGACGATCTCAGGGGTCTTTTTGTACCGTTCGCCCGGCACCGAACCGGCTTTGCCATGCGAGAGGAAGAAGCGGAAATCGGGAGCCCGATCCTCGACATATCCCATGTAGTATTTAGCCCCGCTGCACGAGAGAGAGTCCTCACCGAACAGGAGTGACATCCCCTTCCGGACTCGTGCGAGGTCACAGACTATGCATCGCCATCCCTTGGGGGTGGGGGCCCATTCGACCCCCCTGTCTTCATCAGTGACTTCGAAGGTGACAGGCAGTTCCGCACCCGGGAAATACTCCTGCCAAAGCCTGATGAAACGGTCGCGAAATGCAGTATCCATGTGGATCACGTTTTATCAGGGCATTCTCACGACTTCTCGCCGATCCACCCCATCTTCGCGTACCATTCGTATTCGTGGGTCCACTTGTCTTTGTTCCAGAGGATGAGCTGGCGGAAATACTCGCGGCGCTGCCTCTGCATCTCCTCCTGTTCGGGGTACTGGATCTCTCCCCTGATCGACCTGACGAGGATGTGCCCGAGGGCCCGTGCCCTCTCTTCTGCTTCAGGGAGTGCCTGCAGGCCTCTTCCCACCGAGACCCCCACGCCGCCAACCGTGATAGCACCAAAGGAACTCAGTGCATAATTCATGTAATCAATGATCGGGCCAAAATTCGGGCCCCCTGCAGTGCTCACAGAACATCCGTACTTGCCGGTGAACATGCGGCAGTGAACGGCATCTGCCATCCTGTCGAAGACCGCTTTCATCGGGGCAGGGATGGAATCGATGTAGTTCGGGGCGCCGAGCACTATCCCGTCCGCATCCATCATCCTCTCGAAGAGTTCGGGGAAATCATCGCAGAGGATGCACTCGCCACTCGTATAACAGGCCGTGCAGGCGGTACAGTAACCAATCTTGAGCGAGTAGACGTCCACGATATCGGCCGTGGCGCCCAGTGATCGTGCCCCTCCCAGCACCGCCTCTACCAGTCTGAGGGTCCTGCTCTCTTTTCCTCTCGGACTCGCATTCAACCCGAGAACCTTGATGCTCATGGTATGATACCTCGTTCCTGATGGGGATCGGGAAAGGATCAGGATAAACCTGCCGGTTTCCGCATATTGGGATCTGCACACCGCATGGCAGGTTTTTTTGCCTCATGGGTCAGGGAGATGTCTCTGGCAAGGGAGAGGGCTACACTCCTGACCAGAACCCCCGGCTCTGCCAGCGAAACCGCGGCGAATGCCGGCCCATATGCAAAGGCATTGAGGTCTGCAGGAAGGGAAGCGATCGTCATGCACTCTGCGAGGTCGTCCACGATCGCCGGAGGTGCTCCATGTTCAAGGAGGTATTCTGCGGGAGCATCTTCTGGGAAAGATCGTGCATGGCCCATGGCATGCCCATCAGCTGGATGACACCTCTGCCTGGCATAAGGAGTGCATCAGTGTGCAAAAAAAAGTGTCAATGCGGGTCATCTGAAGAACAAGACCCGCTTGACGTCCTCGACTCTCATCCCGTTGTCCATGCCGAGGCCGTACATCACCTGGAGCGCTTTCTCGTCCAAGAAAGAGAGCTGGGTCACAGTATTCTCGGGATACGCGAAAATGCTGTCCTGGTAGCGGAGGGTTGCCCCCTTGAACCCCAGTGTATAGAGGAGTGAACGGAGAATGTAGTGTTCACGCATTTCACCCTCCATTTCCGAATTCAGGTAGATGTCATACCCCTTGATCTTGGCGCATGTGGTCCCGCTGCGGGTATATTCCTGGTTCAGCCACCCCATCTCTGAGGTGAGGTCGATTGCCTTCAGCCCCTCGGGCGGAAGGAACTTGATGCGGATATCGCCCGTCTGCCCCTCTTTCGTATTCTCAAAGAGCTTGTTTGACTGCGAGAGGAGATTGAATTTCACCGCGAACGATTCGATGAGGACCTTGTCGGATTCTCTCCCCGCGTTGAGCGAAATGGTCGTCCTCTTTGAAGAGAGGGGAAGGCGCTCGAGGAAGAGGTTTCCTCCCCCGAATGCCACGTCCATGAAGTGGAGATTGATATCCTCGCTTGAGAGGCCGATTGCGGTTGGGGTGGGTTTTGGGGTCGGGGTCTCAACTATCGGAACGAACGTGGTCTGGACTGTCGTTGGTGCAGGGGTGTGCGTTTCAGGCACGGGTTCCTCTGCAGCGGGAGCAGTGAGGCACCCGGAGAACGCCAGGCATCCCACCACAAGAAGCAGCGAGAGGTAAAAAAATACCCTTGAATGCATGAATAAATTTCAAAATATGAGCGCATAATGGTTGCCATGGGGAATACCACATGACCGCCATCCTGAAGGAATTCCGACGGACACATGAATAGGCCTCATGATCACAGGTATATGGGAGGACTGCCTATAGATAACGCACTGGGATAAAAAGTTGTTCCCATTGGAGTTGCTGACCTATTAGTAATTATAAAAGAGAAGACAGGAACGAAGAGGTAGTAGTAGATGAGACGGCACCGCCGGGGATGGAGACCATCCGCGTGCGACTGCCTAAAAAGAGAAACCGGGAACAATTTGCCATTGCTGAGCTGATGCTTGGCTCAAACCACATCAAGGTCCGGTGCATTGACGGGGTAACCCGCATGGGGAGGATCAAGGGCAAGATAAAGAAAAGGGCGTGGATCCGCGAGGGGGACACGCTCATCATCACCCCGTGGAGCTTCCAGGACGAGAAGTGCGATATCTCTTATCGATACACAAAGCCGCAGGTCGACTGGCTTCGAAGGAACCGGTACCTGTAGACACTTTTTTTTTATCGGGACAGATGCATCGCTTACTGCACGAGGTATTCCAGGAGCACCTGCCATCTGGCAACCTTTTCCTGCAGGGTATACCGCGCGTTGGCAGGACTCGTCGAGGGGAGCGGGCAGACTCGTATCGAGGATGGCAGAGGCATCGCCCGTATGGTTCTCTTGAATGACTCGTGTGCCTTCCCGCCATTCAAACAGATGCACCTGATCGTCGGATGAGTGGTGAGAAACCCCGGGATGTTGTTTACCTCCTCCTCGCAGATGTCGCGGTCCATGCTCCCTGGCTGGTATCTTCGCGAGGCGATCACGTCCCAGACGGCAATGCCCGCGTCTGTAAGTCCCTTCTCCCATGCAGGTATCCCCTCTCCTTCCAGATGGAGGAGTGCCCGCATCACGCTCCAGAAGTGGTTCCGCGGGTTGGCATAGTATCGCCCCGAGGAAAGAGACATCCTGCTCGGAAAGCTTCCCAGGACAAGTACTCCGGGAGAGGTGCCGAGAAGGGGAGGGAGCCCGGACTCTCTCCCGGTATCTTTAAGGTCTTCATGCATCCGGCTTCTCAAGTATGTACATGACATAGGTGTAAGAATCCTGGTATCTCTCAAACATCCCGATCTCCTCTTCGATCTCGTCAAGGACCTGCTGGACGCTGGCATCATCGGCATACTCACGGCGAAACTTCCTCATCCGTCCCTGCAGGGGCCGGTAGTAGTTCCACCAGGCAGACGCGGGCAGGGGAAAAGAGTCCCGGAGCACGAACCCGGACTTTGCAATCGTATCCCTGTGCGAGGCATCTGATGCAATTCCTGGATAATTCGCGGTCCAGTATGAGCGAATCTCATCCGGGACATCGCTCTTCAGCCAGATCACCTCGGAAACAACAAGGAAACCACCTTTTTTCAGGAGGGGCCGCCATGAGACGAGCCCTTCTGCAAACCCCATGAGGTAAATAGCCCCCTCGCTCCACACGAGGTCGACGCACTCTTTCCGGAGGGGAAGAGAGCCCATCGATGCCTGTATTGGTTGTATGCCGCTCTGACGGGGCCCAAGGAGCGCCCAGGCACGCCCTCTCAGATCGAGGAGAAAAGGCCTGTAGTTATCGACCGCGATGACGGTCCCGCCGGACAGGCGCGAGAGCACCAGAGCTGATGCACCCGAGCCACACCCGGTATCGACGATGATGGGACTGGATGTCTCAAGACGAACGGAGCGGTAGGCACGGGTTGTGCATTCGTTACTTCCTGGTCCCAGCCTTGGAAGACCGGAATGGATGAGGTAAAGGGCCTCAAGTGCATTCATGTGTGCATCACCCGGGGATGAGACGGGGAGAAGTGTTCATACATTCCTCTCAGTTCTTCTCCTTTTTTTTGTTCATGGTGAATTCCGCCAGGAAGAGCACAAGAGGAAGGAGAGCATAGCACCACATGCTGGCATACGTGTCAACGAACGAAACACCTATTGCGACCAGAATCACGAGGGGCATGACCAACGCGCGTTCGATCCCTCTCTTCACCGGGGGCGTCATGCTTGGCGCGAGTGTTGTCGAGTGCCTGTATATGTATGCCCACATTGCGGTAAGGCTGAGGCTGGCCAGGAGGAGGTTGAGATGAAAGAGGAGGACCGCTTCGAGGACGTTTGTGTAGTCTCCCGAGAGAGAGGTGGTGAAAGGAATCAGGACGATAAAGAAGAGGACAAGGATATTGATCCTGATCAGAATTCCGTCAACGAACTCGACCCGTGCGAGGATACGATGATGCGACATCCAGTACGCTGCCAGGATGAAGAATGCGATCACGAAGAGGAGGAACTCGGAGTGGAGGCCGGCGATCTCCGCGGGGAGGAGTTCAGGTGCCTGCTCCAGGGGAACCTGGGGGATGGTGATGGTGATCACAAGGAGCGTCATTGCAAAGGCAAAGATGCCATCGCTCATCGCTTCCAGCCTTGACTTTCCTATCCGCTCCACCCATGGCACTTCCGGGTTATGCATATCTGGAATAGGTGATTGGAACTTTTTCTATTTGAATGAGGGTGGCAGGAACGGGCAGGGGGATGCGGATCGCCAAAAAAAAAGGTCAGGCCCTCTTTGTCCCTGGGGGCTTCATCAGCACCCAGCCGATGACAAGCCCGATCAGTGAGAGGGCAAGGACATAGGGGAAGACCCCCATGTAGTTCCCGGTGGTGGTCTTGATCAACCCGGCGAGCTGGGGTCCGGCGATGGCTCCTGCACCATATGCGAGGAATACCAGGCCATAGCAGCGGGGATAGTCGCAGGTCCCAAAATACGACCCTGTAGCGGTCGGGGCAATGGCGAGCCATCCCCCGAGACAGCCCCACAGGATTGCGAATGCAACAATGTACACCGGGATTCCGGGCACCAGCCACAGGGCAGCCGATGCGAAGGCGATGAGGACAAACGAGACGAGTGCCGTGTTCCTCGGGGTGATCCTGTCGGTGAGGCTCCCGAAGAGTGGCCGGCCCCCGCCGTTGAATATGGCGAAGAATCCTACCAGCATGGTGGCAAGGCCAGCTTCGACCCCGACCTCGGTCCCGACGGGCTTTGCGATCGAGATTGCCATCAGCCCTGCAAGGCACCCGATGAAGAAGCAGGCCCACAGTCCGTAAAAGGTGGGGGTGCGGAGCATCGCTCCCCTGTCACATTCGCAGACCTCCTCGCCTGGTTTTGGCACGGGGGGTATCCAGCCGGAGGGTTTCCATCCGGAAGCAGGAAACCGCATCGGGAGGGCGAGCAGGATTATCAGTACGACGAAGGCGATCCCGAATATCCGGAAGGTATCCATCACACCGTAGAGAGCGATCATGTACCCGGCGATATTCGCGGTCAGGAAAGCAGAGAAACCGAATCCAAGCAGTGTGAGCCCCACTGCCAGTCCCCTCCTGTCAGGAAACCACCTCGCGGCGACAGCGACGGGAACGCCGTATGCAATACCCACACCCACCCCGCCGATCACCCCGTAGACCAGGTAAAGCATCTGGACCGAAGTCACAGTAGAGGCGAGCAGCCACCCGAGGCCGGTGAGCACTCCTCCGATAATCGTTACGTTCCTTGGTCCAAGACTCTCGATATACTTCCCTGTGAGGGGCATCGCGATGGCAAAGAATGCAAGGAAGACGGAGAAGGGCATCAGCACGTCGTTTGCGGTGACGGCCTGGCCCAGGGTTCCAGTAAAGTATTCTGTCAGCGGACCGACAAAGACACTCCAGGAATAGATGCTCCCGAGGCACAGGTTGATGATCATCCCGAGGATCACCAGTACCCAGCGCCCCCTTTCGGGCGGCATCCCGAATATGGTCCCATCAGTAGGCATATCAGTCCTGATCCCTGGATAATTAAAGGAGGATTACTCCTCCAGGGTGGAGACGTCCCCGGGATCTATCCCCATCTCCTTGGCCTTCAGCACACGTCGCATGATCTTTCCTGACCGGGTCTTGGGGAGTTTGTCCACGAACTCAATCTCGGACGGCATTGCAATTGGCCCAAGCGTCATCCGGACGTGGTAGATGAGATCGGACTTGAGTTTCTCGCTCGGGGAGAAGCCGACTCTGAGGATCACGAATGCCTTTATGATATTCCCCTTCATTGGCTCGGGCTTTCCGATCACCGCGGCTTCGGCCACGGCCTGGTGGGAGACGAGAGCGCTCTCCACCTCAGCGGTGCCGATGTTGTGACCTGCGACGATGATGATGTCGTCTGCCCTCCCGATGATCATGATGTACTCGTCCCCTTTCGCCTTCACCGCGAGGTCGCCGGCGGTGTAACAGTCAGGGATGGTGTTCCAGTAAGTGCGGTAGCGTTCGTCGTTCTTGTAGACCGTCCTGAGCATCGCCGGCCACGGCTTCTTGATCACCAGGAACCCGCCGTTTCCGGGTGCGACGGGTTTGCCCTGCTTGTCCACCACGTCTGCAACCACCCCGGGGATCGGCCTTCCGGCAAAACCGGGGCGCATCGGTTCTCCCACCATAGTGGTGATCATGTGCATGCCGGTCTCGGTCTGCCACCAGGTATCCACGATTGGGCATGCCATCTTCCCGATGACCCGGTAATACCACTCGAAAGCCTCGGGGTTCAGCGGCTCACCCACAGAGCCGAGGATCCGAAGCGACGACAGGTCGTACTTGTTGGGCCACTGCTCTCCCACTTTCATGAACATCCGTATGGCTGTCGGTGCGGTGTAGAATATCGTAACTCCCAATTCCTCAACGATCTTCCAGAATGCACCGGCATCAGGGTAGTCAGGGACGGCCTCTGCCATGACCACCGTGGCCCCTATCGCGAGCGGCCCGTACACGACATAACTGTGTCCTGTGATCCAGCCAGTATCGGCGGTGCACCAGTAGACGTCATTATCTTTAATGTCAAAGACATGCTGCGTGGTATAGCCTGTTCCCACCATGTAGCCCCCACAGGTATGGACTATCCCCTTGGGAGCCCCTGTGGATCCGCTGGTGTAGAGGATGAAGAGTGGGTCCTCGGCGTCCATCACCTCCGGCTCGCAGGTTGAAGGCACACCCTCCATAAGCTCGTGGTAGTCCACTTCCATCTCTGTATGCAATTCCACGGGCTGTTCAACCTCGCGGGAGAGCACGACGACCTTCTCCACGCTCGGGGCGTTAATGATGGCCTCTTCGACAATGGTCTTTAACGGAATGGTCTTTCCGCGCCGGTATGTGACGTCGGCAGTGATGACAATCTTTGCCTCTGCGTCCTTGATGCGCATGTTGAGCGCCTGTACCCCAAACCCTCCGAACACCACGCTGTGCACGGCGCCGATGCGGGCGCATGCGAGCATCGCGATCACCTGTTCGGGGACGAGTGGCATGTAGATGCATACCCGGTCGCCCTTTGTGACGCCCAGTTTCTTGAGGCCCTGTGCGAACCGGCAGACCTCCTGGAAGAGCTTCTTGTAGGTGAAGATCCGCTCCTCCCCATCCTCACCCCTCCAGATGAGGGCCACCTTGTTCCTGCGGTGGTTATTGACGTGGCGGTCCAGGCAGTTTGCGGTGATATTGAGCTTGGCGTTGACGAACCACTTCGCATAGGGATAGTTCCACTCGAGTACCCGGTCCCACTTCCTGATCCACTCAAAGTGGTGGGCCTGCTTTTCCCAGAACCCCTCGGGATCTGCCATGAACTCCTTGTATGCAGCGGTATAGTCTTTTGTCCATGCGTTCTTCTTGTAGGATGGATCGGGGACGTACGTCTTCTCCTCCCCTGAGAGCGACACCTCAAATGATTCTGCCATTATAGCGCACCTTTCCGTTTGGACTCATGCAATCAGCCATTACTGTGTGAGGAGCGGGGTGGGAGCCCTGCCTGCACCATTACGCTCCTCTTCCTGTACACTCCTGAAGTATACGTACGGGTGTTCACCTGCTACACGCGACGCCAGGCGGGTATTGCCGCCTGGAAACTGGGATCAGACCTCTCTCTTCCCTTGCCAGGAACAAACCTCCATGTGCTATCTTAATGATTAATCATTATAATTATTAAAACCTGATGATTCGTCCGCGATGTGCACACAGCCATTCTCCGGTCTCTCTCAGGGGGATCTGTAAATCCCGCACTTCAGGCAAAGAGGGCCGGGGTTGCGCGGGTGCCGACCCCCCATCCGCCTCCCGGAAAAGGGGGCACAGGTGTCGCGCAGAAGGGAAATGGAGGTGCAAATACGGGGAAAAAGGATTAACATCTGCGAATCGAAACGGAGTGTATGGATATCGCCATCATCGGGGCATCCGGCTATGCAGGGGGAGACCTGATCCGTCTGTTGCTCACCCACTCGAAAGCCCGCATCACCTGTGCGACGTCCCGGAAAGAGGCAGGAAAGCCCGTTACTTCGGTTCACCCGCAGTTCAAAGGGCTTCTCGATCTTGAGTTTACGAACCCCTCTGCCGGCGACCTCGACGCTGACCTTGCATTCCTGGCGGTCCCCCACACCGCGGCAATGGCCTATGCAAAGCCCCTGCTCTCCAGAGGGATCAAGGTAGTCGACCTCTCTGCCGACTACCGCCTGCCAAGGGACATCTTCGAGAAGGTGTACGGCGTGCCTCACACCGATTACTTCGCCGCGCCCTATGGCATCCCCGAACTACACCGGGACACCTACCGGGATGCGGAGTTTGTGAGCAACCCGGGATGCTTCCCCACGGGGGCAACGCTTGCCGCAGCCCCCCTCGCACGCCATGCCCACACTGTGATATACGACTCGAAGACCGGCGTTTCGGGGGCGGGTGACAACCCTTCTGCCACCACCCACTACCCGAATGTCGGGGACAATGTGAACCCGTACAAGTGGACTTCTCACCGGCACCTCGCTGAGATGAAGCAGGAGCTGATGTGCCTTGGGTCCCGGGCGAAGTGCTACTTCACTCCGCACCTGGTTCCTGTCAACAGGGGAATCCTCACTACTGCCCATATCCTGTTAAATGAACCCATGTCACAGGAGGACGTTGACAGCCTCTACAGGAAGTACTACGAGAAGGAGTTCTTCGTCAGGCTCCAGAACCCCGTCCTTGCGGCAGTCAGGGGAACCAACTTCTGCGACATCAGGGTGGAGACCGAGGGCGAGCGGGTAGTGGCGATATCGGCCATCGACAACCTGGGGAAAGGTGCGAGCGGCCAGGCGATCCAGAATATGAACATCATATGCGGCTTTGACGAACGTGACGGGCTCGTGGGCGCAGGGCTGCTTCCCTGAATGAGGTAAAAGTATGCTGATTCGAGAGGTTATGACAAAGAACCCGGTCACGGTCCAGGCGGATGCGCCGGTACGGGATGCCGCTGCACTCCTGCGGGCGCACAAGATAGGGGGGCTGCCGGTGATGGAGGGTGAGACACTGGTGGGAATGATCACAGAGTCCGACATCCTGCGGCTGCTTGAGACAGGGAAGATCTCAGACGATCTCTGGCTCCCCTCCCCCCTGGAGGTCATCGAGGTGCCCATACGGGAGATCATCAACTGGGAGAAGACAAAACACGCGCTCACCTCCATTGGGAATATCCAGGTGCGAAAGGTGATGAGCCACCCTGCAGTCACCATCAGCGAGGACGAGGATATAGAGGACGCGGCATCCGTGATGCTCTCGAAGAAGATTGCCCGCCTTCCTGTGGTGCGGGGAAAAGCCCTTGTCGGGATCGTGGCCCGGGCAGACATCGTCAGGGGTGTGGCGGCCCCTCCCCAGGAATGAAAGGAGTCACTGAATGAAGAGCATCTGCGGCGTGGAGGGAGTGACTGCATGGGGTGTCAAGGAAGGGAAGTTTGGCCTTGCACTGATAAGGGCGGATGGTGATGCGGCGGGTGTGTTCACCACGAACCTCATGAAAGCCCCGCCGGTCAGGCTGATGGAGGAACGCATCGCGAGGGGGACGCTCTCGGCGGTGATGGCCAACAGCGGATGCGCCAATGCCTACACGGGGCAGAGGGGCTACCGCGATGCTGTGGAGATGGCGGAGATCGGTGCCGGCGCCCTGCACCTTGCTCCCGATGAAGTAGGGGTTGCAAGCACCGGCGTGATAGGACGCTACCTCGACCTTCCCCTCATACGTGATCAGTGCCACAGGGTTGCCCCGAACCTCTCCCGGAGCACAGAGGCAGAAATGCGTGCCGCCCGGGCCATCATGACCACAGATCTCACCGAGAAGCATGCCCTCGTCAGGCACGAGCAGTTCTCGGTCGGGGGGATCACAAAGGGGTCAGGGATGATTGCCCCTAACATGGGGACGATGCTTGCGTTCATCTACACCGATGCAGAAGTGCCCGCGCCTGCCCTCAAGGCCGCGCTCAGGACCGCAACCCGCAGGACTTTCAACCGCATCGTCGTGGACGGGGACACGAGCACCAACGATATCGCGCTCTGCATCGCGACAGGGAAGGCAGGCAAAGTGAATCCAGCCGACTTCTCGATTGCACTCGAGGAATGCTGCAAGTCTCTTGCCATCCAGATCGCCGAGGACGGCGAGGGTGCAAGCAAGCTCCTCGAGGTCACTGTCAGGGGAGCTCCCGGAGAAGAGGAGGCGGCCGCGGTCGCAAAGACAGTGGTTGCATCTCCTCTCGTGAAGACCGCGGTGTACGGGGCCGACCCGAACTGGGGCCGGGTCATCGCCGCCGCGGGGAGGGCGGGTGTGGCGTTTGATCCTGACACCGTGAACCTGTGGATGGGAGACGGACTCGAGTCCCTGCCTCTCGTCAGAGGCGGAGAGATCGTGGTTGACCTCGCACGTGCAAAGGCCCTCATGCAGGGAAAAAAGGTCGTCTTCACACTGGATCTTGGTGCAGGCGATGGAGAGGCCACGGCATGGGGATGTGACCTGACCGAGAAGTATATCGAGATCAACGGGAGGTACACAACATGAAACGCGAGGAAGTCCTGATAGAGGCACTTCCCTACATCCAGCAGTTCCACGGAAAGACGATGGTGATCAAGCTCGGCGGGCATGCGATGGTAGACGCCGCAATCCTGGAGACCGCGATCAGGGATGCGGTCCTCCTGCAGCTGGTGGGCATCCGTGTCGTCCTGGTTCACGGGGGAGGTCCCGAGATCACCGACAAGATGAAGGCCATGGGAAAAGAACCCAAGTTCGTTGCAGGCCTCCGTATTACCGACGAAGAGACCCTCGAGATCGCCCAGATGGTCCTTGTGGGAAAGATCAACAGCAATATCGTCTCCCTCATTGCAAAGAGCGGGGGAAAGGGGGTAGGCCTCTCCGGAAACGACGGGAACCTCATCATCGCCAGGAGAATGGACCCCCAGAAGGTCCACGTCGCAGGGAGGGAACAGGAAGTCGATCTCGGGCATGTCGGGGAGATAGAGGAGATCAACCCTGCAGTCCTCCACACCCTCCTCGACCGGGGCTACATCCCCGTAGTGGCCCCCATCGCCATTGACCGCAGCGGCCAGAGCCTGAACATCAACGCCGATACTGCGGCCGGCGAGATAGCAATCTCGCTCACTGCCTACAAGCTGATCAACATGACTGACGTTGACGGCATCATGGATGCATCGAGGACCACAGTCTACCGGAGGCTCCGGGTCAATGAAGCCGAACAGTTGATGGGAAGCGGCGTTATCTCTGAAGGGATGATCCCAAAAGTCAGCTCCCTCGTGAGAGCAGTGAACAGCGGGGTCTCATTCGGGCACGTAGTGAACGGCAATATCGCCCACAACCTCCTCCTCGAGATGTTCACGGACGAGGGAGTGGGGACCATGATCTGCGCCCGTTAGGGAGATGTGCACCACGAAGCTGGAAGTGCAAAAGAGAATCACATCATATACCGCCAGGCTGGTGACACTCCTCATTCTCATCTCCCTCCTCGCCACGCCTGCCTGGGCGGATACCCCTGGTCCGGAGGGAGAAGAAGGGGGAGCATATCCGCATCTTTCCACCCCCCTTTACGAGGATGGGAAGCCGGTAGTCCATTTCTTCTACAACACTTACTGCAGCGAATGCCAGAAGACCGTTCCCTATATTCAGGAGATCGCCCCCCTATATCCCGGGGTTGTCTTCCGGTTCCATGACATCCGGGAGAGTGATGAGGCCCGGGTCCTCTTCCAGGAGTTCAAGCAGCAGTATGGGCGGGAATTCCTCCCTGTTCCTTCGATATTCGTCGGTCCCTATGTCCTCTCGGGTTATGAAGAGATTACGCGGAACCTGGGCGATGCCATCCGCTTCACTACGATTCAGGAGGAGGTGCGACCGACGATCCCCCCTCAAGGAGTTGCCGGGACCAAAGAGACGCTTTCCATCCCGCTTGTCGTCGGCGCCGCGCTGGTTGACGGGATCAATCCATGCGCTTTTGCTGTTCTGATATTTCTCGTTCTCTCCCTCATGGTCCTTGATACCCGAAAAAAGGTGCTGACAGTTGGGGCAACCTTCATTCTGGCTGTGTTCTGCTTCTATTTCCTCTCGGGTCTTGGCCTCTTTGCGGTCGTCCAGTCATCAGGGATGTCCCGGATTGTCTCGATGGCCGCAGCTGTGATTGCGATCCTTGCAGGGGTGATAAGCATAGGGGAGGCGCTCGTGAAGAGAAGGACCCCCCTCCTCTCTATCCCCGAATCGACACGGGGGATCATCGATGCATGGGTCAAGAAGGGGTCGGTTCCCGGGGCGTGTGTGCTGGGGGTGCTGGTGGGAATGTTTGAGCTCCCCTGCACCGGGGGGATCTACCTCGCCATCCTCTCCCTCCTCTCAAACAGGATGACCCTGTACGAGGGGCTCCCCTATCTCCTCCTCTACAACGTCTTCTTTGTCCTCCCCCTTGTGCTGATCCTGGCAGTGATTGCGTTCGGGGTTGCCCCTGAGCAGCTGGAGAGACTGCGCGAGGAGAAACGGCCTCTGATCAGGCTCGCGATGGGTGGGGTGATGATATTCCTTGGATTAATCCTGATCCTGGAGATCGCCTGATTCGGTTCAGGGGAGGTTCCCATCCCCCTGGCACTCCCGCTGCTTCTCCTCACTCATCTCGATGAGGAGGGCAAAGATGTTCCTGACAGAGACCGGGTTGATATTCTTCTCAACCGCGTAGTTGAAAGCCCCGTCCAGCACCTCCTGGGTCCTCTTCGCGTCGTGGACGGGCAGTCCCTCGTTCATCTTTACCTGCGCCATTCGTGCTGCCAGGTACTGCCTTTTCGCGATGAGATCGATGATCTGCTCGTCAATCCTGTTGATCTCGGCCCTGAGTGCTTCAATGGGCATACATTCTACCTTCAGGGAGTGAAGGGATTTAAAGGTGGTGGCATGACCTCATCCAAAGGTGATAAGGGGTGGGAGGACCAAACAATAAATGTACGAATACCATGCTTGAACGAATCACCCGCCGGGAGCGTTCCGACCTGCTGATCGCGTGGCTCGCCATCTCAATCGCGTTTTCCCTGATCTTCATCAGGGGCGGGGTCACCGTTGAGCTTTTTGTGATCTACCTCCTGGTATCAATGCTCACCGTGGGGATCGGGTTCATCCTTCACGAGATGGCGCACAAGTTCACAGCCATGAAGTACGGTTTCTGGGCGGAGTTCCGGAAAGATAACCTGATGCTCCTTGTCGCGGTGGCGATGGCGGCGCTCGTGGGGGTCGTCTTTGCCGCACCGGGTGCCACGGTCATCTACGGCGGTTATATCAGCAGGGAGCAGAATGGAAAGATATCCGCGGCGGGTCCTGCGGTCAACCTCCTCCTGTGCATCCCGTTTGCGCTCATCCTGTTTTTATCGGGGATGTTCTCCATGTCGTTCCTCTCGAGGAACCTCCTTGCGCTGATTGGGATGGTAGGCCTCCAGGTCAACGCGATGATTGCCGCCTTCAACATGCTGCCGGTGAGCGTGCTCGACGGGAAGAAGGTCCTTGCGTGGAACCCCGCGGTCTTTGCGGTCCTTATCATAACGGCATTTGGGCTCCTGCTCGCCTCGTTCTACCCTGCGATATTCTGAGAATCCCTTTTTTCACTCGTTTTCCTGCAGCGAAAAAGAGAAGGCATAAATATTAATCAGGTTAATTTGTTATAAGTCAATTAAATTTGTATAATGGTGGTCGGACTATGCACATCATGGAAGGTTTTCTCCCACCCGAATGGGCGGTATTCTGGTGGGTGCTCGCGCTGCCGTGCCTCGGATTCGGCATTTTCCAGTTAAGGAAGATCCTCGCCGCAGACCGCGAGGCCCTCCCCCTTCTCGGGGTGACGGGGGGCTTCATCTTCATCCTCTCCTCCCTCAAGCTCCCCTCTGTCACGGGAAGCTGCTCTCATCCGACAGGGACAGGGCTCTCGTCGGTCTGCTTCGGACCATGGGTCACATCGGTCATCTGCGCAATCGTCCTTCTCTTCCAGAGTCTCTTCCTCGCACATGGAGGTCTCTCGGTCCTTGGTGCAAATATCATCTCGATGGGGGTCGTCGGGCCGCTGGCAGGGTGGACGATCTACCGCGCCCTGCGCGACACGAGGGTGAACATGTTCTTTACGGTCTTCCTCGCCTGTGCGATCGCAGACCTCTGCACATACGTCGTGACCTCCCTTGAGCTTGCCCTCGCGTACCCTGCCGAGGTGGGGGGCGTTGCAAGCTCGTTTGTCCTCTTCTTGGGGATCTTTGCCATCACACAGGTGCCGCTCGCGATCGTCGAAGGGGTCGTGCTCGCGCTGGTCTTCAAATATATCGTCCAGCTCAAGCCCGAGATCCTGGTGCGCCTGAAGGTATTTCCCGAAGCCAGGATCAGAGCAGCAGCAGGTGATGCGTGATGTGGAAGAAGTACCGCCTCGAGGTGATCGCGGTGGTAGCGATACTCTGCTTCTGCGGGATCTTTCTCTATACCAGTTCACTCATGGGTGATGCAGAATACGCCGGCTCGGATACGCTGGGGGCATCCCGGGTGGCCGAACTTGCAGGGGTCTCCGAGGAGGACTTCCAGCCCCTCGTCCCTCAGTGGGAACCCCCGAGCGCGGAAATAGAGTCCGGCCTGTTTGCGCTCCAGGCCGCAGTGGGAGGGATCATTGTGGGATGGGTGTTTGGGTACTGGAGGGGCCAGAAGAATAGAAGCACCTGAAGAGCCAAGTACGGTATACGGGTCCTCCATGTACGAAGAGCTCCTTGAGGATATCGCACAGCAAAACCGGTTGAGGGAAGTCAATACCGTCACGAAACTTATCGCAGGGCTGGGGGCAGTCATCCTCTGCCTCCTCTCCGCAAGTTTTGTGGCCCCCCTCTTCATCGCGCTGGTGCTTACTGCGACCCTTCTTGTCCTCGCACGAATCGATCCCGCGACGTACGGAAAGGCCTTCTTCGGCCCTCTCCTCTTCGGAGGCCTTGGGGTGGGTGCAATCGTCCTTCTCGCAGGCGGAGAGGGGACCTTCTGGAGCTGGCAGCTCCTCCCGTGGTTCTCGCTCTCGATCACGCAGGCGAGTATAAACCAGGGGTTTTTCATCTTCTCCCGGGTCATTGGGGGAACTTCCGCACTTCTCTTCATCGCGTTCACCACCCCCATGACCGATCTCTTCCTTGTGATGAGGCGTGCCCGCATGCCCGATGAGGTGCTGGACCTTGCCATGATTATCTATCGCTCGATCTTCCTCATCATGGACCAGCTGGTGCAGGTCTACCAGGCGCAGCTGATGCGCCTCGGGTACAGCTCGTTCCGTGAATCGATCCGCTCGTTTGCCACCCTTGCAGGTTCGGTCTTCATCGCCAGCTGGGAGGCAGGAGAAGACCTGACACGGGCCATGGAGGCCCGCTGCTATGAGGGGAAATTTGCAGTGCTGGGGGAGGGTAGGCCCCTCTCCCTTCCCTCCGCTGCCGCAGTTGTCTCGTTCCTCGCCGTCTCTGCAGTGGTCGTGAAAGCCACATCCCATATAAGGCTGTTTTAGGAGCTGCGAATATGAGCCGCATCATCCTTGAAGCGAGGGACATCCGGTACCGCTATCCCAGGGGACTGGATGCGATACGCGGGATCAGCTTCCATGTCCGGCGGGGAGAGAAGATTGCGCTGGTGGGCCCAAACGGCGCGGGCAAGTCGACGCTTCTCCTGATGTTCAACGGCATGATAAAGCCGGATTCAGGGACTATTCTCTTCGACAACTCGCCCATCTCCTACGACAGGGGATCCCTCCGGATTCTCCGGAAGCGCGTGGGGTTCGTGCTCCAGAACCCTGACCGGCAGATCATCTCCCCGACTGTATACCAGGACGTGGCATTCGGCCCCACCAACCTTGGATACACCGAGGAGAAGGTGAAGGAGGCCGTGGAGGGCGCCCTCGCACGCGTAGGCCTTACAGGTTTCGGGCGCCGCCCGCCTCACCAGCTCTCAGGAGGCGAGAAGAAGCGGGTTGCCATAGCAGGTGTGCTCGCAATGGACCCGGAGGTGCTCGTATTTGACGAGCCGACGAGTGGCCTTGATCCGTCGGGCTCTGAGGAGATCATGGAGCTCCTCGACGAGCTGAACCAGGAGGGCAAGACAGTGATCATCTCGACACACGACATTGAGCTTGCCTACCCATGGGCCGACCGTGCGATCCTGCTCCTGAACGGAAAGATCCTCCAGGAGGATGTCCCGGACGTCGCGTTCGGCAACCCGGAACTCGTGAGGAAAGCACGGCTCTCCATGCCCACCCTTCTCGAGCTGTACCTTGAACTGGAGAGGCGCGGGTTCCGGCTGCCGGAGCGCAGGCCCCGGACGGTGCTTGACATGCTCAACGTCATCGACCGGGCGTTCAGGAACAAGCCATGCTACACGCAGCCGGGCAGCATTACTCTCTTTAACATCGACTCGTCGCGCGATGCGGACATTTCCGGATGGTGCGCCGCACATCCCGGAATTCCCATCGGGGCAATGGGGACCCGTGCCAAGCAGCGGGCTGCAGATGAGAAGATCCCCCTCGATTTCACATATGGGGTCATCGATAAGTGTATCCTGAAGGCGCTCCTGGGCGAACACAGCCTCATCATCGTCACAGGCAGCATGGTGGAAAGAGTCAAGGAGAGGGTACAGGGGTTCTGTAGCGAGAACCAGGTCGAAATCCCTGTCCTTTTCCCCTGAACAGGCTGGAAATGAGTCAAGGTTCTTTGTGGGAAATTCTCTTCTTTTTTTTTTCAGGGAATGACTCTCCCCACCTGCCCAAATCTCCGGGAGAGCACAGGCTTCCATTGCATATTCACGAGAAAGGCCCGGGTATAACCCCGTTTTTTTTTCGAAAAATGGGATGAGATGGGAGGATTTCTGAACGGTCAGGGCGACTCTCCCTTCATCTTTTCGAGCAACGAAACAACCTGTATCCCTCTCTCCCGTGCGTTGATGAGCGCGGTCGGGTGACCCCGGATTCCCCCGTACCTGTCCATGTCATTTGCGATGATATTGTCGTAGTACTCGAAACCTAGAGTGTTGAAGAACGCGGTGACGGCCGGGAAAGCGGCATCAAAGACGTTGTCCCAGGAGAGCCCTGCGGTGGAGATGAAGATGCCCTTGTGGCGCTTGATATGCTCGTTCGAAAAGTACAGGTTCTTCAGGATGAACTTTCTTGCCCAGATGAACTGCGCCCGGTCGATCAGTCCTTTCAGTTCCGCAGTGATCCCCATGCTGTAGATCGGGGAGGCGACCGCAAGGCAGTCGGCTGCAAGGATGCGGTCGAAGAGGGGGATGGCATCGTCTTTCACGATACACTCCCCGGTCTTGTGGCAGGCATTGCACCCCATGCAGGGGTTGTAGTCAAGGCCCTTCAGGACAACCTTCTCAACCTGTCCCCCCGCGGAATCCGCCCCCTGGAGAAAGGCATCGAGGAGGGTCTCGGTATTCCCGTGCCTGTGGGGGCTTCCGGACAGACCGATGACGCTGACCGCCATGGCTCACCCGCCAAGCCTCTTCTTCAGTTCGGCGAGAACCTCCTTTCCCATTCGTACGGCATCCGGTTTTGCGGTGGGATGTGAGAGAATCGCCCCTTTCTCATCGACATTATTCACCATCAGGTAGTAGATGTCCGCATCCCTCACATCGATGACATGGAAGAAGCACTTGACGCTTGGGACCGCTCCGTCAAAGACATGGTCCCAGTTCTGCCCGGCAGTGGAGAGGAATATCCCGAGCCTCTTTCCCTTCCTCTCCGGGGGGACCACCGGGAGCTTGAGCACGTATTTCCTGGACCGAAACACCTGGAACCGGTCAATCAGGGCCTTGGCCTGGGCACAAATGCCCATGCAGAAGATGGGTGCGGCAAGGATGATGCAGTCTGCCTCGATTATCTTGTCATGCAGGACGTCCATCCCGTCGCGCTGGACGCACCTGTTGAGGGTTTCACAGGCATTGCACCCCCTGCAGGGGTTCACGTTGGCCTCTGTCAGAGGAATTTTCTCGATGACCACCCCCTCAATCTCTCCCATGGAAGCAAGGACCCAGTCGAGCAGTGTCTCAGAATTCCCGCCCCTTCGTGGGCTTCCGGCAAACGCAAGGACTTTGATCTCCATCAGAGACTCTGTTGACCCTGGAGATGAAAAATGATGTGAATTGGGGGGAAAAGACCAGACAAATGAAGGGGAGAGGGTTCAGATATTCTTGAAGCAGAGGTACCAGTCCTTGCACTCGTACCCCTCTGAGAGGCGCCTGTCCATCTCCTCCTTGTTCTTTGGCGCAGGGACCACCACCTTGTCACCGGGCTGCCAGTTCGCGGGGGTGGCGACCCCGTATTTGTCGGTGGTCTGCAGTGACTTGATGAGGCGGACGATCTCCGGCATGAACCTCCCTGCGGTCAGGGGGTAATAGATCATCGCGCGGAGTATGCCCTTATCGTCGATGAAAAAGACAGCCCGGATCGCAGCGGTGCTGCTCTGGCCGGGGTGGATCATCCCGTACTTTTTTGCCACCTTCATATCAAGGTCGGCGATGATGGGGAACGGGATGTCGACTCCCATCTTCTCCTTCACGTTCCTGATCCAGGCCAGGTGGGAGTGGACCGAATCGATGGAAAGTCCCATCAGCTGGACGTTCAGGGACTTCAAATCGTCGGCAATTTTGGAGAATGCAATGAACTCGGTGGTGCACACCGGAGTGAAGTCTGCGGGATGCGAGAAGAGGACGAGCCACTTCCCCTTGAAATCAGAGAGCTTTGCCATCCCATGGGTGGTGAGGGCCTCGAAATCAGGGGCCGGCTCGCCGAGGATAGGCATTGAACTAAATTCACCGCACATTTTATTTTACTCCTTCATCACTTCATCGAGCTGTGCCTTTCCGTACACATAGGCGGGCATCCCCGCAAGAAGGAACGCAACTCGCAGTGCTTCTTCGACCTCCGCCTTTTTAATCCCTAGGTGTGCGGCACCCGCAAGCTGCGCCCTTGTGGCATGCTGGTCGCGTAGCGATGCGGCGATGGCGATTGCAATCAGTTTTTTCGTCTTTCGGGTGAGCGCCCCGTCGTCCCATATGTGTCCCTCGAGCTTCATCACCATCTCGTACATCATGGGGTCTCTTTCTGCGAGCTCCCTGAAAAACTTGGGGACCTTGCCGATCATCCGCTCGAGATCTTTTGTATCCTTTGCCATACCTGCATCACTTCTTGAGCTTCATAGGCTGGCCGCAGCAGACGAGTTCTCCTCCGCCGACAACCTTCACCACTACGACGTTTCCACAGATCTCACACTCGTATTCCTGTCCTTCCTTTGATACATTCACCATCTTCTTACCCTCCTATCAACAAATCCCGGCGATACGTTCTGGCCGGGAACCATTCATGTTCACAAGGCGATGCACTGGGATACGCAATTGCTGCAAAGAAAAAAATGAAGGTTACTGGTTGCTCTTTCCGCGTTTTGGCGGGTGCATCACATCTTCAGCGGTCTTAATATCCGGCCGGATGTGGGTCATCGGGAAACACTGGTACTCTTCACAGGCGCACTGCGGGCATTTTCGGAGATCCTGCTCAACGGCATCGAGCTGCATCTCTCGTCCGCAATCAATACAGACATATTTACCCGGGCCCACTTTCTGCCCGGCTTTAGCCTTCTCGGTCAGGTCTATCACCAACTCGGTATATGGTTGCAGAGATTATTTATGGCTTTTGTTCTTCCCCATTTAGTGGCATATTTGAGGTAATAACCACAGATTAAAGGAAATTGTGAGATCATTCTCAAGAGCTGGCAACCGAAGATATATGCCAAGGTGCTGCCACTCTCATGTATGGGATTTCGCATCATAGGGATTCTTGGAAGCCCTCTCCTCAGCGGAAATACCGCCAGACTTCTTGATTCGGCCCTCAGGGGGGCTTCTGACGCCGGGTGCGAGGTGGAGAAGATCGAGGTGGCAAACCTCACGTTCCGCTCCTGCCGGGAGATATTTTACTGCAGGGAGCACGAGACCTGTGCCATGAAAGATGACATGATCGCCATCTATGAAAAATTCCGTGAACTGGACAGCCTGATCGTTGCAACCCCTGTCATGACGATGGGGATCCCAGGAGCATTGAAGTCCTTCATGGACCGGTTCCAGGTCTTTTTCATGGCAAAATACGTAAGGAAACGATCCCTGGTCCCGGAGAGCCGGCGTGCCCACCGCCGGGGGCTCTACCTTGGGATCTCAGGGATGAAGGTCCCGAATGTCTTTGACGGGGCGAAGATGACGATGAAGGCGTTCTTCTCCATTGTCGACGTGGAATACTGGGATGATCTCCTGATTCCCGACATGGACACCATCCAGGACCTCACTACAAGGCCGGACATCCTGGAGTCAGCATACCGGAAGGGGTACGAGATGGGGCGGCTGCTTGTGGAAGGAAGCACCTGATCAGAGATCTCCCCGTTCCTTCAGGCTCAAATATCCTGTCCGCGCGACAATGAGATGATCGAGAAGCCTGATACCGAGAAGGTCGCCGGCGTCCTTCAGCTGGCGCGTGACAGCCAGGTCCTGTGAACTTGGTTCGAGCGTCCCCGATGGGTGGTTGTGCACGCAGATCACCGCAGCCGCCCGATCCGTAATGGCGTCAGCAAATACCTCCCGGGGATGGACGAGGCTGTGGTTCAAAAGGCCTACAGTGATGGTCCGGGTGGCAATCACCTCGTGTGCCCCGTTCAAGGTGATACATATGAAGTGCTCCTGGCGCTGTCCGTTTAGGCCGGCGACAAGAGGAAGGATATCGGCGGGGGACTGGACCTTTACCCGGGCTTCCTCCTCTTTTTTGAGGTATCGCCGGGCAAGCTCCAGCGACGCGAGGATCTGGGATGCCTTCCCCTCCCCGACTCCGCGTATGGCAGTCAGGTCATCATAGGAGATCGTATCCGCACTTTCCCGGAAAAGCCCTGCAATCTCCCTTGCAACCTGGAAAACGTCGCGGCCCTGCGTGCCGTTGCCGATGATGGCGGCGATCAGCTCCTGGTCCGAGAGGGAGCAGGCCCCCTTGTTCGCGATCTTCTCGCGGGGCCTGTCGCACCTGTCGAGTTCCCTCATCCGTTTCATCTGGGATCGCAGGGGAAGCATGTGCGGGGGAACCACAAAAATAGCATGCATTCACACCCGGAGACAGGGGCGCTGTGCGGAATAACCACGAGTCCCAGGCCCGAACCCAGGAGAGGGATATCCCGGGGAGCAGTCGGGGAGAATGCCTACTTTTATGGGACCCTCCCTCAAACATACCACCATGGCTACCATGGAAAATGCGATGGAGGCCTTTGCGGGAGAATCCCGGGCCAACCGTAAGTATGCCGCGTTTGCAGACCAGGCAGAATCCGAGGGGTACAAGAACATTGCCCGCCTCTTCAGGGCGGCATCCGAGGCTGAGGCGATCCACGCGAAGAAACTCCTCAAGGCGATGGGAAAGATCCACGCCACAAAAGAGAACCTCGCTGAGTCCGTCTCTGGAGAGACCCACGAGTTCAAGGAGATGTACCCTGCATTCGTGAAGGAAGCCGAGTCAGAGAAGAAGAGCGACATCGGGCTTGTCTTCACCTATGCGATGAAGGCCGAGGAGGTCCATGCAACACTCTACAAGGAGGCCCTCAACAACTTAAGCCACGGCCAGGACATGTCCAACCGCACGGTATACCTCTGCCCCGTCTGCGGAAATGTCTTCCTCGGGACCGCCCCCGAGAAGTGCCCAATCTGCATGGCCGTCAGGAAGGTGTTCAGGACGATTGAATGACCAACCACCTTTTCTTCCTCCTGTCTGCATGAGAGAGAGAGGGGGCATTCAGTTCGCAGGCCCGGGGGGCATCTCATATGTTGATATGGGACCGTGAGAGAGATGTTCACTATGAAGATCTCGTATCTGTCTCTTCCCCTCATGGCCTGTCTCCTTCTCATCTCAGCCGGATGCATGGGAAATGCACCGTTCTCCACTCAAACGCCGGTCCCCACCACACCTCAGGCAACGTTTACTCCCGCTCTCCCGCAGACACCTTTAGTCTCCCTTGTTCCCGAGCCAACCGACGTCATGCCACCAACCTACGCGGTGACAGTGCAGGTGGTAAAGAACACCATCGCCACCGATCCCTCCATCTCTGTAACATATGAAGGAGGCCAGGGGCTGGCATTCACGCAGTCCATGACTGCCGAGGTCATCAGGTCGGACGGGACAGTGGAACAGCAGACGGTAGAGAGCCCCCAGATGGGATCAGAGATTGTGTTTGCCGGCACAACCGGGACGGACAGGGTGATCGTATACGTGACCATTGCCAACGGGGTAACTTACAAGGTCTTTGATAAGGACATGCCATTCCAGCCGATCAATCCCCAGTACTGATCCATTGGACCTTTTTTCCCCATGCAGGACGAATATCATGGCACTCCCTTTTTCACCGGGCGTTCGATCCGCCGGTCTCGGTCACCTGACAGGAATCAGCTCGTCTCTCTGGCTCCACCACGTTTATTACTCATCCCCTGCTAACCCCCCATCATGCCCAGGGTCACTGTCTACTACACCCAGAACTGCCCATACTGCCGCATGGTGAAGGCGTTTCTCGAGAAGCATGGCGTAGATTACATGGCAATTGATGTAGGGACCGACCGGGAGCAGGCAAAAAAGATGGTGGAGCTCTCCGGCCAGTACGGGGTCCCGGTCACGACTGTCGACGACGAGATCATCGTGGGATTTGATGCCCAGCGCCTGAACCAGCTCTTCGGGACTGCCAGGGAGGGAGACATCTACGACGTCCTCATAGTCGGTGCGGGGCCTGCAGGGCTCACGGCAGGAGTCTACTGCTCGAGGAAGATGCTCAAGACAGTCATTCTCTCTGAAAACATCGGGGGGCAGGCCCTTGAGAGCTGGGCGATCGAGAACTATATGGGGTACCGCATGGTCACGGGGGAAGACCTGATGCACAAGTTCGAGGAACAGGTGAGGGGAGAACACATACACCTTGAGCTTGACCGGGTCAAGTCCCTTGGGAAGGAGGGAGACCTCTTCGTGGTCGATACTGAAACCGGGGCCACCTATTTCACAAAGACCGTCATCCTCGCCCAGGGAAAACGGCCCCGCAAACTGGGGGTGGAAGGAGAGGAGCGTTACCTGGGACGAGGCCTCTCGGTCTGCTCAACCTGCGATGGACCGCTCTTCAAGGACAAGGTGGTCGCCGTTGTCGGCGGAGGCAACTCGGCCCTCCAGACCGCAATCGAGATGAGCAGGATTGCACGGGAGGTCCACCTCATCGTCAGGAGCACGATAAAGGCAGACGAGGCTTACGTCACGCAGTACGAACAGCAGGAAAACATCCGCACCTACCTTCACCACTTGGTCGTTGCCCTGCACGGAAACGCCATGCTCAACGGTATCACGATAAAGGACCGTGAGTCAGGCAAGGAGACGACTCTTTCCCTCGACGGGGTCTTCGCCGAGGTGGGATGGATCCCGAACACCGATTTCCTCGAGGGGTTCCTGCGCCTCAACGACCAGAAAGAGATCGAGATCGACATCAACTGCCACACGAGCGTTCCCGGGGTCTTTGCGGCCGGGGACGTGACGAACATCAGGACAAAGCAGATCATTACGGCTGCAGGAGAGGGGGCAAAGGCAGCACTCGAGGCCTACGATTACGTGGCAAGATCGGAGTGAACAATCTCACTCCTCTTTTTTAAAGACCACGATCCTGTTGGTGTTGGTGCCGTGCGCATTATTTCCGATTCCCCATATGTGGGATGTCTTGGTGAAGTCCTGCAGGTTCACAAGTATCCCCTCGCATGAGAACCCGGCGCGGACCCCCAGGGGCACCACCGTCTCGTCGAGTCTGACGGTACCTCTCCTCACCTCGCCAACCTCGAAGGCGACGTGCCCCCCCTTCCTCGTGACGCGGAAGAGCTCATACAGCGTCTGCTGCATCACTCTCTTCCATTCAGGGAGCGAGCGGGTGACGGTGAGGCTCTTTTCGACCACACCGGGGTCTATCCCATTGAACCAGCACCGGAGCCAGTTGTCGGACGAGTACTGGACCACGTCGAGGAACGGAGGAGAGGTGACGGTGAGCTTCACGGTCCCATCACCGATCCCGGGAGTCCGGCGTGAATCACCCGAGAAAAAGAGGGCATCCTCCCCGGCCTTCCGCAGGCGATCCTGCTGTAATTTAGGGACATCTTTCAGGAGCGAGAGGGTCTTTTTCAGGATCAGGGCCCGAGTGTCGCGGTATTGCGGCACCTGGTTTCTCTTTCGGTTGATACGTTCCTGCCTGCTGGGTGAGACTGCCTGGTTTGGCGGGAGCGTATAGACAGAGAAGAAACCGCTCGAGTGGCCCGTCAGCCTGTTTGTCGCGACCATGCGTATCCATTCGTCGAGGTGGTCGAGATCCCCTGCCCTCTCCCTGTCGAGCAGGTAATTTCGAAGAGAGACGATCTCTGCTTCTGTCCTGCGGTCAAAGAACATGGAGAGGTCCATATCAGCCACCGCACCATTCTCAATTGGTATCGAATCGAGCCTTGACTTCACCATTGCAGGATCAGGCAGAAAGAAGCGGGGGCGGGTGAGGAGGAGTGAGAGGGGATTTGCATCGTTGGCCGCAACCGTCCTCCCCAGCAGCCCTGCCTCGATGACGGTGGTGCCCCTCCCGCTGAAGGGGTCGTATACCAGGTCACCGGGCCCTGTGAGGAGGTTGATGAAGTAGGCAGGAAGCTGCGGCTTGAAGCACCCGCGGTATGAGACCTCGTGGAGGGATGATCCCTGCCGCTGCCTCGCGGTCCAGAACTCCCCGGTGATGCGGGTGACCGGAATGCCATATACCGAAAGGGATTCAGTGACGAGATCATCATCTCTCTTGAACGGAAAGTCACCCGCCCCAGTCATTGCATGTAGTATTGAGCCCCTTTTGCTCATCAACCTCACCACCCAGGATGAAGGATCGCAATCCGACCAGTTAATTGTCCTGGATGCCCATACTCTGGGCATGCACGAGCCCTCCAGGAAGATAGTCCACATGCTCTTTGGGATCGGGATCGCCGCAATGGCGTATTTTCTCCCAAAAGACCTGATGGTTCTCCTTCTCGCGGCATCGATCTTTGTCGGGTTCATCCTCGCTGAAGGGGTATTGCGGGGATACCGCATCCCGATAATCTCCCTCCTCATACGAACCCTTGAGCGCGACGGCGAATACCCCGGGAAAGGAGCATTCTACTTCACCGCGAGTGCCCTCTTCTGCGTCCTCTTCTTTGATGCCGCCATTTCGGTCCCTGCAATACTCTCGCTCGCAGTACTTGACGGGGCAGCCACGCTCGTGGGATTGCAGTGGGGACACCACCGAATCATGAACGGGAAATCCGTGGAGGGGTCAGCAGGCGGCGTGATCGTCAATGTCCTCGTGCTGCTGTTTCTCCTCCCCCTGCTCCCCGCAATCGCAGCCTCGATCGTTGCCGGGGTGGTGGAACTCATCTCCCCAGTCGATGACAACCTTACCATCCCGGTCTGTGTCTGCATCCTTCTTACCCTGATGGGAGTATAGCGGAATCACTTTCTCCCCGCACCGTGCAGGTTTATCTGGATATACCTGGAGTAATCTTCGTACATGGCCATCGGGAAAGGGGCGTACCTCAAGGCTATCACCTCCTCTAGGCTTGGCTCGTCCCGCATCCTGGACAGGACTATGGAGGGGAGCACACCCCCCTCGGTCTTTGTCGGGAGCTGGAACTACCCGAAGGTCTATGCAGGCCCTCTTATCGCCCCGATCCGCGAGGAGTGCGGGATAATGGACACCCCCGAAGCGTGGATACCTGCGGGGTGGTCACAGGAGGATATCCTCTCGTGCCGCCTCGACCTGGTAAGGGGAAAGCGGGTCTGTGATGTCACCCGTGTCGATGATCCTGATGCCTGCAGGCTGCAGGAGATTGCCCTCTCAGCGGGATCAGTTGAGAGCCAGGCATTATTCTCGGAGACGCCGGTGGGCACCTCTTTCTCAGAAGAGCACACCCCGTTTGGCCCGAGCGCCCACCTGGTCGAGTTCGAGGCCGAGAGCAGCCGGTTCGAGCCCCACCTTGAGCAGTGCTATTACGATTCAGATCTTACTGCATCCGAGGCGGTCCTCGAGCTCTACCGGGAAGGTGTCCCCTTCAGCAGCATCCAGAAAGCTCTTTCAGTGGGAGCGCTCGGCACGGGTGGCAGGAGAAGGATGGTCCCCACCCGGTGGTCGATTACCGCATGCGATACGACTCTCGCTGACCGGTTCCTCTCACGGGTCCGACAGAACCGCCTGATCGACACCGTGAGAGTGCATGAGTTCTCAAGCCTCAACAACCACTACGCGGTCATTCTCCTTCCCACCCCCTGGCAGTACGAGTGGATGGAGGCCTTCCTTCACATACGGGGCAACGAGGAGCTCCTCTTCTCAGATCACGAGGAGTTCAGGGGGAAGAAAGGGTACTCCTGCGTGGGGGGATGCTATTATTCCTGCAAAATGGCAGTGCTTGAGGGGCTTGAGAGGGATGGGGTGCAGGCAGGGGCCATCGTCCTCCGGGAGGCAAGGAAGGGGTATATCCCCATGGGGGTCTTCAATGTCAGGGAGAACGTGAGGCAGGCGATGCTCCAGCCGTTTCGTGAATTCGAAGACCTCCCGTCGGCTCTCGCAGACGTATCGATGCGCATGACCCTTCCCATGGAAAGGTTCATCAACGAGAGTACCGTCCTGAAGTCGCAGTTTAGGGCAAAGCAGACCACGCTCGATCTCTTCACGGGTTCCCAAAAGAAGTGTACCTGCAGTCCATCGGACCCTGATGACTCAACCCTCAGGGAAAGAGCGCCAGTTATTCCATATCAGTCGAACACGATCCGGTAGAGCCCCTCCATTGCAGCCCGCGCCGCCTTCTCGCTGTTCTCCTTGACCGGCACGATAAACTCGGGCTTTACCGGCAGAGGGCGGCCGTGCTCGACAGACCGTTTGGGAAGGTTGTAGACCGTGTCTTCGATCTGCACGACACCGGGAGCAATGATATAGGCCCTCAATGGGGGTATGTTATAGGGGAGCCAGGGATTGGTCATCGTCGTCATGCAGTGTGACTGCTCCATGATGATGAATCTTGTGAAGGTCCGATTCCGATGGGAAAAAACCAGGGTGTTATTATTGATAAAGGTGAACGGCGAGTCACACCGTATTTTCGGCCTTCTTCCTGTCCTTCTCACGGTAGCCTTCGAGGAGGAGCGTCGTCACGTTCTTCACCGGTCGGTCTGTGTGCTCCATGATATGGAACTCGCAGAACGGGCAGGAGCTGATGACGATATCCGCCCCCGTCTTCTCTATCTCTTCCCTCCGCTTCTCTGCGAGCGCTGCGGCTTCCTCGGGAACTCCCGATCTCACACCACCACCCGACCCGCAGCAGACAGAGGGCATCTCGACGAGGTTCACGACCTGCGTGATCAGTTCACGCGGCAGATCCCGGATTCCCTGCCCCCTGAGGAGGTGGCATGGGTCGTGGTAGGTGGCCTTCAGTGGCAGCCTCGCCGGGGGCTCGATCCCGTACCTCGTGAGGAGCTCGTTGATATCCATCACCCGGAAGGGAGTCCTGTAGTCATGTTTGAGGGTAGACCCGCACCCGGCGCACATGGTGAGCACGGTGTCGATGTTCCTGAAGGCGAATGCATCGATATTTCGCCTCTTCAGGGTATCAAGGAAGTCCAGCTGTCCCGTGCGGATGAGCGGCGACCCGCAGCAGACCTGCTCCTTCGGGATGATGACACGTATGCCGTTCCGGCGCAGCACCTCTATTGCGTCAAGCGCGGTCTGTGGGAGCCGCTGGTTGTACATGCACCCGACGAAGAACCCCACAGTGGCCTTCACCGGGCCGTGTGGTTCGATCACCTCCCCGACCTGTTCCATGAAGGTAGGCTCGGTGCGGGAGACGCTCCGGCCAGTCTCTCTCACCATCTTTGCCACTTCCTGGTGACGGGGGAGGGTCAGCCCCTTTTTGTTTGCAAGGGACCGCAGCTTCTCGATCGCCTTGCCGGGAATCTGGATGTCCTTTGGGCAGACTTTCCAGCAGGCCTGGCAGGAGGTGCAGGTGAACAGGCCTTTTGAGACTGCCTCTGTCACCCTGTCCTTTGTATCCCGCGGGTCGAGCGCAAGGCGAAAGTCCTGGCGCATTGCGGTCGGCCCTGCGAACGAGGTGACGTCCATTGCAGGGCAGACAGAGACGCATGCGAGGCATCCGATGCAGCTTCGAAGCGGCTTGATGAGTTCGACCTCCTCCCTGGTCGGCATCGCCGCCGAACCGGTGGGTTCGATGTGGGAAAGAGCATCCAGCGCAGGCTCGAGGTCGACTACGAGATCCTTTTTCACCGGGAGTTTCAACGGCTCGATGGTCATCGCATCCCTTGCCTCTTCCATGCAGGCGAGCACCGGCTCGCCGTTGACCCGGACGGCACAGCTTCCGCACTGCCCGGAACCGCAGCACCACCGGTAAGAGAGCGTGGGATCGATCTCGTCATGGACGGCATGGAGGACATGGAGGACGCGAGCTCCCTCGTTGACTTCGACAAGATATGTCTGAAAATGCGGTTTTTCGTCCTGACCGGGGTCAAACCTCTGGACCCGCACGTTCATCTTTTTCATGCCTTCACCACCGTCTCTATCCCTGTCCGCGTGAGCGACTGGTAACTGTGCCCATAAGGGGAAGTCTGGGGGTCCCAGGTCTGTGTCACGTCCTTCCTGACGTGGGCACCCCGCGACTCTTTCCTGATCAGCGCCCCCTTCACCACCAGCGAGGCAGTGGTGAGCATGTTCTGCAGGATGCAGCACTCCGCAAGGTTGGACCGTCCGGCAGCCTTCACAGGCAGTGAGGAGAGGTGAGTGATCACCCCCAGTGTCTTCTCGAGTTCCCTGGCGGTCCTGAATATCCCTGCCCCTTCCCACATCGCGGTCCGGAGCGATCGAGCGACCGTGGAAGGCGGAACCTCACCGTCGAAGAAGGCAGAGAGCCTTGTCTCCTGCGCATCCAGCGCCCTCTTATCGATACGTCCCCTCTTCTTTTTTGCCTTTCCTGCAGACTCTCCAGCCCTCTTCCCAAATACCTGGGTGTCGGCCAGGGCGTTTCCTCCCAGCCGGTTTGCACCATGGACCCCGCCGGCCACTTCTCCGCATGCGAAGAGACCAATAACCGTCGTCTCGCACTTGGGAGTGATGCGAAGCCCCCCCATCATGTGGTGGGCGGTAGGTGCGACCTCCATCGGCTCCTCCCTGATATCCACGCCGAACTTCAGGAACTGCTCGAGCATTACAGGAAGCTTCTCCTCGATCTGTTGACCCGGCAGGTGAGTGACGTCGAGGAAGACCCCACCGTGTGCGGTGCAGCGGCCTTCGAGGATCTCGGTGGCAATTGCCCTGGACACGACGTCGCGGGTGGAGAGTTCCATCCTCTCGGGGTCATATCGGCTCATGAAGCGCTCGCCGAGACTGTTCTTGAGGATGCCGCCTTCCCCCCTCACTGCCTCGGTGATCAACCGGCCCCTTGCATCGTATGGGTACACGGCGCCGGTCGGGTGAAACTGGACCATCTCCATGTCGATCAGCTCGGCCCCTGCACGGTACCCGATCGCAAACCCGTCCCCTGTCCCGCTCGAGGAGTTCGTCGAGATGTCGTATATGCGTGTCCCTCCGCCAGTTGCAAGGACCGTGCTGTCGGCACGGATGGCCAAAAGTTCGCTCTTTTCATCGAGCCCGACGGCACCTACTACCCGATCGCCATCCTTCAGGAGGTCAAGCGCGGTCACCTCGTTCATCACCTCGACGCCTGCACCCGCGAGCCGCTCTACGAGCGTCGCCATCATCTCGTGGCCGGTGCGGTCTCCGGCGTAGCAGGTGCGGGGAAACCTCTGCCCTCCAAACGGTCTCTGGGCAACCTCGCAACAGTCAGTCACGTCAAAGACTGCCCCCCATTGGAGCAGGTCCCTAATCCTCATCGGTGCCTCGTCAACCAGTATCCGCACGAGTTCGGGATCGTTCAGGTATGCGCCACCCTTCATCGTGTCCTCGAAGTGGATCTCGCAGGAGTCCTGCTCCCTGAGCACGGCGTTGTAGCCCCCCTCGGCCATGGTGGTACACCCTCCTTTCCCCGTAAGGGTCTTTGAGACGAGAATAGTTTCCCCGTAGCCGGAGGCCTCGATGGCAGCCCGGACCCCGGCCCCGCCACTCCCGATCACCAGGACATGGCAGTCCAATACATCAGCTGACCGCATCTTATTATAAGGTGGGTAATATACGTACATAAATAGCTTGGAAAGGACAGCGTGAGCCTAAATGAGGTTTTTAATGAAATTTGGGGGTACTTCCGTCGCAGACGGGGCGAGTGTCTCCCGCGTGGTCGATATTGTACAATCCTGTCATAACGCAGGAAATGAGGTCGCAGTGGTGGTCTCGGCCCAGCGTGGCGTAACCGACCAGTTGATCACCATGGCCACGGAGCTGGCTAACAACACGGATTCCAGCGGGATCGAACCATTCATCAACTCCCTGCGTATCAGGCACGGGAAGGTTCTCCTCGAGTCGGCCGAGGATTACGCAGACGAGGTGGGCATTCTTGTGGAGGAGCAGCTCTCCAACCTCGAGAACATCCTCAATGCGGTGCATAACCTGAGAGAACTGACCCCCCGCTCCCGTGACTACATCATCACCTTCGGCGAGAGGCTCAACAGCCTAGTCGTCTCCGCCGCTTTCCGTCAGCGGGGGATCCCTTCGGTGACCCTGGACGGCTGCGAGGCAGGGATCGTCACCACCCCGAACCATGGCGAGGCAATGGCACTTCCACAGAGCGAAGAAAAGATCCGGAACAGGGTGCTCCCACTCCTTGCGGACTCAGTCCCGGTCATCATGGGATTCATGGGATGCACCGAGAAAGGAGTTGTTACCACTTTGGGGCGTTCCGGCTCGGACTATTCCGCGGCAATCATCGGGGCGGCCCTTGACGCCGACGAGATCCTCATCTGGACCGATGTAGATGGCATCATGACCTCGGACCCGAGGTTGATCTCCGATGCACGGGTGATCCCCTCGATCTCGTATCTTGAGGTGATGGAGCTCTCCTACTTCGGCGCAAAGGTAATGCACCCGAGGTCCATTGAGCCGGCGATGAACAAGAATATTATCGTGCGTGTGAAGAACACGTTCAACCCGGATCATCCGGGGACCGCCATTGTCAGGGGTGAGCGGAGGGATACGCGGGTGGTCAAGGCCCTCACCTACATCGAAAAGGTGGCGATGGTCAACATCTGCGGAGCACAGATGATAGGGAGGCCCGGCGTGGCGAAGGCAATATTCAGCCAGCTCGCCGACAGGGACGTGAACGTGATGATGATCTCCCAGGGCTCCTCAGAGGCCAACATTACGCTCGTCGTGGAGGAGAGCCAGGAAGAGACTGCCAGGGAAGCGCTCTCCGTCCTCGTCAGGCAGGGGATGGTCAGGCAGGTGACCACCAACCGTGACGTATGCGCTGTTGCGGTGGTAGGTTCTGGTATGGCGGGTGCGAAGGGGACCGGCGGGAGGATATTCACTGCACTCGGCGACGGGGGGATCAATGTGATGATGATCTCCCAGGGCTCTTCAGAAGTCAACATCTCGTTTGTGGTCAGGCAGGAGGACGGACCCAGGGCCGTGCGCATCCTGCATGACGAATTCCACCTTTCAGAGGAGGACAATGAGTAGCCCCCATACCTACAGGGAGGCGGGGGTTGATATTGGCCTTGAGGCCCGCGCCATTTCAGCCCTCTTGCAGAACCTCTCGTTCCGGCGAAAGGGAGCTTACCCCATGATGGGCAGGGTAGGTCATTTCGCAGGGCTGATAGACTTCGGGGACCTGGCACTCGCCCTCACGGTGGATGGCGTCGGGACCAAGATGCTGGTCGCAGACCGGCTGCAGGACTGGTCGACGGTCGGAATAGACTGCATGGCCATGAACGTAAACGACCTCTACGTGATGAACATGGAGCCGGTGGCATTTGTCGACTATATCGCCACCGATCGCCTCTCGGTTGAGCAAATGGCACAGATCGGAAGGGGCTTGAACGAGGGGGCGCGGCAGGCAAACGTGAATATCGTCGGCGGGGAGACCGCTACGCTCAAGGGGCTCGTCAACGGCCTTGACCTTGCCGGTACGTGTCTTGGCGTCCAGAGTAAGGAGAGTGTGATCACAGGCGAGAAGATACGCCCCGGTGACCTGGTGGTGGGTCTCCCTTCGTCCGGAATCCACAGCAACGGGCTCTCCCTTGCCCGCCGGGTAGTGGAGAGCAATGATGCGTGGGAGGAGACGCTCCCATCGGGAACCACCATCGGGAGGGAACTCCTCGTCCCCACGAGGATCTACCACGAGGTACTCACACTCACGACAGAGACTGAAGTGCATGGGATGTGCCACGTCACAGGGGGAGGGCTCCTGAACTTCTCGAGGCTGACCAGTTACGGGTTCGAGTTTACTGACCCCCTTCCCCCCCAGGAGATCTTCTCCTGGATCCAGGACCACGGCGGGGTGGAGACTGACGAGATGTACCGGACGTTCAACATGGGGATGGGCTTTGCGTGCATCGTCCCGGAAGGAGCCCAAGACCCTGTGCTTGAGAGGGTTGAGGGGAGCCGAGTCGTGGGACACGTGACTGCCCGTCCGGGAATACGCCTTCTTGGAGAAGAAGTCCGCTAATTGCGTCACCCGGGTTCGTCGTGGCCGGACTCGACGGCGATGATGGGATAGATCCTGGCCCTGTCTCCCAGGATGGCCGAATTGCCTGTCGGATCGTCTATCCTGAGGGTGACCGCACGCCTTCCTTCTTTCACGTCCGCTATCTGTTCCCGGAGAATTTTTGCATTTTTCCGCTCTTCCGCATCGTCTGTCCAGCCTAACACACTCTCTACGACCCGGTCGATCCGGTTCAGGACTCCTTCCACATTCGAGATAAAACCCTCGCACGCCGGCCCGGGGTCGACCTGAACGCCGAGCTCAGGGATGCTGATGATCCCGTTCATGCTCCTGACCACCCGGATATTGAGGTCTTCGGGCGACTCGATGGATAGCTCCCACCGCGACGGCTCCGCATTCTTTAGGAGCTGAGTATCCGCGAGGCGGTACCCGCATTCGGGGCACAGAGCAGATATGAGAAGGATCTCAAAAAAATAGGGGATATTTTCTGTCTGGTAAAGGTATTCTATCTCTGTTCCGCAGGCCGGGCAGGGACCAGGGACCACCTGTCGCACTCTTCAGCTGACCCCGCCGATCTTATCCCTGGAGATCTTAACGGAGTTCGGGGTAATCACCACGTACCGCTGGTCTCCAAGCCCTATGATGTCGCCATTGACATCTTTCGCGACTTCTTTCAGGTCCTTGAGCACCCGCTCGTACATGACCTTGTCGGCCTTCAGTTTCGCGATATCGACGATCACGATGTTGCCGTTATAGATCTCGTCCTTGACGCGCGGGCTGTCCTTGATGTCCCCGACACTGGCAATTTTTACGAACAGTGCCGGTGCACCTGACTCGGCCTCCTCGAATGCCTCGAGGTCAAGGTCCATGTAATCATCTTCGGAGGAGGGGGTGCTCTTTCCAAGAAGGGTGTCCAGGAATTTAACCATAGGAAATTTGTCTATTGTCATTTATTTAATAGTATCTATGTAAATCGGGACATTTCCCCTTCATGCAGCCTTTGTTTGACGATCGAGTCTCCATTGTGCGGCAGATGAGTCGAGACCACACATGTCAGATCTCGAGGGACCAGAGGGCATCTCCCACGTAATAATGGGTCTTGATGACTTTTCCCGTGCTCTTCGCCCGCATCTCTCCTGCATCGAAGAGTGCGATACCGACGGCAATCGGTTTTCCATGCCGTTCCTCTACTACCTGGACGGGCCTTCCGGAGCGGACGTCATCCGCAATCGAGGTGACACCCGGGCGCATCACGTCGGCACCCTTGATCACGAATGGGACCGCTCCGGAATCCACCACCACTCTGCGGGATAGGATGGGGTGCTCGAGGAGGCCCCGCAATGTGGGAAAGATAATTCCTCCAAGATGTACCAGCATAGGCTTCCTGTCTATCAGGTACAGCGAAATCCCGGCATCAGTCTCGAGGACCTCCATCCGCTCCCCTGAAAATATCTCAGCAGCGTCTCCAATCTCTTCGCGGAGCCCGGCAAGCAGTTCCTGGGCCTGTGACCTCCGTATGGTGTGCCGTTTCCTCGGGATGATTCGCGACATTTCGTCAGATCGATATTGATGCCAGAGACGAAAAAAACAGATCCATCGCGCAACGCAAGGATTCATCCATCGTGGTTCTCCCCATGCGGGTTTCACCTGTATCAGCCGCGGCAGAAAACACGTCTGAATGTGACACTACATTTAAGTAGAGGCGGACCGCACATATATTACCCCAAAGTGACTAGAAGTGGGTACGATTATGACCAAACGGCCGTTGGATATTTTGGATCAGGTGCTGAACCGTCAGCCTGTCATCGTATCCCTCAAGGGCGGGAGGGAACTCCGCGGGGTCCTGCAGGGTTATGATGTGCACATGAACCTTGTCCTCGACAAGGCAGAGGAGATTGAGAACGGGCAGGCCCGCAGTGTCGGGACCCTCATCGTGCGCGGGGACAACGTGATTTACATCTCGCCGTCCCTCGAGTCATAAAAGGACACAGGGGAATATCAATCCTATAAGAAAAAGGTGAACCATGTCAAAAGGAACTCCTTCGATGGGTAAGAGGAATCACAAGACGCACATAGCCTGCCGCAGGTGCGGGCGCGTCTCCTATCACCTGCGACACAAGACCTGTTCTTCCTGCGGGTTCGGGAAGAGCACGAAGATCCGCGGGTACAAGTGGACGATGAAAAGGCCGAAGGTCCCGACCCATTAAAGGCCACCCATGTGCGGAATCGTTGGCATCAGGGATGCTGGCGGTGTCTCCTTCTCTATTTATTATGCGCTCTATGCCCTCCAGCACAGGGGTCAGGAGAGCGCGGGGATCTCTACCTATGACGGCACCAGGCTGTATAAGCACAAGGGGCAGGGCCTGGTTGCCGAGGTTTTCGATTCTGCCGTCCTCGAAAGCCTTGAAGGAAACGTGGGAATAGGCCACGTCCGTTACCCCACCACCGGAGCAAACCGCCCGGAAAATGCCCAGCCGTTCAATTTTGTCTATCGCGACCATATCATCTCGATCGCCCACAACGGAAACCTGGTCAACAGCAGGGAACTGAGAGACGAGTACGAGTGCCGGGGCCAGATCTTCTGCTCCACCACTGACACTGAACTGATCGCAAAGGTCTTCACAGACGAGATGAGTAACTCGGGGAGCATCGAGGACGCGGTGCATCGCTGCATGCGTGTGCTGAAGGGCTCCTATTCGGTGGTGATGATGATCGACGGCGTCCTCTACGGCTTTCGGGACCCGCTCGGGATTAAGCCCATGTGCGTGGGAAGAGCAGGACAGGCGCTCGTCCTTGCTTCCGAGAGCGTGGCAATCGATGCGCTTGCTGGGACGTTCCTCCGCGATGTCGTCCCGGGAGAGCTGATCTGCATTGACGACCAGGGGATGCGCAGCATGCAGATCGCAGTTTCCAGGAAAAAAGCGCACTGCATCTTTGAATACATCTATTTTGCCCGGGCAGATGCAGTGCTCGACGGGGCGCTCGTGTATGACGTCCGCCTCAAGATCGGCCAGAAGCTCTTTGAAGAGGATCCGGTGAAGGCGGATTCTGTCTGCCCTGTGCCGGATTCCGGCACTGCATATGCCATCGGGTACTCGGCCCGATCAGGAACCCCCTTTGTCGAGAGCCTGCTGAAGAACCGGTACATGGGCAGGACCTTCATCATGGCAACCCAGAAGGAGCGGGAGATGGCGGTCCGAATCAAGCTCAACCCCATCAGGGAACACCTTGACGACAGGTCCGTGGTCCTGGTTGACGACAGCATCGTCCGGGGGACCACATCACGGCGGATAATTGGGATCATGCGGGATGCCGGGGCACGGGAGATCCACGTGCGTATCGGATCTCCCGCGATCAAGGCACCATGTTACCTTGGGGTTGACATGCCGACCAGGGAGGAGCTGATAGCAAGCGACAAGGGTGAGGAGGAGGTACGTAAGAGGATCACCGCGACATCTCTTCATCACATCTCCATAGACGCGCTTGTGGAGGCAATCGGTATCGATCGATCCAACCTGTGCACGGGATGCCTGACTGGCTGTTACCCGGTTGACATTCCCGGCGAAGAGAGCAGCCCTCCGCCGGTCGATTTCCTTGACGGGACCTACCAGACACGGCTTGAGTCATTTGGATCCTGATGGCAAAAAGACCGTATGATCCCTCATTTTTTTGGCATGAGCATCTTTGGCGAACCATGTGCCCTATGAGGGGACTATCCGCCCGCCACACCGCCGCGCCAGATGGGGGGGGCGTCCCTCCAGCGTCCGATAACAGGATAGATAGGCAGAGACTACCATCAATCCAGTCCCCCACTCAAAAAAGCGGGGAGGCTATTTTTCCTGGAAATAATTCTGACCCTTGTGGTCCTGGGAATGACGATGGAAAGAGAGGGAAATATAGCGAGGGATGGATTTGAACCATCGATCTACGGGTTATGAGCCCGTCGGGATATCCTGACTACCCCACCTCGCTCCAGAGAATTCGCGGAATGATCATTGACAATCTGCGGTGATATAGTTTGCCCCTTTGGTGTATTCCGGCGACGAGGTCTTAGGGAGTGATTATGTGTTCCCGCTGCCATAACGATTCAGCATGGAAGACGAGGAACTCCAGCGCATACGAGAGAAGAAACTGAGGGAGCTCGAGGAGAAGCTCCACGCCTCGCGTGAACCGCCGCCGCAGGCAAAGGTCCTCCTCGTGGATGAGACGAACTTCCGGACGCTGCTCTCCCAGCACCCGAGGCTCGTTGTCGACTTCTGGGCGGAGTGGTGCGGGCCCTGCAGGATGGTCGGGCCAATCATCGACACGCTCTGCCGCGAGATGGCCGGTCAGGTCACCTTCGGGAAGTGCAACACCGATCACAACCCCAGGATCGCAGCACAGTTCGGGATCTCTGCCATCCCCACGATCCTCCTTTTCAGGGGAGGGCAGCTTGCGGACCGTATCATCGGTGCATATCCGAAGGAATCGATAAAATCCCGCATCAGCAGGACATTCGGCCTCCAAGCGTGAGGGAGTGAGGCCCGACGGTCGGCGGGGAAAGTGTTCCATCTGAATTCGTGTTTTTTTTGAATCCTCCATCGCAACCATATTAAGGCACGCCGGAACACCACTGTACCCGATGGCAAAAAACCGGATAATAGTGGGGCTCTCCGGCGCAAGCGGCATTATATATGGGATCCGGCTGCTTGAGGCTGCCCGCGGGCTGGGCCTGGAGACGGATCTCATCATGACTGATATTGCCGCAAAGATGATCGAGATCGAGACAGACATGAGCCCGGATGAGGTTACAGCCCTGGCCACGAGGGTTCATGACAGTTTCGATTTCACCTCCCCTCTCGCATCAGGGGGATTCTCACACGCGGGGATGGTGGTGGTCCCCTGCAGCATGAAGACACTGGCCGGGGTCGCCTGCGGATTTGCCGACAACCTTCTCCTCCGTGCAGCAGACTGCGCCCTCAAGGAGCACCGTCCCCTTGTCCTTGTCCCCCGGGAGACACCCCTCTCTTCGATTCACCTGAAGAACATGCTCATCGTTGCCGAGGCAGGGGCCGTCATCCTCCCCGCATCCCCGGGCTTCTACCATCGTCCCCGGGACATCCAGGGCCTCGCAGATCACGTCGTGGGGAAGGTGCTGGATGTCCTCTCGATTGAGCACCACCTGTATCGGAGGTGGCGGGAAGGTGAAGGAGGAGACCAGCCCTGAAGAGGCACCAGCCTCATCTCAACTCTTCTTCTCAATCCTCTCGAGCAGCCGCCTGATCTCCCTGACTTCTTCAAGGACCGCCGTGTCATCATGCATCGCGTGGCGCAGAACAGCGGGTGTCGCTGTGGCATCTGAAGGCCCCGATACTTTTCTTGACTCCCTGATGAGCGACCTGATAGTCTCCCTGAGATCCTCCGCTGCAACGATCCCTTCCAGAGTGATCTCGGCCCTCGCCTGTGCCGAGTAGCCCGCAGTCTGGAGTTTGATGCTCGAAAAACCGAAATAACGCATCAGCGGGCCCTGGTAGATATCGATGTTGGTGATGCGGTCATAAGGGACGATCCCGGTCATTTTGAACCAGACGCCCCTCTTCCAGGTCACCTCGTCGTCTTTGAGTTCAAAAAATATGGTCTGGTAATATTTTCCCACCCAGAAGATGTACCAGCCTGCGATCAAGGTGAGGATAACCGCGCATGCGATAAGAATTGCGATCGAGCCGGAGAGATAGCCACCGATAAGGAATCCCCCTCCGACGACCAGCATGATCACTGTGAAAAGTATATGATACATACTGACCAGGCTTTTATCGGGTTTGAAAGGAAAGAAAAGTGGAAATTTGGTTGATTTCATGTGAACCATGCCCCCTGCAGCAGAAGCACCTGCAGGAATTATCAGTGAAGTGAGTAGCCTGGAGGCATAACTATTACGGTCCTCTGGGAAGATCGGTACGAATCAGGCCCCGCGGTTACAAAATTGACCTATAATGCGGCCATCTCTGGTGAAGCCATAAGAACTTGTGCCCTGATGCAGATAGAGGGAGAATTGAAGCAGTACGACATGGTAGTGGCAGGGGGAGGACCTTCAGGGCTCTTCTGCGCCCACTGCGGTGCAATGGCAGGGAAGGCGGTCCTGGTACTCGAGAAAATGCCTTCCTGCGGGAGGAAACTCCTTGTCTCGGGGACAGGTCAGTGCAACATCACCCACGATGGGGAGATCTCTGCGTTTCTTGCCCATTACGGGACGCATGGAAAGTTCGTAAAGCCTGCGCTCCTTCAGTTCTCCAACCATGACCTTGTCAGGTTCTTTCATGCCCGGGGTCTTGAGATGGTCACGGAGCCTGGCGGAAAGGTCTTTCCTTCGACAAGGAGAGCAGGCGACGTGCTCGCCGTCCTTATCAGTGAGTGTGCCCGCAGCGGAGTGGATATCCACTGCAACGAGCCGGTCATTGGCGTGGCAGTGAGTCGCGGTGGATTTGAGGTGAAGACAATCAGAACGGCGTATATCAGCCCCCACTTTGTCATCGCAACCGGCGGGGTCACTTACCCTGCGACAGGCTCCTCCGGGGATGGGTATACCCTCGCTGCCTCACTTGGTCACCGTATCACCGAGATCGGCCCTGCCCTCTCCGCAGTGCGGGTGAAGGATTTCCCGTATCCTGACCTGGCAGGGATGTCATTTGAGGATCTCCGAATCTCAGTGGTGCGGCAGAAGAAGCATGTCTGGAGGAACAGGGGAGACCTCATCTTCACGCATCACGGCCTCTCGGGCCCTGGAATACTCGATCTCTCACGGTACATCCGTGCCGGGGACCAGATCCTCGTATCGTTTGCTCCCTCGCAGGAGCCGGAGGAGGCGGCGAAGGCCCTGCATGCAGCCCTCCTTCGGGGAGGCAGGGTGCAGGTTGCAACGGTGCTGAGGGGAATCGGGCTTCCTGATCGGCTTGCAAGGAGGCTCCTTGATATGGCAGGGATTGCGGACGGTTCGACCTGTGCGCATCTTGGGAGAAGTGCCAGGAACGCCGTAGTGCAGCTGATAAGCGGGCATCCGTTCGAAGTCGAGGCCCTTGCAGGGTTCGACCGGGCAATGGTGACACGGGGGGGTGTCGATCTCGACGAAGTCAATCCAAAGACGATGGAGTCCCGGCTCCATCGCGGTCTCTATTTTACCGGGGAAGTCCTGGATGTAGACGGTGATAGCGGGGGCTACAACCTCCAGTTTGCCTGCGCTTCGGGAGTGCTGGCAGCGCGAAGCATAGCAGGGGTTGCGACAAAAAAGAGGACTTCCACGCCATGACGCCGCAGGCCCCCCTCCCCTGCAGGCTATATCTTTCAGCAGGAACTACCATCCATTCAGGCCTCTATATACAGAGGAGATGAGCCATGGTGCCCCCACAAAAGGAAAAGAGAGAACGCCCATTCCAGGGGTCGTCGCAAGATGCGGATAGGCTGACGAAGTTCTTCCAGCGCCCGCTCTTTCTCTCGCTCACCATCGGTATCCCGTTCTGCATATTCAAGCTCCTCTTTGGGATGATCGCAATCCAGGTGGTAAACTTCCCTCACCACGGGGTCCTTGCAGTATTTGGGTGGGTGGTGGTCATCTGGGCGGGGGCCGACCTTGCCATGAATGCAGGACGAGCGGCCCTTGACCTGGCCGGTCGGCCGGCCCCGTTCGAGTACTGCACCATCGCCCAGGTGGGAGCCTATGTCCACATGCCCCTCGTTTTCCTTGCCCTCGACACCATGCTCTCATTTGTAATCATCTGCATCATGCTCTGGTCAGGTTGGATTACGCTGCTCTCTCCTATCGAATCATATCTGTGGTACGCTGCGACCACCCTGAACCTGATCAGCCTCTCAGTAGTGATGCTGTATAATGAAGTGCGGAAGGTGCGGCCCCTATCGTAAAGATTGTATGTAGGGTGAGGGAGAATCCCTCTGGTGCATGGACGATGCGGATAGTTCTGACCGCAAATGAGATCCGGCATTCCCGCAGGACCGGAATATGGGAGTGCGCGGGGTCGGATATGCACATCTTGATGTTGGAACGGGAATATGTACTTTTGGAATCCCCACGGCAGAATCCACCATGCACCCTACCCTTCGTGCAATGACCCGGTTTCTCCTCCCCTTCATCATTGGAATCCTCTACCTTGCCTTCTGTTCCCTCTTTCTTCCGCAAGAGAGGGTGCTTCTCCTGGGCGGGCTCATGCTCGCCTACGTGATCCCGCCGGCGGGCAAGGAATCGATCATCCCCCTTGGCATCGCGCTCGGGTTCCCATGGTGGCTCATCGGCACCTCAATCGCACTCCTCGATGTCCTTGCCGCGATCTTCATGGCACTGAACTTCGAACTCGCGTTCCACATCCCTCTCCTCGGCGCCTGGATACGTCGGTTCATGGATCATGGCCAGGCTTTCCTGGCCCGCCGGCCGTATCTGAAGAGATTCTACTTCTCAGGCCTCGTCCTCTTCGTGATGTTTCCTCTCCAGGGGTCTGGCGGTATCGGGGGCTCCCTTGTCGGGCGACTGCTCGGAATGACCGGAAGAGCGGTACTCCTGGCCATCACCATCGGGGCCTTCGGCGGGTGCTTCCTGATCGCGCTCGGATCGGAGTTTATCTGGGAACTTATCGTCGCACACCCCCTTCATGGCATCATTGTCGCAGGTGCAGTCATTGGAGCACTCATCGCGGGATACCTGGTGTACCGCTGGAAGATGCCCGTGGTGGATGAAGGGTAGGCCGTTTCCTCGCACCATTCACGGTCTCCAGGTCTTTTTCTGGCACCCCCCCTTTCAGGGGGCACTGACTGAAGGTGGCAGGCCTCTTCTCTTCCCTGCGTACTTCACAAAAAAACAGCGACACTGAACTGGTAAAAAAATGAGTTATACCGGGGCACTCTCGGCCATGAGCCTCCCGGCCCTGGCCTGGAGGAGGAGTATTGCCAGCCCTGAGAGGGGGAGCGCAATGATGAGGGGGTCGATTGCGCTCCAGGGATAGGGAAGGACACTTGTTTTACCGAGTACAGCACCCGAGAGCCCGAATACCGCGGCATACCGGGAGTTTACGAAGAGTGCCCAGAGGAACCAGACTGCTGCTCCGACCACCAGGCTCACTTTCGCTGCAAAGGGGTCAGGCCTCTTGCAGTAGACGGCGACGGCGAAGACCGGGAGGAACGCCGACGCACAGAGGCCCATGAACATCGCGGTTGCTATCGCGATGATGCTTCCCGGCATCAGGAAGGCGACGATCACGCTTACGACGATCATGACGAGCACCCCGATCTGGTTTGCCTTCAGCGAGAGGGCACATTCCCTTCCCCTCCCCCACACGTCGCATATCAGCGCTGTTCCCATCGCGTGGAAGAGGGAGGAGAGCGTGGACATCGCCGCGGCAAGGAGGGTGACCATGAAGAGGACCGTGAACCAGTCGGGAGTCGCGAGGTTTATGAAGAGAGGTATGATCGAGTCCACGTTTCCTCCCGCAGCTACAACCGCAATGGTTCCTTTTGTCTGGTTGAAGTAGACGTTGGTAAGCGCGCCGACTGTGAATGCAACCCCGGTCATCATCAGGATGAATGGCCCTCCCACCAGGACCGCCCTGTTGAGTGAGCGCCCGTCCTTTGCCGTCATGAACCGCACCACGAGCTGGGGCTGGGCCAGGACGCCGATCCCCACACCGAGGACGAGAGTGGTGACGAGGGTGAACCAGATGGGGGAGCCGAGATCAGGCATGACTGTCCACCCGTTCATTCCCTGCTCTGCGAGTTTGGCCGGGACCATGTCAGCCATGTTCGTGAGGGCGGTATGTGCGGCCGTGACCCCGCCAAGGATAACATAGGTGAAGATCAGCAGGAACGTCATCCCGATGAGCATGATTGCCCCCTGAACGGCGTCCGTGTACATGACCGCGATAAGCCCGCCGAATATGACGTAGATGGCCACAATGACGGCAAAACCGATGAGGGATGCGGCATAGGATATCCCGAGCGTCTCTTTTATGAACTGTGCCCCCCCGATGAGCACCGCGGCGGTGTAGAGCGGCATGCCGACGATGATGACGAGACCCGAGACCACCTGCATGAACTGCGAGGAGTAGATCTTTCCCATCAGGTCAGGGAAGGTGATGGCCTTCAGGCGAGAGCCGATCTCCCTGGTCTTCTTGCCGAAGATGACGAACGCGAGGAGCACACCCACACCGATGTTAAAGACGGTGAGCCAGATCAAACCCATCCCGAGGTTTGCAGCCTGCCCGCCGAACCCGACAATGGCTGACGTGCTGATGAACGTGGCCCCGTAGGAGAGTGCGATGACGACGGGATGGACATTCCGGCCTGCCACCAGGTAATCCTCCGCAGCTTTCGTCTTCTTGTAGCCGATATAACCGAGGCAGAGGATCATCACGAGGTATATGGCAGTGACCAGGACGATCCAGAAGAGGCTTGCGGCCATTGCTCACGCGCCTCCCCTGTTCCAGTTGAGGAAGCCGTATATGATGCAGGCAATCGCGAGCGCTATGCAGAGCAGGTACGCGATCCATATTTGTGGGTCAGGAATTCCGAGCATGAGAGAAACCTCCGGTAAACTCGTGGATAGTCCGCTACATGGGGACCGGCAGAACGGCTGGTCCCCTACCTAAACAGGAAGGAGAAAAAAAACACGCCAGAGTCGTGATGAACAGATTTCAGCGGTGCAACAGGCGTGTGATCCATCGGAGTTTACCTGATCAATGTGGAGGATAACCGGTATTTATGCGTTTCTTTTCCCTCCAGCATAACAGATAACCGGGTGCAGCACAAAACACCTGGATGAATACGCGTGACCGGGATATTCTCTACCCTGCAGGAGTCGCTGCAGGAGGTACTTGCCCACCGGCTGGGATGGTCCGATCTCCGTGAAGTCCAGTCCCTGACCTACCGCGAGGTGAGCGGGGGAAAGGACGTGATGGTGATCGCTCCCACCGCGGGGGGCAAGACAGAGGCCGCACTCATTCCTGTCATCGACCGTATCCTGAAAGAGGGCTGCCCCGGGGTGGCCTGCCTGTATATATCCCCGCTGAAGGCCCTGATCAACGACCAGGAGGACCGTTTCCGGTCGTTTGCCATTCCTACCGGGCTCGAGGTGAGGCTATGGCACGGGGACGTTCCGCGCGGCGACCGCACCTGGGAGGATGGGGAACCCCCGCATATCCTGATGATCACGCCCGAATCACTCGAGGTACTGATGGGCGAGGGCATCCAGTCAAAGGATCTCCGCCATGCGAAGTTCGTAATCGTGGACGAGCTGCACGCGTTTGTCGAGTCTGAGCGAGGTGTCCACCTCCGGGTGCTCCTGGACCGCCTGGACAGGATTGCAGGCTCCCATGTCCAGCGTATAGGGCTCTCGGCGACGGTCGGCAACCCCGAGGAGGTCCTTGGCTGGTTTTCGGGTGAAGGGAATGCGCAGGAACTCGTCCAGGTGGCGATGCCACCGAGGGAGAAGCGCTTCTCGTTTTATATCGAGGGGGACGAGAGAAGGAGGATGGCAGCGATTGCACGGATTGTTGCCGGAAGGAAAGCGCTTGTCTTCGTGAACAGCCGTGCCGAAGCAGAGCAGGTGGCCCGTGCCCTCAAGGGGCGCGTGGCACACCTCTTCGTGCATCATTCCTCGCTCTCCGCCGAAATGCGCCGTCACGCGGAGGAGTCCATGGCAGGCGAGGGGAGTGCCTGCATCATCTGCACGAGCACACTTGAGCTCGGGATCGATATCGGCGATCTCGACGTGGTGGTGCAGCTTGGATCACCTGCATCAGTCTCTTCCTTCCTCCAGCGGATGGGAAGAAGCGGCCGGAGAGGAAGGTCACCCTACATGTCCTTCGTCCTCTCGGATGCATGGGACCTCCTCCTCTGCACCGCAGTCATCGAGAGCGCCAGCAGGAAACGGGTGGAACCACTGATCCCCCCCAGGAAGCCATATAACGTCATGGTGCAGCAGGTCTTCCTTGAGATAGTCAGGCACAGGCGGACCACCCGATCGAGGCTCCGTACCTATCTTGGATCCCTACCCAGTATGCGGGCCCTCCCGGAGAGCGCACTCGATCTCCTTGTTGCGCATCTCGAGCAGGAAAAGTTCCTGGTCCGGGACGGGGAGATGTTCATGCCCGGCCCCCAGATGGAGGCGCTCTATGGGAGGTCGAACTGGAAAGACCTGTACTCTGTGATCAGGGGTGGAGGGGAGTACCGGGCCGTGACTCCGGATGGCGACCTGGTGGGGAGGCTCGACGCCCGGTTTGTTGCGAGCAGGGGAGAGGGGAGCTTCTCTCTCGGTGGCAAGGACTGGACCCTGATAAAGAGCGACGAGGCGCACAACCTCGTGGTGGTGGTCCCGGGGGACACGGCGGGGAGAAAGGCCTTCTGGACCGGGGGGCAGGCCGGGTCCTCACCGGTGATATGTCAGGCGGTGCAGAGGATTCTTGCGCGGGGGAGGACACTCCTCCCACTCCTCCCGCCTCAGGAAGAAGCTCTTATGGGCGTCATCTTGAGCCTCCCCCGCCTGCACGCGAGAGGGATCCATGTCTGGGAGGTGCCGGGAGCGCGAAAGATGGATGCAATCGCGCTCACTTTCCTCTCGCGGGCAGACAACGCCCTCCTTGCCGCGATGGCAGGAAGGGTGCTCGGTGAAAAGAACCGGGTCAGGTATGACGACCTCTCGCTCTTTTTTCCGGGTCTTGTACATGAGGGAGCAGCCGATCGTGTCATCTCCATACTAAAGGACCTCCAGGGTCTTTCTGTCCGTGAAATGGTGGACCTCTTACCGATGCCCACACCCGAGACCTGGAAGTTCGGTCCGGCCCTCCCCTCCCCCCTCATCCGGGAGATGGCCGCCGAAGATATGTGGCATCTTGGGGAGTTTGCAGCCAGGTTTTCCGCCATGCCCCTGTACCGTGTTCCCTCCCCGGCAATGGAGGCAGAAGAGGAAGGCTGAGTCAGGTCACGACAGCCCTCTGGAACCTCCACCACGCGAGCCCGAACATCGCGAGGCCAAATACCACCAGGACAGAAAGGGAGAAGAGGAGTCCTGATGGCGTGGTGGTGTAGAGGACTCCGATTGCCTGGTAACGGTCGCCGATCGCGAAGTAGCGTATCCCGTTGACCAGGTGTGTGAGAGGGTTTCCGATTGACACGGCCTGCAGCACCGGGGGAAAGGCATTCACCGGATAGAGGGCGTTGCTTGCAAAGAAGATGGGCATCGTCAGGAGCGTCATGATACCCTGCATCCCCTCCGGGCTCTCGAGCGAGATAGCGATCGCCGCAGAAAGGAAGAGAAAGCCGAGGGAGAAGATCCCGACGAACAGGAGGATGCCGAGCACAGAGATCGCCACTTGTCCCGCACTGTATCCCCTGAAGAACTCGGCTCCAAGGAGCATCCCGAAGACCATGATGATGAGTGCCTGGATAAAGGACTTGGTCATCCCCGAGAGGGCGATCCCGAAGATGACATGGTCTCTTGGGAGCGGGCTTGCCATTACCTCCCGCAGGAGTCCCCAGTTCTTGTCAAAGAGGAGGACCATACCGCCAAAGAGACTTGTAAAGAGGGTGGTCATGGCGATGACACCCGCAGCCATAAACGTAAGGTAGCCGATCGGCGGGACCCCGGGGATGGGAGGCACGTCGGGGGTGAGCCGGTTGAAACTCGCCGACATCGCTATCCCGAAGAAGGCCATCCAGAGCGCTGGCTGGACAAGGGATGAGACAAGGAGGGTGCGGAACCGGACGAAGCGGATCATGTCCCGCCAGTAAATCGTAAGGAATCCAAAGTGCATCAGGTCATCGCCTCCCTGCCCTTGCAATGGCCGCGGAAGGGCGCTCTGCACGCTCATCTCGCAGGTTTCGGCCTGTGAAGTGGACGAACACGTCATCCATAGAGGGTTTCTTCAGGTTGACGGTCACTATGCGGATCCCCTGTCCTCGGATTTCGTCCATGATCCGCGGGAGAAGGTGGGTACCGTCCTGGTTGACGAGGGCGACAAACCCGTTCGTCTTCTCTTTGACCTCTGTCACCCCGTCCATTGCCCCGACGATCTCCTTGGATCTCCCATTGTCGCTTGTCTCGAGGTAAATGACATCTTCCGCCAGCCGGTTCTTGAGGTCCCACCCCCTCCCGGTGGCGATGATCTGCCCGTGATCAATGATGCTGATTCGGTCGCTCAGCTGGTCAGCCTCATCCATATAATGGGTGGTGAGGAATATCGTGGTCCCCTCCTCGTTGACGGCCTTGATATAGTCCCACATCCTCCTCCTCGTCTGGGGGTCAAGGCCTATGGTCGGCTCGTCCAGGAAGAGAACCTTCGGCCTGGTCATCAGGCCGCGTGCAATCTCGAGCCTCCGTTTCATCCCACCCGAAAGGTGCTTGGTGAGGGTGTCTCGCTTTGCATCAAGTTCGACTACCGCCAGGAGTTCCTCGATCCTCTTCCTCCTCTCTCCGTAAGGCATGCGGTAGAGGCATCCGTGGAACTCAAGGATCTCCCAGCATGTCATGTCACGGTCGAGTGTCACTTCCTGGAAGACGATACCGATGGACTCGCGCACCCTCGCAGGCTCGGTTGCGACATCGAACCCTGCGACGCGGGCAGAGCCATGCTGGATGCGGAGGAGAGTAGTGAGCACGTTGATGGCGGTGCTTTTCCCTGCCCCGTTTGGACCCAGAAACGAGAACACCTCCCCCTGCTCAACCGCAAAACTGATTCCCCTTACGGCCTCGAAATCCCCGTAGCGATGAACGAGCCCGGAGACCTTAATAATCTCTCCTGCCATGCCTCACCCGGAAAACCAAGGGGATGATTCCATTCATGCGATCTTCTTTATCAGCCGCGCAACGTTCTCTGCGAACAACCGCACGGTGTTCATCCCCTCCACGTCCTTCCAGACCTCCCCGGGATCGCGCCCGAAGACCATGTTCCAGTAAGTAGATCCGGGCACGATCATGTTGCTGATGAAGAAGAACATCAGCATCTCCTGTATGGCGGTGGTGTGACCGCCTCTCCGGGCGACGGCAATCGGGCCTCCCACCTTCCAGGAGAGGAAGTGATCGGTTGACCTGGAGACCATGCCTATGCGCTGCAGTGCCGCCATCACGTCGCCCCGTGCAGTCCCAAAATAGACGGGAGATGCCACGATGAACCCTTCGGCATCCCGTATCCGGTCGATGATCCCGGCCAGGCCGTCATCGAGGACACAATTGCCCTCTTTGCCGCAACGGGAGCAGGCGGTGCAGGACTCTATCTTCATCCCTGCAAGGGAGATGACCTCGGCCTCGAGCCCGTGCTCCCGGATCACTCCTGCACACTCATCGATGACCTGGCGGGTGTTGCCTTCGGGGCGCGGACTCCCCGAGAGGAGTACAACTCTCATTCTCAAACCTCAAGAGAGACTGGGCTGCGTAGTTATTTAGTTCTGCGGTGAACCGCGGATGTGTGCATGCCCATCCGAAGAAGGAAGGGGAATGGTGGCTTCACGAAGTCCTGTTGGCATGGCCTGGTCAGCACGTGACATGGATGATGGCTGCATAAGGTCTTTCCTCACGCTCCAGATCTTTAATGATATCCGGCGTGGGGCCGATAATTGTGGGGTAATCACCAAGGACCTTTCTCGCACCCTCTGTGAACGGGAGCGCACCATGCTGCCCTGTCCCGATATAGACTACACTGGGGCGTTCACGTGTAAGGAATGCACATTCCATCTCTGTGAGGGGTGTGTGGCCAAAATCCCTTTTCAGGTGTGATGAGAGCTTTTTTTTCCTCTTTTTGACTTCGCCGTTCGTGTGAATGATGACATCATGCTCGTAGACCTTTCCCCTGTATTCGATCCAGCCAAACCCGGTTCTCATACTGCACCATGGCGTCTCCACTTCAGCGTCTCGTTCTCGTTTTGGTGGAGGTTGTGGTGCAGGTTACCCATATATTTTCTCCTATGCACTCCCAGGCTGATTCATGGATGGAAGAGACCCCCTCCCAGGAGGCGAGAGACTGAAGCATTTCCTTGAACTGCTTGCCGATGAAGACCCGTCGAACCGCTGGAAGGCGATCGAGGTGCTTGCCCGAGAAGGGGACGTGTCGGCAGTCGATCCCCTCATCAGTGCCCTCTCGGATTCCGACTGGCGTGTCCGGCAGAAGGCGGCATGGGCGCTCGGACGCCTAGGCGACCCAACGGCTCTTGTCCCCCTCCGGCGGGCATTGAGAGGGGAGAGTGAAGGGGTAAAGGAGATAATACTCGAAGCAATCTCCGAGATTACCAGGAGATCCAGGGAGTGAGTCCAGAACTGCCGGACTTATAGGGGGGAAATGGGGGAGTTCTCTTCTTTATCTCATGACGTAGAACCATTATTATCTTCCAGCCCTATTTCTTAAGGGAACGGGCCGGAAAACGCCTCCCGCCTTGGTGTTATTGACGTGGGAGTTTCCGGTCAGGAAAGGCCCAAGACAGGCGAAGACGCACGGCTGCACGGAAGGGAGGACCAGGAGAGACAATGGAGTACAGGCAGAACGACCTCGCATTCGACCCGCAGAGGCTGGAGAAGGTCCGGGAGCTACAGGCGGGCGGGGTCCCCCTCTATCCTCCGGAATTCAAGGGGAGGGAACCAATAGCCTCGATAAGGAGAAGGTATGCAGATATCGGGCATGAGAAATCAGGAGAACAGGTGTGCACCGCCGGCAGGCTGTATACGGTCAGGAACCACGGAAAGACCATCTTTGCCGACCTCAAGGACGAGAGCGGCCGCATCCAGCTCTATATAAGGAAAAATGACCTGGGTGCAGAGAAGTTCGACTTCTTCCAAAGGACAACCGAGAGGGGAGACATCGTCGGTGTGAGGGGACATGTCTTTCGGACCAAGGTCGGGGAGATCTCCCTCTGGGTGGACGAGATCATCATTCTCACAAAATCGCTTTGCCCCCTCCCCGAGAAGTTTCACGGACTAAAAGATATCGAGAAACGGTACCGGCAAAGGTACGTTGACCTCATCGTCAATGACGATGTGAGAGAGACCTTCATGACGAGAAGCCGGATCATCTCGCTCATCAGGAACTACCTGACCGAACGGGGTTTTCTCGAGTTCGAGACGCCGATCCTTCAGCCGATATACGGGGGTGCGAACGCAAGGCCGTTCACCACTTTCCACCACTACCTCCAGCAGACGCTCTTCATGCGCATCGCCCCGGAACTTTACCTCAAGCGGCTGGTAGTGGGTGGCTTTGAGAAGGTCTTTGAAGTGGCCAGGAATTTCAGGAACGAGGATATCGATACCCTCCACAACCCCGAGTTCTCGATGGTCGAGATCTACGAGGCCTACCGCGACTACCATGACATGATGGGGCTCGCGGAGGAGATGATCAGTTCTATCGTGCGTGAGATCCACAGGACATACGAGATCCCATACGGAGACGTCATCCTCGACTTTTCCCCGCCCTGGAAGAAGATGAGCATGGACGAGGCAGTGAAGGAACTTGCCGGGATCGACATCTGGAGCTACTCGCTTGATGACCTCCGCCGCATCGCAGTCGGAAAGAGGATCGAGGGCTCCGAGAACGCCGAGAACCACCGGGAGCTCCTCGTCCTCCTCTTCGAAGCGCTGGTCGAGGACCAGCTCGTCCAGCCGACGTTTATCTACGACTTTCCCATAGAGAACTCGCCACTTGCCAAGAAGCACCGATCACGTGAAGGGTTCACCGAGCGTTTCGAGCTCTTCGTCTGCGGGATGGAGGTGGCAAACGGCTTCTCCGAATTGAACGACCCCCTGGACCAGCTTGCCCGGTTCGAGCGCCAGGACGAGAAGAGAAGAGCTGGCGACCTCGAGGCGCAGATGCTCGACTATGACTTCATCAACGCACTCGGGTATGGCATGCCCCCCACCGGGGGGGTGGGGTTTGGGATCGACCGCCTTGTGATGCTCCTCACCAACAAAAACTCCATCAAGGAGGTCATCCTCTTTCCCCAGATGAAACCTGAAGCCGGTAGTGAGAAGAAGGACATCTCGGAACCGTAAAGGGTACAGACTGGGGCATGATTCACCATTTTTCTTCTGGTCTCCCGCCGTTGACACCGTGATTCAGGCAAATTATCCTCATCCTCGGGCCCGGCAGGGATCTCGTGATACCATAGGTTTTTTGGGAATACCTGGGGAAAAAGAGAAATCGCTCAGAGGAGCGCAGTGGTGATGCCGATCACGCCTGACTGGATGATCACCGCGGTCGCAACGATGACCCCTGCCATTTCGAGGGCCACGGCAACGTTTCCTTTTCTGATCTCCTCGAACTCGTGCAATCCTTTCGTGAGCTTGTCCAGGATCCACAGGGCCAGGTAGATTGCCCCGACTGCAAGGATGATACCGAGTATCAACTGCACGAATGCGACGACAATCGCGGTGATGCCATCGGCAGAGAAGAGTCCCACCGAGAGTGCCGTGGAGATGCCGACCGAGATCCCCGAGATCCCGGACTGTACTACGAGCGCAATCGCAAAGAACACCGCGGCGATGACGATTCCCACCGCGACGTTGCCCTTTGCCAGTTCTTTCTCCTCATCAATTCCCCTGGTTATCCGCGAGAGTACGGAGAACCCGATGTAGAGTGCGACCACTGCCAATATGATAGCAATGATCAGCTGGATGATCCCGATGATCGCATTTGCCCATAACATAGTCATTTCACCCTGCAGGGTTTTTCTCAATACGTGGGTGCATCCTGAAAATAAATATTTCGTGGATTTTTTTAAAAAGAGGCTTAAAATACCTTTGATCTCCTTTTATTGCGAGATATCTCACGCATGGATCCATCATTCGTCGCATGCATGGCCTGCCTCGTAGATCTCGAGCACCTCTGCCGCAGCACCGGTGCCAAACTGACGGGCAACTATATCGATAAGAACGGATGCATTTTCCGGGGGGAGGCATCCAAGGCTCTCTGATCCATCCCTGATGAGATCGAGAAGGTAGACGAGGTCGTCCCTGTTCAGGCGGCCGATCCTCTCCCCAAAGTCATCCGGACCTGCAGAAAAATGGTTCGAGACAGGTGGAAGGAGGGAACGGAAGGGGAGTCCTGAACTTTCACAGGTGAGATCGCCACATTCTGGTGCCATCTTGGAGAGGAGCGAGAGATCCCGGCGGGAGAGTTCCCTTGGCATAACCGTAACATGGGATGGAAAGAAACATAAGGGGTGCGGATGGGAGAGGTCAAGATGATCCGGAGCCCAGCACCCCCACATTCCAAAATGGCCGGAAATATTGGTAATTCCAGGGAAACATTTATAAGTGTTCAAATAGAGGGTTTTTTTATAAGTATCTGATCAGAACTTAAGGTTTCTCACCGGGGCATGAGATCCTGGATCATGGCGTACCTGAGCCAGTACTGCGTGGCATCCTCGAGGCAGGGTTCTGTGGCTCCTCCATGGTCAGCAGGCAACCGGTGTATGGTGGGAGTGGGAACTCATGAGATCAATGACAGGAATTACCGCAACTCTTATTCTTGTGGCAGGTCTCCTGGTACTCACCGTGCTGCCGGCATGTGCCGGTGATTCGGTCACGGTGGAAGTCTCCAGGATACCGCTCGTATTCATCGAGAACCAGGGGCAGAGGCCTGCAGAGGTGCTCTACCATACCAATGCCGCAGGGCACAGCATCTATTTCACCCAGGATGCAGTCGTATGCGTCCGGGCAGCCGGCGAAGACCAGGCGGCCTCGGTGATTGAGATCACGGTCGCAGGTCAGAGTGCCGGGACAGAGGTGACCGGGGAGGACCCGCTTACGGGGACCGCGAACTTCCTCATCGGCAACGACCCTGAACAGTGGGTCACCTCTGTGCCCACGTTCGGGAAGGTACGCTATGCAGACATTCTTCCCGGTGTTGATATCATCTACTACGGCACCCAGGGGACGCTCAAGCGTGACATCACACTTGCACCCGGAACCGATCCTTCAGGTGTGGTAATACGGTATTCCGGCCAGGAGGGGCTCTCGATAGGGGAGGACGGCTCGCTCAGGGTGGAATCTGCATTAGGCACCCTGCGGGAAGCTCCACCCGTCTGTTACCAGGTCATCGACGGGGTACAGGTATTCGTTGATTGTGACTACATGATTCTTGGAGAATCAGATGTTGGGTTCAGCGTGGGCCCCTATGACCCGGCACATCCTCTGGTCATCGACCCGTTCCTGGATTTCTCGACCTATCTGGGTGGAAGCTGGGATGACAAGGGATATGCGGTTGCGGTTGATCCCCTTGGAAGTGTCTATGTTACGGGAGCGACCGGGTCCATGGATTTCCCGTACCCGGCGGGAAAACCACGCTACCAGATGATGAACAAAGGTGGGCTGGATGTATTTGTCGCAAAGTTTGAACCTCCGGGAACGACCCTTAATTATTCCACCTATATTGGAGGATACAATGACGATTCCGGCCAGGGCATTGCGGTGAACAGTTCAGGATATGCGTTCATCACGGGCTATACAATATCTCCAAATTATCCCGTATGGAAAGCATTCCAAGTGAATAAGAGCGGCGGCGGTTACTGTTCTATGTGCTCCGATGCCGACGCTTTTATCACTGTTCTCGCTCCCCGCGGGAATGCATTGGAGTATTCTTCCTTCCTCGGTGGAAACATGACCGATATCGGGCAGGCCATCGCGTTGAACAGTTCCGAAAATCCGGTTCTGACTGGCTATACGGGTTCCTGGGACTTCCCCAACACCACAGGGGCATATAAAACGTATATCAATGGCACTCTGGACGCATTCGTTACAGGAATTACCTATGATGGAACTGTTTCTGCTATTTCATTTTCCACATACCTTGGTGGAGAAGGGATCGACAAAGGATATGGGATAGCCATCGACAATACGACCGATTACAACTATGTGACAGGTCTTACCCGTTCCGCGTTCTTCCCCATTGAGTTGCCATTACGCCAAAATATATCAGGATCACAAGACGCCTTTGTCACAAGCCTGTTGCCTGACGGCAGCGCTCTGTATTTCTCGACATATCTGGGTAACAGCGGCGACGAAGCAGGATATGGTATCGATCTGGATCCCTCGGGATATGTGTATGTCACGGGGTATACGCAATCAAGCGATTTCGATGTGGTGAACCCGTTCCAGAGCACCCTGAAAGGAATACAGGATGCGTTCCTCGTCAAATATGAACCTGATGGGCAGGCCCTCAATTTTTCGACCTATCTTGGCGGAAATCTTGTCGATGAAGGGACTGGCATCAAGGTCGACGATATGGGTTCGGCCTTCATTACGGGATTCACCGATTCAACGAATTATCCCACAAAGAATGCGATTTATGCCAGCATTACGGGATATCCCTACGATGCGTTCGTCACCCGGTTCTATCCCAACGGCACCACACTCATGTTCTCCACGTACCTGGGTGGAAAACTGGAAGACCGTGCCATGGGAATCGCCCTGCACGGGGGGAACGCGACCGTGACTGGGTATACCGCCTCGCCTGATTTCCCCTTGAAGAACCCAGTCCAGTCTACGTTCCACATGGTATACGACGCGTTTGTCGCACGGATTGCATCCATTCCACCTACCGCGAACTTCACTGCCGAAGCAAATGGCGTGGAAAATTACACGCTGATCAAGGGACTGCCGCCACTCCTGGTCAACTTCACTGACCTTTCGACCGGGGACCCGACGGCATGGGAGTGGCTGTTCGGAGATGGAGGGACTTCAACCCTCCAGCACCCCAACCATACGTATGACACAGGGAATTATACCGTGAACCTGACCGTCAGCAACCTCGAAGGAATGAATTCCACGAGCAAACCATTCTATATCGACGTGGGTGTGCCCCTGATCGTGAACTTCTCGGCGAACGTGTCTGACGTGGAATGTGCGTTCTGCCAGGGGCAGGTACCCTTCGATGTGAACTTCACAGACCTGACGAATGATACCCCGCTCACATGGAACTATAGTTTCGGCGACGGGAACTTCAGTATCAACCAGCATCCCAACTGGACGTATCATATCCCTGGTCTCTACAACGTGAGCCTGAACGTCACCAACGAGTACGGGTTCAACCGCACGACGAAATATTACCTTGTGGAGGCAGGAGACGTCCCGATCGCAAACTTCACGAATGCAACCCCGCGGTTCGGCGTGGTCCCGCTCACCGTCTACTTCACCGATCTCTCGTTCGGCATCCCGAATATCACCATGTGGAACTGGAGCTTTGACAATACGACCGTGGTCTCATGGTTCAATACGACGGTCCCGGCTCAACGGAATGCGAATCATACATTCACCGCGAGAGGGAACTATACAGTAAACCTTACCGTGACGAACCTATATGGCGACGATACCATGTCAAAGACTGAGTTCGTCTGCGTGGGAGAGTTGCCGGTCGCAAACTTCACTGCGGATAACACTCAGGTGGTAGAAGGGGATCTCGTCAACTTCACGGACTGGTCTACAGGGTTGCCTGACTGGTGGCAGTGGAACTTTGGGGATGGCACGATTCTCGACAGGTCAGTAAATACGACCGTAATGCCAGTGAATCACACGTATAATACCGCCGGCAATTATTCCGTCTCACTTACGGTCGGAAATGCGTTCGGGACGCACACTCTTTCCCGACCACGATACATCCTTGTGGGCGGGACTGTAACCGTTGTGAACCTTACCTTTGTTCCTTCATCAGCCATCATTCCCACAAACTCAACGACAGCGATGAAGCTCATCATGGAGAATGCAGAACAGGGACTCTCGGGATATAACATCACAATTTACTTCACAAACCTTTCAGCTGCAGATATGGTGACTTTCAATTATCCCGCATGGGTGAATCCTGCGTATGCCATGAAGAGTGGGGTTCCTGCCCCGTCAGCATGGATGATGGTTGCTGATCTCGAAGACGCCGTAGATCCGGGGGCTACGAATGTGGATCTGGCCCTCTTCAACACTACAGGAAAGGTGCCGATGTCCACCACCATCAACGTGACTGTAACTAGGATGGATACTGATACGGGTGATCCTGTAGTTACACTGGTAAACCCGGCTACGGTTACAATTGTGGCCCTGCTGCCTCTTCCTGGACAGGCAAATCCGCCTACAGATCCGTATCACGATGGGCTTTACTGGGATCTGAATGGAGATGGATTCATCACCCTTGTCGATCTCTTCCTCTACTTCAATAATATGGACTGGATTGCCGCAAATGAGCCAATATCACTGTTTGATTATAATGGGAACGGCCATATTGATTTCAACGACCTGTATTTGCTGTTCATGAAGGTATAGATTTTTGACCATTTTTTTTCGGGTGGAAAGCTTGAAAAAGAGAAGAATTGACCCAAATGCAAAAGATTCTATCCCCCTCAATAGGATAATACGGGCTTCTCTACCCTATTGTTTATATATAATGATTGAGAATGGAAAATTAACGAAATTTTTGCAGGAGAAGGCCCATTTCTCCTCCATATCGAGATCCGGGCATTATTCTGCACATGAGGAATGAATTATGAATGTTCGCACTTGGATGAGAATTGAAATCATCGGGTTCTGTCTCTTATTGATGACCATCCCTGGGTTGGCCACTACATTGAACGTAGGATCCGCAACCATACCCTCTCCGGGCGGCTATGCGTCTGTCAACGTGACAGGAGACAGCTTTCCCAATGGTCTGTTTGCGTATAATATGACTGCATCGTTCTCTGACCCAGCAGTTGCAGAAATCACTGCAGTGACGTTTCCGTCATGGGCTGCGTCAGGCAATTACGGCGCTCTTCCTTCGACGAGCGTGAGGATGACAGCATTTACGTTTAATCAGGCGATGAACACTTCCCTGACGAATATCCCCCTTGTTACCCTCACAGTCAGAGGGAAGGCAGCGGGCACGACATTGCTCAACCTGACAGTGCATGAGATGATCAATTTTGAGAATGGGGGGCCGATCACTCCGACGATAGTACCCGGAACGATCACCGTCCAGGGGACACCCACGACCACTACAGCAACCACCACCGCCACGACCACTACTGCAACCACCACCGCCACGACCACTGCGACCACGACAGCAACCACGACAGAAACGACCACTGCAACGACGACTGCGACGACAACGGCGACTACTACAGCAACCACCACCGCTACGACCACTGCAACCACGACAGCAACCACGACAGAAACGACCACTGCAACGACGACAGCGACAACAACGGCGACCACTACTGCAACCACTTCGCCTACGACCACCACAACCTCTCCGCCGCCCGCTGACCCTGGTTATCTCAGCGTCTTCTCATTCCCACTCAAGGCAACGGCCACCATCGATGGAACTGTAGTTGGCGTCACCCCTCTGATGGGATACCGGCTGAGCCCGGGCACACACACCCTCAAGATCAGTATGTCAGGGTATTCGGATTACACGACAACGGTGAATATGGTGTCAGGAAGTCACCTCCAACTCCCGTTGATTATTCTCCAGAGAGGTGTACCAGGACCTACCCAGACCCAGACCGCTTCGCCGACCCCAACCACGAGCGTTTCGCCCACGACGACCGCCACGGCGACCACAACCACGACAGCGACAGCCACGGCTACCTCAGTGGTGACAACCGCGACCACCCCGACGGGACAGACAGGCGCTCTTGTGATCAATACGGTCCCCCGTGGTGTCACGATTTACCTGAATAACCAGGTAAAGGGGACCAGCCCGGCCACTATCCAGGGGCTCTCTCCCGGCGACTATGAACTGAAACTGATGAAACAGGGATACAAGACCCAGGTCAGGACCGTGACGATCGAGGCCGGGAAGACCTATACGCCGCCCCTCATCATCCTGACACCAATAATGTGATGGCCTGAAATACTATCTCAAGTCCCTATTTTTCTTTTCAATAAAGAATAAAAAGGTCATTTGCCCTTTGCGGTCAGCCCTGCAAAGATGCACTGGCCGAATGAAATGCAGCCATCACCGAGCGGATACTCGGGGTTCATGCGGAATTCAAGACCCGACGCTGTCACGAGGTTCCGGACAGTCTCGCGAATCGCCCGGTTGTAAGCGACACCCCCTGAAAGGGCGATGATAGGGATATCCCTCTCAAACGCGGCATGGATGGCCATCCCCGCGAACCCCCTGGCAAGATTGAACTGGAACGACGCGGCAATGGATCTCATCGCCCTCTGGTCCTGATCCTTTTTCCTCTCCATCTCTTCCATCGCCCTGCGCATGAGCGATCTCGTGGAGAGCACCTGCCGCCCTCCAATACGGACATACTCGAGGTCCCACGCCTGTGCCTTCCCCCCGGCGGCAAAGGACTCGAGTTTCATCGCCGGCTCCCCATCGTAGGTCCTCTCCCTGCATATCCCAAGGAGGGCTGCGGCAGCGTCGAGCACCCTGCCGGTGCTTGATGTGGGGACGATATTGATGCCGCGTGTGAGCTGGGCGTCAAGTACTGAGAGCTCGACATCGGTCCACCCCCGAGACGCGAGGAGTTCTGCAACGGTCGGATCAGGGAGGATTCCATACAACATCCTCTCAGGGAAGCGGGTGGCCAGGTCACCCCCCGGCATGGGGACTACTTCCAGGTGGCCGACCCGTTCGTATCGCGGGATTGAGCCCGCAAAGACCTCCCCGCCCCAGATCGTCCCATCCTCCCCATACCCCACCCCGTCGATCGCGATACCGATGCAGGGAGCAGTCGTCGTCGCTGCAATGTGCGCCTGGTGGTGCTGGACCGGGACGAGTTCCGCGCCATGCAGCTCGGCGAGTTCCCTCGCGTATCGCGTCGAGAGGAACTGGGGATGCGCATCGTGGGCGATAAACCGGAAGTCATCCCCGAGCAACCTGCCCAGGTTCTCTATCGTCTCCTGCAGGTATGCATAGGTCTGGGGATTTCTGACGTTTCCCACGTGAGGCGATGTGGTGCAGAACCCGTCCCTGTAGATTGTCACGTTCGCATTCAGTTCAGGCCCCACTGCAAGGATGGACGAGTCGCCCAGGTCGATTGGCGTTCTCCGGGGTGCCATGCCTCTGGAGAGGCGGATGATGAACCCGTCCCTGACGACCGAGTCGTCGCACCTGTTCTTGATCTGGCGGTCGTGGGTCAGGAAGAAGTCGACGTGCCCGTGCATCCGGGCCATCGCCACATCGATCTCCGTGATCATGGGGTAGCCTGGCATGTTCGCACTTGTCATGATCAGGAGAGGGTGGGAAAGCCTGGAGAAGAGGAGGTGGTGCAGGCCGGTATAGGGCAGCATGCAGCCGATGGTGTGGAGGTTGCTGATGTCAGCGTGGGCATCGGGATCTCTCTTTTCCAGGACAACGATGGGCCGCTGGCAGCTCTCGAGTATCAATCGGTCCTCCGCGGTAAGGACCGCGATCCGGTCGATCGCGTCAGGCCTTACCATCACCGCAAAAGGCTGTTCGGACCTCCCAAGACTCTGCTTCAGTGTGGCTGCCGAACTCTCGATACAGGCGAGGTGGAACCCCCCGATCCCGCGTATCGCCACGATATACCCTGCATCGAGGAGACGGGCGGTCTCCGCAATGATATCGCCGGATGAGATATCGTTTCCATCCCTGTCGAGAAGTTTCAATCGCGGTCCGCATGAGGCGCAGGCAATGGTCTGGGCATGGTGACGCCGGCTTGACGGGTCATGGTACTCCCGCCCGCATTCAGGGCACATGGGGAATGCGTCCATGGTTGTCCGTTCCCTGTCATAGGGGAGGTCGCGGATGATGCTGTACCGCGGACCGCAGTTCACGCATGAAGTGCACCAGTATCCAGAGTACCTTCCGCCGGGATCATGGATGTCACCGAGGCACTCCTCGCAGACCGCGATGTCCGGAGGAATCATGCCGGAGAGGGTGCCGCTCTCGCTTGCCTGGATGGAGAAATCGTCCGGGAATGGTCCCGTGTCGGGAAATACCTCCACCCGGTCGATGCGGGAGAGTGGCGGGCCACGGGAGACGTGCTCCAGAAAATCCTCGAACCGGTCTCCATAGGCCTGGATCTCGACTTCGCTGCCCCGGTTTTTTACAAAACCCCTGATACCCAGCGCGATCGCAGTGGCATACACGAACGGCCGGAAGCCAACACCCTGGACAATTCCCCTGATTTTTACCCTTCCGCTCCTGCGCATGCCGTTCAAACAAAGATTTATTGATTTATCACGCCATATAATACTAGGGTTTTACCAGTGAGCGGCCATATCAGGATAGTCAACGATCCAGTCGATCTTGTTCCTCTGCTTATCACGTTTCATAATGCGACCTATAAGCAGGTGTACGATCTGTTGAACAAGTCCTGGATGACCGAGGAGGAACTCTCGGATCAGATGGCCGAGGGGGACGTGGGGCAATGCCTCATGGTGCTGAAAAAAGGGAGCCTTGTCGAGGAGAAATGGAGGATGCCGGTCCCCGGGCAGAAACCGGTCAAGGAGTACCGGGCCTCCTACAATAAGTTCAGGGCTAACTTCCAGTGCAACTTCGGCGACCTCTCCGATCTCCTCTTCATCGCCATCTCAAATGACGAGCACCTCAGGTGCATGGTCGAGAAGGTCGAGGAGGAGCTGCGTTCCGGGAATACCTCCATCAACGACATCGCCCGGAAGTTCGGGGTCAACCCTGTCTTTATCAAGGGACTGGCAAAGCGGATCCCCCATCTCGACGTGAAGGGACAGGGGCTGGTTCTCCTTGAACGAAGCCAGTAAGGACCCCCTGTCGTCGATTCTCCGAAGCAAGCGCGAAGTGACCCGCCTGCAGATCCTGGTCGAGATTGCCGAGCACCAGCCCGCGGTAAGGCAGCAGGAGATCGCTGACAAGCTTGGGGTCACCCCGCAGGCGGTCTCCGAATACATAAGGGAACTGGTGGACGAAGAGATGGCGGCCGCACAGGGCCGAGGCAGGTACAGCGTCACGAGGACCGGGATCGAGTGGATCCTCAACCACGCCGAGGCGCTGGAGGCGTATGCCCGGCACATCAGGAGGGACATCATCCAGCAGGTCTCGACGTGGACGGCTATTGCCGCAGAGGACCTTGTCGAGGGTGAGCAGGTGGGCCTCTACATGCAGCACGGGTGGCTCTATGCCTCGAAAAAGCCCCGGAGCGCAATGGGAACGGTCGTGATGGATGCAAGAGCCGGGGAGGACGTCGGGGTCACCCGGCTCTCCGGCCTGATTGACCATACCGAGGGGGTAGTCCATGTCTGCAAGGTCCCCCGTATCCTGAGGGGAGGGTCCCGGAAGGTGAGGAAGGACCGGCTCCTTGAAGTCATTGATGGCGTGGGCGTGGTCGCTGCCGTGGGACTCGAAGGCTACGTTGCCCTTCAGCAGGCGGGGAGGACGCCGGACATGTTCTTTGGGGCAAGGGAAGGGGTAATCGAAGCGGCGTTTCACGGCATCGACTGCGCGATTCTTGTCGTGGACGAGGAGTTCACCGATTTCCTGAAGCGGTTGGAAGGGGTGGGGCTTTCGTATGTCCTCCATGACCTGATCGCCCCATGAACGTCATCGTCCAGCCCCAGAAGGGAAATTACAAGATCCTGTTCCTTGAGAACCTGCACGTGCGGGCAGTGGGAATCGCGGAGATCGACGCAACTCCGAAAGGGTACCGACCCGGCCACTACCGGGTGCGGTGGGGAGGCAAGCACCAGTTCCGCCTCACCCCCTCAAAGGAACTGGTGGTCTCTCTCCGGAAGGCGGCCGTGTACCTGACCCAGCAGGACGAGGCCTTCGAGGGGTTCCTGCACGACTTCCAGATACCCTTCACCCATACCTCCGTCTGCCGCATCTGCCTGATGGAGGACCGCATCACTCCCCTGAACCGGAAGAATGGGATACGCTATACGACCGGGGAGCAGGTCTGCTTTGACTGTGCCCGTCGCGAGCTTCGGAGGGAACTTGCGACGATGGGGAGGGTGGGCAAGCAGGCGCTTGGGCACCTCGAGGAGCTCCTGCGGAACTACCGCGACATGGAAAAGGTCCTCGCGAGCGTGCAGCCCGAGAAGGTGAAGATCTCCCAGGTGCTCTTCGACCGCCTGGATGCCCACCCGGTGCAGAAGACCCAGTGCCTCGACGAGCTCCCCCTCCCCCGGGCGTTCGTCGATGCCGCTGGCATTGCGACACTGATGCCTGCACAGCAGATGGCGGTCGACGCAGGGCTTCTTCATGGAAGACATCTCCTGATCGTCTCGGCCACGGCAAGCGGCAAGACTTTCATTGGCGAGATGGCGGGCATGAAGAATTTCCTTGAAGGGAGGGGCCACACGCTCTTCCTCGTCCCCCTGGTGGCGCTCGCGGTGCAGAAGTACCAGCGTTTCGACGAGCGGTACGGGAAGCTCGCGGGAGTGGGTGTCCTGATCGGCCAGGCCCGGATCAGGCTGCCCGAGAACGCCCCAATCGGCGACCGGAACATCCATGCTCCCATCGTCGTGGGGACGTATGAAGGGGTCGACCACTTCATCCGGTCAGGGAAGCGGCTCCCGCCGATCGGGACGGTGGTCATTGACGAAGTGCAGATGCTTGAGGACCCGGAGCGGGGACACCGCCTTGACGGCCTGGTCGCGAGACTGAAGTACCTTGCCCCGAAGGCCCAGTTCCTGTACCTCTCTGCCACTATCGGAGTCCCGAAGGTGCTCGCAAAGAAACTGGGGGCAACCCTTGTCCGCTATGACGACCGGCCCGTCGCCCTTGAGCGGTACCTTATCTTCGTCGAGCACAAGCAGAAGATCCCGACGATAAAACGCCTCTGCACCCAGGAATACTCCCGGGTCTCCTCGAAAGGCTTCCACGGCCAGACAATCGTATTCACCCACGCCCGGGCCAGGACGCATGTCATCGCCGACGCCCTGGGGCCGGGGTATGCTGCCTACCACGCGGGCCTCACCTCCCAGGAGCGGCGGGAGATCGAGGCAAAGTTTCTCTCCGGCAAGATCAAGGCTGTCATTACCACTGCTGCACTCGGTGCGGGGGTCGACTTCCCCGCGTCGCAGGTGATCTTCGACTCCCTTGCGATGGGGATCTCATGGCTCTCGGTCCAGGAGTTCAACCAGATGGCCGGCCGTGCAGGCCGCCCTGACTTCCATGATCTTGGGAAGGTGGTGGTGCTGGCCGAGCCCGGCGCTTCCTACTCACGATCGTCCGGGTCCACCGAGGAGGAGATCGCAATGAAGCTCCTCAAGGGAGAAATGGAAGAGGTCGCTCCCGAGCATGACCTCGAGCAGAGCTCTGAGGAGTACGTGGCAAACGCGGTCGTATGCCAGGGGAAGATTTCAGACCTGGAACGGATCAACGAGACGATGGTCGGGACCATGGAGCCGGTCCTCGATGTCCTTCTCGAGAAGGACCTGGTGACCCGGCATGAAGACAAGATTGTACTCACTCCTCTTTCGAAGGTGATGGCCGAGCACTTCATCGGGGTGGAGCGCCTCGGCGAGATCCAGAAACTGATGAAGAAGATCGAGGACCCGGTGGAGATCGTGGCGGAACTCGAGTGCGCCGAGATGGAAGCCAAGAAGGAGAGGGAGAAGAAGAGAAGGAAATAGGGAGATGGTGAGGGTCTTCCTGCCCGCACTTCTTGTTATGCTGGTTTTATCGGCGGTCGTCTGCTTTTTGCATCCCGCACAGCGCGACATTGCGCCGTGGACTCCCCATACGTATCTCCCTGGACAGAGAAGGTGTTCGTGAGAACTCACTCTCCAATTACTTGTAACGGTGAAAACTGCAGACCTTAATGGGATACATATGTATGCGAAGTGATCTCTCCCTGTTCCTGCAAAGAGCCCGCCTTCGTTTCCCCGTTCATTCCTTTGATCCGGGGACGGCATATTCCCGTATCATGCGATTTTATCCAGAGATTTTTTCATTCAGGATGCGCCGTATCTCTGCAAAGTCCTCCACTCCCTGAAGGTGGATACTGCCGCCATTATCGAGCACAACCCGCAGGGTCGCGATCCCCAGATAGCGACAAACCGGCCCGCACGCAATTTCGATACCCCGGATTCTGGAATACGGTATCACCCGTCTCTTCGCCTGCCACACGCCCCTCTCGCAGACCATCTCTTTCGTAGTGAACAGGAACCTGATGGACGCCCAGTACTTTGGTATGTACCACCGCACCGCGAGGATGACGAAAAGCAGCGGGAGTACCAGGGTGAGCGTCAGGTGGCCGGGAAAAGTGACTGCAGCCAGGATGAACCATGGGAGGATGGCGATCCAGACGACCAGGATCAAAAGAAGGAGGTAGAATGCGCGGAGTCGGGGGGACGGGGTAAAGAGAAGCTGCCCATCTGGCAAGTCCACAATGTTTCGCGAAACGGGGGAGGAGCGGTCTGCCATCTCATTCCCGGTCGATCAGGCAGACCCAGCGGTCATAGATGGGATCCCGGGCATTCTCCCGGACCTCCACCCGGCACCTCCGGGCTTCCGCCCAGGACTTGATCAGATGCGCCTCGCGCTCGGTGCCGACCGTGAGAAGACAGTCCTTCGTAAGCGCCAGTAACTCGGCGGTGATCATCTCCCATTCCTGCTCGTTGAACGCATTGATCTCCCCGAACATGAGCCCGAGCCCCGCTTCGGCACCCCTGCTGTACCGGCTTGCGTATGTGGCGTCGATGCACATGGTCTCGCCTGGGAGAAGCCTGCCCCTGGAGAGGCCGAGTGAGAGGAGGCTCGCATCGTTGTCGTAGGAGAGCGGACGCATCCCGCGCTCACGGAGCAGGAGCGACCCGAGCCCGGAGCCGCAGCCGCAGTCAAGGCAGGAGACTCCTTCCCGCTCTCCCCAGCACTCTGCGAGGAGATCGCGGACCTGGCCGGTCCTTGCGGGGTTGAGGTCCTCGAGTGCAGGAGCGGTAGTCTCCATCAAGATAAGGCTGTAATACTCCCTGACGGCCTCCTCCCAGACCGCCCGGTCTTCCTGGAAGATGTCGCCGTTCAGTTCCTCAAAGTGCTCGATCAGCGCAAGGGTCGGTTCCCGGAGGTGAAAGGAGCCGGCAAGCCAGCCCCGGTCTGTATGGAAGGCAATTGCCAGCGGGTCGGAGTCCTCGTCGACAAGGAGCCGCGCCTGGTCTGCAGGGAGCTCCTCCATCCATGCCGTGAAGGTGTCGTCCGGCAGGTCTGCGAACCCGGGCTCGATGCACTGTATTTCGGGGAGTTCAAAGACCTTTGAGACGAGGGTTTCGTGCGGGCGCATGATGGCAGACATGGCTCTTCAGGCTCCGTATTTCGGGGACCGGTTGACCAGGTCCAGCAGGATTGGCATCAGCGAACCGCCGGAGATCCTGTTGAGGCCCCCCTCGGCGCAGGAGACCTCGTCGAAGTGAGTCACCCTGTCGGTCCTGACCCCCTCGCCGCAGATGACGAGTGGCACGGGGTCGGCACTGTGGTCTTTGACGCTGCATGGCGTGGAATGGTCTGCGCAGATGGCAATGATACAGTCCTCGAGGCCGATGAGCGGCGCCAGGGCCGAATCGATTCTCTCAATGAACATCATCTTCGCCCTGGCTTTCCCGTCGTGCCCTGCCTCGTCGGCACCCTTGATGTTCACCAGCACGAAGTCCGCGTCCCTGAAGGCGCCTATGGCAGCCCGGACCTTTCCGGCAAGGTTGGTATCTGCCGAACCGGTGATCTCCGGGACCTCCACCCTGGAAAGGCCGACTGCGGTCCCGATTCCTGCAATGAGGGCAGCTGCAGAGATGACGCACCCCTTGAGGCCGTACCGTGAGGAGAATGGTTCAAAATGCCCCATCCTCCCCGCGCCCCGGATGAGGACGGTGGTCGCGGGGGGAAGGCCCTGCGCCACACGCGTTGCATTGAGGGGGTGGTTCTTCAGTATCTCTTCTGCCTGGCGGACAAATTCCTGCAACGCCCGTGCGGTATTCCTGTCCGCGTCGGTGCCGTCCCGGGCCGAGAACGGGAGCGGAGGAACCCCGTCCTTCTTCGGGTCGTTCGACGTGACCGCGACCCCAAGGTCTTCCCCCCTGAATGCGAGGGCGGCGCGATGCCCGGTACCGGAGCGGAAGAGGAACTCTACTCCAAGCGATGAGAGGTCCACCCTCTCCTGGATGGCCGCGGAGAGGGGCTCGGTGCCGTGGATCCTCCCTGCCCGGCGGTCGGTGACCCTGCCCTGCTCGTCGAGTGTGGCATAGTTGCAGCGAAAACCGATCATCCCGGCCTCCATGCGGATCCCGCTCCCCTCTGCCTCGAGCGGACCCCTGCCGGTGTAGTACCTGTAGGGGTCGTAGCCGAGCAGGCTCAGATGCGAGGTGTCCGAGCCAGGACGGATTCCGGGGCCGATGGTGTCCATGATACCGCATATGCCATCACTTGCCATCCGGTCGAGCACCGGGGTGAGTGCTGCCTGGAGGGGAGTCCGGTTCCCAAGTTCAGGACAGGGGCGGTCCGAGATGCCGTCAAGGACGAGGAGGAGGATCTTGTGCGCCGTCATTACCAGAAGAGTAGTCTGTTCCCTGTCTTATGTTTGACCGTTTCCCCGTGTTGCTGCGGGGAGAAAAGAGCCAGAAAAAGCGGTGAGCCCTGGATCGAAGGGGACAGGCCCCTTCAGATCGCCTTGGCAACGCCGACTTTTGACTTGATGACCTCGACCCGCCGTACCGGGAAGAGGGGCTTGACCGCCTTGAAGACTTCCCTCGAGATCTCGCCGCTCACGATGCCATTGATGATGCCATTCATCTCGGATTCCGTACCGATCTTTCCGACCATGGCAGAGATGAGATTTCGGATCGCATGCACCTGGGAGAGGTTTGCCCGGGTGAGTGTGAAGCACGTCACCGTGAGATCGAGTTTCTTCCCGTCCTTTGTTATGACCGGGACATGGCAGTCAATCCGCGAGGTGCGCCGCTTGATCATGGATCGCATGTAATCCCGGGAGAGCTCGTGGCCCAGGAACTCGGTGTACGCCGAGTCCCCGGCGACCTCTGCGATCCGGAACTTCATCTTCACGTTCTGCCGTGCATAGTCATTGATGATCTCACCGAGAGTGGTCTGCATGATCCTGCCCACCACGTTCTCGGCGTCGTTTGCAATGGTGTCCCCGATGTAGGTCTTACCAAGGACCTCGGGGGAGTACACCTTGTACCAGCTCTTGGCTTTCCAGCCTTCTACTCTCCGTCCAGCCTGTTTCTTTTTTGCCATGTATTCACCATTCTGTTAGGATTCTACCGGTTGTTCTCCGATACGCTCACAATCCCTCTTCCATCCTCTTGCGACTCACCCATGTGGTGTGCAATCATTGCCCAAAGCCACACATCTCCTCCGCGACTGCCAGGTTCATCAGGTAGTCGTCGACTGAAGCGATCACCGACCGCAGCGAGTTCCCCTTTATGACCGTGATCACGAGGTCTCCCTCTGCATATGTCCGCATACTCTGGAGGTTGTCGGGGCAGAGAGCCGGTGCCACGCATGCGGCATTCTGATGCCTGGTCCGTATCTCGCCGCGGATCTCCATCATGCGGCCACCGACCTCTCGATGAGGCTCCGGAACTCCTCCAGGCGTGCGCACGGGATGGTGGCCCCGGCCCTGAACCTGTGGCCACCGCCGAACCCGCCGCACTGCATGGCCGCTTCGCGAACAGCCCCGCCGAGGTCCATCTCCATTCCTCTCGGGCATCGTACGGAGAGGTGACAGAGCTCATCATGCCGGGCGGCAACCATCACCGGCCCCTTCTGGAGGCAGTCCCTGGAGAGGGCGTCAGCGACATCGCTTGCCACCTTTACATCGTCGACTTCGACGAACTGGGGGGCACCGTCACCGGTACACGCCGTCCTGAGTGCCTGGATCACCCGTCCTCGATGCTGGAACGAGAGGTCCCACGCCACGTCAAGGTCAACCGTTGACCGGAGGCAGAGCGAGGATGCGAGCCCCCCGTACCCGGATTTTCCACAGGCGTCCACCACTGCAGCGAGCGTGTGGGCGTCCGGAATCACCTCGCGCTGCAGGTCATAGCGGGCCCCGTAGATACTTTCGAGTGTCTCCTCCGGTGCGAAGGGACTGAGACGGAGGACAAGGAGCGAGATGAGTTTGTCGAGGGAGACTCTGTCTCCTGACGAGGCACTCTCAAGGAGGTCCGCGACTGCCATCTCGTCCCCGCTCACCTGGTGCAGGTAGGGGTTGAGGGCTCCATACAGCCGCTCGTGGTCATCCCGGCCCGGGAGCAGGAACCCCTGCCCGGGGGTGATGATCCCCTGTGCAACGGCGTCGTTGAAGAGCGAGAGGTTCATTCCCGAAAGGGCCTGCCCGTCGCCGAGAACTCCGAGCATCACAAGACCTGCGAGGTCCCGGTTGTCCCCAAGGCCCTGCGCGACCAGGAAGGCCGCCCCAGCCGAGGAGAGCTCGCGGTCACCGTCGATGCCATGCAGGCGGGGGTTGACCTGCAGCTCTCCCCCAAAGTAGGGGATGTGGTGGTCGACCACCATCACGCTTCCCGGAAGGTCCTCGATACCCGACCCGAAGTCACAGAGGAGCGTCGGGGTCTCAGGGGAAAAGGCGGCCGGGCTCACACGCGGCAGGACCCGCAGCCGGAAACGGATGCCTCTCCTGAGCATGGCCATGCAGAGGATGGAGCCTGCCGCGATCCCGTCCGCGTCGTGATGGGCGTAGACTTCCACGAACTCCTGCCTGCCGAGGTGTTCGGCAAGCCTGTGTGCGGCCTCGTCAAGGGACATGGGAATTATCGTGAGAGGAGGATCTCGGCGCTCTCCGGCTTGTAGCTCCAGTCCTTCGGGAGCCTCCCGTTCCCGGTGTAGTACTTCACGAGGCGGCGGACCTTGGACTCGGTGAGCTGCAGCTGCCGCTTGTTGTGCAGGTCGCTCTTGTTCTCTCCCAGGTGCTTCCTGAGCCCAAGGGCTTTTACGATAAGGTTTCGCAGGTCCTCGGGGATCTCGGGCTCCATGCCCTTCTCTTTGAGTATCTGGCCGATCCGCTTCCCGGTGACCAGCTTGACGTCAGGGACGCCGTGGCGGTCGCGGAGGATCATCCCGATCTTACTGGTGGAGACACCCTCCTTTCGCAGGTCCAGGATGATCTTTTCGATCGCCGCGACATCGGTATTCGCCCAGGAAGGGGCCTCCTTGCGGAAGGGCCGCACAGATCCCGAGTGCCCTCTGCGTCGTGCATGCATTCTTGCCATTGTGCAATTCACCTCCGATTACGCAATGTAAATCCGAAAAGAGTCACGCTGACTCTCCGTAATCCCAAAGGCCGGGGAACGACCCTGGCCCGTGCGTTGCCGCACGTCGGACTTACATCTGCCAGCACTATCCAGAAGTGCTGTATTTCCTTTCGGTGGTGGAATATTAATTCTATCGTGTACGGCAGGAGCGCTTCAGACGCTGCCGAAGCGGTTGATCAGGAGAATGAGGTCCCTGAACGCGTCCATCTCCATGGAGAGCACCTCGTTTCGCGTCATCCCCATGCTCGTCTCGGCGTCGGCGGTGAGGGTGTCAGGACCACGCATCACGGTCCGGGCAATCCCGTCGCGGGAGAGCACCTCTTCCGCCTCGCGGTCATAAACAAAAGATCTCCCGGGAACTATCACCAGGGATTCGAGCCTGGCGGGATCGAGGTTCGCGAGGTCGCCGATGGTGATCAGGCACGCGATATCTTTTTCGACCGGTACCACCCTTGCACCTTTCCCCCTCGAGGAGAGGATCTCCCTGATGAATGGTGCAGCGATCCTGCCCGTGATTACGCTTGCCTTGCGCTCGATTTTGGGGAGTTTCTTCAGAAGATCGGGCTCGCGGGCGAGTGCAAACGGGGAGCCGATCTGCGGGTCCCAGAGTGGCGTCCCGCTGACCTTGATGCGGAACTGCCGGGAGAGGCCGGTGACCATGTCCCGGAACTCCTTGACCTCCTGCACTCTCTGCCCGGGAAGCACCGGTGCATTCCCGAGCACCAGGCCCTGGTCCACCCGGTTTGCAAACCGCATGAGGATGATACCTTTTGCACCCCGCTCTTCGAGCCATTCGCAGGTCTCCTCGAGCACCGGGCCGTCGTTGATCCCCGGAAGAACCACGCAGGCTGCATACACATCGATCTTCCCGCACAGCGTATCGAGCACCGCAAGGGAGGCATCTGGCGTGGGGTCGTGCATGTACTGCCTTCGCAGTTCCGGCCGCACGGAGAAGACGGTGAAGGAGACCTCTGAGAGGCCCGAGTCGACGAGGAACCTTGCGATCCCGGGGTCGTCGAATCCTTTCCCGCTCGTGTACCCGATATGCAGCGGCGCCTCCATGCTCGAGAGAAGCTCGACGAGGTCGGTGAAGCACGGGTAGCAGCTGGGGTCCCCCCCGCCGCTGATGGTGACCCTGCTCACCTCGTCCGGGATGACCTGCAGGCGGGCAAGGACATCGTCGGCGATCTCCCGGAGGTCCCGGAACCCCCTGTAATACTCCCTCACGCTCCGGCTGCAGTAATCGCATCCCTTCATGTACGGCGGGCAGTAGCGGCAGCCGAGGGGGGCAGTCTCCTTCACGTGTTTGAAGTAGCAGTACTCGCAGAACCCCCTGCAGTCGATCCCCGGCCGTCCCCCGATGTCCACCGACAGGTGCGTCATTGTGTAATTTTTCTTCTTCTGACTGAATAATGCCTTTGGAAAGGGATATCAGATCTCGGCAACCGCTGTATCATTGCCCACCCAGCCGATATGGATCTCCTTCCAGGCGATAGTACCCCGGCCCCCACTGCCGCCATGGATCAGCCGTTCCGTCTCTATGACGAGGCGGATCGTAACAGGCGGTTTCTTTGTTCCCATATCAGCAGTCGGATATGACCAGTAGATGGAAGGCTGATCAGTGACGATATTCCGGTTGTCGATGGTGACCCTGTAATCCGGGGCATTCCACGTCACGAAATATCCGTAGTCTGCAGTCCAGTTGTAGACCACCGGGACAGATGCATTATACCTTGCTGAAAGACGAATTCCGACAGTGGATGACATGAGCGGGTTATAGCGGCCGGGAGCAGCCTCAAGAGAAATGTCCGGGGAGTTTGGTGCGACGGTGGTTCCGGCTGTCGAGGGTGCGAGTGTTGTGGGGGTGGTGGTCGCCAGGGGAGGCTCCCCTCCCCGTGAAATACAACCGGCGAAGAGTATTATGATGATGACGATGTATATCGTGAGAGGGAAGAATAACCTCATGATTCTCGTCTATCACCGCCGGGACGATTAAACCCCCTCATGATTGTCTCTGCCCTCTCCTCCTTCAATATACCTCTCACGCTGTTTTTCAGGGCATCGGGTTGCGGGACAGTATTCCGCCGGACAGGAACGGGGAAGGTCATATCAGGTGAGAACACCCTTGTCAGATCAGGGAGGGTTTTTGTGGAGCAGAGGATTGCGGGTTCGATCGTGGAACGGGACGTCATGGCAGAGATGAGGGACGGGACGATGCTTGCCGCAGACGTATACCGGCCGGCATCCGGGGATGGGCCCTGGCCGGTCCTTCTCATCCGGCAGCCCTACGACAAGATCCATGCCGAGACATTCTCCTACGCGCACCCATCGTCGTACGCCGGCCGGGGCTACATCGTCGTATCGCAGGACATCCGCGGCCGGTGGGCCTCCGGCGGCGAGTTCTCCCCGTTCCGCCACGAAGCGGAGGACGGGTACGATACCGTGGAGTGGGCGGCCGCGCTCCCGGGCTCGTCCGGAAAGGTGGGGATGTACGGGTTCTCGTATGGTGGGCTGACCCAGCTGATGGCGGCATCGCTTGCACCACCGCATCTTACCTGCATCTGCCCGGCATTCTGCTCGCCGCACCTCTTCGAGGGATGGGCTTACAACGGGGGGGCATTTGCACTCTCCTTCAACCTGACCTGGGCACTGTACCTCGCGACCGGAACCGCCCGGCGGAAGGGACTCTCGGGGTACGAGGCCACGCTCTGGAAGTCGATACAGTCGATGCATGACTGGTGGCACTGGCTCCCGCTGGAGTCGTTTCCCCTGCTCCGCGCCCATGATCTTGCCCCGTATTTCTTCGAGTGGATCGATCACTCCTCGTATGATGCCTACTGGCAGCGGTGGAGCATCGAGCGGGGCTATCCCCGGATCAGGGTGCCTGCCCTGCACATCGGCGGCTGGTACGACATATTCAGGGACGGGGACCTCCGCCTCTACGAGGGGTTCCGGACGCAGGCAGGGTCGGCAGAGGCGAGGGAGAACCAGAAACTGGTGATGGGCCCATGGTACCACAACCCCTGGAACCGGATCCTCGGCCCCTGCGACCTTGGGGATGCCGCGGCGAGCCGCATGGACGACCTGCAGGTGCGGTGGTTCGATTACTGGCTCAAGGGGCTTGAGAACGGTATCATGGAAGAGCCGAGGGTTCGCTATTTCATGCTGGGCGAGAATGCATGGAGGGAGGACGCCTCCTGGCCCCCGGCAAGGGCAGAGCCTGTGACATTCTTTCTTCACAGCGGCGGAAGGGCAAACTCTCTTTCGGGCGACGGATCCCTCACCTGCCAGTTGCCGGGGGACGAACCTCCAGATGTCTATGTCTACAACCCAAGGGACCCGATCCCGAGCCTCGGCGGCCAGTCGTGCTGCATTCCAGGCATCACCCCCATGGGGCCTGCCGACCAGCGGATGGTGGAGGCGATCAACCAGGTGCTTGTGTATACCGCGTCCCCCCTGCAGACACCCTTCTGCATCGCGGGGAGCGTTTCAGTCACGCTCTTTGCGGCGACCGATGTCCCGGATACCGATTTCTGCGTGAAGCTGGTGGACGTCTCACCGTCAGGGCGGGCGATCAACCTCACGTCAGGCATTCTCCGTGCGAGGTTCCGGGACTCTCTGGAGCATCCTTCACTTCTCTCGCCGGGAACCGTCTATGATTTCCGCATCGACGGCGGGAGCACTGCGGTGCAGATTCGGAAGGGCCATTCCCTCAGGCTTGAGGTGACGAGCAGCAACTTCCCCTGCTGGGACAGGAACACCAACTCCGGCAATAACCCGATGAAAGACACCTACGCGGACATCCGGGTGGCGACAACCCAGGTCTTCCATGACCGGGCTCATCCTTCGTGCATGGTAGTCCACGGGTGGGAGGACCGGTGAGGAAGAGCCGCGGGATCCTGCTCCGGTGCTACCATGACCCGGCATTCGTCTTTTCCGATGTCCAGGTCTGTTACATTGACAGGGGGGCGCCGGGAAACGAGTCCTGCGTGAGCGGTGAGAGGGTCCTGAACCTTGATTCCCAGTACATGGAGATAGGGGAAGAGCCTGAGACGTCCCCTATCCCGTACCACCGTATTACCCGAATCACGTACAGGGGCAGAGTGCTCTGGGACCGCCAGGGAAAGGACCGGGAGGGGTAAATCTTCCCCCGGGTGTTCCCGGTCCCCCCCTTGCTGCGGGCATGCCATGAAGGTCAGGGATCCCTTCTCTCCTGTTACAACGGCTGCCACACAGGAAAGGAGAGAGAACCGGCCTTTAGGCATCAGGCCGCGTCCCAGCCGAGTGTTCCAAGCAGCGCCCTGGTCAGATCCCCGGGGACGGCATGCGGTCGCCGTGGTTTTCCAAGGAGGGAGATGGCATATTTCAGGGGGACAGACCGGTTCTCCTCCTTGCAGATGGGAAACTCCCCGGAGAACCGGCTGAGCGCTGAAGAGAATGCACCGATTATCTTTGTCCTGCTCCGGAGGTCTTCCTTCTTCAGCGCCATGGCATGCTCGAGGAGGGAGAGGTCGATCAGTGTGCTCGGTATCCAGTCGATCTCGCAGGCATAGCCGAATATCCAGGCGAGTGGTGAGGTTTTCAGGGTGGCGAGGAGGTCGGCCCTGTTCGCCCCGAGGGTGCAGGACCCGAGCAGCACGCCCTCGATATTGGCGTTTCGTGCCACGCGCCGCACATCCCGGAGGAGCGTGGTGAGCCGCATCCCACTGGTGAGAGTCTTTCCCCCCTCTGCCTCCAGCGCCCCTACCATCCGGCTCCCGCCGTGGGCGGCGATGTAGAGGAAGAGACGGTCCTCCCGTGCATGAGCCAGGTCATCTTCGAGTGCCCGCTTGAAGCTCTGTTTTTCGTAAAAGTTTGAGTAGTAGATGTTGAAATTGCCCTTGTATTTCTCGAGACCCTCCTGGAATGGGAGCACCGAGGGCCGCTTTGGTTTGTGGGCGGGTGTCCACCAGGGCCCTTCCAGGACAAGGAGTGCGATCTCACCCATTGTGAATCAGCACTCATCCGGCGGTGTTATCAAGGTTTGGTTCCCTGCGCCGGGAAATGGGAGGAATGTGCAAAATGCCTCATGCATCACTGGTGCCAGCAGGAATTCCTGCATGGGAATTCTCTTTTCTGCCGTATGCATGAACTGAAGCGATTATAATGAGAGAGAACCACCGATATAGTCCATCCCTCTCTCCTGTCGCCACCTTTTTCACTCCTTGGCGGCAACAGTATATGGCGCCCCAGTGGCTTAGCTGGCAGAGCGGCTGACTTGTAATCAGCAGGTCCCGTGTTCAAATCACGGCTGGGGCTCTGACACCTGGTGTCCGGTTCTATATCGCAATCATTTCGAAAAATATAAAAGAATTCTAAGTATCTCAGAGCTCAGATATTTCTCAATTTACTCAATCACCACGAGAGGAATTTTTCTTTGAGTTTATAA
>JAKPPB010000021.1 GCA_029547605.1 Methanobacteriota archaeon | reverse complement strand
CTTGATGATATGAGGGGTGCAACTACATCCAGGTGCGGGTGATCCGTCCCGGGCATGAGGTGGAAATCCGTCATGACCGCAGTGCCATTTTGGAGCGATTCTGTTACTGATAACGCAGTCATCGGGCTGATCGATCCGACTCCGGGATCAAGACTCAAAATGACAGTAGCGTTCTGATCAACGAGGATAACATTATGATAATGGACTGACTGGTTGACCTCCCGAAAACGGGTCAGTATCACCCTCTCCTTGCTCTCACTGGGGGAAGAGAGGTACTCCGACACTCCTTCAATGAAAAAACCGCTCGCAGAGATCGTACGTGCATCATAAATCCTGTCTGACCTCCATCGTGCAATCTCGTCAGCTTTTAGGGAACTGATAGAACGCAGTTGCTCTGTTGCAGTCACTCTCGCCTGCTGCTCCTGGGACTGGTATAAAAAGACCCCTGCGATAACAATCAGGAGGACAAGAATCCCGCAGGCGATGAAGAAGGGTACACGTCTCTTTAACGGTGTATCATCCACAGCAACCAGTCGTGCCACCTCCGTCAGTGATGATGCCACCGAACAGGCCCCCGCTCACCAAAATTCCCGGGTCTTGGACAGGAATGGTACGAGGGTTGTTCGTGCCTGCCAATCGTTTCATCGTTTCGGGGTGCATGAGCTTGTTTTGACCAAGTGCATTTCGACGTGAAATATCAAAGTGATCGATTCGCTTGCTGCAGGCATGCAGGCAGCGTCCGATATGCTTACCACCATTCAGAAACCGGGACCGAGGAATCGTACGTGAGGTTGTTGATTCGAATGTGGAACCAGCGAAGATCCCGGATACGGTATTTATACCGGAAATACCGTCTCTGGTACATGCCGCCGGTTCCATGCAGTCTGATCTACCATTCTTTTTAACAGAAATATAGGTATGGTTGGAGCGCACGCGACTCTCTGTGTAACGCAAGAGGCAGGATAACTTTTCAAGCCGGGCATATCCCCCCAGAGCGTCACCAATTACTGTTGCACAAATGAGCATTCTTCATATATGGAGTGCACCCATGAACCAAGTACGGAATTGTGTATGGCTTCCATAGGGATCCTTGTCGTCGAGGATGAGCAGATAGTCGCAGAGGATCTCAGGCAGTTACTTACCGGGATGGGATACCACGTAGTGGGAACAGCGCCTACCGCTGACGACGCGATCCGCCTTGCACGGGAGACTGCCCCTGACCTTATCATGATGGACATATCCCTCGATGGTACCATGGACGGGACCGAGGCTGCAGGAAAGATCGCGGAGTTCCATGATGCCCCGGTCATCTACCTCACGGCCTTTGCCGATTCCGCGATCATCGAGAAGGCAAAGGTGACCCGCCCGTACGGATATATCCTCAAACCCTACCAGGAACGGGAGATACGGACCGCGATTGAGATCGCAATCTATACCAATGATCTCAACAGGAAAATTGCCGAGAGCGAGGAGCGATACCGCGGATTCGTCCAGAATTTCCTTGGTATCGCGTACCGGAGAAGGCATGACTTTTCCTATGAGTTCTTCCAGGGTGCTGTCGAACCAATCTCGGGATACACCGCGGAGGAACTCCTCATGGGAAATCCTTCGTGGGAAGAGCTGATCCACCCTGACGATGCAAACCGGGTCAAGGATCATAACCGGGAAATAGCCAAGATGGTATCAGGGCAGGTAACACGGGACTACCGTATCATGCGGAAAGATGGTGCGGTCACGTGGGTGCACGAACTGATCCGCGTGGTCCCGGGACTATCAGGTAAGCCCTGTTCAGTCCAGGGTGCAATCTATGACATCACCGGCAGGAAAGCGGCAGAAGACGCCCTCCAGATTATGAACCGTGAACTGGAAGAGCGAGTGAAAGAGCGTACCATCTCCCTGAACCAGCAGGTAGAGTTCCTCCAGCAGCTGATTGATACCATCCCGAGCCCGGTCTACTACAAGGACCCCTTGTGTATCTATGTCGGGTGCAACACCGCGTTTGAAAGCTATCTTGGCATTCCGCGATCAGTGATTATCGGCAGAACCGATGCCGATCTCCTCCCCCCCGAAATTGCTGTCCTGAACCAGGAGAAGGACCGGTTCCTCCTCACCCATCGCGGCATCCAGTCCTACCAGGCGAAGTTCCCGCATGCGGACCATACCACCCGCGATGTGCTCGTGAAGAAGGCAACCTACCATGATACTGACGGGAAGATTGCCGGGTTCATCGGGGTGCTCGTTGATATCACCGACCGGATCCGTGCAGAAGAGCAGGTACGGGAGAGTGAGCGGCGGTTCCGGGCAGTCGTCCAGGACCAGACCGATATGATCTTCCGGTATCTCCCGAATAAAAACGTGCTCTTTGCTAACGATGCCTTCCTCGCCTACTTCAGGAAGCGGGCCGAGGATATTACGGGATATATCTTCCGGCTCCCGATCCACCCTGACGACCAGGCACGCGTGGATGCACATTTTGCCTCCCTTACCCCCAACAATCCTGTCGGTACAACGGAGTTACGTTGCCTGCTGGAGGGCAATCAGGTCAGGTGGCAGCAATGGATCAACCGGGCTTTCTTTGACCAGAGAGGAAATGTCACCGAGTATCTATCGGTCGGCAAAGATATCACCGAACAGAAAGAGAACGAACGGCGGGAACGGGAGGCATACCAGCAGATCGAGAGGAACATGCAGCAGTTGTCCTCCTTGAATGACCAGATCCGAAACCCCCTATCTGTGATCGTGATGCTCGCGGGATTCGAGGAAGGAGAGTATGCCCAAAAGATCCTGGCCCAGGCGCGGGAGATCAACGACATCCTCGACCGACTGAACACCAGCTGGCAGGGATCCGAGAAGGTCAGGGTTTTCTTAAAGAAGCATTACGGGATTGGTGGTAAGGAGTAAGGACAACCTGGGATCTTCCCACATGGTTGCTCCCTCAAGCGAGGTCTGGTGACGAGGCCCTCCTGATGAGAAGCAGGATATTCTTTGTCTGCCCGTTCTCCTCCTTGATGATACCTGCCTTCAGGGAGACGGTCCGCATCTTCCCGCTCTTCATCGTGATGAGCGCGATTCCCGGGAGGTAATACATGGCATCAAGAGAGAGGAGACGATGGAGGGTCTCATCTCCGGCCTCGTCCTTCCTGGATGAAGCAAGGTTCAGGAGCGCAAACACGTCCTTGCCTGCCACCTCTGTGGATTTATAGCCAGTGAGGATCTCGGATGACGGGTTGGCAAAGACGATGCGGTTCTGGAGATTGATGATATAGGCGCAGTCAGGGCTCCTGGTGAGGAACAGTTCCAGTTTCTCGCGTGCACTCCCGATCTTCTCCTTCAGCCGCCGCTTGTAGATGGCGAACTCGATGTTCGAATAGAGTTCCCGGGGATTGAAAGGCTTGACGAGATAGCTATGGCTCTCGGTCCGAAGTGCGCGGCTGAGCGTCTCTTCGTCGGCGTACGCAGTCAGGTAGATAACCGGGATATCGGTGACCTTGTTCAGCTCCTCCGTTGTCTGGATGCCATCCATGTCACCCTTGAGGTGAATGTCCATCAGGATGACGTCTGGCTGGGTTTCGAGCGCAAGGGAGAGCGCTTCCTTGCCGGTGATTGCTATGCCGGTAATGGTATATCCCATCTTTGAGAGTGTTGACTTGAGCGAGAGCGCAACCACCCCCTCATCCTCGACAATCATCACTTTCTTCTGGACCATGGAGTGCCTCCTGCATGAGATAGTCTCTTGCGGATGAGCTAGATAAAATGGATGCTTTGCGTTACCGGATGACCTTGGGTAATTTTATCAGCACAGAACCCGCGATGAAAAATAAAGCACCCTGCACCTGTTGCAGGGTAAGCAAGAGGCGCGGGGTATGAGAGAGATTTCAAGGATGAACCTGGCAATTTTCCTGATCACTGCGGCGATCACTTTTGCAATCGTGCTGACCACCATCTTCAGCCTGAAAAGCGGGATTTACGATATCTTCCCCTACTTTTACATCATACCGGTCATCCTGATCGCGTACTCACAGCCCAGGATAGGCATCTATTTCACGATTCTGTTGGGCTGGATCTACCTCGCGCTCGTGTACCTTTACGGCCCGTTCGATATCAGGCTCTATGCATCCAGCAGCGCCTGGTTTTACATCTTCATCACGCTTGGCGTGGTAATCTCTGCATTTTCAAACGAAATTGCAAAAGAACGAAAATTCCGGGATATCTTCCTTAATTCTCAGTCAGGTATCTTCACGTTTGCGTCAGGGGACCAGATGATCAGGCTGGCCAACACCCAGGTGGCCTCCCTCCTGGGTTATACCCTTGAGGAGATGGGCACACTGCACATCGCAGATATCATTCCTGACGTTGGGGAGAGGGAAGGATTCTTCCAGAAACTCGAGAACGAGGGCAAGATTAGCGATGCCGAAGTCACCCTGAAGAAGAAGGACGGGAGCAGGGTATGGGTGCTGATCACCGCATCGAGGACTTCAGGGGACCAAGTGATCTGCTCGACCGTTGATATCACCGAGCGGAAGCGGATAAAGGACGAACTTCGGTATACTGAGATCCATTACCGGGCGCTCTTTGACAGTGCAGGGGATGCCATCATCATCCATGATTTCGAGGGGAGGATATTCGAGGCCAATGCTCTCGCAAGCGAGCAGTCGGGATATTCACGTCAGGAACTCGAAGAGATGCATCTCCGGGACCTTGATATCCTCCCTGCAGGCGAGGCCACGGCAACATGGGTCCAGGAGATTCGAAAAAAAGGCATTTCCATACGCGAGACCCTCCTCAAAACCCGGCAAGGGAGTTATGTCCCTGTCGAGATCAGCAGCAAGGTGATTGAATACTACCGTTCACCAGCAGTCATCACCATCATCAGGGATCTACGCGCCAGGAAAGAGGCCGAGCATGCCCTGAAGGAGAGCGAGCGGCGTTACCGCATGATCGGTGAACTGATCCCCTTTGGGGTCTGGGTCACCGATGCGGACGGGACGCTCACCTATGCCTCACAGTCGTTCCTTGACCTTATCGGGATGACTCTCGATGAGTGCAGGAGGGATGGCTGGATGAGTAAACTGCCCGTTGAAGAGAGGGAATCCACCCGGAACGACTGGAGGCAGTGCGTCGAGGCGGGCTGTTTCTGGGACTACGAATATCGGATCGTCGACTGGCAGGGAACCGAGCATTTCGTCCTGAGCAGGGGGGCACCGATGAGGGATGCGTCAGGCAGAATCGTTTCCTGGGTAGGCATCCACTTTGACATCTCGCAGCGCAGGCGGTACGAGAACCGCCTTGAGGCGTCGTTGCGGGAGAAGGAGGTGATCATAAAAGAGGTCCACCACCGTGTCAAGAACAACATGCAGGTCATCTCGGGGTTTCTGCAACTGCAGACCAACTACCTCACGGACCCGGAGTCAATCGAGAAACTCGAGGAGTGCCAGATGCGGGTAAAGACCATGGCGCTGGTCCACGAGAAGCTCTACCAGTCGAAGTATCTTGGGTTCATCAACACCCGGGACTACATCCAGAGCCTCATCACAGACCTGATGAACTCGTATATGCTCAGGTCTGACATCTCGATCGAGCAGGATATCGATGATGTGAATATCGATCTCGATACCGCCATCCCCTGCGGCCTCATCCTGAATGAGCTCCTCACCAATGCCTTCAAGTATGCATTCACCGGCAGAGCGGCAGGCACGATATTGGTTGCCCTCCATCTCAATCCCGACCACCGCTTCTCCCTTGATGTCAACGATGATGGTGTCGGGCTCCCGCCTGGACTGGAAATCACCCAGGCGCCAACGCTGGGGCTGCAATTGGTGACGGTTCTCGTCCGGCAGATAGGCGGTGAGATGCAGGTCGGGGGCCCCCCAGGGACAAGGTTCCACATCAGTTTTCCCGAGAAGTTCTGACGAAGGGTATGTCAGCCACTCATTCACTTTGGATATTCCCGTCAGTTCAATTTTCCCGGATATGATCGGGGCCGGTTACGAACCTCCTTCGCCGGGACTGCTCATGAGGGTTCCTGGAAAGAAACAATAGGTTCAATTTCGTCCCCGTTCTATGCTCTCTACAAGGGATGGGCAACCACCATGCAGATCCACGTCGAGGGAGTCAGGGGACTCCCCATCATCCACGAGGGAGACGATCTCCCGGCACTCATCTGCGAGCGGACCGCGTTTGCCGATGGGGACATCCTCTGCATCGCATCATCAGTCTATTCGAAAGCGAAGGGATATACCAGGAAGCTTGCTGATATCACCCCCTCAGAACGGGCTGCCCGTATTGCGGGAAAGACCCATGAGGACCCCCGGTTCATCCAGGCGGTACTCGATGCCTCGACCGATGTCCTGCTCGAGTACCCCTTCGTTCTCTCTGAGGTATCATGCGGACATATCGGTGTCAGGGCAGGGGTTGACCAGAGCAATATCGAAGACGACATGGTCATCCTGCTTCCGCCTGACCCGATGGCCGCAGCAGCCGAGGTCCGTGAGGCAATCAGGAATTCCACGGGTAAGTCAATCGGGGTTATCATCACTGACACCTGCGGGAGGTCATTCCGGAGGGGGCAGATCGGGCATGCAATCGGGTGGAGCGGCATGACCGCGATCCGGGACTTCAGGGGCGATACCGATCTCTTTGGTCATGTGCTCAAGATCACCGAGGAGGCCGTGGTTGACGAGATCGCCGGGTTTGCAAACTTCGTAATGGGAGAGAGCAATAACGGGGTACCAGCCGTGGTCTTCCATAACTGCGGGACCTGGCAGGGGCATGATGACCTCTATTTCAGGCCTGAAGAGGACCTCACCCGGGCGATGCTGAAAAAAGAGATGGTGTGACTGCCCAGGGGATTACCTGAACACGGCGCCGGTATTTGCCTGCCCGACCATTTCGGCGTAGCGGGCGAGAACCCCTGTTATCTTCTTTTGAGGGGAGGTACGGGTCGCTTTCCTTTTCTCGAGCTCTTGCGGTTTTACATGAAGTTCAAGACGCCGTTCAAATAAATCAATCTCAATACGGTCACCATCCCTGACCAGCCCTATCGGGCCATCAGATGCGGCTTCAGGTGCTACGTGCCCGATACAGGGTCCCCGCGTCCCTCCCGAGAACCTGCCATCCGTGATCAGCACCACCCTGGTGTACCCAAGCCCCATCAGTGCAGAAGTGGGAGAGAGCATCTCTGGCATTCCCGGCCCACCTTTTGGCCCTTCATATCGGATTACGATCACATCCCCCTCGTTGATCTGGCGGGAGAGGATGGCGTCCATTGCCTCTTTCTCGCCGTCAAAAACCCTCGCCGGGCCCCTGTGCCGCCACATCTCCATAGATACCGCCCCGCATTTGACTACCGCACCATCAGGTGCAAGGGAGCCAAACAGAATACGGAGCCCGCCCCCCTCATGCACTGGATTGTCGAGGGGGCGGATTACGTTCTCATCGAGGACAGGGTGCGTACGTGCGATCTCCAGGGTTGTCTCTCCTGACACGGTCAGCGAATCGTTGAGCATGCCTGCCAAACGGTGGAAGAGTGCAGGGATACCCCCTGCCCGGTGCAGCGCTACCATCGCGTGAGGGCCCCCAGGCTGCATGTTGCAGAGGTGTGGCGTTGTGTCAGAGATGCGGTTAAACGTATCAAGCGTGAGCGGAACCTGAGCCTCCGCAGCAATCGCCATCAGGTGGAGCACTGTATTGGTGGACCCGCCAAGGGCCATGTCCACGCGAACCGCATTCTCCATGCTCTCTTTCGTGATGATATCGCGAGGGCGAATGTTCTCCTCGATGAGCCCACAGATCCGCTCCCCGCTCTCACGGGCAATCCGAAGCTTCACCGCATCGACCGCGGGGGCCGCCCCGCACCCGGGAAGCGACATTCCCAGCGCTTCGGTCATACAGGCCATGGTGTTTGCCGTGTAGAGCCCCTGGCAGGAGCCACAGCCGGGCATGGAGCAGCACTCGAGTTCGGCGAGTTCCTGCTCGGTCATTGACCCGCCTGCGACTCTTCCCACTCCTTCAAATACATCGATGAGCGAGAGATCCTTTCCCGCCCTGTACCCGGGGAGCATGTTGCCCCCGGTGACCACAATTGTCGGGATATTGATGCGGGCCGCAGCCATCAGCATGCCGGGAACAATCTTGTCGCAGGTACCGACGCAGACCAGGCCGTCGAGACAGTGTGATTCGGTCATGAGCTCGATCGAATCGGCGATATTTTCCCGTGAAGGGAGCGCATACCGCATCCCCTCGTGGCCCATGGCGACCCCGTCGCATATTCCTATGACCCCGAATTCGAATGGCACACCCCCGCCTGCAGCAATGCCTTCGCGCACCTTTCCTGCCAGGTTCCGGAGATGGACATGCCCTGGAACGATATCGTTCCATGCGTTTGCGATCCCGATGAACGGCAGGTCCATCTCCCGGTCGGTGATACCAAGCGACCTGAGGAGCGCCCTGTTCGGGGACCTTGCCACACCCTTCTTAACCGTATGACTGCGCATGTATCATATTGGGGCGAATCATAAGAAAAGAATAGTGGGATGAGTCTCATCAAGAGAATTCACCGGGTCGATGACCATGAGGTGACGATATTAAAAAAGATATTACTCAGTATAAGCCACGCGACTATATCCAACTAATACTTGGATGAGGTCATCATAAAGATCTCGGTGACGGTGGTTATACCGGAACTCCAATTCTTTGAGATAGAGAGGGAATTTCTCTGCATCGACTCCATGATACTTCAACAATCGTTCCTTGGCGAAAGACCAGAAACCCTCAATTCCATTGATGTACACTTTTCCATTTGCGAATCTTTTTCCATGGTCGATTTTCCGATGTTTGAACCCATAAGAGACGAGGCCATTATAACTACCAAATTTATCAGTGTAGATGAGACTCCCCCGTTTCACCTTCCTTATGGCCATTTCAAGGAGTGTTTCACCTTGGACATCGGTCACGACCTCCACGGTCACTTTGCCTCCTCGTTCCAGGATGCCGAATACAGGGACCTTTCCTGCCGCCCCACGTCTGCGTTTTCCTTTTCTTCTCCCTCCGAAGGTCGATTCATCCATTTCAATCTCGCCGGAGAATGAGGAGGCATTCGCATCAGTTGTGGTATTGCCTTCCTGATGAGAGAATGAATATTATAGACCGTGTTATAGGCTAATCCCAGTTGTTTTGAGGCTTCTCGAACTGACGTATCGAGTTCGAAGAGTTTTATCGCCATGAGGAATTTGGTGAATGGTACTCTCAAACCCTCAAGGATACTCCCACGCCTGACTCC
>JAKPPB010000126.1 GCA_029547605.1 Methanobacteriota archaeon | reverse complement strand
GGATATACTCCCGCCTGCGCGGTACTTTTCCCGTATCTGGCTGAAGCTGTCGTCACCATTCTCTTCGAACACCTCCGGGCAGGTCTCCCAGCAGGTACTGCACGCCGTGCAGTCTTCCCTTTTGATACTGACATGAACCATCGAATTTCACCCACAAAGGTCGCAGGGAACACAGTAGTGTCCCTTTATGGCTTTATTAGACATTTTTTCGCATTTTCCCTCTTTTGACTTTTTTCCTTTCACTCGATATTTTCATGAGTGTGTAGTTTTCCATTGAGATAGATCTTCACGCCCCCTTTCACCATCCCATGAACAAATGACCCGTGCGAGTCTTCCTATGGCCCTTGCTGCAGGACATTCTCCATCCAGTACTGAAACGACAGAGCGTTCATGGATCCTGATACAGGGATCCTCGGGTACTTCGATTTTTCCGGAAAGGTATCCGGGAGAGAAATCGTTTTTGAGGACATCCCTTCCTGTCGCCGAGACCTTGTTCGTCACGAGGACTATCTGCGGAATGCCACACTCGTGCGCAAGACGGCAGAGTTGCCCTGCAACAGCTCTCCCGTTGTAGGATGGATCTGTTACGACAAGGGCAATCGAGAACCCCTGAGCAACCGCACGCCCGAAATGTTCGAGGCCGGCGGGCGTGTCGAGAAGAATAACGTCACCGGGCAGAAACTGCGCATTTCTCAGCACCGCCGAAAGGAGGGTATACTCGGCGCACAGACAACCGGATCCCGCATTCTTCACCCCGCCAAGGACAAGGAGGCGAATCCCGTTTCCAGCCGGATAACTGAAACGATCGACGACATCGGCCGTGTCCGGGTTGAGGACCATGAATCCACCCCGGCCGGGTAATGCCCCGATCTTTTCTGCGATGTATTCTTTCCTCTCGGAGAGGGAAACAATCGACTGGATCTCGTTGATCGAGAGACCAAGAGTGTATGCAAGGTTCTGCTGGGGGTCTCCGTCCACTGCAAGGACCGTCCGTCCTTCGCGTGCAAAGGAGTGGGCAAGGAGGGC
>JAKPPB010000010.1 GCA_029547605.1 Methanobacteriota archaeon | reverse complement strand
GACTTGGCGGGATTCGAACCCGCGGCCTTTCCTTTTCCCAACGAAGGCTTCGCCTTTCGATACCACGGCGACCTCCGGTCTCCTCTTTCACATTTCAAAAAAAATGCATGGACTTGGCGGGATTCGAACCCGCGGCCTTTCCTTTTCCCAACGAAGGCTTCGCCTTTCGATACCACGGCGACCTCCGGTCTCCTCTTTCACATTTCAAAAAAAATGCATGGACTTGGCGGGATTCGAACCCGCGGCCTTTACGTTGCGAACGTAACGATCTACCCCTGATCTACAAGCCCGATTGGAGTAGTAATGTATTTTGCGGCTGGATTATAGTTCTTGCTGATCCGTGCGGTGCATCGGGCAACGCGCGATAAGAGGGTATCAGAGATCCGGCACTGATATCGCTCGAGTGGGAAAAAAAGTTCAGAGGATGATCTCGATGTCGAGCTTCTCTGCGAGTTCCTTGTAGCGGTTCCGGATTGTGACTTCGGTGACTCCTGCAACCTCTGCAACCTCCCGCTGGGTCCTGCGCTCGCCGCCGAGGATCGAGGAGATGTAGATGGCCGCTGCCGCAACCCCTGTGGGCCCGCGCCCGCTTGTCAGCTCGCGCTCCCCTGCCTGCCTGAGGATCTCAACAGCCCTGCTCTGGACCTCCCCCTTCAGGTTTAAGCCCGAGCAGAACCTGGGGACGTAGTCGATCGGAGAGGTCGGAAGGAGCTTGAGGCCAAGTTCCCTCGAGATAAACCGGTATGTCCTGCCAATCTCCTTCCGGGATACCCTTGAGACTTCGGCAATCTCGTCGAGGGTTCGCGGGACGCTGCACTGCCGGCAGGCTGCGTAAAGCGCAGCAGCCGCTACACCCTCGATGCTCCTGCCCCTGATGAGGTTCTTGTCGACTGCGTCGCGGTATACTACCGCAGCAGTCTCACGGACGTTCCTCGGCAGCCCGAGGGCCGATGCCATCCTGTCAAGTTCAGAGAGGGCAAACGCAAGGTTGCGCTCGGTGGCGTTGCTCACCCGGATACGCCGCTGCCACTTCCGAAGGCGATACAGCTGCGCACGGTTCTTGGAAGAGATGGCCCTCCCGTAGGAGTCGCGGTTCCTCCAGTCGATCATCGTGGAGAGCCCTTTATCATGGATGGTGAAGGTCATGGGGGCCCCTACACGGGAACGCTTCATCCGCTGGTCATGGTCGAACGCACGCCACTCAGGGCCCCGGTCGATGAAATCATCGTCGATGACCAGCCCGCAGTTCTGGCATACCAGTTCTGCCCGCTCGTAGTCGTGGACCAGCTGCCTGCTCCCGCATTCCGGGCAGACCGTCTCGGTGTGGTCCTCCGCCTTCTTCTCATGCTCCTTCACACGCTCTTTCAGCCTGTTCCTTAAGGCTTCCCTCTCCGTCTGGAGAATTTTCAGCTTCTCGACTTCCTGCACGACAAATCACACCCTTTCTATCTGATGAACAACCTCTCCCCAGCCGGCACCGCACACGGTCCCTTGCAGAGAACTGCTGCCATGGGCCTCGACACATTACCGAATATGTCCACTACCCTGCCAACCGGCTTCAACCGTCTGTCCACAACCTCGCTGTAGAGTTTCGGGAGCTGTGCCGCATCGCATTGCACCACAAGGATGCGCGCTCCTACTGCATGAACCGCAAGGCCAATGGTCTTCACACGAAAAGCCTCTTGTTCTTCTGCCTGTGAGGACAGACTGAAGGATTTAGTAATCTATATATATTGAAAATAAATGTATATAAAGTTATTGTAAAGGTATAAATATCATTTTCGCCGTAAAAGCCATTCCTGGATATTTAAAGACAGTACGTGGCTGCATTGGTCCTGATCAAGCCCGGCACCCCTTCCCACCATATTTTTCGCACGCATGTCAAGAAGATCACCGGGGGCATGCGCGTCGGAGTCAATCACCAGCTGGCAGCCTGAAGAGCGCGCCATCTGTACCACGTGGCCATTGGTCCGGTTGTGGCCACCGCGCGAGGTGATCTCAAGTGCAACCTGGTGCTCTCCTGCAAGTGAGGCATCCTCTGCCGAAATGAGTCCGGGATGAGCGAGGACGTCAACTTCATCACAGCCGCATGCGGCACGGTTTGTCCCGGGTGCGACAGGCTCCATTGTGGTCTCTCCATGGACCACCACGACTCGGGCTCCATGCGCTTTCGCCTCCCTCGCAAGTGCTGGGATATGCGAGGGGGGGACATGCGTCAGCTCGACACCCGGCAGGAGTGTCACACCGTACTCCTTTGCAGCAGGAACAAGCCGCTGGAGGGATGCGAGGAGCTCATGGAGATTGGTAGAGTCCGCGTGGTCGGTGATTGCCACCGTGGAATATCCGAGCACTGACAACCTGCGGACAAGCTCAATGGGGAGCATTTCCCCATCGGTCATCGTGGTATGGGTATGGAGGTCGTACAACCTCATCACTTCCCCGCGGCCATCTGCGTGGCAACTTTCTTCAGGAGCTTCTCCTTGCTCTCCTTCCACTGGATAACGATCCTCCCCTCCTTCTGCCACCATCGTGAAGGATAATGCTTCTGCTCGACGCGAAATGAGAGACCGGCCCGCTTCACGGCCTTCTCAAGGTCCATCAGCGTGGGATCCTTCACCGCGCGTGCCCGCGGAATCCTGCGGCCTTCCGCCCGTTTCAGCGCAGCATTGAAATAACAGGGATAGAGTATTCGCTCACCTTTCATCCTTCATATGGTATGATGGTGAACCTATAAACTCTGCAGCATCCTACCAGTACCGCATGCATCATGTTGACGTCCGGCTGGAGAAAGATGTCTACGATGTCAACCGCCGTATCGCAGATTCCAATTCCCGCCGCTTCAGGGCCCACGGGGTGCGAGCGTTCGATCTCCTGGGTGCCATCGGGTCAGGAAAGACCGCGCTTATCGAGCGGGTGGTACCGCTGCTCACTGCGCGTGGAGTGAGAGCGGGCGCCATTGCAGGAGACGTGTACGGGGATGATGATTTCAGGAGGATCATTGCGCTCGGCATCCCCGCCGTCAATGCCAATACCGGCAAAGAGTGCCATCTCGATGCACATCTCGTCGAGCACTCGCTTGAGAATATCGACCTTGACCGGATAGACCTCCTCTTCATCGAAAATGTGGGGAACATGGTCTGCCCGACCGATTTCCCTCTCGGCGCTGAGAAAAGGGTCGTCATCGTCAGTGCCACCGAAGGCGATGACGTGGTCAACAAGCACCCCATGATGTTCAGGGGATGTGATATCGCGATAATCAACAAGATCGACCTTGCTCCCCTCGTGGGGGCAAACCTCGACCGGATGGAGAATGACATTTATCGCTACCATCCGGGGATGAAGGTATTCCGTACTAATTTAAAGACTGGAGAAGGGATAGACGCATTCCTCGATTCCCTCCTGGAATAACCAGTGACATTAAATAGGTGGGAATTGAAATATTAAAGAACTCCAGCAGGGACTCTCCCGCTGAACCGGGAGTATCCGGGAAGAATAATTAGGGGAAATGACATGCTCTGGCAAGGAAGATCAGTAAGGCTGCCGACTGGGGGCCGTATCCGGCTCACGCTTGTAAAGAGGAGAACAGAGATCGGCTCTGCTCCCACTGACAGCCACATTGGCAAGGAGAGGAGGTCCGTCGTCCGTACCACGGGAGGGAACAGGAAAGTCCGGACCATGAGGACCGAGTACGCCAACGTCGCAGACCCCCGCTCCGGGACTGTCCGTAAAGTCAGGATCGAGACTGTTGACGCAAACGTGGCAAATCCCAACTATGTGCGGCGAAATCTCCTCACAAAAGGCGCAATTATCCGGACCGAACTCGGAAAAGCCCGCATCATGAGCCGCCCCGGCCAGGAAGGCGTAATCAACGCGGTCCTTGTTGAATAATACTCCAATTTACTTTTCTGAAATTCCACACCAATCAGCTACCGCCTCATCTTTTCGGAACCACATAAATAAGGTGGCGGTTTCAAAAGTCGTATCCTTGGAATGAACCCAGGTGTAGGAGGAGGACAGGATCGGATACGACTTTTGTCGTAATTCCTTTTGTATTCACAAAAATATATAGATTACGATAAATGCATA
>JAKPPB010000006.1 GCA_029547605.1 Methanobacteriota archaeon | reverse complement strand
CCGGCGGAAACATCATCTCCGTGCTCTCCATCCCCCAGAACAACGAGGGTCTTGGCTATGCACTCCGTAACATCCCTGCCAACCACGTGGCAATGATGACCCACCGGAACGCAATGCAGACCGCAGCACTCTCCTGCACCTTCGAGCAGGCCGGAGAGTTCGAGATGGGAATGGCGATCGGGCCATTCGAGCGCGCCCAGCTGCTCGCATACGCCTTCCAGGGCCTGAACGCAAACAACCTTGTCTATGACCTCGTAAAGGCCAACGGCAAGACCGGGACAATCGGGACCGTCGTCCAGAGCCTCGTCGAGAGGGCAATCGAGGACAAGGTCATCAAGGCCGGAAAGAAGGGCAAGAGCGGGTACATATTCTACGAGACCAAGGACCCCATGATGTGGAACGCCTATGCATGCGCCGGAACCATGGCTGCAACCATGGTCAACTGCGGTGCCGGACGTTTCGCGCAGGCGGTTTCGTCGGTTCTCCTGTACTTCAACGACCTGCTTGAGCACGAGACCGGACTGACCAGCGCCGACTATGGCCGTGTCATGGGAACTGCCGTCGGGTTCTCCTTCTTCAGCCACTCCATCTACGGTGGCGGAGGCCCCGGTGTGTTCAACGGGAACCACGTCGTGACCCGGCACGCAGCCGGTGTCGCAATCCCGTGCGTCTGTGTCGCCTGTGCCCTCGATGCCGGAACCCAGATGTTCGGCCCCGAGCAGACCTCCAAGGTCTACCAGGACACCTTCGGGCAGGTTGAGGCATTCAAGAAGCCGATCCAGACCATTGCAAAGGCTGTCTAAACTTGACAGATAGAATGACTGACGCCAAGTATCCTCAGGTCAGGATAGTAACGGAGCGGTTGCTCAACCCTGACACCGTAGAGCGGGTCATGAACCTGATAGTCGCCACCGGAGGGGTGCGAAGGGTCATCCTGAATGGCCCCCGCATCCCCGGAGTCGTGACGGTAGGCCCGGCAAAGGGGTCACCCAATCCCCACGCCATGCGTAAGCCTATCAAAATCGGAGAGCAGAAAGTGCTGCTCGAAGTACATGTGGGGACTATCGTGCTCGAACTTGAGAGCCGGGACTTCATCCCTGCAATCAAAGAAGCATGTGAGAATGGGTTTACACGCTTCTCGTTCTACATCCAGGAAGGGCGTTACATGAAGACCGAGCCGTCACTGGTGGACTATGCCAAATACGGACCCGATGCGGACAAAAACATCATCGGGCTCTCCGAACCTGGCAAGTCCGGACCGATCATCCTCCAGGGAACGAAATAACTATGCCGATGGGAAGAGTCACCCAGGTTGTCGATTGCCGGGAAGCCATGGGAATGGGCAAAGGTGGCGGGATTGCACAACGGGGAACCATCTCCGAGTGCCGCTACCCAGACGTCATCGTGGTGGGAATGTCCCCAGGAAGACGCCACGTGACCAAACCTGTGTGCGATATCACGTCGGCTTTACGACAGCAGGGTATCGAGTACAGCGTGAGCACCCTTGTCCTGAACGCAGGGTCGGGGGTGCCGCCGGATGCCCCAAATATCGCCGGCGGCGTACTCGGAGCGTATTTCGGCCTCACTGAGAAGGAGATCGCGCAGATCGAGAAACACAGGATTGCCATTCTCCACCATGGGAATGTCCGCTCCCACGTGGTGCACAAGGTCAGGTTCATCCTCCAGGCCTGTGACATCCGGGCAATCGTCGTTTCCCAGTCTCCTGTTGACTTTGAGGATTTTGCAAAAGAGGGCGTGAAGACCGCCCTGGTGATGCCTCCTCCCGACAAGATACGGACAAGAGGTACGGTGATGGCAATCGTCAGCGGGGTGACCCGCGGCCAGACCCCGACAAGGGAGAAGATGGCGGATGTCATTCATGCAGTAATGCGGTTGATCAAAACAAAGGAGTGATTTAAAAATGGCTTATAAACCACAGTTTGGGCCCGGTTCCTCTACTATCGCCGAGAACAGGCGCAAGCAGATGGACCCCAGCAAGAAGCTGGAGAAGGTCCGCGACATCTCCGATGAGGACATTGTACTGATTATGGGACACAAGGCTCCCGGTGCAGCATACCCGACCATGCACCCCCCGCTTGCCGAACAGCAGGAGCCCGACTGCCCGATAAGGAAGATGGTAGTCCCCATCGAAGGCGCAAAGCATGGAGACCGCATCAGGTTCATCCAGTTCGCAGATTCCATGTATAACGCCCCCTGCCAGCCCTACCAGCGGTCATACGTCGCAGCCTACAGGTACCGCGGGGTAGACCCGGGAACCCTGTCCGGCCGTCAGATCGTGGAGTGCCGCGAGCGTGACCTCGAGAAGCTGGCCAAGGAACTTGTCGCCACCGAGCTCTTCGACCCGGCTCGCACTGGCGTTCGTGGTTCTACCGTGCACGGACACTCCCTCCGCCTCGACGAGGACGGGATGATGTTCGACATGATGCAGAGGCGCATCCTCGACAAGAAATCCGGAGTCGTCAAGTACGTGAAGAACCAGAACAGCGAGCCCCTCGACAAGGAGGTCAAGGTCGGCAAGCCCATGGACGAGAAGTGGCTCAAGGCACACACCACCATCTTCCACTCGCTCGTCGGTGTCCCGTTCCGGTCTGACCAGGAGTATATTGACTACGTCCAGCGCGTGCACTCGCTGAGGACCAAGTATGGTTTCTGTCCGGAGGAGTGATTGACATGGCAAAGAAGATCGAGAGAACCCAGAAGCTCTTCCTGAAGGCACTGAAGGGCAAGTTCGCCGAAGACCCCCAGAGCACAAACACCGTCTTCGCCCGCGAGGGGCTGAAGCAGTCCCCGAGGAAGATGGAGTTCGTCAAGGCCGGGAACGCGGCAGCAATGGCACGTGGCATCTCCATGTACGACCCCGTGCGCTGCCACATCGGCGGTATCCCCCTCGGGCAGCGCCAGCTGATGACCTACGAGGTCTCCGGCACCGGCGTATTTGTCGAGGGTGACGACCTGCACTTCGTCAACAACGCTGCCATGCAGCAGATGTGGGACGACATCCGCAGGACCATCATCGTCAACATGGACCTTGCACACCAGACCCTGCAGAAGCGTCTGGGCAAGGAAGTGACCCCCGAGACCATCAACGAGTTCCTGCACGTGCTGAACCACGCGATGCCCGGAGCAGCCGTCGTCCAGGAGCACATGGTCGAGACCCACCCGTCCCTTGTGGACGACTGTTACGTGAAGGTCTTCACCGGCGACGACGAGATGGCAGACGACCTTGAGCCCCAGTTCGTCATCCCCATCGAGAAGCTCTTCCCCGCAAAGCAGGCCGCCCAGCTGAAGGCCGCTGTCGGCAAATCCCTCTGGCAGGCAATCCACATCCCGACCATCGTCTCCAGGACCTGTGACGGAGGCACCACCTCCCGCTGGTCTGCGATGCAGCTCGGCATGTCCTTCATCGGCGCCTACCACATGTGCGCCGGAGAGGCTGCGACTGCTGACCTGGCGTTCGCTGCTAAGCACGCCGGTGTGATCCAGATGGCCGAGATCCTGCCCGCACGCCGTGCCCGCGGACCGAACGAGCCTGGTGGCATCAAGTTCGGGCACTTCGCTGACATGGTCCAGACCGACCGGAAGTACCCCCACGACCCCGCCAAGGCATCCCTCGAAATCGTGGCAGCCGGGACCATGCTCTTCGACCAGATCTGGCTCGGCTCCTACATGTCCGGCGGTGTCGGGTTCACCCAGTATGCGACCGCCGCGTACACCGACAACATCCTCGATGACTACACCTACTACGGTATGGACTACATCAAGGACAAGTACAAGGTCGACTGGAAGAACCCGAGCGAGAAGGACAAGGTCAAACCAACCCAGGACGTCGTCAACGACATCGCGACCGAGGTCACCCTCTACGGTATGGAGCAGTACGAGCAGTTCCCCACCGCACTCGAGGACCACTTCGGTGGCTCCCAGCGTGCATCGGTGCTCGCAGCTGCATCCGGTCTCTCCACCGCGATCGCAACCGGGAACTCGAACGCCGGTCTGAACGGCTGGTACCTGTCCATGCTCCTGCACAAGGAGGGCTGGTCGAGGCTCGGGTTCTACGGCTACGACCTGCAGGACCAGTGCGGTTCCGCCAACACCGAGTCCTACCGTGCGGACGAGGGCTGTGTCGGAGAACTCCGTGGCGCCAACTACCCGAACTACGCCATGAACGTGGGACACCAGGGAGAGTACGCCGCCATCTGCGGTGCAGCGCACATTACCCGCGGAGATGCATGGGCACTCAACCCGCTGATCAAGATCACCTTCGCCGACCCCTCGCTCAAGTTCGACTTCTCCGAGCCCAGGCGCGAGTTCGCCAAGGGTGCGATCCGCGAGTACATGCCCGCCGGAGAGCGCTCCCTGATCATCCCCGCAAGGTAAGATCAGGAACCCCCTTTCTCTTTTTTCTTCGATTTAGCACCTGAAACTCCTGCACCATGGAGAACAAGAGTATTTCAGTATAATGAAACTTTATTTGATTTAACACAAGCCCAAATGTTTAATTCCTGCAAAAACGCCGTTTTTTGGCGATTCCGGCACATTAACCGCGTATATAAGCAAAAATTTCGAAACCTTTAACTCTTCCATCATCGACTGTTAGATGAACCACAAAGGGTTTGTACTCGATGTGAGTGGCAATGTGTATCGAACACTCTCGTGCACTCTTCTACGCACGCAGGGAGGAGGCTAAATGGAAAGTATTGCGTTTGGCATTGGAATAACTGCATTGGCAGGAGCTCTTGCCACAGTGGCCGGTGCAGCGGAGAACACCGAATCTGATATCGGTTCACAGGGTGACCCGAACTCCCAGGTTCAGCTGGCTCCGCAGATGGGGTATCTTCACCGCATCTTCAATAAGGCCATTGCCGGTGAGCCCCCCGCCTATGGGCTGTGGGTATGCCTGGGCGCCGGTATTGCCTGGGCATTCATGGCGATGCAGATCAATCCGATACTTGCACTTGTGCTGGGAAGCGCCCTGGCGGTATTCATCCAGGGCGTGTATGCGACCACCGCATACCTCGGCAGGACTGCAAGTCTCGCGAAGTTTGGCCAGCCCGTCTTTGTCGACGTGCTGAAGTCCATGACCACGGTGACCATGGCACATGCATTTGTCGCCATCTTCACCACGGTGACCATGTGTCACCTGATCAACGCCGCGCTCGGCCATCCCTTCCCACTGCCCCTGCTGGGGCTTGTGTGGGGTATCGCCCTCGGCGCTGCCGGATCTGCGACCGGAAACCCGTTCTACGGAAAGGAGCGGCAGTACCAGTCCCAGAAATTCGGCGCCGGTGTGCCCATCGCTGCATCCGGAAACATCGTCCGCTACGCCGAAGCGGGTGAGAGGAACTCTCTTGACAACGGCTGGTTCTCTGCAAAGCTCGGCGGTCCCGCATCAGGGCTCTGCTTCGGGCTGATCGTATTCCTCGAGATCTGGCGTACCGTGCTCTTCGAGCAGGTGGGTGCCGGATGGGGAGCAATCATTGTAGGGATCATCATGATCCTGATCTTCGCGGTCATCGACCGTTATATCGAGGTCTGGGCCCGCAAGAACTACGGACCCTATGGAAAGCCTGCTGAGGAGGGATCCTGAAGATGAGCGCTGTCGGAGCAAAACCACAGGCAGGCGGGGCAATGGATATGCCTGCCACCATCGCAGGCATCATTCTCCTGCTCGTGATCGTCGGCGCCACCTACTTCATGGTAGGGCCTGGCCTGATGTTCATGGCACTCATCGGGATCATCATCGGCGGACTCGCCATCGCCTTCGGCGTCCACTTCGTCCCTGTCGGCGGGGCACCCGCAGCCATGGGGCAGGCACCCGGTATCGCGACCGGTGTTGCGATGCTCGCTGCCGGTGCAGGACTTGCAGGCCTCTTCGGGGGTGCATGGGCCGCGGAGCAGGGTCTAGTGGTCGCAGTTGTCACAGGCGCGGTCGGTGGCGGCCTGATGATGGCCATCACCTGCATGTTCGTCACCTTCATCTATGTCTTCGGCATGGGTATCCCCTGTGCCTCGGGAAAAGTCGCCAAGGACCCCATCAGCGGGGACACCCAGGCCGAGTTCAAGTCCCAGGGTACTGAGGGCCACGGCCTTCCCTTCGTCTCCTACGTCGGAGGCGTCATTGGAGGCCTTCTCGGAGGCGGCGGCGGGACGCTTATCTACATCATGCTCCTGGACGTGTACAAGGAGGCACTCCCCGGAATGATGCAGGCGCTGCCGGCACAGGTGCTCCCCATCGCGGTAAGCCTGGCGGGCATATTTGCCATCGGGATGTTCCTGGTGAATGCCGTGCTCACCGCATACAACATCACGGGGACCATCGAAGGGCCGCATGACCCCAAGTTCAAGCGGTTCCCCCGGGCACTCGTGGCCTCTGCAGTGGCTTCCGCACTCTGCGGGATGGTCGCTATCCTGATCGTGGCAATGTGAGGTGCAGAAATGACAGTAAAGGTTGAAGTAATCGAGGGAGGCGTTCCCCACAACACCATCCTGGCAGCTGGCCTTGTCGCGTCGCTGGTACTCATCTACCTGACGTATGCAAACGTCCTTACCGGGACTCAGCTCTTCTCGTTCTTCGGGGGACTGGGCGCGGTCGCCGCCATCGTCTGGGGAAGCCACGCCATCAAGCACCTGTGCAGCTACGGTATCGGTACGGGCGTTCCTTCCGCAGGGATGATGGCATTCGGCTCGGGCGTGATCGCCATGCTGTTTGCCACCAAGTACGGAGTCGCCGCACCAATCGTCGCAGTCGTCCTGGCCGCAATTATCGGAGCAATTCTTGGGTTCCTGTCCAACAACGTGCTGAACATGCGCATACCGGTCATGATCCAGTCTCTCATTGAGATGGCAATCATCGGTGCCCTTGTCCTTATGGGATTTGCCGCAATGATGTCCGGATCGTTTGAGTTCTCACCGCTGACTTCGGGCACCGTCACGATTCTCGGGCTCTCGCTCCCGAGTTACCAGGCATCCTTCATCGGAGGGGGTCTCATCGCGGTGGCGTTCATGCTCGGCGGGATTGCAATCCAGCACCCGTTCAACGCGTGCCTTGGCCCCAACTGGACCCAGGACAGGATGCTCACGCTCGCACAGGAATGCGGGTTCCTCTCCATGATCGCCGTCGCAGTGATGTCGATGGCCCTCGTCAGCATGACCGCAGCACTGGTTTCGGTCATCGTGGCACTCGTGGGCTGGTACTACACTTATACGAAGTACATCGAGCTCTCGAAGCGCGATGCCGCAGCCTGGCTTGACGCAAAACCGATACCGGAACTGGAGGGACACTGATATGTACGTCCAGGTACTTCCGGAATACGGACTTGTGGTCGACCCGATGGTCGGTGTCGTGACCACCGCAGGCGAATCGCTTGCACCGGTGATCGAGAAGGTCGCCGACATGGAAGCCATCGCCAACGATATCGTGAACATGCTCTCCGCAAAGGGCAACTTCCTGGCTTCGTTCCCGAACAGGGAGAACGCCCTTCCAACCGCTGGAGCGGCAACCGCCTACTGGTACGGACTGGCAGTCGGCCTCTTCATCGCAGGGGTGTATGCGTTCCATCTGATGTGAGGTGAAAGAAATGGCAGACAAGAAATCACCAGCAAGCGGATGGCCGATCGTGCAGGGAGACTTCCACGCAGGTGACCCAAACAGCCCCGTGGCCGTCATGACCTGCGGGTCCCACCTCGACGAGAAGGGTATCTGCGACGGCGGGGCCGCCATTGCAGGGTCCTGCAAGACCGAGAACCTCGGTCTCGAGAAGGTCATCGCCAACATCATCTCCAACCCCAATATCCGGTTCCTCCTGCTCTGCGGGACCGAGGTCAAGGGTCACCTCGCAGGCCAGACCATGGCTGCCCTCCAC
>JAKPPB010000003.1 GCA_029547605.1 Methanobacteriota archaeon | reverse complement strand
AGGTGCAGGAGAGTGCTGCGGTCTGCATTGCGTTCCGGTGGGTCATCATTGCCACGTGGTTGGCAGGGATGTTACGGAGTGCATAGCCAAGACCCTCGTTGTTCTGGGGGATGGAGAGCACGGAGATGATGTTTCCGCCGGCCATGTCCATCGTCACGGGGTAAGAGCCCCAGACAGCGGACTTGACGTAGGGGGCATCGAACATGCCAACCTTGTACTGGTCAATGAGGGCCTGGGTTGTTGCCGCAGCGACCGCGGTGGTTGCAGCGTCGTAGGTTGCGGCTGCCCGGAGACGGGCGCTTGGGACCTCGACGAGGAGCATCTTTCCGCCGCCGACCTTGGTGATCTTGGTGTCGTCACCCTTGGTTACCGAGACATATTCTGCAATTTTTGCAGAGAGTGCATCCGCATCCTTGACACAGTCGCACTTGATGGCCCTTCCCAGGATCTGGTTGTTCTTTCCGCCCATGGCTCCGGTCTTGATTGAGTTGTCAAGCCCGGCCAGGTTCACGGCGACAGTCCTCTTGGTGAGGTCGATGAGTTTCAGGATCCCCTCGTTGGTCAGGGGGCTGATTTTGTCAAGGGCTACGCCACTCTTCAGCAGCTTCCCATTGTCGTCGTATAAATCGCAGGTGTCTTTATATTTCGCCATAATTATCCTCTTTTGTTGAGCAATTCGGCCACGATACATTACGTTTATTGAACGATGGCTCTCGCTAACATGAACACTGATGCTGGATGATGGTCACTACTGCACGTCCCCTCACGGGACAATTTACTATACTGACTGACTCAATAAAAGGTTTCCGATTTAATTCTGGCTTTTTATTTTATAATAATTATCAGATAATTAACCATTTTTGGGAAAAAGTTCAAATATTACAGGGTTTTTCGGTTTCTCTTTTTTAACCCATATTAAAAAACTTTAAAAAAGTGTTACATTTTATTACATATTTTAAAAATTGTATGAAAATCTGGTGCGCTCCGTGCCTGGGAAAGTTATATCTTGAGATATAACTTCCCGTACACGATTTGGCCCTTTCTCTTGGGGTGTCTCTCTCCGGTGTCGCCATGGAAAAGCGAGAATTTTCCGCTCTCCCCGTCCACCTCGAGTTCCTCGTCATGGACATACTTGAAACCGGGCATCATCACGTCGATTGTGCCGTAGACGTAGATCTCGCCTCCAACCATCTGGCCGCCCACTTTGCTCGGGGCATTGCCTTTGATGATGATCTTCCCTCCCTCCATGTGGGTGCCCACATGGACGTCGGTGTTGCCGTGCACGACGATAGTGCCGCCGTTCATGAAGTAGCCGATGTCGCTGCCTGCATCGCCCTTGACCCGGATGAGGCCGCCCTGCATACCCCTCCAGTCGCCGCGATAGGCCGCCCCAAGGTAGTTGCCTGCGTTGCCTTCGATGACGAATTCTCCGCCCTTCATCCCGATGCCGGCGAAGGCGTCGACATTGCCCTTCACGAGGAGCTTTCCGCCCTGCATCCATGCACCTGTGTACATGTCAGGGCTGTTCTCTACCACCACTTCTCCGGCAGTCATCTTCATGCCGATGTACTTCACCCTGCTCACGTCGCCCTTGACGACAATCCGGGTATCTGCGGCGGTCGCCCCGGCTTCGCCGGCGACATCGAAGTACTTGCTGAGTGTGGTCTGGTCACGCCCCTCATAGGCGTGAAGGGCGGCGATCTCTGATGCCTTCTTCCCGGCGAACTTGTCCGGGGAGATGTTGTCCGCCTCGAGATAGAGTTTGGGCTGGTTTTTCATGGTTAATGTGACAGTCTCCATTCCTCCACCTCACGCGGTTGCGTCCACCTCGATCACATACGGGTTGGGGACGAAGTGCTTTGATACGTCGTAATTCGCCTGGGTGACGCTGTAGTAGCGCAGGAACTTGTCCTTGATGTCGCGCATTACCTGTGGGTTCTCGTTCACCTTGGCATGGACCCAGATGGTGCGCTTGTTCCCGTTGCTGACGATCTCGCCGTTGACGACGACCGGAACACCCGTCTTCATCACGTAGGCCGCCCGTGAGAACGCCTTCTCGATCTCTTCGGGTTTATGCGATTTCTCGGGGTTGAAGTCGTAGACGACAACATCTGCGTCCATTCCGGGTTTAAGCCCGCCGTAAAGGTGTCCCATACCAAGCGACTTTGCCGGTCCTGCCCTTGTCATCTGGGCAATCTCGTAGAGGGTGAGCTCACGGTCGATCCCCGCGATATGGGTGGCCTCAACCATCTTCGCCCCGTGCTTGAAGGAGTCGATCTGCTGCTTCCTTGCCTCAGCACTCATCAGCCACTTGATGATGCGCGGGTAACGGGTGAACGGACCTGCATTGGGGTGGTCTGTGGTGATGAAACAGCGCATGGGATCCTTGGCAAAGAGTGCGAGCTCAAGGCCGATTGCCCACTGAATCTCACAGACCTTGATGTCAGGGCTGTAGATGTAGGGGACGATCCCCGCGGCAGTCTCAAGCTCCACGTCGACGTTTGCCCACTTCAGGTGATTGAGCTCGGTGAGGTGGTGCTCGAACGGCCCGTCAGCGGTCATGGTGGTGGTCTCGTCGAGCGTCACGCACCCCGTGTCGACGGTGATGTTCTTCTGCTTGTTGACGTAATCCATCACCTCCTTGCTCTTTGACTCGAAGTTACCCCAGTTGTCACCGCCATAAGAGTGGAACTGCAGGTGGGTCGAGTGGAGGACCTGTTCGCGCCCGAACTTGTTCTTTGCCTTGAATCCTTCCGCAAGCTTCAGGGTGTCGAGCGTGACGGTGTAGTTGCCGGGGTTCCCGAGGCTGTTCTGGTGGATGTGGACAGAGTGGGGAAGGCCGAGGTACTCGTTCGCCTCGATCAGGCCCTTGACAATCTCGGCGGGAGTGATGTCGAAGTAGGGAACCGGGTCATCGATGGTGAGGCAGTTTAAGCCCCAGCCCCATGCTTCGGTGCCGCCGGGGTTCACGACCTTTACCGCGACTCCCTTGGTCACTTCGAGGAGCCAGGATATATACGCCGCGGTGTTCTCGATCTCCCGGTTCTTCAGGTACTCCATCACGAACCAGTTGTTCCCAAAGACCGGGTAGGCACCCTCGTCGATGATGGGGGTGTCCTTGATCTCCTCGTGGACGTGGCGTGCAAAGAGCGGGGGCATCGCCGCTTCCATCGCGGTGGTATACCCCATCCGGGCGTACTCGTATCCCGTCTTGAAGGTGGTCGGGATCGAGAACCCGCCGGCCATCCGCTGTGTGGCGGATTTCGGGGTGTAGTTGAAGAGCTTGTCCTCTGGTCGGTAGTTCCTTCCCTCGTTCACCTTCGGGCCGGCGATATGCGCATGGATCTCAACGGCCCCTGCCATCACGGTCTTTCCGCTTGCGTCGATAGTCTTGGCCTTGGAGGAGATGTCACTGCTCTTGACGATCTTTCCGTCTTTTACTGCGATATCGGCACGGTCTCCCTTGATCCCCTGGACGGGGTCGAAGACATAGCCGTTCTTGATCAGGTACTCTGCCATCTATTTTCCTCCCGAGAGCTTTTCAAGGCGGGAGTTCACCCGGCTGAGGAACTCCACGTCGGTGAGCATGCCTTCTGGCGGGTCCACCACTTTCCTGGCCTCGATCGGCACGTTGTCCATGCGATAGCAGTTCCCGCCGACCTCCACGCCAACGAATGCAACAGGGACGTGAAGTTTCGAGATCTCGCTCGTGGGGGTGATGTGCGGATCGACGCATACTGACGGGAGCTGTGAGATCTTCTTCACGGAGCTGATGGGGAAGTGGGCGCCAGGATCGCTCCCGAGCACAAATACCGCATCGACTTCTCCCCTCCTGAGGAGGTCATTCGATGTCGATTCACCAGGGTTATACCGGGCGAATCCGCGGGAGAGATCGACTGCAAAGGGGTAACCGAACTGCCACCCGAGCACCTGCCCTGAGCCGGTGACGTTGTAGTGGCCCCTCATGGCCATAATGCTGAACTTCGTGAACTCGTTCAAGTCCTTCGTCAGCATGATGGCATTGTCGATGTTGTGGTTCTTGGAGAGCGACTGGGTCACGCCCATCCCGAAGAAGATGATCCCGAAACGCCCGCTTTTGAGCATGTCGGCGGCCTCGATGATCTTCTCCCGGGGGATCCCTGCGACTTTCTCGGGGAGCGGCTCGTTCCTGAGCGCCACGCGGAATGCAGAGAGCAGCTCGTAATCCCGGCCCTGCTCCACCTTGAAATGGTAATCGGCCATCTTCGCGGTGTCGCTGTCCCTTGGGTCCACCACGACGACCTTTCGGTTCTTATGCCCCTTGTTGGTGAAGTACCCGCGCGGGAATATAGAGTACCGGGACTGGTGCCTCGGGTGGGCATGGCACGGGTTGCAGCCCCAGAATATGATCCGGTCTGCCCTGTTCTTGATCTCCCCAAGGGTGCAGCTCGGGATACCGACATCCTGCACAGCGATGAGGGTAGTACCGTGGCACACCGTTGCAGTATTATCGACGATTGCCCCCACCTTCTCGGCAATCTCGTGCCCGACGCTCTGCGCCTCGCAGCTGGTGGAACTCCAGCCGTACATGAGCGGCTTCCTTGCCTTATGAAGCATCTGGGCAGTGTATTCCACGGCTTCGTCGTAGGAAACTTCCTTGTAGCTGCCGTCGGGCTGCTGCATGCGAGGCCTTTTTACCCTGCCCGCAGCCTGGGCATGCATGAACTTCTCTGCCCCGATGGCACATGCATTGTAAATATCTTCGATCTTCTTGCCATCGTCTGATACGATGACCTCAAGGTCATCGCACAGCGTTCCACAGAACGGACAGATCACATCGGTGACGGATTGGGACATTCAGGCTTCACCCCTGCATTTCTTCTGAACGAGTTCAACGGAGCTGAGCACCTTCTCGTTCATCGCGATCTCAACTTCGATAGGGGTTCCCTTAAAGGTAGGCATCCCGGTAGAGTAAGTGTTCGGGTTGACCACCGAGTTGGCCCATGGCCCCATGGGGATGTAGGCAAGGCCGGGGTGGGGGCCCTGGGTTGCCTCCACCGCCTTCACCACCACATCCCCGTACTTGCTCGTGACACGGACGTTTGTCCCTCTCCAGGCGCCGAGTCTCTTCAAGTCCGACGGATCCATCTCGATGATGCCGCAGGCTTGGGTATAGGCGTCCTTCTCCTTTCCGCCTTCCATGGCCACTCCCTGCTGTATGGAGCGGCCGGTAATCAGGTTAAGTGCTACTTTGGCCAATGTCTATCCCCCGATCAGTGCCCGAACTCTTTCAACGGGCTGGGGCCAAGGCCGGTGACGGTGTCGACGACGTCTTTTACGACTACCGCCCACTTGGCGCCCTCGGATGCAGACACGAAGGTCATGCGCAGCCGCTTGTCCTCGAGCCCGACGTTCTTGAGCAGGCTCTTTAATATGAACATCCTCTTCGCAGCCTTGTAGTTGCCCTCAAGGTAGTGGCAGTCGCCGAAGTGGCAGCCTGAAACGAGCACCCCATCTGCGCCGTCAATGAAGGCCTTCATGATGAAGAGGGGGTCCACCCTCCCGGTACACATGACCCTGACGATACGGATGTCAGGAGGGTACTGGGTACGGGCGCTCCCTGCGAGGTCTGCACCGGCATACGAGCACCAGTTGCAGATGATCCCGAGGATCTGGGGTTTCCATTCTTTTTCTGCCATTACTGTTCACCTCCGAGGAGGAAGGCATCTATCTGCGCCACGATCTGCGGGGTGGCAAAGTGCTGCATCCATATGGCCCCGCCAGGGCAGAACCCTCCGCAGGTGCCGCACCCCTTGCACTTGGCCTCCGTGACCTGCATGACCTTCCTGCCATCCTTCTCTATGAGGGACAGCGCCTGGTAGGGGCAGAGGTTCACGCACATGCCGCAGCCTGCGCACTTCTCCTCGATACACTGGGCAAAGTAAGGCTCAAGCTCCACTTCTCCCATGTGTATCGGGATGCTTGCAGCCGATGCAGCTCCTTCCGCGGATGCCACGGTGTCGGGGATATCCTTTGGTCCCTGGCAGACGCCGGCAAGGAATACACCTGCCGTGGTGGTTCCGCACGGGTTGAGTTTCGGGTGAGCCTCAAGGAGCCAGCCGTCCATCGATTTCGAGACGCCGAAGAGCTTGCGGGTCCTGTCGGTGTCTTCGGAGGGCTGCACTGCTGCGGCAAGGACCACCATGTCGACCTCCTGCCTGATCGGACGGTTGAGCAGGGTGTCCTCTGCATTGATGATGAGGTTCTTCGTGACCGGGTCTTCGAGCACGTTTGCGACACGGCCCCTCATGAACTTGGCACCCTCGTCCTGGATGCGGTAGTAGAACTCCTCGTACATCTTCCCAAAGGACCTGATGTCCATGTAGAAGATGTATGGCTGGCAGCCGGGGATCTTCTCGATGATCTGGTGGGCGTGCTTGAGTGAGTACATGCAGCAGAACCTCGAACAGTAGGGCTTGCCAACACCGGTGTTGTCACGCGAACCTGCACAGAGCAGGAACGCAACTCTCATCGGGGTCTTGCCGTCGCTCGGCCTGACCAGGTGCCCGCCGGTGGGGCCGGAGGCGCAGATCAGTCGCTCGAACTCGAGGCTTGTGACTACATTCTCGTACTTCTTGTAACCCCATTCCTCCTTCTTCTCGATGGGGAAGAGGTCATACCCGAGTGCAAGGACCGCAGTCCCCACCTTGACCTTGACGAGCTCGTCCTTCATCTCGAGGTCGATTGCCTTCTTCTCTCCACAGGCCTCCACGCATAACCCGCACTTGACGCAGGAGTCGAAGTCCACGGTGTAGATAAGGGGTACGACCTGTGGGTGGTAGATATAAATGGCCTTGCGGGGCTTCATTCCCATCTCGAACGGGTTCGGCTTGATCACCGGGCAGACCGCATCGCAGTCGCCGCAGCCGTTGCAGCCACCACCCACGATACCCTTTGCCTCGGCCTCCGCGGGAGTGAGCACACCGCGGGCTTTCCTCCGGATGGTGACATCGAAGTTGCCGATGTACCCTTCGACCTCGTCAACCTCTGCGTAGGTCATCAGCTCGATATTCGGGTTCCTGCCGACATCCACCATCTTGGGGGTCAGGATACACTGCGAGCAATCGAGCGTCGGGAAGGTCTTGTCAAGCTGGGACATGCGGCCGCCGATGGTCGGAGCCTTCTCGATCAGGTAGGTCTTGATCCCTGCATTCGCAAGGTCGAGCGCGGCCTGCATGCCGGCGACTCCTGCGCCGACAACCATGGCGGCTTTCTCCACGGGCACGCTTTTTGGGATCAGGTCCTGCAGGAGCGATGCCTTTGCAACGGCGATGCGTATTGCATCCTTTGCCTTGCTCGTCGCACCCTCGCGGTCGTGCATGTGTACCCAGGAGCCCTGCTCGCGGATGTTAGCCATCTCGAAGCGGAACGGGTTCAGTCCTCCGGTCTTGGTGGCGGTCCTGAAGGTGGGTTCGTGCAGGCGGGGAGAACATGCTGCAACGACGATGCCGGTGAGTTTGTGCTCCTTGATATCATCCTCGATCTTCTTCTGGCCCGGTGTGGAGCACATGTACTGGTAATTGTCCACGTGAGCTACGTTCGGAAGGGTCTTTACGTACTCCTGGACGGCAGGGATGTCCACGGAACCGGCGATGTTGGTCCCGCAGTGACAGATATAGACACCCACGCGGGCGTCCTTTCCCAGCGCCTTTTCGGGAGAAGCCGCAGGGGCTGCAGGTGCTGGTGCGGCTGCCTTTGCCGCGCCTTTCTTGGTCTCTTTCTTTGCAGCGGGCTCTTTTTTGGTCTTTTTCTCAGCCATTCTTGTAACCTCCCTTTAAAGCACCTTCTGCAGGAACGGCTCGCAGCTGATGCCGTGAAGGTCAAGTGCGAGTTCCTGCGGGGTCATTCCCTGGGCCAGGCCCAGCAGTTCACAGTAGTGGAGCACGGGCAGGTTGTAACTCACTCCGAACTTCTCCTGGATCTCGATCTGGCCACGGTCGAACTGGAGCTGGCAGAAGGGGCAGATTTCTGTGAGAGCGTCGACCTTTGCCTCCTTCAGGTTGATCAGCTTCTCGTTCGTGATGTCGAGCGAGTGGACAAGGTCGTAGCCGCGTACCCCGCCACCGGCTCCGCAGCAGAGCATCTTGTTCCGGTATTCGACCGGCTCTGCGCCCAGTGCCGCGACCATCTCCTCCATCCAGGTGGGGTGCTCGGTGGTTCCGAAGTGACGCTCCTTCCTGGGCTTCATCAGGTGGCAGCCATAGTGGACCGCGATCCGCGTCCCGGTGAGCGGGACTTTCACGCTGTCCCTGATCTTCTGGACTCCGACGATTGCAGGGTCATAGAGGAGTTCCGCGAGGTGCCACACGTCGATGGTTCCTTTGAACTCCATGTCGATACCTTTCAGCACCTCATTTACGCCATCACGAAGCTCTTTGTTGTGCTTGAGTTTGTGGTTCACTTCCCAGATGGACTTGTAGCATCCGTTGCAGACAAGAGCGATGTCCTTCTTCATCTGTTCGGCGAGGACCAGGTTTCTTGCTGCCATCGCGTAGAAGACATTCAGATCGATAGACCCGAATGCCCCTGGGGCGGGGCAGCAACTGGCTCCTTCAAGGTCGAGGAGCTTGATCCCCAGTTTTTCTGAAGCCTTGTAGGATGCTGACTCAGCACCTGGATAACGGTTTGGGGCGATACAGCCAAGGAAGAATGCATATTCCCGCATGGTATTCATCCCTCCCGTTCCTTGACAATGCGGTCGGCGTTCTTTTTCAATTCAAAATAATCCAGGATATACTGGATTCCCTTGATATACTGGGGGAACCGGTGCGTGGTCGGCGGATCGGCAGGCAGGCCGAGTTTCTTCCGGGCTGCCCTGTTCACGTCGTTATTGGGGACACCGTGGCCGCTTGTGTAAATGGCCTGGACGGTCTTTAAGAAATTGACCGGGATGATGTCCCTCTTGAATGCAAGATTTCTCATGGCCATTATAACATCGGTCGGGGCGATGTCCCTCGGGCAGCGGTCCGTGCAGCTGTAGCAGGTGGTGCAGAGCCACAGGTCGGGATCGGTCAGGGCCTCATCCTCGAGCCCGAGGAGCGCTCTCCGGACGAACTTGCGGATCCGGTAGGAGCTGCGTGGTGCGGATGGGCAGGACGCGGTGCAGGTCCCGCACTGGTAGCACATGTGCGGGATGGTCATCGAGATCTTCTCTACGGTCTTCGTAAACTCTGGATGGCGCTCGTCCTCGTAAAGACGGGTGTCGGCGAGTTTTTTCTCGAGTGCTTCAGGGTATCCTTTTGTTCTGGCCATGTATGTCCCTCACGCCTTCTCCATCATCTTGAGCTGGACGCTTCCGGGGGTATCTTCCTTCACCTTGGAGGTCCTCGGAGTGCACAGCTTCTCCTTGATCTTGTTGAAGAGGTCGGTCTCCTTGCCCTTCACCCGGACACTGGTTCGGTGCAGCCTTATGATATCCTCACCGGGACAGGCATTCACACATGCACCGCAGAGGATGCAGTAGTCCTTGTTGACGGCGATGGTCGGCTCGATCTTGCCCTTCATGTCCGCGGCCTTCAACGGTGTCGGCAGGTAGATGGCATTCGCGGGGCAGACCTCGACGCAGGTGGAGCATCCTCCGGGGCACTTCTCGGGGAAAAACTCGATATCGCCCTCGAAGATCTTCTCCACTGTGATGGCCTCTGTCGGGCAGTTCCGGGAGCACCAGGTGCAGGTGCAGCACATCTTCTGGTCGATGTCCACCTCTCCGGGGAGTTTCTTCCCCTCGATGACCTCGCGCTCGACAGTGATGCATTCCTCGGGGCAGAGCTCGACGCAGACCTTGCAGGCGTCGCAGCGACTCTCTTCCCATACGACCTCGCCCTCGACCTTGCCGGATTCCGCGGTAAATGCCTTGTGCTTGACGTCAATCGCAGGGCATACCGCACCGCAGATGCCGCAGAGGGTGCACTTCTCGTCGTCAACCTTGAAGGTGATCTTGCTCTTCAGTGCCTCCTGGCGCTCCTTTGCGCCTTCCTTCGCTCCCTCATACTCGGGGACGTCCCGGACGATGGCCTCGCGGGGGCACACCTCCTCGCAGATGGTGCACCTGACGCACTTCTCGTCGTCGATGTCCGCCACCATGTCGTATTGCGGGAATCCTTCCTTCTCGACAATGGGAAGGCGCTCCTCCCCGTCAATCTTGAGTGTTAAGGCATTGAACGGGCACATCACCACGCAAACGCCGCAGTAGGAGCACTTCACCTCGTCGATGTCGACAGGTGCTGCATACCCTACCGCTCCACGGCGGGTTGCACCTACGAGCCCGAGTGCGATGGCCTCCTCGGGGCAGGCCTCGACGCAGATGCCGCACCCGGTGCAGACCTCGGAGTTGAGCACAAGGTTGTTCACCTGCTGGAGAAGTCTCTGCTCGCAGATGACGTTCACGCCATCCCTCATCTTCTTGAATTTTGGAAACAGTGTCATGGGGTATCCTCACGATTCTCCTGTAGTCACACGTTCATACCTTTGCCTCTGAGGGCACCGCTCCCCGGCCTGCCAGCCTTATCACGTCATGCGGACAGGCTTCGACGCAGACTCCACATCCGGCGCACAACTCTGACTTAAAATCGAGAATCATGGCCTTTCCGTGCCTCACCCTGTAGATCTTCTCGTTTGTTGCAGGATCCACGGTGAAGAGTTCGAGTGCATCGACGGGGCATGCCACCACACAGTTGTTGCAACCGGTACAACGGTCCATGTTCACGTGTAATGCAAATGCCATTCTTTTTCACGCACCAGCTTTCAATCGATTGAAAAATCGACTAAAAAACAATAGTTAACGTATATAGATAAACCTGTCTGATTTTTCCGGCCGAAATGGGAAAAATGTGCGTGTAAAGGTAATATAAGGTGATTAACTCAAATTAAAAATTAACAATAAAAATTACAAAAACCCCGTAAATTGCTGCGTTTTCATCGGTCATGTCTATTCAAAAAGTCAAATAAAAATGTTTATATGCCAGGTTACCATAGGTGAGGGAAACGTTTATCCAGAATGGAAAACCCCTCCCTTTTTGAGCCACCCGGACTCCAAGTCCCGTGACCTCAACGGTTGAAATTTCGTATTCATCAGGCCCTGTGCAGGACTATTTAGAAAATTTCTTCTGCAATCATCATGGTACCCATTCTCCATAAGGAGAACACTTGCATGCAATTGAACGGAGTAACTATCGACGACACGTATGCAGAGGCATTTCCGACGTGGATTGCCCGCGTGATCATCACCGCGGTGACAGAGGAATGGGCAAAAAAAGCGGCGACCGAAGCAACGGGTTTTGCCACATCCGCGATAGGCTGTCCCTGCGAGGCCGGGATCGAATCGGTGCTCCTTCCCGAAGAGACGCCTGATGGAAGGCCGGGAGTATCCATCCTCATCTGCGCATCCAAGAAGAAGCTCAAGGAACAGGTCGTCGAACGCCTGGCAGAGTGTGTCCTCACCTCTCCCACCACCGCAGTCTTCAACGGCCTGACTGGCACCGAAGAGAAGATACCGGTCAAGCTCCATTTCTTCGGCGATGGCTACGAGTACCAGAAGGAAGTGGGAGGCCGCAAGTGCTGGGTCATCCCGATCATGGAGGGTGAATATATCGGCGAAGAGGAATTCGGGATCGTCAAAGGCGTGGCAGGCGGGAATTTCTTCGTGATGGGCGAGAACCAGATGGCGGCACTCATGGGTGCTCAAGCCGCATCGGACGCAATCGCAAGTGTGAAAGGGGTCATCACGAGCTTCCCTGGAGGAGTTGTTGCGAGCGGCTCGAAGGTGGGGTCGAACAAGTACAAGTTCATGCCTGCGAGCACGAACGAGAAGTACTGCCCCACGCTCCGCGAGAAGGTACCAGACAGCAAGGTGCCTGCGGGGATTACAGCCGTGTATGAGATCGTCATCGACGGCCTTGACGAGAAAGCCGTTTCCGAGGCGATGGCCAAGGGAATTAAGGCTGCCGTCAAAGTCCCGGGAGTAAAGTTCATCAGTGCCGGGAACTTCGGGGGCTCGCTGGGGCCGTTCAGGATCGACCTGCACAAGATCCTCTGAACCCCACTCTTTTACTCGTATTGCACTCGATCGATTTTTTTTTATAGCTTATTGCCGGATATTTTGTTCACGAAAATTTCGGTGACAAAAAGCAGCCCCTGTTCACGACCTCCATAGTGATAACCCGCAGGGATCGTGCCTCATAAAAAAAGGAGCGTCCCGGCAAAGGAAGGGGGACTTTCCCCTCACACAGGCGGGGTGGGGGGAAGAGCGGGACACACTCTCTCCCGTGTCCAGCAGACCTGCACCAGGCACCGTTCTCCAGGTGGATCATGAAGAATCCCGAAAAAGAAGATCTCGAGAGCCTCAGGGACCCGTACATCATCCGGTATCCCGAGATCGTGGCGTTATCCTCGCGGGACGGGCACCAGGTGGAGCTGGTGGAGTTCTTCGAGTGCGTGGGCGGGGCCATGTGGGCCCGCCTCCACTATGCAAAGAGCCCCCTCGTTCATTCGGTCCGCACGGTGGGGGGGAGTACCCGGTACCTCCTCTCGCCCGGAAGGGTCGACCTCGCCCTTGAGGGTTCACGGTTCCCGGCCGGCATCTGCGGCGTTGACGTCGAAGAGAGCGAGATTGCGATCTCTTACATCGGGCTTGGGGGAGGTGGCGTGGGTGCTTCAGGCTGCCGCTCCCTCGCAGGAGGTGTGATCCGGACGGAATGCGACCCTTCAGGAGGTGGAAAGAAGGCAGGGGCCACCATATGGCTTCCGCGCCGCGAACGCGTCCTCATCGGCGTCGATGACACCGACACCCCTGAAGAGGGGGCCACGTGGACCCTTTGCCATAATATCGCACGTGCGGTCCAGGACGAGCACTCCCGGTACCTCTCCCATACTATTGTACAGCTCTTCCCGGTCCCCTACCGGACCAAGAACTGTGTCGCAGTGGTGTGTGAGTTCGCGAGCAGTGATCCCACACGCCTGGTTTCCTCCTTTCACCGACTCCTCGAACGCCATACACTGTCAGAAAAGACGGGGATGGCGGTCTTCTCCGGCTTTGACCCAGCTCCCCTTTCCGACTACGGGTGGGCTGTTAAGCGCGGGGAGGTGAACCTGGATCGCCTTGCGGCGCTGAAAGGATTGGGCCTTGCGCATATCATGGAGGGGAGGGGGATCATCGGCGCAGTCGCAGCCATACCATTCTCAACCCGTTACGAGGAGGCGCTGCAGCTGTGCGATGGAAGATGCTGAAAGCCCGGCTTCTATCGGAGGGGACTGCACGGCTTGAAGGAGCGCCTGGCAATGGGTACGTGTCGGCGTCCACCGCGGGACCCGGTGCAGGAGGCCCCGGATCTGTCTTCTTTTCCCTCGGAGGGAAACGTGTCCGCCTGGCCCTTGACCAGGAGAGCAGCATCCGCATCCTCCACAGGGGGGGAGGAAAGGCGACACTCTTTGTGGATGGGAAAGAGATAGAGGGCATCATTGAGCCTATTGCACTCCACTGCCCGCGCCAGGCCTACCTCACGGTGAGCAGCGGATGCATCTTCTCCTGCAGGTACTGCGAGGTCCCCGGCCATCCTCAGTGGAGAAAGTCAGTCGATGAGATCGTGGCCATGGTGGAAGGGGTTGCGGACCGTATCGATGCCATCTCCCTGACAAGCGGCGTGATGGGAAGCGTGGAGGAGGAGGAGCAGTACGTCCTCGGAGTTGTCCACAGGCTCGCTCGCTTCGGTATTCCCATAGGGGTCTCGATCTACCCGACCAGAGAGAGCGCAGAGAGGCTCCACGCCCTCGGGGTCCTCGAGGTGAAGTTCAACGTGGAGACCGCAACCGAGGCGCTCTTTGCGCAGATGTGTCCGGGTCTCTCCCGGGACGACATATGGCGGGCACTCGTCCAGTCTGTTCCCCTTTTTGGAAAAAACCATGTCTTCTCGAACCTTATCATCGGCCTCGGTGAGACAGACGAAGAGGTCAGGGACTGCATCCACGCCCTTACGCGTATTGGCGTGATACCGGTGATCCGCCCGCTCTCGCCGGCGGCCGGGTGCAGGGGATACCGGAGGCCGTCGAAGGAGCGGGTCCTCGCGATCAACCGTATCCATACAGACGCCCTGCAAAGGGCAGGCCTTGATCCGGGAGCGGCCGTAACTATGTGCGTTGCGTGCACAGGGTGCGACCTGGTCCCGGGGAGGGATGACACATGAGAGGATACGAAGCACTTGCAGAGGCGATCCTGGCAGCCACCGACCGGCGGTACATTGTTCCCGGTTATCCCATCACTGAACTTTTGGCCCTCACCGGGGCAGAGATGGTGATCAACGAGAAGACCGGGCTTGAGTATGCACTTGGTGATTCGCTCGCCGGGAGAAGAGCAGCACTCATTGTAAAGAACGTGGGCGTCAACGCCTGCGTGGACCCGCTCCTCCAGGCAACCGCCCAGGGACTCGTAGGGGGGGTGCTGCTGGTGGCAGGGGATGACCCGGATGCAGTGGGCTCTCAGACCTCCCAGGACACCCGGATCATAGGGGAGCTTGCAGAGATCCCTGTCATTGAGCCGAGTGCCGGCACGGCCTTCCGGGCGGTGGAAGCAGCGCTCCAGGCGTCAGAGGAGTTCTCCCGGGTGGCGATGCTGCGGGTGACCCCCGGTTTCCTCGAGGAGGAGGTCACTGACAGCCGCGTATCCCGGAGGGATTTGAGGGGGAGGCTCTCGGACAGGAGCTTCACGATGCACGGGAGGGTAACCGCCTCCCGCGCCCTCTTCAGGAAGATGCAGGGATGGTCGGATGCCTCGCCGCTGAACACCTGGGCAGGTGAGCCGGTGGGGACGGGGCCAAAGCCCGGCAAAAGCCGCGTCGTTACGGTCTTCCCGCCGCCTTCAAGGCTTGCAGAGTACCGCGAAGTCAGGGAAGCAGGCCTCACATTTACAAAGGACCACTGCAGGCACCAGATCCTTCCCGAGGAAGAGGGAAGGGCGTCACCCCAGACTCTTGAGCAAAGGGGGTACTATCGGACGTTCTGCAGGGACTGCCCCTTCAAGCCGGTCATCGCGCTCATGCAGGACATCGGGATGCGACCGGTGTGCGACGCCGGGTGCGTCGTGCTGGCGATGAATCCTCCCTATCGGATCGGGGTGGCGAGCTACGGGATGGGGTCGAGCGTGGGCGTGGCGGCCAGGAGCACGGGGGTTGCCCTCACCGGGGATTACGCGTTTCTCCACAGCGGGATCAATGCGCTGATGGACGTGTACGAGAAGGGACTTCCGCTCCTCTGCGTAATCCTGGACAACGGCTGTGCCGCAATGACGGGCAAGCAGCCCGCGCTCCCTGTCGAGCGGTATCTCGGCTGGGCAGCCCCGCACTTCGCCGAGGTGCATGAGACGGGAAGAATACGTGACCTGCTTCTGGACGCCGCAAGGCCCGGAGTGGTCGTGATCAGGGGAACATGCCCGGAGGGGCAGGAACATGAGATCGTGGCATATCGAGATATGTGATGTCACCCTTCGAGACGGGGAGCAGACCCCGGGGGTCTCCTTCACATGCGAGGAGAAGACAAGGATTGCAGAAGTTCTGGACCAGATAGGAGTGGAGGTCATCGAGGCCGGGTTCCCGGCAACCTCCCCTTACGAGAAGCGTTGCGTGAGTGCCGTTGCGTCGCTCGGGCTCGATGCCCGCATCTGCTGCCTGGCAAGGGCGCGGAAGGCAGACGTGGACGCCGCGATCGACGCTGGTGTCGACATGGTGAGCATCTTTATGCCCACGTCTGACCTCCACATCCGGCACAAGTTCCACGCACCGAGGGAGAAAGTGCTGGGGGATTCCCTCGAGATGGTGGACTACACCCATGATCACGGGCTCCAGGTACGGTTCGCTGCGGAAGATGCCTCCCGGACGGATCTTTCGTTCCTCCTGGAGGTATACCGGCAGGGCGAAGAGCACGGGGCCGACCTCCTCTCCTTTGCAGACACAGTAGGCGCGCTCACCCCCCTCCAGATGTTTCGGACCATGAGGAAGATTGTGAAGGCGGTGCACAGGCCGGTCTGCGCACACTGCCACAACGACATGGGGATGGCGACAGCCAACACCCTTGCCGCCGCCGAGGCAGGAGCATTCCAGCTTCACACGACGGTGAACGGGATCGGAGAGAGGGCCGGGAACGCAGCGCTTGAAGAGGTGCTTGTCGGACTCTACATGAAGGGAGGGGTCCGGCGCTACGACCTCTCCTACCTGGTCTCCCTCTCGGAGATGGTTGCCCACTACTCGGGGGTCGGGGTTGATTGTCTGAAGCCCGTGGTGGGCGACCATGCCTTCCGCCACGAGAGCGGCATCCATATCGCAGCGATCCTGGAAGACCCCGAGACCTACGAGTATTTCCCGCCGGAACTCGTCGGGGCCACCAGGAAGTTCACCCTTGGCAAGCACACCGGAAAGAAGGCGCTCGAGCACGAAGTGGCCCGTCTTGGATACCACCTCCCCGAGAAGCAGCTCTGCCAGGTGCTCGAGATGGTAAAGGACCGGGGGGAGAAGAAGGTCGATCTCACAGACGAGACCTTAATCGACCTCATCAAGCAGGTAATGGGGGGGCCGCCGCTGTGAGCACTCTTTCGGAGCGGATACTCGGGGCGCCCGCAGGGGACTACGTGGACCGCCAGGTTGACCGTGCCTACGTGCACGACGGGACTGGGGTCCTGACGCTCGAGGCATGGAGGGCCATGGAGGCCGGAGCGCCGGCCAGTCCCGGGCGCTGTTATGTCCTCTTTGACCATATCGTGCCGGCCAACAACTCGGTCACGGCCGGGCTGCAGCACGACCTGCGCGTGTTTGCCCGGCAGCAGGGGTTCCATTTTACCGACGTGGGGGAGGGGATCTGCCACCAGCTGATGGGCGAGGGGATCGCGCTCCCCGGCGAGATCGTGGTGGGGGCAGACTCGCATACCTGCACTCTCGGGGCATTCGGGGCGTTTGCCACGGGGGTGGGAGCAACTGACATGGCCGCCATCTGGGCAGAGGGGGGGACGTGGTTCCGGGTCCCCGAGACCATCGCCATACGGATGCGGGGAGCCCTGTCCGGGCCTGCGGAGGCAAAAGACCTTGCCCTCACCTACGCAGCCAGGCTCTCCATGGACGGCGCAACCTACCGTTCACTCGAGTTCGTGGGAGAAGGCGTCACGTCTCTCTCAATTGACTCCCGGATGACCCTCTCCAACCTGGCGGTCGAGACCGGGGCGAAGGCGGGTCTCTTCTACGCGGACGCTTCGACATGCAGGTACCTCGGGGCCTACGGTCACCTCGTCAGGCCGCAGGAGCCGGAAGAGTGCTGCTATGAGCGGGAACTCCACTTTGACCTGGGAGAGATTGTCCCGGTCGTGGCGGTACCGCCAAGGGTAGATTGCGTAAAACCGGTCGCAGAGATGGAAGGGATGCCGCTCGACCAGGTATTCGTCGGCACCTGCACCAACGGTCGGTTCGAGGATCTCTCCCGGTTTGCCGCGAGAATCCGGGGAGAGAAGGTGAAGATCCGCACGATCATTGCACCAGCATCAAGAAGCGTCCTTGCCCGGGCAACGGAAACAGGAATCCTCGCGACCCTGGTCAGGGCAGGTTGCACCATCCTTCCGCCGGGATGCGGGCCATGCCTCGGCGCCCACCAGGGAGTGCTCGGTGAGGGAGAGGTCTGCCTCTCCACTGCGAATCGTAACTTCAAAAACCGCATGGGGGTGGGCGGCGAGATCTACCTCGTGTCCGTTGCCACCGCCGCGGCGAGTGCACGCGCGGGTTTCCTCGCGGCCCCGGAGGACATGCCATGAAGATCGAAGGTCGTGCACTCTGCCTCGGGCCGGATATCGACACCGACGTAATCATCGCGGGACGCTACCTGCGGACCAGGGACAGGTCGGAGTGGGCAAGGCACGCATTTGAAGACCTGGACCCCTCCCTTGCCCCGCGCCTGGAGGGGACGGTGATCGTCGCTGGCAAAAACTTCGGATGCGGCTCTTCCCGCGAGCAGGCGGCAATTGCCCTCAGGGAAGCAGGGGTGAGAGGGGTGATTGCGCCCAGTTTTGCTCGTATCTTCTTCAGAAACGCCATCAACATCGGCCTTCCCGTCATCGAGTGCGAATGCACCTGCAGTGACAACGAGGCAGTCAGTGCAGACCCCATGGCCGGAACGGTGACGATTGGAAGGCACACCTATCACACGCGGCCGCTCTCTCCCCGCATGCTCGAGATACTCTCAGCCGGGGGGCTGGTCGCCTACTGGAGGGGCAGGCGGTGATATTCCCCCGCCAGTGCAAGGAAGTGGGGCATGCGTCAACGCACCCATGCGGGGAGAAGGTGTATTTCCTCTCCCGTTACCTCGTCCACGAGACGGGAGACGGCCCGGAACTGCTGGAGGTCCTCCCAGAAGAGGAAGAAGGCGGCCTGATGCGCTCCGTAAGAGAGGTGCGGGTGCTCGCGGCTCCGAGGGAAGTGACGGTCCACAGAGAAAAGGTCCAGATCCATGATCGCGCCCTCCTGGTCAGGCTGGCGATGGAGTCCGGGACCCGGTGCACCCTATTCACCGGACTCGATGAACACATGACGTTTGTCATGGACCCCGATATCACGGAATTCCAGGCGGTCCATGTCTACGATATCACCCCTCCCCGGCCGAGTCTCTCCGCTGCGATCCGGGAGCTTGAAGCAGCAGGGCTCTTTGGCGACCTCGATGTCGTCTTCGTGCACACACTCCGGGACATCTCATGCCTTGGTGCAGACATATACCCCTGCAGGGCCGCAGGGTTTGCCCGGACCCTTGATGCCGATCGCCTGCAGGGAGGAGAGACTGTCGCGGGGTGCATGACCGGGGCGATGCTCGCACGGGAATGCTACGGGGACGATTTCGTGACGGTCGAGATCTGCCCCCTGAAGATGGTAGATGCTGAACCGTTCATTGCCAGGTGCTGCCGAAAGGAGCGCGAGGGCATCGGGGTCCACAACGGGAAGTTCGGAGCGGTGGTGCACTGGGGCGCAAGCCCATCCCAGATCTCCCGTGCGGTATGCAGCCTCCTTGAACAATGGAGGGATCTGGCATGAGGGTTGCCGTGGTGGAGGGCGACGGGATTGGGCGCGAGGTCATCCCGGTTGCAAAGAGAGCGCTCGAGGTGCTCCGCCCCGACATCGAGTTCTTCCCGGTCGAAGTGGGGTACGGGAGGTGGGAGCGGACGGGCCATGCGATTACCGACGATGAACTCCGGGAGCTTGCGTCAGCCGATGCCATACTCTTCGGGGCGGTCACCACCCCCCCCTCCCCTGACTACAGGAGTGTCATCGTGCGCATCCGAAAGGAACTCGACCTCTATGCGAACCTCCGTCCGGTGTGGGGCAATGGGTTTGATATCATGATCGTCCGCGAGAACACCGAGGGGCTTTACTCGGGCGTGGAGAAGATCGAACATGACTCAGCCTGCACCGTGCGCTGCATCACGCGGAGGGGGAGCGAGCGGATCGCAAGGTTTGCGTGCGGGTTGGCACGGCCGAACGCGTTCATCACTATCGGCCACAAGGCAAACGTCCTCAAGTCAGACGTCTTCTTCCGCGAGATCTGCATCGCCGAGGCAACGGCTGCAGGTGTTGCCTGGAAGGAGTGCTACATCGATGCTCTCTGCCTCGATATCCTCCAGCACCCCGAGCGGTACGCGGTCATCGTGACCACCAACATGTTCGGCGACATACTCTCCGACGTGGCAGCATACCTCGTGGGGGGCCTCGGCCTCCTTCCGAGCGGAAACCTCGGGGATCGGCACGCACTCTTTGAGCCTGTCCACGGGAGCGCCCCCGATATCGCAGGGAAGAACCTCGCAAACCCGATAGCAGCGCTCCGGAGTGCTGCCATGCTCCTTGAGCACCGGGCGAATGACCGGGAGGCTGCACACAAGATAGAGAAGGCAATCAACGCGGTGCGTGCACGCGGTGTCCTAACAAGGGACCTGGGCGGAAATCATGGTACCGTGGAATTTGGAAATGAGGTTATCAGGGAGTTGGAATCGATGATCAGGAATTAGCCCAGCATTTTTTCGGGATGTTTTATATAATGTGCCTCCCAAAGGGACATAGTGAATATGGGAAAAGTGCTCCTTGTCGACGATTCCGAGCTTGCCCGGTTTCTCATGAGCCAGATACTCATCTCGGGAGGCCACGAGGTGGTGGGAGAGGCGAGCGACGGGATAGAGGCACTCCAGAAGGTCCGGGAGACCAGCCCCGACGTGGTCATCCTTGACGTGATCATGCCCAAGATGAGGGGTCCTGAGACACTCGAGGAGATCAGGAAAATCAGCCCCACAACCAGGGTGATCATCTGTTCCGGAGATCACCAGGAGCACACTATCAGGGACGTCGTAAAGAAGGGTGCATCCGGCTTCATCATCAAGCCTTTCAAGAAAGAGGCGGTCCTCCAGGAGATCAACAGCGTGCTTGCGGGTCAGGTGCCCTGATCTTTTTCCCCTTTCGCGATATCCTGGAGAAGGCCACCATACCAACCCTTTTTTCCCGCCGGCTCCTGATCTGATGATATGTCATCTGACAGTTCCAGGGGGGCAAAAACCCGCATGATCAGGGTCGGCGTGCATGTCTCCATCGCCGGATCAATCGCCCTCGCGGTGACCCGGGCTGCAGAGGCTGGCTGCAATACATTCCAGATATTCTCCCGGAACCCGAGGGGATGGGGTTACCGGGACCTCTCTATTGAGGATACGGTGCAATTCAGGGAAGCCCTTGCAAATTCCGGCATCTCCCCGGTCTTTGACCACATGCCTTACCTCCCGAACCTTGCCACTCCACGGGAAGAGATATACGAGAAGTCATGCGCGGCCCTGACCGCAGAACTCCTCCGGTGCGGCACCCTCGGCATCCCGTTCCTCGTCACGCATCTTGGCCATCACCTCGGCGACGGCATCAAGGGAGGAAAGACCAGGGTCATCCGGGCCGTCAACCTCGCACTGGAAGCCGCACCAAACAATGTCATCCTCCTCCTCGAGAATACTGCTGGTGAGAAGAACGGCGTGGGGAGCACGTTTGAGGACATCAGGGCGGTGATCGACGGGATTGAATACCCCGAACGGACGGGCGTCTGCTTCGACACCTGCCACGCCTACGGCGCGGGATACGACCTCCGGACGCCGGAGGGACTTGGCGAGACCCTGGACCAGCTCGACGAGGTCATCGGGCATGCCCATGTCCGGCTCATCCACCTGAACGACTCGAAGGGGGACCTTGGAAGCGGTCTCGACCGGCACGAGCACATCGGCCTTGGGTCCATCGGTGAGGACGCCTTCGCTCACATGCTTCAATCGGACTTCTTCAGGAAAAGGCCGCTCATCTGTGAGACCCCCGTCGACGGAAGAAGGGATGACAGGGGCAACGTAAGGAAGGTCCGGGAACTGGCAGGAGCGGCAGCAGACTGAATATCTGCTGTCACGTGGTTTATATGGGAAAGGACTGGGGGGGGCAGAGCCCTCTCTTCTTGAAGTGTCTTGCGTTTTCCCATGAGTCTAGGGAGTGGAACCGTCGCCCTGTTGGTGGTGCCTGCGCGAAAAATTCGGAAATCGGGGGTCTTTTTTTATGGCAGCAAGAGCGCGGGGCTTGCCCTGATCAGGCATATTGTTTTCCAGTGCCCTTTTATTGGCCTCCTCGCTGTTTTGTGTGGGGAGACTGAATCGAGAGTGTTAACTGCATATCAATTCAGTCACTGAACCGCCGCCGGGGCGTCCTCCTGTGGAGGCGGCGTGCATCGCATGTAGGGGTGGAGGGGCGGATTTCTCCCACAGAATATGTCCGGTTCACCAATCCCACTCACATCAGAAAGCGAAGAGCCTTTTATCGACACTTTGACCAGGCATCCCCCGCGCCCCTGGCAGGTCTCCTCCCTGCCATATTGCATTATAGGGTTTATGACTTTCTCATGGCCGCTTTCTCCGGCAGGCAATCAGGGACCATCGCGCCCTCGGAAGAACAATAGAACTCTGGTGTATGAGTCCTTTCTACCAGGTCACCAAGCTGTTCTTCTAGTGCTCTCGTGAGGTCAAGGCACTTCGTCCCGCTCGCTCCCTTCACCGAGACGGCCACCTGGCCGTCCCTCCCAATTACTATCTCAAGTTCCTGCATCTCCATTGTGATCATCACCTCATACCAGGCGCACCACCGGGCGATCCTTAATTATCACCTGGCCAGTCCGGTTGTCACAGGCAGTGACAAGAAGCCTCTTGTTCTCGTCGAGTGAGAAAGAGATCTCGAACCGGGACTCGTCCCGCATTGCCGGGGGGTGTGCGGGGATGAAGAAGGGGGACTTCTCGTTCATCCAGAAGGCATCCCTCTTCTCCCGCTCTTCGTCCGGGAGATCCACGAGCCGCACCCCTCCCCCGGGATCGGTCACAAGCTCCCGCTGTGCCGCAATGTCTCCTCCTTTCGTCTTCCCCATCTCGAATATGGGGACTCCCATCTGGGCCTGACCATCGTAGGTTGCGCGTATGAGGAGGCGGGCTACGGGGCGCTTGCTGGGGTACGGGTCTCCCTGCCTGACGAGCGTCCGGAACTCGTGCGTCCCTGTACGCGAGTTCCAGAACCTCAGGGCATAGTCATGCTGAACATGGTCGTCAAGGTCGATCCCGGCTGCACATGCTGCCGCCCCGCGGGCGACCGTCACGAGGGGGTGGTCGTACCGTATCTTCTCCTTCCCGAACCGGTGCTCGAGCGCCTTTTTAATGGCCGGGACCTGGCTGCATCCCCCCACCATGACGACGCCAGCGAGATCCTCCTCTGAGAATCCCCGCGCATAGGCCCCCTGGAGCGCTCTCTGTATTGTGGCGTTCAGGCGGGGAAAGACCCCTCTTCTCTCCAGCAGCCCCTCGAACTCGTCCCTTGTGTAGGGAGTCGAGAATTCCTGTCCCCCGCCGGATAAAATACCGACGGAGATCTCAGTCTCATTCTGGAGGGAGAGCATCTCCTTTGCACGCTCGCAGGCAGAGAGAAGGGGGCGCGTGAGCGTCTTTCCTTCCCGTCCACCAAAGGCGGGCCCGAACCTCTCGCAGATATCTTCGAAGATCCACTGGTCCATGCGCATCCCGCCGAGATCCTCACCCGCTTTTCCAAGCACCCTGCAACGGCGGCCCTGGCCGGGCTCCATCTCGTCGAGGCGGACCACCGAGACATCGAGTGTCCCGCCCCCCATATCAAAGAGCATGAACACCTCCCCGGGCCCAAGTGCAATGCCCGATGCTACCGCAGCCGCGGTCGCCTCATCCACGACCCGTACCTTCCCAATCCCCGCAGAACCGGCAAGGGAGATCACCCAGTCCTGGTAATGCTCAAATGACTCCACCGGCACCGGAAAGACTGCCTCGATCTCCCCATCGCCCGCCGCTTCCGGGAGCGTTGAGAGGACAGCCCCGAGGAAATCGGCACCCGCCTCCATGTAACTCCTGCTCCCTCCGGGGAGCGGCACCCTGACAGGGCTCCGCGTGGAGATGTAGTGCTTCATCCAGCGGACCGTCCCGGGGGAGTCAAGCAGGTCAAGGTCGTTTACCTGCTGCCCTATCCACCTCGTCCCGCTCTCCCCGTAATGGATGAGTGAGGGGATCTGTGCCATGCTGCCCTGTCCGTCTCTGCATGGGCGGGACCACCGGAGGATCTCGAGCACCCGGGCAGAGCCGAGGGAATAGTCCCAGCAGGCAAGCACCGTGTTAGAAGTGCCGAAATCGACCGCGACCCTACATGGCATGGAGACTCACCCCGTTCCTGGTCATCCCGCTGATATCCGGCTCTTCGATGATCTCAATATCGTACGGTCCGGCAGGCATCCCCGAACCGCCATACGCGATGCTCAGGCGGAACTTTCCTGCAAGGAGGCGCTCGAGGAACTTCCACTGCCCGGCCTGCCCTGGAGCGAGTTCCCGCGTGATGCAGGACTGGACGTACGCGATATCCGCAGGGGTGGTCTGGCACATCGGCCTCGTCCAGGGGATCCCAAAGAGTCTGAGTGACCCGTCCCTGCCCGCAGCCGCCATCATGTGTTGGGAGGGGAGCAGGCAGATGCCATTGCGGGCGTCGGCGCTGACCACGCGGGTGCGGATGAGTCTGCCTCCCGAAAGCGAGATGAGGGAGAATGTTCCGCCATCGACTGCGCTTGCGAGAAGACTTCCGTCGGGGTGCACCGAGAGTGAACGGACTCTCCCCGCATGGCCCGGGATCGTCTTCAGCGGTTCGCCTGAGGGCATGCTCCACAGCCTGATGGTCCGATCCCAGCTCCCGGTTGCAAGGACCCTCCCGTCCCCCGTGATCCCGAGGCATGAGACCACGTGCGAATGCCCTATCATGCGGGCATGCATCTCCCCCGATCTCAGGTCCCATACAATTGCGGTCCGGTCATGGGAACCGCTCACCAGGAACGTGCCGGAAGGCGAGAACGCAAGCGAGGTGACCGGGCTCTCGTGTCCCCCGAGCGAGGTGACCGGCTCTCCTGCGGGAAGTGACCAGAGGCGGACCGCGCCGTCCCAGCCTCCGCTTGCGAGGAGAGTCCCGTCACGGTTGATTGCAAGGGCATGGACCCTTCCTGCGTGCCCGTCAAGGGTTGCGCGTAACGACCCTGTAACAAGGTCCCAGAGAGAGACCCTGCCATCCTGATCGCCGCACACGGCCATGGTTCCCGAAGGGTGGAGCGCGAGGGACTCGATCCTTCCGCAGAAGAGGTTGAGCGTATGCACCAGTTTCCGCGTCCCCGTCTCCCATACCGTGAGCACGCCGCCCTCACACCCGCAGGCAATGAGCTCTCCTCCGGGGGTGGATGCAAGGCAATGGATCGGAGCGCCGGGCCCCCGCATGATCGTCAGCAGCTCACCTGATGGGAGCGCCCACAGCCTGGCGGTCCCATCCCACCCGGCACTGGTCACCCGCGTCCCCGCCCTGTCGACTTCGAGAAGCCGGACCATTCCTTCGTGGGCCTTCCTCACCTGGACCCTCTCTCTCTCCCGGAGGGACCATGTGTGGAGGTAGCCGTCGCGGCATCCCGCAATGATGAAGTCTGCGTCCGGGTGGAGTGCAAGGGACGTGATCCCCTGCCCCGGAACCTCGAGGCGGCTCACCACCTCACCGGAACTGAGCGAGATCAGGACAGCAGCGTGGTCATCTGTGGCAAGTGCAGCGAAATTGCCGCCAGGAACAGCGCACCATGCAATGAACCGGCGTGGAGTGGTCGGCACGAGGGTGCGGAGCGTACCGTCGACGGAATTCCAGGCATAAAATGTCCCACTCTCGTCAATCCCTGCGAGGATCGCGCCACCACAGCAGAAGACGAGTCCCCGGATGGCATCCCCGGTTCCCGCGATCTCGATGTAATGCCCGCCATTTCTCCATATCGCTGCCGTCCCATCCCTGCAGCCGGAAGCAATCATCTCACTGTGGGCTGCAACGGCCGTGACTGCTCCGCGATGGACACTCCTCCGGTGCTCGCCACTGCATTCCGGCCAGTTCCATGAACAGACAGACCCATCACTTCCTCCCGAGCACAGGGTTTTGTTCCCGGCAGCAAAGGCAACCGACGTGACGGGTGCGCCATGCGCCTGCAGTTCGCGGATGTGAGCGCCGCTCCCGATTTCTACGATGCTGATTGACCCGTCCGCTGCCCCGATTGCGAGGGCACGGCCGTCCGGACTGCATGCGATCGCCGTGGCGCTGCCGCCCGCCGGTCTGCCAGACGAGAGGAGCATACCCTGTGGGAGGGACCACTGGCACAGGGTGCCGTCGCAGTTCAGTGTCGCAAGGTGCGCTCCGTCAGGAGACAATACGGCGTCATCGATCCTTCCGGCAGGACCAGAAAGTGCGCCTTGTCGAGGCTGCGGCGGGTCAGGGTATTCCCACCGGTCCGGGACCAGGGCGAGCAGGTCCTTCCAGAGCGGGAGGTCTCCCTCAGGTGGCCTCCACCCGGATAGACGGAGGACGTGCACCGCTTCGACCACAATCTCGATCGGTGCGAGGAAGAGGAGCGCATAGATCTCATCCCATTGACTCTCTCTCCGGCATCCTTCCATGTGAGCTCTCCAGTCTTCAGGTGACCACCCCATGGCCTCGGGACGGCGCGCGAGGGCGCAATAGAGACTGACCATCCCTTTCTCCCTGGCAGCAGCGAGCGCCCTGGCACGGACATGGGCTGAAGCACCGATGAGTGCCTTTGTCAGGAGCGGATGAGACTCGAGAGGGTCGAGCTCAAGCCATGCCTCTGCCTGCCCGGAGAGGAAGTAAAAGAGCGCCTGCTTCTCCTTGCTGCAGGGCAGGTATCCCTGTTCCAGTGCGATGCGTGTGAGGCAGGGGTCTCCGTCCACGATCACGCGGTCGCAAAGCGCGTCGATCGCCTCACGCGCAACGAGCGAAGTGAGACATTCTCTGGCCAATCTCTTCACTTCAGGGTAGGGTGATCCGGAAAGTGCTTGGCAGAGGGCGAGGACAGCCCTGTGGTCTCCTTCCCTGGCAGCGGTGGCCAGCTGCATTGCCGCAGAGGACCTTATGAACCTCCCGAAAAGGGGTGCGCGGCATGAGATCCCCCCCAGCATCCGTTCCAATGAGGGCATGGATGATTCACCGTTCGCCGGGAGAGAGAACAGGCTCAAGGCATATCGAACCCCCCAAGACGCCGGCAGGAGACGATGGCGGGGATGCCGAGAGCGCCCTGCCCTCGGTCAGCCACTGCCGGAGTCCGCCGATGATCTCCTTCTGGGAGATCGAGAGTGGCACCTGTGCACCCAGCGCGGCGAGGATATCTCCAGTGCAAACCCGCCGCATCTCCTGGTTGAACGCGTGGTACATGGCATCGATGACTGTCTGCTCGATCTCGGCACCCACGTACCCATCAGACGCTCTCGCAAGGTGATCCAGGTCGAAATCGTCCGGAAGAAGTCCCCTCCTCCGCAGGTGGACCGAGAAGATCTCCCTGCGCTCCGCGACGGAAGGGAGGTCGAGGAAGAACACTTCGTCAAAGCGACCCTTGCGGAGGAGCTCGGGGGGGAGTGCCGAGATGTCGTTGGCCGTCGCCACCACGAAACAGGGCGAGGTCTTGTCCTGCATCCAGGTGAGGATGCTCGCGAAGACCCGCTGGCTGGTCCCCGAGTCCCCGTTTCCAAAGGAGAACGCCTTCTCCATCTCGTCGATCCAGAGGATGCAGGGAGAGATAGTCTCGGCGAGTGCAAGGGCGCGGCGCGTCCGCTCCTCGGACTCCCCCACATAACTCCCAAAGAGCGCTCCCACGTCGAGACGGAGCAGCGGGAGCCTCCACATCCCGGCAATCATCTTGGCCGTGAGGCTCTTTCCTGTCCCGGGGATGCCAATCAGCGCGATGCCCTTGGGGGAAGGCAGCCCGTATTCCCTCGCCTCGCGTGAAAAGGCCCGCTCCCTGAGGCGGAGCCACTCCTTGAGCACCGCAAGGCCTCCCACGTTCTCCGCGGCCTCTGTGGCGCTGTAGAACTCGAGGGCCTCGCTCTGGGAGAGGATGTCTTTCTTCTCCGAGACCACGGCATCGATATCGCGGTCATCGAGCCGTCCGTGACGGACGATCGCCTTCGCAAACGACCTGCATGCCTGGTTGAGGGACATCCCGAGCGCGGCCTGTATCAACTTCTCACGACCGAGGGGAGTGAGTGAATCGCCGACCCCGCTCCCCCGCAGCAGCCGGTCGAGTTCCTGCTCAAGCTCCCTCGCAGACGGCGGCGGCACGTGGAGCACCACGGCGTCGTCGCGTATCTCATCAGGCACCTTCAGAGAAGGAGTTACCACCACCATCGTCCTCCGGGTAAACCGCAACTTCTGGGCAAGGTTCCGGAGCCTTCGTTTCACACCGGGGTTTCCCCAGAACTCGTGGAAATCCTTGAGCACGATGACGGCCGCCTCATCGGTCTTCTCGATCTCTTCAAGGGCAACGAGCGGGTCTCTCGCAGGAGATCCCCTGCCTGCTCCATATCCTGCCCCTGAGAACCCTTCCGCAATGTCCCAGGCCAAAAAAGGTCTTTTCGGGGAGAAACGGCTGCAGACGTCCTGCAGCATGCGCATCGCCCTCTCCTCCTCCGCGGTATGCAGGATGAGGAGTGTGATGCGTGCCCGGAGGCAGAGGTCGATCTGGGATGGGATGTCCTGCTCTCCGCCCACGGGACTCATGCCCACCTCCTTACCACGATGCGGATACTGCCGTCCTCCTGCGTCACCTCTTCGACCATGGTGTAGCCCTCACGCACGGCCTGCTCGTGGACCATCCTCCTTGCGTATTCCTGCTGGAGGCGGGGATAGTCCCGGCGCAATCTCTCAAGGACCTTCCTGTCCGCACCCTTCACTCCCCACGAGTCTGCAAGGAGGTCGTAGCACCCGTCGGTGTTCTGGACGAACCCCACGCCGAACCCATCCCGTCCTGCAACTGCCAGGTCGACCTGATGCACACCGTGGTATCCTCTGACGGATCCCCCGCATTCGACCTGGTAGCCCATCTCCTCCAGGCACTGTGCAAGGACTGAACGGTCCCTGAAGGCTGTCTTCACCCGTGAAAAATGCGACATGGGTCAGGCACACCTCCGCCCGCAGAAGAGAATCTCCCTCTCCGGGAACCCGGTGGTGGTCACTTCGCCACCGGGTCCGATGGTAAACTCGACACCGGTCCCCCCTTCTTCTCCTCCATGACCCTGCGTGATCCTTCCCGAGAGGGAGACCATCTCCTGGTTTGCGGAGGCGCAGAGCGAAGACGGAGTGCGGCATTCACGGAAAAAGGGCCCTCCGACGAGGAGGTCGGTCTCTTCCAGGAGCGCCCTCCAGTCCTTTCTGCGGCTTGACAGGAGCGTCTCTGCGGGATACCCGCTGAACGTGACTACTGACATCCCCGACTCGCGGACCATCCTCCCGAGAACTGCAAGGGGGGCTGCCTGGCAGAACGGCTCACCTCCTGAAAACGTGACTCCTCCTATTCCAGGGACTGCGAGGATGCGTGCCGCCAGTTCATCCTCTTTGACGAGCCACTTTTTCCCAAATGACCACAGGTCCCGGTTGAAGCAGCCCCGGCACCTGAGGGGGCAGCCCTGGACCCAGACTACCGCCCGGAGCCCGGGGCCATTCACCCCTGACCGCTCAAGAAACCCGGCACAATTGATCATCCGAACTGCACCCCGCAGGAGCCGGGATGGTCACTCCATTCCCGCATTTTTGCCTCCCCCTGAATCATGAAAAGAGAGGTTTCCTGCCGGCATGGTATAAGTCCTTCTCTCTGCGGCCGTATTTTCCCAAAAAAGTATTACGAAGGTATTACATAGGTATTGCATAGACAGTGATTGCTGGTTCCCCTCGCGCCGGACAAATCAGGCGTAAAAATGAAATTGAAGGCATAATATTGTTCGTATAAGAATTTGAGATTCGCTCCTTGGTATTCTATAAGAGTGATCAAGACCTCCACTTTCTGCCATTTCCATTTCTTAAGGCATACCAGAGCGCTGCATGATATTATGAACGCTCTCTGCAAATGAGTATACAGTGAAAGCCACTTTTGACGGGAAGTGGGTAAGGGTTGGATCCGAGGGCCGCGCACTCTACGACCAGAGCGGCTATGGCCGGCCCGAGAAGGAGGGCCTGAAGCTTGCGCCCGAGGAGGCGCTGTACCTCGTCCACCGGGGACGGCTCGACGTTGCTGGTCATCCTTTCGACCGGTTCCTGGCGGTCTGTGCGGAGAAGCCCAATTTCCTGCGGAGTTACCTGGTCTACCGGGATATAAGGGAGAGGGGATACGTCATACAGACCGGGCCGCACGACTTCCGTGTCTTCAGGAGGGGACAGAGGCCCGGCACCGGCCAGTCCCAGTACATGATCAGGGTCATCTCCGAGAGAGACTTGATCGACTTCTCAAGCCTTGTCAGGGAGGCAACTGCCTCGCTCAACCTCAGGAAGCAACACGTCCTCGCGGTGGTCGACGACGAGAACGAACTGACCTACTACGAGGTGAGGATGCCCACTCTCCCGCGGGTTGATCAGGAGGCACCTGTAGACCACTTCCGGGGAGAACTTGTCGGGAAGTACGCAATCGTCCATGCTCCCGGACCGGGGGCCGCGATCCCGGCTACATTCGGGATGCAGCTTGACCCGGAGCGGCTGGTGCTTGCCCCCCTCGAGATCCTCAACCTGATGCATTCCGGACGGCTCATCCTTTACGGCAACGGCGAACCCATAGATCCCGGCAAGTACCGCCTGATGGCGCAGGAGGCTGACCCCGAGTTCCCCGTGAAGGTGGCAGTCTACGACGATCTGAGGTCCCGCGGCTTCGTCCCGCGCACCGGCTACAAGTTCGGCCACCATTTCCGCGTCTATTCAGGGAAAAAGGTCCATTCAGAGATGCTGGTGCAGGCCCTCCCGGAAGGAGTGGCCCTCCCTATGAGTACCATCTCGAGATCCGTCCGCCTGGCTCACAGTGTGAAAAAGAAGATGTTATTCGGATGCGAACATACTCAAGGAATCCAGTACGTGGAATTTGCCCGGATAAAACTGTGAGTAGGTAACCCATGCAGGAACCTTTAAACCCCTGGTCCAGCCAGCAGTCCGACGATATCGAGAAGCTTTTCACCATGTTCGGCATCGAGCCGATCGCCAGCATTGAAGGGATCCTCCCCTGTGTACCGTCGTTCATCAGCCGCGGCGTCGTGGTCGGCCACCGCGATTATCGTCAGATTGCAGAGGCAATCAGGGACTCGAGGCCCTTTCACGTCCTGACAGGGTTCATGCCTTCAGGTCACCCCCACCTCGGACACCTGATGGTGATGAAAGAGGTGATATGGCACGTGGAGCAGGGTGGGACCGGCTATATCACCATCGCGGACAGGGAAGCCCATGCAGTGCGTGATATCCCCTGGACGAAATGCGACGAGTACGGGAGGGAGTACCTGGAGTGTCTCTATGCGCTTGGGTACCGGGGGCATTCCTACTTCCAGAGCAGGAACAGGCAGCTGGCGGACCTTGCGTTCGAAGCGGCGACCAAGGTGAACTTCTCGGAACTCCAGGCGATCTATGGGTTCTCGGACGAGACCGCGCTTGCACACGCCGAGAGCGTGATCACACAGGTTGCCGATATCCTCTACCCACAGGTGCACAGCCATCCCGCCCCTACCATCGTCCCGGTCGGCATCGACCAGGACCCGCACATCCGGCTGACGAGGGGTGTCGCGCACAAGCTCCGTATGTTCACGGTGGAGGAGAGGGACGGGTACATCAGTGTCCGGTCAAAGAACGCCCCTTCCGCAGCTCTCGAAGAAGTGCACCGGCGATTTGCAGGTTCCAGGAAATATGAAGGACACGTCGATATCCCGGGGGGGCGGTGCAGCGATGTCAGCGCAATGGTGCGCCAGATCGAGATCGCGCACGGAGGGTACGGGTTCTTCACGCCCTCTTCGACCTACCACCGCTTCATTCCCGGCCTCCAGGGAGGAAAGATGTCAAGCAGCGTCCCCGAGAGCACCATCACGTTCACGGAGCCCGAAGGGGTGGTGAGAAAGAAGGTGATGGCCGCGCTCACTGGCGGCCGGCCGACGCTCGCGGAGCAGAAGGAGCAGGGCGGCGAGCCGGACCGCTGCCCCCTCTTTTTGCTGAACCTCTTCCACATGGTGGAAGACGATAGAGAGCTTGCCGAATTGCGCAGGCGCTGTCTCCAGGGTGAGATGATGTGCGGGCAGTGCAAGAAGGAGACCGCAGAGCGGGTGCTGGCCTTTGTCCGGGACTTCCGCGAGAGGATGGAGGCAGTGGCGCACCTCGTGAAGGTGGAGTGATATGGACCTGTCGCTGAACGAAAAAAGGCTCTTGAAAGTCCTTGAAAAGATAAAAAAAGGAGATCCGGCTACACTTGCCTCCCACATGGACACGACGGCTGAGTCGGTGATCCAGTTTGCCCTGCTGCTGGAAGGCCGGGGCCTTGCCAGGGTGGAGAAGAAGGTCGATATCACCTATCACCTTACAGAAGAGGGAGCAAGATATGCAAGGGAAGGCCTGCCCGAGCGCCAGATGCTGAATAGTTTCAATGAACGCATCCCCATATCCGATCTGACAGCGCACCCCCTTTCCCGGGTCGGAATGGGCCAGATGAGAAAGAAAGGATGGGTGGCGATCCGCGACGGGATGGTGGAGAAGACCGGGAGGGATGCACCCGGGGAGGACGAGATCGCCCTCGCCGATCTCTCACGGGGTGGTAAGGGAATCGCCCTGCTCCAGAAGAGGGGGCTCATCTGCGAGCGCCAGGAGACAGTCTACCTGATCACCGTCACGCCTGAAGGGGAGGCCCTTGCAGCGAAGGGACTGGATCTCGTGGAGGAGGTGGGGACCCTCACGCGCGAGCAGATCATCGGCGGCGCCTGGAAGGACCTTCGCCTCAGACGCTACAGCCTGGAGACCCTGCCAAGGAAGATCTACCCCGGGAAAGTCCACCCGTACCAGAGACTCCTTGACGAGATGCGGCAGATCCTCCTCGAGATGGGTTTTGCAGAGATTTATGGTGGCCTCGTGCAGAGCTCGTTCTGGAACTTCGATGCCCTCTTCCAGCCCCAGGACCACCCTGCCCGCGAGATGCAGGACACCTTCTTCTTAAAAGAGCACGTCCCAGTACCCGAGGGGTATGAGAAAGTGAGAGATATGCACCTTCACGGGGGCACCACCTCATCGACGGGATGGGGGGGCCACTGGAGCAGGGAGAAGGCAGAGCAGTGCGTGCTTCGCACTCACACGACAAGCCTCTCCATCCAGCACCTTGTCGCTCACCCGGAGCCCCCCGTCAAGGTCTTCTGTATCGGCCGGGTATACAGGAGGGAGTCCATTGACTCCACGCACCTCGCAGAATTCGAGCAGCTGGAGGGGATCGTCATGGACCGGGACGTCACGTTTCGTCATCTCCTCGGGTTCCTGAAGGAGTTCTATGGGCGCATGGGCTTTGAGGATGTGAGGTTCCGGCCCGGGTACTTCCCCTACACCGAGCCTTCAGTCGAACCCGAGGTCTACGTCGACGGGCTTGGCTGGGTAGAGATGGGGGGTGCCGGAATCTTCAGGGAAGAGGTGCGTGCCCCATGGGGGGTCACCCACCCCGTGCTGGCATGGGGGCTCGGCGTCAGCAGGGTCGCGATGCTGCGCCTTGGGTTAAAAGACCTCCGGCAACTCTACCGGACCGACATCGACCTTGTGAGGGAGACACCTTCGTGGCAGCAGTCCAGTGAGGTCAGGGGGGGAAACTGAAATGGCAGTGATCACTCTTCACTACCGTTACCTGGAGAGACTTGTGGGATGCGACAGGGCAACGATTCTCGAACGTCTTCCAATGATTGGTTCTGACATCGAGCGCATAGACGAGGACCACGTCGACGTGGAGTTCTTCCCTTCCCGCCCGGACCTCTTCTCGGTGGAGGGGGTTGCGAGGGCAATGAGGGGCTTCCTCGGCCTTGAGACGGGGCTCCCCGAGTACAGGGTCACGCCGTCAGGTATCAGCTTCTCCGTTGACCCAGGGCTGGCCTCGATACGCCCGTACCTGGGAACCGCGGTAATCAGGGGAATCACGCTCGACGAGGAGTCGATTCTCTCGCTTATGGGCCTCCAGGAGGCGCTTCACTGGGCACTGGGCCGCGGCAGGAGCAAGGTCGCAATCGGGATCCACGACCTCGACCGCGTGACGCCGCCGTTTCGTTACATTGCCGAGGAGCGCACGAGGGCATTCGTCCCTCTGGACTATGACCGGGAGATGACCATGGAAGAGATACTGGATGAGCACCCCAAGGGGCGTGCGTATGCAGCAATTGTCAGGGACTTCCCAAGGTTCCCCCTCATAGTGGACGCCTGCAACCAGGTCCTCTCGTTCCCCCCCATCATCAACGGAGAGCTGACCCGAGTCACCGCGGAGTCGAGAAACCTCCTCCTTGATACGACGGGCACCGATGAACGGGCCGTGATGACTGCCGTCAACATCATCTGTACGGCGCTTGCCGATGCCGGGGGGACGATCGAGAGCGTTCTCGTCTCCGGTTCCCACATCCCGACCCTTGCCCCCTCTACCCGGGTGGTGAGCGCCCGCGAGTGCAGCTCCCTGCTCGGCGTCGAATTCACTCCCGCTGAACTCTCCCTTCTCCTGCAGAAAATGCGTTTCGGTGCGGAACCAGCGGGGGATGACGGGGTCAGGGTCACGGTACCCTGTTACCGGGCAGACATCATGCACGACTGGGATATCTTCGAGGATGCGGCCATCGCGTTCGGGTACGAGAACTTCAGGGCGGAACTACCCCCCACTTTCACGATCGGGCAGGCACACCCTGTCATGGCCATCGCGTCAATGGTCCGCTCGCTCGGCACGGGCCTCGGGTACCAGGAAGTGATCCCGTTCACGCTGACCAGTGAGAGGGTGATGTACCAGAAGATGCAGCGCCCTTATGCACCGGAGACCCTCGGTGTCCTTCATCCCATCAGCGAAGAGAACACCATCGTGCGGACCGCGATACTGCCGCTCCTCATCGAGATGCTCCAGTTCAACCGGCACCGCGAACTCCCGCAGCGGCTCTTTGCCGTGGGGGACGTGGTCGAGGGCCTCGAAACCTTCCATAAATCTGCATTTGTCTCGCTCCACCCTGCCGCTGACTTCTCCGAGGCCTACGCAGTGGCAGATGCTCTCTGCAGGGAATTGTCCATTCCCTATACCGCAGGAAAGTCAGGGGACCCCGCCTTCATTGAGGGGAGAAGGGGATGCCTTGTGGCGAACGGCCGCACGGTCGGGACCTTCGGGGAGATTCACCCTGCAGTGCTGAATGCTTTCGAACTCGAGCACCCTGTTGCAGCCGTGGAGATCGACCTCAGAGCCGTACCGGGATACCCCTCCGGGCAAGGTACTCCTTAACCTGGCGGACGGTCATCTCCCCGTAGTGGAATACGCTTGCGGCAAGGCACGCGTCCGCTTTTCCATTGACGAACCCTTCGTAGAAGTGCTCGAGCGTCCCGACCCCGCCGCTGGCGATGACCGGTATCCCCACTGCATCGGAGATCGCCGCAGTGATGGGGATATCGAACCCGTTCTTCGTCCCATCAGTCTCCATGCTGGTGAGGAGGATCTCGCCTGCCCCGCGCTCCTCGGCTTCCCTGGCCCAGGTGATGGCATCGATCCCGGTGGGCTTGCTCCCCCCGTAGATCACCACCTCGTACCAGCAGGTCCTGCCGTCGGGCAGCGTAACCGGGGTGGCATCGGGGTTTGCCGTAAAGTTCCTCCTCACGTCCTCTGCAAGGACGATGCACTGGGTGCCAAACTTCTCGGCGCCCCTTGAGAGGAGGGAGGGGTCATGCACGGCGCTCGTATTGATGCTCACCTTGTCGGCCCCTGCACGGAGGATCTGCTGGATGTCCTCGACCGAGCGGATACCCCCTCCGACGGTAAGGGGAAGGAAGAGCTGGTCCGCGGCCCGCTCGATGACCTCGATGATGGTCCCGCGCTGCTCTTTCGATGCGGTGATGTCGAGGAACACCACCTCGTCTGCGCCCTGTTCATTGTACCGCTGGGCGAGCTCCACCGGGTCTCCCGCGTCCCGGAGCTCCAGGAAGTGGGTCCCCTTCACTACCCTCCCGCCCTTCAGGTCAAGGCAGGGAATGATGCGACGGGTAAGCGTCATAGGAAGAGTGTGGGTGGGGAGGGATTATCAGGGTTATGACATGCAGCACCCGGGGTTTTTATCACTCTTGCAGGGGGAATTTCTTAAAGAGAAATGCCGGGGCGGGAGAGTGATTCTCCCCGGCGGGATCACGAGTCCATGGAGACCGGAGAGAAGAAGATGACATGGGCCCGGCAGTTCATGCCGGTCCTCGCATCCATACGCGAGGAGTTCATACGGGAACTTCCGTTCCGCGGGATGCGAATAGGGATGGCTCTTCACGTCGAGGCAAAGACCGCCTGCCTCGTGGAGGCGCTTGCTGCCGGAGGCGCAGAGGTATATATCACCGGGTGCAACCCGCTCAGCACGCAGGACGATGTCGCCAATGCGCTCGGGCAGGTTGTAGGCGTGCACTGCTACGCGAAGCGCGGTGCCACGACAGAGGAGTATTACGCGGCCATTGACATGGTGCTGGATGCCAGGCCCCAGGTGACTATCGACGACGGCATGGACCTCATCCACCGCCTCCACACCACAAGGATGGACCTCATCCCCGGTGTTATCGGAGGGTGCGAGGAGACCACGACGGGAGTGCACCGGCTCCGCGCAATGGCGAGGGAAGAGAAACTCCGGTTCCCTGTCATCGCAGTGAATGACACCCCCATGAAGCGGTTCTTTGACAATGTTCACGGAACTGGGGAGAGCGCACTCGCGGCGATCATGCTCACCACAAACATGCTGATTGCCGGGAAAGCCGTCGTGGTCGCAGGGTACGGGTTCTGCGGGAGGGGGCTTGCGAAAAAGCTCCACGGGCTCGGGGCCCGGGTCATCGTCACCGAGGTTGATCCCCGCCGGGCGCTTGAGGCCTATATGGACGGCTTCCTCGTCATGCCCATGGAGGCGGCCGCAGAGGCGGGGGAGCTGTTCATCACCACCACAGGGAACACCTCGGTGGTCACCGCACGGCACTTCAGGAAGATGAGACCGGGGGCGGTCCTTGCCAATGCCGGGCATTTCAACGTTGAGATCGATGTAAAGTGGCTGGAGTCACACGCAAAAGCAGTGACAAGGCGTGACGGGATCGACACATACCACCTGGATGGAAAAGATATCCACGTGCTCGCGGAAGGCCGCCTGGTGAACCTGGCTATCCCCAAGGGAATGGGCCACCCAATCGAGGTCATGGACCTGAGTTTCGCCCTGCAGGCCCTCTGCGCCCGTCACATTGTCCTCAACGGAAAGAACATGCCTCCAGGGGTCTACGAAGTCCCGGCAGAGATCGATTCCCTGGTTGCTACAAAGAAACTCACCTCACTTGGTCTCGCCATCGACGAACTCACGAAAGAACAGAAGGATTACCTCTCGGGCTGGGAGACCGGCACCTGACCCTCCTGCCTCTCACCTGTGAGTGCTTCGCGGGCACAAAAGAGGTATTCCTGAGCGTAGCCGGCATACCTGCCATAGTGAGACCTCCCGAACCTGCTGCACTGGTCATAGGTGTTCAGGGAATCCCCTCCTGGATACCTGGTCTGGAGGATGCGCCGGATCCAGACGTCGACCGGAAATGCCTCTTCCTTGCCGAATGCAAAGAGGAGGACGCAGTCAGCGACTTTCTTCCCCACCCCCTTGAGACGCATCAGTTCCCTTCTCGCATCGTCGTAACAGAGTCCGGCGATCCGCTCTTCCCAGCCGCAATCTTCTGCGATCGCCTTTGCAGTCTCTTTCAGGTATGGAGCCCGGTATCCCAGGCGGCATTCGGCGATCCGGCATGGCTCACTGTAAGCGATAGCCTCTGCAGTCGGGAACGTATAGTATTCACCTCGCTCTCCGGTGACACGTTCCCCGAAGCAGCGGCAGAGAAGGGATATCCGCCGCCTGATTCCCGGGATATTGGCGTAAGTGGCGATGATGTAGGACGCAAGGCACTCCCAGGCCGGTTGCCTGACGATTCGGAGGCCAGCGCACCTGGAAATGGCGGCATGTATGAGAGGATCCCTGTCAATTGAGGAGATGATGCCGGGCAGGTCCTCATCAAGCTGGAAATAAGTGCAGATGAACGGCGTGTCTGCCCCTTCGAAGATGAGCGAGCGGCCCTGCTGGCAGATTCGGATAAAGGAATCCCCCACGATCCCGTTCCATGCCCCCGTTTCGTTCCGCTCCCACCGGAAGACCTGGCCGCAGGAGAGAGTCAGATCAAGGTCAAATGGCTGATCGGATCGAAGCGTGATTGCCGGCATGTGTGATCACCATGATGCAACTCTCATCTGGTGCCCGTCCTCTAAATGGTGGCGGTTGCGGTATCTGCCGGGGAGAGGATACGCTCAAGGGAATGAAAAGGACCACTTCCACACTCTTTCACCCCGCAAACCGCAGGGTTTTTTACATACAGTCCCTCATCTCTTCCCTATGGAATTGAACGAAGTACTGCGGGCATTTCTTGAGGGTGGAGAAGACTGGGAGCGGAAGAATACCTCGTTGAAGGGGGTCTCTCTCATCAAGCTCCCGGGCACAAAGTCAAGGGCGCCTTCGCTTGCAATCGAGATCAACCCGGTCAATGAGAAGGGCGCACCCATGAAGAAGAAGGGTGTGATGATCATGAGCGCCGTCGAACTCTCGGCGTTCCGTGAGATCTTCTCCAATCCAAAAGTCGATGGCCTGATCAGGAGCATAGAGGAGATCACCCCCGGGAAGAAAGGCCAGAAGAGCGGTCCTGAAGATATCCTGGAGTTATGACCGAATCTTTGGATTGATCCATCCCCACAGGTATGGTTTTCTCCCCTCAGCCCTGGTAATTATAAGGGAAGAACGCTCCCCGGCCCAGAAATTCCTATGCAGGATGCAGGCTCTCCCGCCGCAGTCTTTCCCTGTTACCGCCCGGCGGGGATAAGGATTTATTTTCCCGGTGAGATGTAAGAGAGAGGCAGTTTTTCAATGAGGCAGTGTTTGCAGGCGAAGATCCTGCCGCCAAGAAAGAAGGGAAAAGATCCCTTGTACGGGCTCTGGGCACTGTGCGTTCTGGGTGCACTCGTCATTTTTGCAGGATGCACCGAAGACGCCGGCCCGCCTGGTGAGAAGCCGGAGCCTCCCGGCGTCCTGATTGAATATTCCAGGAGTGGCGGTATCGCGGGGGTCATGGATTACGCAGTTGTCTTCAGTGACGGCTGGGTGGTGTACAACTCCACCCACCATGGAACGGGAGGGTTCAACCTCGGAGCCGCGGATATGGACCTCCTACGGGGCCTGATACGCGATGCAGATATCCGAGGTCTCAAGGACAGCTATCCCGCACCAGTGCCGGGAGCTGATTATTACGCATACAGGATTATCGTCGGAAACAGGACGATTACTACGGAGACCACGGGTATCCCCGCACCCCTGGTCCCCGTCATCACCACTATGGACGAACTCATCTCCAGGCACGGGGGGTCTTCCTGATCGATTGCGTCTCCCCGCCGCCCGCTAGAGTTCCATGACCCAGCGGGCATCGTACCGTGTCCCGCATTCGGGGCAGATCAGGACGACCCTGAAATGGGGATGCCCGGCTGCAATACGTTGGAGCGAGGTGTGGAAACCGCGATCGTACCCGCAGGTCCGGCACTGGCGAAATTCATCGGCAATTGCTACGGGGTGAATCTCTTCCGATACTGGCATAACCCGTTCTTCTGCGGCGGAGTAAAAAAAGGCCTCCTCCCTGTTTTGTGTGGGGAGACTGAATCTAGGTTGTTATCTGCATATCAATTCAGTCACTGAACCGCCGCCGGGGCATCCTTCGGGGGCGGCGGCGTGCATCCCATGTGGGGGTATGGGGGCGGATAGCCTCCACAATATGTGTCCGGTTCACCAATCCTACCCACACCAGATAGCGAAGAGCCAAAAAAAAGGATGTGGCGGTGAGATGCCGAGCCGAACGAAAAAGGGGAGAGAGAATGAGTATCGCCGCTTAATCGTGATAGAGGCAGGACTGGACGTCCTGGCCCAGCCGGCCGATTGCATCTGACCTGCAGCGCTGGCAGTGCCTCATCTGGCGGACGTACTTTGAGCATTCGTCCTGCATCTTCCTCTTCATCTCTGGTGTCGGAGGCGCGATGTCGGCGAACCGGTACTGGGCGATGAGAGGGATCACATTGAAATTGTATACTCCCATCTCCCCTGCTTTTTTCGCAATTTCTGGGATATGGGTGTCATTGATGCCGGGGATGTAGACTGTGTTGATCTTCACGATCATCTTGCGCGCGATTGCCATCTCTATTCCCTTCAGCTGGTTCTCAAGGAGTATCTTCGCACCCTCCACACCCTCGTACCGTTTTCCCCCGTAGTCCACGAACTGGTAAATCTTTGCACCGATCTCGGGATCGATTGCGTTGAGGGTGACGGTAAGGTTTCCCACATCGTATTTGTGGAGCAGGTCAATCTTGTCGGGCAGGAGAAGTCCGTTCGTGCTCAGGCACTTGATGACGTTTGGAAACTCTTCCTTCAGGAGGCGGAGCGTTTCAAAAGTCCTTTCGTTTGCAAGCGGCTCACCGGGGCCGGCGATCCCGACAACCTTGATGTACGGGAACTTCTGGATTGCCTCGCGGACCAGTTCTACTGCCTCCTGTGGATTGAGCACCTTTGAGGTGACTCCCGGGCGGCTTTCGTTCACGCAGTCAAAATCCCTTACGCAATAATTGCACTGGATGTTACATTTCGGTGCGACTGGCACGTGGCAACGCCCGAATGCATGGCAGGCCTTCTCCGAGAAGCAGGGGTGTTCGCGTATCTTACGGAGCTGTTCAGGGTCCCACTGTACCTTCTTCCCCGCCACATCGGCGACCTTGTATTCATTCTCTGCCATCTTTCTCTCCCCGCGCCATTCCATGCGGCGCGTTTTGTTAATTGTGAGGGTTGGCATGATAAATACAATTCGATTCAGGAATGCCTTGGCCGTTTTTTCCAGAATGTCCCAGCGATCGAGCAGGCGCTCGTTGGGGAGACCCCGCAGGAATTATGGCGGATCAGGTGCAACCGGAGAGGATATGAGGAGATTAGATCGCCCCGTGAGAGGACCGGGAGGACGCCCTCTCACCGCGGCCGCATTTTGCATTGTACTGTTTCTTGTGCTTGGTGCAGGGTGCAGCACCACTTCAGGGGTAGCGAGGGGAGATACCGTTCATGTCTATTACACGGTCTCTTTTCCCGGAACTCAACCATTCGAGGGCAACCTGAATGGAACCCCACTGGAGTTTACAGTCGGTGACGGGACTGTCATCCGGGGGTTCGACCAGGCATTGATCGGGATGCATCCGGGTGAAACAAAGACTGTGACGGTCTCTCCGGAGGACGGGTACGGGCTCAGGAACGAGACATTGGTGAGAGAAGTCGATACCGCCACCGCACTGGCGTTCATCCAGAACCTGGACAGGATGGGAACGAGCCGCGTCCGTCTCTTCCCGGGGATGGAGCCGGTCTTTGAATATACGTTTCCCGGCAATATCGTCGTGCACTACACTTTTTACAATATTTCCGAGCAATCAACCACCATCGACCAGAACCATCCCCTGGCAGGAAAGGACCTCGTCTTCACGATCACACTGGAAGAGATCGTAAAGAAGTGATGTGAGAGGGTCACCCTCTTACGTCCCCTCTCCTCCGGTGAACCTTCATTACGAGCCGGCAGGAAAGGGAGGATCCCCAAAGGAATGGCAATACAGGGATTATTTCTCAAAAAAGGTGCAATCGTCGCATGACCTGGATTGCACCGGGGCGGGCTGCCCGATGCGATCCGATACCTTTTTTATCACAATGTGATATCTCATTCTGGTGTACCGAGAAGCGCCCCGCAATGGAAAGCCTGGAGTACTGCCTATATTGATGCCACCTTGATTGTATAGTGCTTTTTCAGGCAGGCGTCGCCCGCTGAACGGTGCACCAAAAAATCCATTTCATCTTCTTGTATATAAATTACATCGTTCAAAGTGATTATTTCGGGTCGCTTTTGGCACGCGTCTGACGCTTTACGACCGAATCGCCAATCGGGAGCCTTATGGTCATTCAAGTGCAAAAAACCTTATTCTGGGTTTAAAAACAATAAAAAAGCAATTTAATTGGGATTTTTACGAACGCCAAAATTCGCTCTTCTCATCATTTCAGGCAGAGTGAGGAGACCGATTCTCCATGGAACGCATAATCGGGGACTTTTTTTTCATGAAAAACTGTGTGGTGCCGCAGTTTCTACTATTTAAGGATTGTCATAAGGAGTGCATTGAAGAGGCGACTGAGAGGTGTCTGACAATTGGTGCAGCCACAAGGTATTGCCAGTCATGGAGTAGATGGGGCAAGGCAATCATCTCCTTTTATTACCTGGTATCGCTATGCCCCGGCATGGGAACATCTGAATGGAGTCCTGCATAGGAGATGAGAGAGAAGACCCGATATAACCCTGGGACTTCGCGCAGATATGTTATATCGTATATAACGCTACCCCTGCACAGGGCTTCCTCCCGCGAACTCCTGGTTCTTAAATAATGCCTCCTCGCTGTTTTGTGTGGGGAGGCTGAATCCAGGGTGTTATCTGCATATCAATTCAGTCACTGAACCGCCGCCGGGGGTCCTTCCGGGGCGGCGGCGTGCATCGCATGTGAGGGTGTGGGGGCGGATAGCCCCACAATATGTGTCCGGTTCACCAATCCTACCCACACCAGATAGCGAAGGGCCTAAATAATCATTGATACAAGGCTGTTTTCTGACTGATTATCCATCAGTATATTCCCCGTTTGTTTTCAGCACACGTAACGAAGGGGAGATGAAAAATATTCCAGTGGGCCCGGCCGGATTCGAACCGGCGACCTCCGCCGTGTAAGGGCGACGTCATAACCGACTAGACCACGGGCCCGATTTGCCAGAAAGATTCAACGGTGTGGGTATTAAACTCATCCATCGGATTTGAACCGATTTGCCCCGGGAAAAATGTCCTGCAAATGCCGCCGGCATCAAGATTCACCAACGATCGAAAGGGATACAGTTGATGGAAAGTCACGTTTCGGTGGCGAATAGGATTTCATTGTAAAAAAAATGCCATTCAGTGAGCAGGATCCGGGGAGGACTCCACATTTATGGACCGGTGGCACATCCATCTTCCCATTCCTCCATGATAAGGGAGGAAAATAGTGCTATTATCAATAGTTTCAGAGGGATGGAATAACTATCACATGGTGGTGAAATCCCTTGATCATCCGTGATATAACCAACTGCCCCCATGAACGCGTCCTTGACCGGACAATGCTTTGCGAACTCTTACATCCTGACAAGGTTCCAGGAGCATCAGGCCTTCCATGCAGCATTGCTCACGCCATCGTCCCGGTAGGAGAGGAATCCCTTCCGCACGTGCTGAAGAAATCCACTGAACTCTATTACATCCTGAGCGGGCATGGAGAGATGCATATCGAGAACGAGTGTTCAACAGTCCAGAGAGGGCAGATAGTCATGATACCGCCGGGTTCCAGGCAGTATATCCGGAATACCGGTCGTGAGGATCTCATTTTCCTCTGCATTGTTGCGCCGAAGTGGCAGGCAAACGATGAGAGACTAGTGGAAGGATGAGCGAGATTTCCTGATGATGAAGAGGGGGGACCCCTCTTGCCAGCTCCCGGCACTTCAATTGACTGGTCATGAGGAGTTCACAGGAACGGTGATTTTGGTACTATACAGAGGTTTTCAGATAACATGGACCAGGGGCTGTGTTTCGAATGAAAATGCCTTCGCCATACCCATTTTTCATGCGTGCGTTACGAAGCGAATCATGTGGTTTTTTGAAAAATTGCATAGATCTCTTCCCGTTCAAGAGTATTCCCCCGCACTTTGAGGGTCCATGTTGAGGTCCCAACGGATAAGGCTGAGAGCCCGGGATTGAGGTCGGTGATCTCGGGAATGGTGAAATAATGCGTGAAAATACCATCCCCGCGGAGGAAAGTCATATCTTCGATCTCTTTCCCCTTCCCGGATCGGAAATCGCGGGTTGAAAATACCCTGATTATCACACGTCCCCCCACCCTGGCTACCCTGCCTGCCTCAGTGCATATCATTTTTCTTGAACGGAGACAGGCATGACCCAGCACATGAAAGAGGAGTACATAATCAAAGGAAGAATCAGAAAATGGCATACAGGATCCGTCTCCATATACAAGGTGGATATTGGTCTTCCCACGGGTGTTCTGGGAACAGAGCCGAATGGCGGCAAGAGAGAAATCAAGCCCGACAATATCAGGGCTTCCTGATCCCCTCCCGGGAGACAATGGGTGCGCTCCTGTCATGGAAAGGATGGTCTTTCCGTTTCCGCACCCGACATCAAGTACCCTGTCATGTGAAGACAGTGCAGGAATACCCCACGAATACCCTGCCCATCGATGCCCTCTCATTGCATAGTCGGCATTCCATGCCTCACGTGGTGCAGCCATGTATGAGGTGTACCTTGGCATGCGTCAACAGTCTTTCTTCCGGCACGTCACAGGTACACTGTACATTTATGGAACGCTGCAATGAAAATGCGCCCAGGTATAAAAAGGGGCAAAGGTTAGATAAGCCCGAACGACTTGAGCGTCACGTCAGGGTTTACGGCGCCGCAGTGGTAGACCACGCCTTGTGAGATCTCGTTGATCACGACTTCGGCGGGGGAAAAGAGGGATGTATCGATCTTGTAGAAGTCATATCCTGCCTCCTTGAAGATCTCGTTGAAGGGCTTTCCGTACCCCTTCGACTTGTTGCTTGGGATCTTCTCAAGGTAGTCCTTGATCTCGGGTGCCTTTATTGTCAGCATGATCCTTCCATGGTAGATGGTGGCGTCGTTTGTCACACCCATCGCGAGCTTTGGGCCCCGGACCGGGGGAAGGGGTGCGCATCCGAATGCCGCGACGACCTTACGGGTGTCAAAGTGGAGCTCGTTCAGCTTGTATATGGCAGTTTCCACGCAACGACCGGCGACCTGTATGGAACCCACGATTGAGGCCGTCGGGGCAACCACGGCGCAGACGTTGCTCACGTCGATATGACAGTCCTCTGCGATCTTCTCCATGACCTCTCCGTTGGGAAGGTGGTCGCTCTCGAGGGCGATGACAGCCGAGTCAAAGTCGTCCTCATACTCGATCACTTCGTAGGTGTGCTTGGGCTTGAGGGGGAGAGCCCTCGCAGGACCACTGCCCATGGCGAAGTAGTTGTTGTGCTTGATCGTCCATCCTGCTTTCTGTGCGCCGAGGCAGGAGATGGAGGGAAAGTCTGTGAACACATCGATGAAAGGAATAGGGAAATCCTTGATGTTGGCCATCCTGAAATTGACCTCTCCAAGTCCTCCCATGCAGATCTCGGTGAAGGCGCGGCCGGCCGCATACCCTCCCCGGGTGCTTACCCCGCAATCGATGATCCGTGCGCCGTTATCAAGTTCATGGTATGCAGCGTTGAATTCTTCGGCGTATTCCGCCAGGTTTTCAAAAATCTCTAAAGCAAGTTCGTTTACACTGAGCACGTGGAGTACCCCCTTTACCATAGAACATAGCAGCAGAAGTGATAAGAGTTATCAAATGATCGTTTTATAAAAAGATCAGGAGAGATATTCAATTATTCTTGCCGGGTCGTATCTCAGGCTGATCACCCTCGTGCGGCCTTTCCCGTCGCGGTATTCCAGGTTCACGAGTCGCATCGCGTCGAACTTTTTGACTATCTCGTAGAAGCGTGTGTAGCCGACTCCGGACTCATCTTTTACCGCCTTGTAGACCTCCCCTGCATTCATTTCCCCTCCTTCGCCGGCATGGGTGGCAAGTGTGAGGAGCAGGGCTTTCTCCTCTGCCTTGAGGGACTTCACCGAGTATGCCAGGTGAAGGTAGCGCGAAACTTTGTAGGCACCGCAGATGTCCTCCGTCTCGATCACCCGGCTTGCCCGCTTCTCTGCGTTCAGTGCGGCCCGTTTCAGCAGGTCGACTCCCACTCTCAGGTCCCCGCTCTTCTGGGTCTGCTCGACCACGAGATCGAACATTGGGGGCGGCAGGCATCCTGGGTAGAGCCCCTGCATCACCCGTTCGCTGATGATGCTTTTTACCTCCTCCATCGTGTAGGGAGGGAAGTAGATCTCTGTCGGGCGGAAGACCGAGGATACCCGCGCATCAACCTCCCGCGCGATGTCCACGTCCATGTCGCTGACGATCATGATCACTCCCACTCTCGTCCCGGGATACGCCTCGTGAGAGCGGAGGAGCGTGTAGAGCACCTTGTTTATCTCGTTCTCGTAGAGGAGATAGTTGGCGTCATCGAGTGCCACCAGAAGTACCTGCTCCTCCTTTGCAAGGATCCTCGCGATCGCATCGAAGACCTGCTTGAAAGAAGTCCCTGACGAGGGGGGCAGATGGCCCGAGAGCCTCCGGTAGATCTGGGAGAATATGGCGAACTTGGTGTTGTCGATCTGGCAGTTGACATGGATGGGGACGAGTCTCTTCGTGGTCTCCTCTATCTCTGCAAAGAGCTTCTTCACGCTGGTGGTCTTGCCCGTCCCGGGGAGGCCGCGGCAGATGGTGTTGAGGGGCCGGCCTCCCCGCAGTCCCGGCCTGATCTGGAACGCGAGCTCGCGCATCTGTGTCTCCCGGAAATTGAACTGCTCGGGGACGTAATCGATCTCAAACACCTCCGGGTCACGAAAGAGGGTCTCATCCCACATCAGGAGGTTCTTTTTCACCAGGGCAACACCTTCTGTATCCGGTTCAACGCGATCCCCCTCGTCATACCTTTTTGAGGCATTTCCTGCACAGGACCCTGCTTGCAAAGAGCATACTCATCTTCTGCTCCGCCATGTTCATTGGTGCACCGCATTCCTCGCAGGTTATGGCCCCTGGTCCGGGCCCCTTCTCATCTGCAGGGACTGGTGAGGGGGGGATGGGCGGCGCGGGAGATGGTACCGCGGTCTCTTCTGCCTGAGCGGGCGATGAGACAGGCGCGGCGCATGCCGTCACGCCCTCCCCCCCCCTTCCGGGAATTTCTGGGACCAGGTCGTGCTGCCCGCCGGCATGAGGGAGGACACGTCGGCGGAAGCTCTCTATCCTCTCGGCAGTTGCCGGGTCGCCGCGACCGTAGGTCCCGAGCACGTCGGAGAGAAACCTGGCAAGGTCGCGGGCATCCCCCAGGTCCTTCACCTCCCCGTTCACTTCAAGGCGGAGGTTCTCGTAGTGCTCCAGGTTCACCGTGATCCCGATGGTGAGTGTCCTTGGCCCGCTCATAGTACCATACTAGCGCGGCACATTCTAATGAAAGTGCCTCCCCTCGTTGCCATGGCAGGAGAGGTCATGCGACGGTGACCTCCGCCCCGGAATTCCTGGCCCTGGTGAGAAGCATGCGTCCGCCCCCGAGTGTGGGGAGGATCTCCCTGGCGGCACTCTCCACGTCCTGCATGCGCCCCTCTCCAATGGCGTATACCGTGGGACCGAACGAACTCAGCCCCGCAGCCGCAGCACCGGCATCCCGCATTGCCTCCATGAGGTCCGCGACCCGGGAAGGCTGCAACTGGTTCTCTACTCTCTTGAACCCGAGTTCCTGCATCCTGTTTAAGGCAGATCCAAAAAGGTCAAGATCCTCTTCTGCAAGTCCCGGGAGGAGGGACACCATCGCCAGGTGGCAGAGTTCGCGCACCTCCTCGAGCGGCACCGGGCAGTGACGCAGAAAGAGATCTCTCTCGGCTCTCCCGCTCGCTCCCGGGGGGATGTCAGGGATAACCAGCATGATCTTCCAGGCCTCCGGAAAATCGCGCCGGAGGATCACTTCGGGTGGACGGACCCCCTGCGAGGCGGAAGAAGGGAGGAACGCAGTCTTGTCAAGGTGTGCTCCAAACGAGTGTCCACCGTCGATAATGAAACCCCCGGCTCCAAAGGACGCGGTCCCGATCCCAGAAGTCCCCCCCCTCCCGGTCATGCGCGCCAGGTCCCTGGCAGTCCATTCCTGCCCGTAGAGGCGGCAGAGTGCGCACGCAGCCGAGAGAGCGAGTTGAGTCCCCCTGCCGAGGCCTGCGTGGCCGGGGAATTGCGCCTGGATAGTGAACTCTGCGGCGCCGGGGAGGTTGAGTGAGCCCGAAACCGACCTTGCCGCCGCAAGTACTCTCTCCCGTGCGTCCGCGTCGCCGCCTTCCACAAGAAACGTCTCGCTCCGCCTTGCAGAGACAACGAGTCGGGGCTCGTCGAGTGCAAGTCCTATTCCACCGTCAATCCTCCCGAGCGATCCGTTCATGTCGACGAGCCCCAGGTGCAGCCTTGACGGTGCGTCGATCACCACCCTTGTCTCTCCTGAAAAGAGCGAGACGGGGAAGATCTCCTCGATATGGATCAGGGGGTGCTCCTGGTGGATGATGCGGTACTGCCGGGAGAGGAACCTTGGCTTGCCCGAGAGCCCGAATGATGCGGCGACGGGCGCCGGCCTCTGGCCGGCAGACATCTTCACGATCTCCCTCCTCGTCTCTAACTGGTGCTGCTCGAGGATCTTCCCGATCGGGATATCTGCACGCATCAGGTCCTCCCGGAATGACGATGAAAGTCGGGAGAGTGGCGTGTAGGACTCCGCATAGATAAGAGTCTCACCGGAACGCGTATTCTTCAGTTCCACGATGCGGTGGTTGACCTCCTGGCCCGATGGAACGGCCAGCATCTCTGCTACCTGCGGGCTTGCCGCCTCCACTGTCTGCAAAAGAGTGGTGATGGTGACCGGGGCTCCAGTCGCAAGTTCGAGGATCCTTGTCACCGATCCGTCGGTCCCGAGGAGGATCCTCTGCAGGGGGGTGAGCGGCCCTGCCACTCGTTCGAGCTCGGCAAACAGCAATGACTCGTTCATGCCACACCAGTGATGGTGACGGGGGGATACCAATCTTTCCCCCTGGAGTTCACGTCCCGCGGGAGTACCTGGCCGCTCAACCCTCTTTTAGGAGGTGAGAAAGAAAGTCCGGCCCCTCCATCAACGCCGAGTTCTCCCTTCTGGCCTCCCTCTCCGAGAACGATCGACAGCAGTGCCCCCCTCTTTTTCCTGACACCGCGAAGGGCACCGGGTCGCGGGAATGTGTCCTGGTCCGTATCGGCGTCGGGTGGTCGGGCAGGACAGCGATTACCCCCCGGAACTCCTGCATGATAGTGCCTATCATCTCATCGAGCCGCTCGATGGCGGCCACCTTCTCCTCCACGCTTCCGAGGTGGCCGGCCTCGTCAGGAGCCTCGACGTGGACATAGACAAAGTCCAGCCTTTCCAGCGCCATGAGTGCGTATCGCGCCTTTGCCTGGTAGTCGGTGTCCAGGTACCCCGTTGCACCGGGGACTTCGATGATCTCCATCCCTGCGCACCTTCCTATGCCTTTGAGCAGGTCGACTGCGGAGATGATCCCGCCCCGCATGCCGTACTTTTCACGGAAGGGCGGGAGCGCAGGAACCCTGCCGCCGCTCCATGGCCATATCTGGGTCGCCGGCGGGAGTCCGCGGGATACTCTGTCCTTGTTCACGGGGTGTCCTGCAAATACCTTCTCTGATGCGTGCATGCACTCAAGGAGCAGGGACGCGTCCCTGCCAGAGGGAAGATGGGGTGCGACCTCCTGGCCCACGATATCGTGGGGAGGGACGGTCGTCGCGCCCCCTGCATCCGGCAGGACGAGGAGGTTTCGGTAGCTGACGCCGGCATAGACCCGGGCTGGAGACAACTCCCGCTCAAGGGACGAGAGGAGCAGAGCCCCTTCCGCGCTCGTGATGTGCCCGGCAGAGAAGTCTTCCATGATTCCGTCCCTTATGGTGACGAGGTTGCAGCGGTAGGCCATGTCGGTATTCCCGAGGGATATCCCGATACTTGCTGCCTCGAGCGGGCCTCTGCCGGTATAGTAGCGGATGGGGTCGTAGCCGAGGATCGAGAGGTTGGCGATATCGGACCCGGCCTCGCACCCTTCGGGGACGGTCCGCAGGAGGCCGCAGGAACCTTCCCTTGCGATGCGGTCCATATTCGGGGTCCTCGCCGCCTCAAGGGGCGTCCGGCCAAAAAGCTCAGGGACAGGCTCGTCCGCCATCCCGTCTCCGAGCACAACGAGGTACTTCTTCTTCATGTCAGTCCTGCCTTCAATGCCCCTTTCAGGGAATACGGCCAGTATCCCGTAACAGCGCCCTTACCGCCTCCCGCACCGAAGCTTCAGAATTGAGGGCAGGCCGCCAGCCGAGCGACTTGAGCTTCTCAACCGAGAGGAGCATCCTTGGGACGTCGCCCACCCAGCCCCGATCACCGCCAGTGTACCGGAAGGAGACATTCCGAAGCCCCATCTCGGCGGTCACTATCGACGCGATCGAGGTCACGTCGATCCAGTCCTCGGTCCCGATGTTAAAGCAGGAGAAGGGTTCATTTGTGCGGCTGACAGCATAGAGGACGGCATCCACGCATGCCAATACCGAACAATAGGACTTTTGCTGCCTGCCATCGCCGAGTATCTCCAGCTCATGGGGATTTGATCCCAATTTGTGGACGAAATCCCAGATGACCCCGTGGTTGCTCCGCTCCCCGATGATGTTTGCGAACCGGAATACCCACGATCTCCAGCCGTAAGTGTGGGCGTATCCCGAGATCATCGCCTCGCAGGCGAGTTTTGTTGCTCCGTAGATGGATATGGGCTGCATTCCAGGGTACTCCTCTGGCGTCGGGATGACCTCGGCCTCCCCATACACCGTTGACGTTGAGGTGAACACAATCTCGCTGCACCCTGCCTCCCGCATTGCCTCGAGGACCCTCACTGTTGCCGTCACATTCTGGTCATACACCGTCGCCGGATTGCCCGCACTCGCCCGGACATCTGGATCTGCGGCGAGGTGGTAGACCCGGTCAGCATCCCGGACGACATCCTGCCATCCTTCCCCGAGGAGATCCTTCCTTACGAACCTTGCGGCACCGGAATCGAGATGCCTCATGATATTCCGGAGATCCCCGGTAGAGAGGTTGTCGATGACGGTGACATCGTCGCCCCGTGCAACCAGGGCATCAACAAGGTGCGACCCGATGAACCCCGCTCCTCCTGTGACGACCGCTTTCAAGGCATTCCCCTTCTTCCCTGTAATCAATATTAAACGTCTCTCTCTCATACTAAAGGTGTGGTTTCAAGAATCGATGCGCCACAGGGTGTCCTGATCGTGCTCAAGGGAGTGCTCATGGGCATGTGCGACATCATTCCCGGCGTCTCCGGGGGCACTATCGCTTTGATTACAGGGATTTACGAGCGCCTCATCTCGGCGATCGGCAGTATCAGTGTGGCCCCTGTCAGCGCGCTCATCCGCGGAAGGAGAGAGGAGGCGGTCGAGGCAATTGCCCGGATCGATCCTGTCTTCCTCGCAATTCTCCTGTCAGGAATCGGCATCGGGTTGCTCGCAATGTCAAGGATCGTCCTCTCCCTCCTCGACACCGCCCCTGCCCTGACATACGCGTTCTTCTTCGGTTTGATCCTCGCCTCATCGGTCCTGATCGCCTACCGTATCGAGCAGTGGGACGCGGTCATTGCCACCGTATGGGTTGCATTGGGCCTCGCTGCCGGCTATCTTGTCGGCGGCCTTGGCCAGTCGGGGCTTGGCCATTCCCTGCCGGTGCTCTTTGTCACGGGTTTCATTGCCCTGTGTGCCATGATCCTGCCGGGTGTTTCAGGTGCATACCTCACCCTGGTCATGAACCAGTACGAGTATCTCCTCTCGGCTATTGCCCGGATCGACGTTCTTCCCCTCGCGGTCTACATGGCGGGGGGCGCGGCGGGTATCATATCCATGAGCCGTGTCCTCAAGGTGGTCCTGCGCACCTATCACACCCAGTCGCTGGCGTTTCTCACCGGACTGATGCTTGGCTCAACGAGGATGATGTATGACCGCATCGTTGCTGCGGGAGGGACAGTCTCTTCAGTATTTGTTCCATGTGCGGCAGGGGTGCTCCTGGTCCTCCTCTTTGAACTCGCTCTCCGCCATTTTTCTGCATGCGGGATGAATCCCCGTACATGACTGGTGCATGGGGAACGAGGCGCCCAAGAGGATCGATATGATATATTCACACGTAACCCAAACGATACTGCGATGTTCATCGGGATAGACCATGGGACCTCGGCACTTCGCTTCTCGGCCGGAAAAGGCCGGCGGTTCAAGATACCGCGGGAAGATGCAGTCTCATTCTGTATGGAGGACCTCTTCCGCCTGGCGCCCCCTGACGAGATCGAGGGGATCGCCCTCACCTACTCGATGGGTGACAACTTCTCGTCTATCACCCCCCTTCATCTCCTTGTAAACCGCGGCATCGTCAGCAGGGAAGGGGCCGGAAAGCATACGGGGGGCGGGACCCGCGTGTTCGACCAGGTCTTACAAAGCGGCATCCCCGCGGTCGCCATCCCTGGCCTCCACCGCGGGTCCCCCACCGATCCGCGCTTTTTTGTGTATTCCCACCAGGCCAGCCCGGAGAAGGTCGGGATTGCGTTCAACGTGGTCCAGGATCTCGGCGATGACGTGGTGGTATCGGACGTGAGCTCGAACACAGTCACTATCCTTGTGAAGGGTCGTCGCCTGGTGGGTGCCCTCGATGCCTGCATCTTTGCTCCCGGCACCGAGCACGGGGCGCTTGACGTGGACGCCATCCGCAGGGTGGACCGATGCGAAACGACCGCAAACGAGGCCTTTCTCCATGCAGGAGTATCTCACACCCTCCCCCCCTCTGACCGGATTCCCGCACTGGCACTCTTTTCCGCGATGGAATGCGCCGCACTCCTTGTCCTTGCACCCGAAGCGCACGTCGCCCTCGCAGGCACCATGGCACCGGTGATTGCGAGCGAAGTGAGATCCCTTCTCGGAAGAGAGGTCTCTGTCTACGACGAATGGTGCGCAGCAGATGGGCTTGCCCTCATCGCAGAGGAGGTCTTCTCCGGGGCCAGGGACATCCTGGGCCTCGACGTGCGCTCCTGATACAGGGTTTTTTCACCTGTGTTATTTCATCCCTGGGGTGGTGGACGATGTCTGGGTCTTTTCGATCATGCACCGCGTGAAATCTCAACATTTTAGTATGATTAATCATGTAAAATTATACTGTGATTTCTTTGCGCGAGCTGCGTATTCATGGCCGCGGTGGACAGGGGTCAGTCACCGCCGCAGAACTGATCGCCGTGGCGGCATTCGCGGGCGGGGTGTATGCACAGGCGTTTCCGGCCTTCGGGGTGGAGCGCAGGGGCGCACCGGTCCAGGCGTTCGTCAGGTTCGATAACCAGAAGGTCCGATTGAGAAGCCAGGTGTACGAGCCCGATTACATCATTGTACAGGACAGCACCCTGATCCGGGACGTCAACGTATTCCAGGGCCTCAAGAAAGGCGGGATCGTGATCGTCAACACAGAGAAGGCGCTCACCTACCCAATCCCTGAAGGGGTGAAGGTCATCACCATCGACGCCACCTCAGTAGCCCTGAAGCACCTGGGGCTTCCGATCACCAACACCACCCTTATGGGGGCGTTTGCCGCCGCGAGCGGGGAGATCGCGCTGCCCGCGCTCGAGGGCGCGATCCGCCAGAGGTTCCCGGGCGAGCTGGCAGACAAGAACATTGCCGCAGCCCGTGAGGCATATGAGTTCGTGAAGGGGGTATCCTGACCATGGCACTCGGTCTGGGGTGCTCGGCAAAACCGGGCAAGGCAAAAGAGAACAGAACGGGCTCATGGCGGACATTCCGACCCGAGTTCCTCCACGAGAAGTGCACGAAATGCGGCCTGTGCTCCCTGGTCTGCCCAGAGGGCTGCATCGCGGAGGACGGTGAGGGCCAGCCTGTCCCTGACTACGACTACTGCAAAGGGTGCGGAATCTGTGCCGAGGAGTGCCCGGGCCAGGCCATCGAGATGAAGAAGGAGGAGAAGTAAGATGATGGAGTTCATGGAAGGGTCGCACGCGGTGGCCCACTCAGTAAAGCACTGCCGCCCTGAGGTCATCGCGGCATATCCCATCACCCCGCAGACCCACATCGTGGAGGCACTGGCAGAGATGGTCGCCAACTGCCACCTTGACGCCGAGTACATCACGGTAGAGAGCGAGTTCTCAGCCCTCTCCGCGTGCCTCGGGGCAAGTGCGGCCGGCTCGAGGGTCTACTCTGCCACCACGTCGCAGGGGCTGGCCCTGATGTTCGAGGTATGCTTCAACTGTGCGGGGATGCGTATGCCTGTCGTGATGTCCATCGTCAACAGGGCGCTGGGTGCTCCTCTCTCTATCTGGAACGACCAGCAGGACTCCATTTCCCTGCGGGACTCCGGTTGGCTCCAGTTCTATGCAGAGGACAACCAGGAAGCGGCCGATCTCCACTACCTGGCATATAAAGTCGCCGAGGACAGAAACGTCCTCCTTCCCGCGTTCGTATGCTTCGACGGGTTCATCCTCTCCCATACCTACGAACCGGTCGACATGCTCACGCAGGAGCAGGCGGACAGCTACCTCCCGCGGTACACTCCCGTCCAGCGCCTGGACAGCACAGACCCAATCTCATTCGGCCTCTTTGCCTCCCCTGACTACTACATGGAGTTCCGCTACCAGATCGACCAGGCGGTGAAGGGGGCTGCAAAGACGATCGCAATGGCAGGAAGGGAGTTTGGGGAGATGTTCGGAAGGGATTACAGCAACCTCGTCGAATCATACCGTCTCGACGACGCGGACTGTGCGATCGTGGCCATGGGATCGATATGCGGGACTGTCAAGGATGCGATCGACGAGATGCGAAAGGATGGAAAGAAAGTCGGACTCCTTCGTCTCCGCAGTTTCAGGCCGTTCCCCAATAAAGAGGTGAGATCGGCGCTCTCCGGGGTGAATTGCGTCGCGGTGCTCGACAAGAACATCTCGCTTGGTACCAAGGGGGCGGTCGCTCTCGAAGTCAGGGATGCGCTCTACGGGCAGCAGGTGCCCGTACTCGACTACATCATCGCTCTTGGAGGAAGGGACGTGCGGAAAAAGGATATAAGGGCCGTGGTGGACATGGCAGGACAGGGCAAAGGAGACCTCTTCCATGGTCTCCGCCAGGAGTTGGTGTCATGACGGGAGAATCGTGCGGGCTCTTCGAGTACGGGCACAGGGCATGCGGTGGCTGCGCGGCTGCCATGGCAGCGAGGACCATCCTTGACGCCGCCGGAAAGGACACCATCATTGTCTCAGCAACGGGATGCATGGAGGTCTTCTCTACCCCATACCCCGAGACCGCGTGGAAGGTCCCCTGGATCCACTCGCTCTTCGAGAACAACTCGGCGGTTGCATCCGGGATAGTGGCCTCCCTGAAGAAACAGGGCAGGAAAGAGAAGGTGATCGCGCTCGGCGGTGACGGTGCCACCTTTGACATCGGTATCCTCTGCCTATCGGGTGCATTCGAGCGGGGCCATGACTTCGTGTACATCTGCTACGACAATGAGGCCTACATGAACACCGGCATCCAGCGGTCAGGTGCGACCCCGTACGATGCGAGCACCACGACAAGTCCGGCAGGAAAATGCTCAACGGGGAACCGCCGCCCGAAGAAGGACCTTCCCATGATACTCGCAGCACATGGCGCACCCTACGTGGCGACGGCGTCTGTCGCCTATCTTCCAGACCTGAAGAAGAAGGTCGAAAAAGCCATTGCAACGGAAGGGCCCTGCTACCTGCAGGTCCATGCCCCTTGCTGTACGGGGTGGGGATTCGAGGGTGAGAAGACCATGACCATCGGCAAACTCGCCATCGAGACAGGGCTCTGGGTCAACTACGAGATGGAGGATGGGAAGGTGACAAGGGTGAAGAAGGTGGTAAGAAAGCCGGTGGAGGTGTATCTCAAGGAGCAGCGCAGGTTCCGCCACCTCTTCAAACCGAAACTAAACGAGACAGAGATCGCAAAGATACAGGCGGTTGCCGACCGGAACGCGGAGCGTTTCGGGATTGATATCAAGTTGAAGAAGTAACTTGCCCGCTCTTTTTTTTCCCTGGTCATCCTCACCGCGGTAGATTTCCAGGTAGGGAAGAGGAGGTTTATTGCAGGGTCAGATGGTCCAATGGCATATCCCTATCCTATTCCCTCTTCCTCATGCTGAGAAGGAACGGGACGAGCATTACCACTGCGATGATGATCCAGAAATTGGCGAAGATATACAGCAGGTTCTCCCGGCCCTTGTCATAGAACCGGATCTCAGCAGTCCGGGTGGAATTCCAGGCGACGGTGATCCCCCCTTCGGGGGAATCGAGGACGATCCCCCCCTGGCTGATCATCCCGAGGGCTGGGTTCCGTACATCGAGGCCAGGGGGGAGAAAGACGCTGACCTGCCGGGGAGCCTCAAACGTGGCGTGAAAGTGATTGTCACGCAGCGGTCCCTGGAATGAAAGAGAATAATTTCCCCTCTCGAATATGATGGCAGTATTCCCGCTCCACTCAAACCGGCAGGGATCACAGTCGCCCGAAAGCATCACCTCCGATGCTCTCAGGGGAGTGCGCTCGCCAAACATCCCCGTCTCGTAGAACTCGAAACGTTCTGCGTCAACGAGATCAAGTGCTGCGCGATACGAAGTCCCGTTCTGGGCGATCCAGTACTCTGCCCCAAGCCCCGAAGCCGGTGCAATTGTCAGGAGCGTTGCAATGCAGAGAGTAACGAGGGCAGGTCTGCATCGATCTCCATGGGAGGCTCGCATTGCCTGATCACCGTCTCCGGGTCTTTCAGCAGGTGCCCGGTCACTACGCATACAATCTTCTCGTCTCGGTCGATTGCGCCCATCTCGCGCAGTCTCTTCACTCCGGCAACCGAAGCCGCAGATGCAGGCTCAACCCCGATCCCCTCCTTTCGTGCGAGGTCGCGCTGCATGGACAGGATCTCCCCATCGGTCACGGACTCGGCGGTCCCACCGGTCTTCCGGATCGCTGCAAGTGCCTTCTCGGCATTGACGGGTGCGCCTATCCGGATGGCGGTCGCGACTGTCTCGGGATTTGTCTCGGAGATCACCTCGGGCAGTCCCTCGTGTATGGCCCTGACAACAGGGCTCGATCCGGATGCCTGGATCCCGGTCATCATCGGGATTCTGTCCATTATCCCGAGCGTCGTAAGTTCGGTGAAGCCCTTGTAGACTGCCGAGATGTTTCCGGCGTTCCCGACCGGCAGCACCATGCGGTCAGGAACTTCTCCCAGCTGGTCAAGTGCCTCGAACCCGATCGTCTTCTGTCCTTCCAGGCGAAAAGGGTTGACAGAGTTGAGGAGATAGAGACCATGGGAGAGGCAGAGCTCGTGCACCATCTCAAGTGCCTTGTCGAAGTTTCCGCGGATCGAGAGGACCCGTGCACCGTGCATCAGGGCCTGAGCCACCTTTCCGAGGGCTACTTTTCCGGCCGGCAGGAGGACGACAGCAGGGATGCCGGCCTTTGCGGCATAGGCAGCGAGACTCGCAGAAGTGTTGCCGGTGCTCGCGCAGGCAACGGAAGTCCTGCCAAGCTGCAGCGCCATGCTCACCCCGACTGTCATGCCGCGGTCCTTGAACGAACCGGTGGGGTTCATTCCCTCGTGCTTGGCATAGAGGTGGGGGACTCCGATCTCCTCTCCGATGCGTGAGAGGTGGTAGAGGGGCGTCCCTCCTTCCTGGAGCGAGACCGGCTCAATGGAGACCGGAAGGATCTCCCGGTATCGCCAGACGGAAAGCGGCCGCCTTTTCCAAACAGCCACGTCGACGCCAATGGTCTCGAGATCGTATTCCACCGCCAGCAGGTGGCCGCAACGCGTGCACTGGTATAATATCTCGGCAGGCGGAAACGACTCCCCGCATTCAACGCACACGAGACGGTACATAATATACATTGTGCGTCCAGAGGGGAAAAAGGAGGTGCCCGGGAAAAGAAGAGACGCCGGTCTCGTGCCACAATTCAACCCTCCGGAGAGAATGGATCCAGTCTTTCCAGGCAGCAGGACGACTCGCAGGTTTCTTACCGCTCCCCTGGCTTTTTTTCATGAGATGGCCCGAGGTCATCGCGCCTGTCCCTTGCGACAGGGAGCGCAGCCCTTACCCTCTCGACGTATTCCCGGTCAAGTTCGCATGAGATGAGCGAAATGTCCTGCCCGGCGCGAACGAGGAGACCACCGGTCGGGTCCGCTACCATGGAGCCGCCGCCGTACACGTCGACCGGCGTGATCCCGGTAGTATTGATTCCTGCGACGTAGACCTGGTATTCGAGCGCACGGGCCCGAATGAAGAGTTCCCAGTGCTGGAGCCGGGCTTCCGGCCAGGCCGCAGGTACCAGTACCGCGTGGACACCCGCATCTGCGTACAGCCGAAAGAGGGAGGTGAAACGGAGGTCATAGCAAATGGCAAGCCCACACTCCACCCCGCCAAGAGAGAATGTGGCAATGTCGTCTCCCCGGCTGTAATACATGTCCTCGGATGCAGGGGAAAAGAGGTGGCACTTGGAGTAGGTGGAGAGAATCTCCCCCCCAGAGGAGATCACCATGCACGTATTCCTCGGTTTTGCCCCGCTCTCTTCGCGGATTGAGCCAAGGATTGCGATAGAATACTCTTCGGCGAGCGAACGCAGTTTCCGTGTGACAGGGCCATCGATCCCCTGCACGTGCAGGGTCGACTCCGGGTCCCATCCGGTGGCGAACTGCTCGGGGAAACAGATGAGGTCGCCGCCGGCCCGCGATGCCCTGGCGATGCATGGCTCCACCTTCTCCAGGGTAGCCTCCGGGTCCTCCCAGACGCTTGCGACCTGGGCGCAGAAGAGCTTCATACCATTGGTGTGGGAGGCAGGGATATTTTGATATTTCTGGTGTTCCAAGGATGGCTGCCGCCCCTCGACTACAGGACGACCTCCCGATCGCCGCTTTTTTGTTTTTCACCGGTGGGAGGGGAAGAATCCCCTCCCCAGACCATCCTCCGGTCCGCGGTAACGTGTGGACAGGGTATTTACACAGCAATATAATCTCTCATCCTTTCTCCAGCACTGGCCATATCGCGCTTAAAGGCTGCTTAAGTAGGCAGGGCATCAATCAAAAGAGCGTTATCGTGCGGGAGTGCGGTTCGGATATCAGAAACAGGCCTGCGTCTGAAGTATCAATCTCATCCAGAAAAGGTCATGAAAGTGCGTGTGAAATGGAGGCCGGGTTGCAACATTCAGAAAAGAAGGGCTTCACAGGATCAAAGGATGAAAAACTCTTGATAATATGCAAGTGGGGAAAAAAAGGATGGGTCACTCGTAGAGTACCGTTTCATCCACACGCTTATAGGAGACAATCTCCGTTGCGGGGAAGTGGATGGCGATCTCGCGGGAAGCGCTCGCAGGGGAGTCGGACGCGTGGATCACGTTCCTCCCGATGTCCACCGCAAGGTCCCCCCGGATGGTCCCGGGGGCAGCCTCCGCCGGGTTCGTCGCGCCGACGATGCGCCGGACCACTGCCGCGGCATCCCTGCCTTCCCAGACCATCAGGAAGCAGGGACCGCTCTCTATGTAGTGGCGAAGGGAGGGGAAGAACGGCTTCTCCAGGTGCTCCCTGTACTGTTCCATGACTCTCTTCTCGGGCAGTCTCTCGAGGCGTGCCGCAACGAGCTTCAGGCCCTTCTGCTCAAGGCGTGTGATCACTTCGCCGATAAGCCCCCTGGCTACGCCGTCAGGCTTGACCATGACGAAGGTGCGGTCCATGGAAAGGTTCACTCCTTCCCCATCGCCTTTCTTCCGGCCTGGGTCCATGGCACTCTCCGGGAGGCCCGGCCAAGCCTGTGGTTGTTCTGGCACTTGGTGCTGCAGAAGTAATAGACCGTGCCGTCCTTCCGGACGAACATCTTGCCGGTCCCCGGCTCGATTGCGTCCCCGCAGAAACTGCAGGTTCTCTGTTCGACCATGATCTCTTCACCGCCGGGAGAGCTTCTTGGCCTCGCGCTCGGTCTCCAGCAGCATCAGCACGTCCCCCTCGCGGATGGGTCCGACCGTGTTGCGGGTGATGATCCGGCCCTTGTTGTTGCCGTCGAGGATCCTGCACTTCACCTGCATGGCCTCTCCATGCATTCCAGTGGAGCCGATCACTTCGATCACCTCTGCGGGAGTTCCTTCGTCTGCCATGGCCCGCTCACGCTCTCAGATCGGCGACCTGTTTTGCGATCTCGTCGATCATTTCCTTGGCTTTCCCGGGCTTGACGATGGCGGCAGCAGCAGATCCCACGTCCAGCCCGCTGGCAGTGCCGATGTCGTTCTGCTTGTTGATGAAGATGAAAGGGATCTTCTTCTCCTCGCAGAGCGGCGGAAGGTGCATGACAATCTCTTCCGGCTCCACATCGGCTCCGATCAGTACAAGCGAGGCGATACTGCGCTCAATTGCCTTCGTCGCCTCGTTTGACCCCTTCTTGATCTTCCCTGTGTCCCTGGCGACCTCCAGGGCTTCGAGGGCCTTGTTCTGAATCTCTTCAGAAACCTGGAATTTCACGTATGTCTTTGCCATAACTCACCTCATTCAGGAGTAGCGTAAATCTCCCTCATCACTCATCAGTCAGTGACGACGATGTAGCCATATCATTTCGACAGATGCAGACATAAAGGTTTGGAAGATCGCGGTTTTCCACCGGATTTCAGGCCGGAAATCAGCTGGGAAGGGCGAAAATCTGGACCCCTCCGCGGTCGTACACCGGAAATAGCCCGGCTTCGTGTACCCTGACGGCATACTGTTCCCGCTCGAGGTCCCCCACGTAAATGTGGGTTGCATTGTACGCCCGCATCAGGGATTCAGTGCGGTCAGGACGCTCGTACATGGTCCTGACGTCCTCAATCCGTCTCCCATACCACCCGTCTGTATCATCGCGCCACATGAACTCATGGAACGACCATCCCAGTACGGCGGGGATCCCAGTAAAGGATGAGATCCGGGAATAGTAGGTGTAATCCCCCCCTATTGCTTCGACGATGCCGTGAACACCGGGGAGCGCCCGAAGGAATGCGACCGCTTCCGCATCGCCAGGATAGGCTGATTTCACGTAGTCAAGGCCGTCCAGCGTGGCGCCCCTGTATGGGGAGTCGAGGGGGAGGACAAGAGGAGTGACCAGAAGAAAGACTGCCACTACAGCCAGTGCCGCCCTGCCGAGCCATACCGGAGATCGGATCACGCCAACCCGCCGTTCAATCATCTCTGCGAGCATCGCAAACGAGGATGCACCCATCAGCAGCCAGGCAGAGATATAGAACTTGAAGATGGTGTTCATCCGGTAGTAGGTCTCCCCCATGTTATCGATAAGGTAGACTCCTTCGCACATGATGACGATGGAGAGTCCGAGAATTGCAAGCACTTCCGATGGGGTTCTCGTCCGCCTGCAAAGGAGATAGACAAGCGGGATGGCGGCGAGAGCGGCTGCGCCATGCCCGGAAAGCCAGACAACAAGAGGGACGAGAAGGAGAAGGGGCCGCTTCCAAATATCCCGGTACAGGTAGAGGACCATGATGACAAGGAAAATTCCGTGGACAAGGAGGAAATCCGCGGGGGTGGTCGGGGTATGAACAAAGCCCACCCCCTGGATGCCCCGGGTGTTCATCTGGAAATAAAAAGGGAGGTAGAGGAGGACCGAGACAACCGGGACGAGGAAGAGGAATGCAGCAGGGTGTCCCAAAATCTTTTGCAGGGCATCGGCACCCCCCCTCTCTTTTTCTCCTTTGTTCACCCCCAGGAGTCCAAAAACTCCTGATACTGCCCTCTTTGTTGCCAATCGGAGGATTTCAAGGTTCCCGGCTCCTGGGGGAGGAGATGGCGTTCCCCCTTTGTACCATATCACGAGACCTATGAGGACAGTTACAGGGGCATAGACGAGAACGTCCCAGGTGTTGATGAGCGGCATTGCACCGAGGCTGATCGCCGCAATGAGAATGACTGAAAGGCGTTCCCGCGGCCTGAGCGATTGCCAACGGGTCAAGGCATAGACGAGGATGAAGAGGAAGAGCACCTGGTTGAAGATCCCAATCACATGGGGATGTACGTCTCCCCACAGGAATGAGAAGAGGGGATACTCGTTGATTGTGTCGGGAATGGTCCGCGTGCTGTCCCAGAAGACAGTCCCCAGGCTCTTCCCCTGCATGATCTGCCAGAGAAAAGACGGGTTTGCGACAAGAAATGTGGCAAGGGTGAGGTATGCAAACCGTCGCGCGAGAAGGCGTCCCAGCGCGTACATCATCATCGCAGAGAGCCCGAGCACAGTCGGCAGTGCCAGGTTAAAGGTGATATACGAAGGCACCCCGCTCACGATTCCCAGCGCACCGATCATCCAGTATCCGAAGTAATAGTAGACATCCAGGTATCCTCCCAGGAACCACGGGTCAAGCGGGGGAACGACCGGCACCCGCATGATAGAGGCGAGAAACGCATGGTCCATGAACTTCTCCGCATACGAGATGCTCGGGTTGACAAACCTCACGCTCACCATCGCAAAGAAGAAGAGCAGGAAGAGGAACACCCACACCCCCTGGCCATCGAATGCATTCCTCGAGTATTCGCCTTTCCATGCGGCCCGCAGAAAGAGAACTGCGAAGGGGACGAGTGCGACAACTATCGGGAGGCGAAGGAGCCCGCAATACCAGGAGAGGAGAGAGAAGGCAAGGACGGATGCCGGGAAAGAGACGGGGTAGGCGAACTCGCGGAATGAACCTTTCAGGAACGGCCAGAGGGCAAGGTGGAGGAAGAAGAGCAGGATCAGCCAGGAGATGACTGCCAGTACCTGGAATTCATACCCCGCCAGGTTTTATCCCCCCAAATCGCTTCTCGAAGGCGCTCTTTATGCTTTCGAGGACCCAGCCGCCAAAATAATAGATAGAGGCGATCCCACCGCCGAGCGTGATGAGGTTCTTGACCAGGTGATCGACGACTGCGATCATCGCCGCCTCCGCGGCAGGGACTCCCGCAAGCGTGAAGGTGAGGGCAAGGGCCAGCTCGTATGTCCCAACCCCGCCGGGGGTGAGGGGGACTGCCTTCACGAGGTTTCCCACCACGATTGCGAGGACCACCACTGCGAAGGGTATCACTTCCTGGAACATCATGACGACAAAGATGCACACCATTACGTCCATCAGCCATATGAGGATGGAACTGCCGGAAAGAAAGATCACTGCCCTGACGGAAAGAGACGCCTCCTTTATCTGCTCCATGATGGTGAGCAGGGTCCGGATGATCCTGTTTTCCGATGTGTACTTCCCGGCAAAGAGGAGGACCGCGAAGAATACTGCCCCGGCTGCGAGGGGAAGCAGGATGAGGGTATAGAACCAGTCGGGGACGTCCAGGACAAAAAGGAGGGATATGGCCCCGAGGAGGGCAACTGTCACGATATCAAACACCCGCTCCACGACGAGGGACGAGATCCCCTTCGAGACAGGGGCGTGCTTCTCGTGCCCGAGAATGAAGATCCTGACCAGGTCGCCGAGCCGTGCGGGCACGATGAGGTTTGCGGTCTGCGATACGAAGATGCACCCCGTAGAGAAGTTCACTCCGACAAGAACCCCGAGGGAGGAGAGGATACTCCTGTATCGAATACCTCTCACCCACCAGGCGCCGAGGCATACGATCGAGGCAAGGAGCAGGTAATACCATACGGCATGCCCGAGGGCGACAATGAGGTCGTCCCATATGCGAAAGAGCATGAACGCGATGATCCCCACGGCAATCGCGGTAGAGACGATGATGGTGCTAATCTTTCTCCACATGCAGTTGCCACCATAACCCAAGAACCGCCTTTCCCATCCGGAAGACGTCGTTCTTCCTCACCGTCGTCCCGGATCCTTCTCTCCAGCGGACCGGGAACTCGACGACCCGGTACCCTCTCCGCTGTGATCGAATCAGCACCTCGGTATCCCAGAACCAGTGGGGATCCCGGACAGATGGGAGGAGACGCATGAGACGGTCCTTCCGGAATGCCTTGAACCCGCACTGGTGGTCATAGAGCCGGCTCCCGAGAATTGTGCGCACCATGAAGTTGTACCCACGGCTTGCGAGCTCGCGACCGCCGCTCCTCTGGATCGTGCTCCCGGGCAGGAGCCGGGAGCCGGTAGCGATATCGGCCCCCTCACGGATGGCCACGATCAACTCGGGGAGGTGGGAGATATCTGTGGCAAGATCCACGTCGTAATAGCAGACGATGCGTCCCCGGGCCTCGCCAAATGCCCTGGTGAGGGCCCTGCCCCTGCCCAGCCGTGTATCGCTGTGAAGGAGCCTGATGCGGGAGTCCCGCTGTTCCCATGCCATGACCTCATCCGCGCTTCCATCAGTGCTCCCGTCTTCAGCGACAATGAGTTCGAAACCCGGGTCGATATCCTTCAGAGCCTCGATTGACCTGGGTATCGCTGTCCGAAGGCTCTCCCTGTCATTGTACACGGGGATGACAGCAGTGACTTCCGTGCCCTCCATGTCAGGCCCTTTCCTCCCGGGTGAGCAGGGCGGCGACCTCTTCCCCGGCGCACACGGCCCCCTCCATGCTTCGCTCGGGATAGTTTGGCCTTGAGAACATCCCGGCCAAAAAGAGGCCTTTCTCCTGGTACGGCAGGACACGTTCGCGGAATCCGGTAGAATAGAGAGGCCCCGCGGATTGTTCGACTGCCATCCTGTGCCACCGGATGTGGTCCGGCTGCACATGGAACCTCTGGCAGAAGTCGTCTAGCATCGCCTGGTCTTTCCTTGGAGGGAGGGTGTCCTGGAAGTAGGAAGCCAGGTACACGAGGTGCTCCCCGTAGCGCTCGAGGGGAACGAAGTTGGTATGGGCGACGACTGCCCCGTACGGGGCCGGGTCTTTCATGTTCAGCCAGTAGATGCCGGACGTGACGTCATGGTCCAGCGAAATGAGCATGCATGCTGCCCCCTGGTAGGGGATCCCGGGGAGGTCTGAAAGAACTCCCCCGGGGACGGTGTGAGGGGGGATGGTGGAGATGACCGCATCGTACCGCTGCCCGTTCACCCTCCATCCATAGGGCTCCCGCGAGAGCGAGGTTGCCGGGTCCTGGAGCCGTATCACGCAATGCCTCCCCACCTCATCTGAGAGTGCCTCGATCAATGTGAAGAACCCCCCCTTCAGGTATCCAAGCCGCTCCCCGGAAAGGCCACGGTTGGACCGTATCGCGATACGGCTGACGAGCCATGCTGCAGAGATATCGTCCCTCCTGTCCCCGAACTTGCTGGTGAGGAGAGGCTCGAAGAACGAACGGTAGACACGCTCTCCGACCTCCCGGACAACAAAGTCCCTGGCGGTGATCCGATCCAGCGGAGTTGAGTCCATCTTCCTTGCACGCATCGTCAGGAGTGCCAGCCGTATCTTGTCGGGGATGGTCAGCAGGGGATAGCGAAGGATCTCTCCTGGCGAGTTCAGGGGATAGACTGTACCGTCAGCATAGTACCCGCTGGTTCCCCTCAGCCATTCCAGCCGGTCTGCAATACGGAGCGAATCCATGAGTGAGAAGAGGCGGGAGTCTCCCGCAAAACAGTGATGGTAAAACTCCTCGATGCGGTAGTCCCCGATCTCGTACGATGAAATACATCCCCCTAGGCAGCTACGCTTCTCGTAGAGATCTACTTCGTGTTTCCGCCCAAGATGATAGGCCGCAGTAAGGCCTGTCAGGCCTCCGCCAATGATGCAGATCCTCATGTCCGGCGCTCATTATAGGTTGGGAAAAGGGGATGAAAAAGGCTCCGGATTCCAAATATCGCAATTAAATTCAGTTTGCACCAGATGGGGAAGAAGGAAAGTATTTGAACTCCCGGAAGAAACCATATCCATTGAGGCAATTTGAGCATCTTGCGTAATTTGTGGGCTGGTAGGTCGGTTTCATGAGAATATTCTTCATCGGTTTCGGTCAGGCAGGCGGGAAGATCGTGGACATGTTCCTGGAGCAGGACAAGAAACTTGGACGGAACAGCTTTCGGGGCATTGCCGTCAATACCGCTCGCACCGACCTGATGGGTTTGAAGCATATCGAGATGAAAGACCGCATTCTCATCGGGCAGACCGTTGTCAAAGGTCATGGCGTGGGTACAGACAACGCCATGGGGGCAAAGGTCACCTTTGACGAGATTGACAGCATCATCAGTGCTATTGACAAGCGGGGGACCCATGACATTGATGCATTCATGATCGTCGCGGGGCTCGGCGGGGGCACGGGTTCGGGTGGCACGCCGGTGCTGACGAGATCGTTGAAGAAAATCTACCGGGAACCTGTCTACGTTCTTGGCATTCTTCCCGCACCCGAGGAAGGAAAGCTCTATTCGTTCAATGCCGCAAGAAGCCTCGCGACGCTCGTTAAGGAAGCAGACAACACGTTCATCTTTGACAACAGCGCCTGGAAAAATGAAGGGGAGAGCATTAAAACTGCATTTTCACGGCTGAACGACGAGATCGTCAGAAGGTTTGGCGTCCTCTTCCGGGCAGGTGAGGTGGGTTCGGCCGGAATCGGTGAGATGGTGGTAGACTCAAGCGAGATCATCAACACTCTCAGGGGTGGCGGAATCACCTCTGTCGGGTATGCGATCACCGAGGTCGTGACGAAGAAACCGAAGAAAACCGTGGGGGGAATTTTCGATGGGATCAAGGGGTCACTCCGGAAGAAAGAGGCGACCGAAGAGGTCCTCCTGGGAGAGGACAGGACGGCAAAAGTGATCTCCCTGGTCCGGAGGGCGATGCTCGGCCGGCTCACGCTCCCCTGTGATTTCAGCAGCACTGAACGTGCGCTTGTGCTGGTCGCAGGTCCACCCGATGAACTTGATCGGAAAGGTATCGAGAAGGCCAAGAGCTGGGTTGAAGAGAACATCGCGGGAGTCGAGGTCCGGGGTGGAGATTACCCGGTGAACAGCAATTTTGTCGCCGCGGTTGTGGTGCTCGCCACGGTAGGAAATGCCCCGCGGATTAAAGAGTTGATGGAGATTGCCCGTTCCACGAGGGACGATGCGGCAAAGATCGAGGAGAAGAAGCCTCTCTCCTTTGAAGATGAGATTGAACCATTGTTTGAGTGATATTCATGAGGAGCTACTGGAAGTGTGTGACATTCATCGCCCTTTTCTGTCTTGTGGTACAGGGCGTTGCAGCAATATCGGTTGGTAACATTGCCATCACGCCCTCAACGGACCTTGTCTCAGGGCAGACCCAGGTCAGGTCAACCTTTATCATCAATTTCCCCCCCAGCGGAGGGTATACGTTCGATGATGCGAACAGCCTGCAGCTTGCAAGCGAAATGGCCAATCCCAGCTGGACATATGCGATCGTGCTGGACGGGATCGATAACCCATCCAAGACTGAAGTCGGTCAGAACATCAATATCAACGGCTGGCTCCTCTCTTATCCTTCAAAGCGTGAACTCTCCATGAAAGTGACCATGGAGGGGCTCGCACCCACCGTGAGCAGCTCTGAAGAGAAGATTGTCATTGCGGTGAGGGAGCTTGACAGCAGGGGTGCAAAGATCGCGAGTTCCGAGGTGGTCAAGAAGAAGATGGTGATCAACCCTGCCCAGATAGGGACCTCCATCAGCCAGGCCAAGAACACGCTCTCGGCGCTCAGGGGGCAGATTGACCAGCTTATCGCATCAGGCGTCGATGTCTCTCCGGTCGAGCAGAAATATTCTGAAGCCAGTTCCGCTATCCACAGCGCGGAAACCGCCTCTGATTATTCAAAGGCCCAGCAGTCGCTGAACACCGCCAACGCTGCAATCGCCGAGGCAGAAGTGCTTGCCAGGGAACTGGGGATACAAAAGACCATCAATGAGGTGGACGCGGTCATCGGGCAGGCGAATGCCCTCATCACCGATTTCAGGGTGAACAGGAGCATGAGTTCAGATCCCCGCCTTACCCCGATCATCCTTGCCTATGACAATGCTGCAAACCTCGTCAGCGCGGCAAAAGATGAACTCTCGAGGAAAGAATACGACCAGGCAGTATCCAAAACAAACGATGCAAGGGTGAAGGCAGACGAGGCTCTTGCCGAAGCACTCAAGCTGAAGGAGCAGCTCGATGCAAATCCCTTCGCTGCAGTGGGTACCATGTTTGCCGGCGTCCTCACCGGGGGGATCGTGATCGTCATTGCAGTGGCGGTAATCGCGGTGGTCGCCGTGATCGCGCTTCTCATCTTCCGCCGACGCCGGAAATGGGACGAGTTGGGCTAAGGCCACATTTATCAGGCTCTTTTTTTGGTTTTTATTGAATTATCGCGGGATCACTCCCAATTCCTTCTGCAAATGGATAATGTGTGCCTTTCTCAGATGCATGAAAGATAATTTGTATCGGGTCTCAACCCCCCTGGGTCTTTCGGAGGGGAATATGGGGTGTTCATCCCTTCAGCGGTACCTGTTGATCGTCCTCTTTTTCTCCCTCCTCGCTGTTTTGTGCGGGGAGACTGAATCGAGGGTGTTATCTGCATATCAATCCGGTCACTGAACCTCCCCCGGTACACCCTTCAGGGGCGGCGGCGTGCATTGCATGTGGGGGTGTGGGGGCGGATAGCCCCCACAAAATGTGTCCGGTTCACCAATCCTACCCACACCAGATAGCGAAGAGCCCTTTTTCTTGAAGAGAAATGCCTGCCTTACCGGCCACTTCGCATATATGCCCGGGGGTGTGCACCCCTCCCTTTTCCTTAATCGATGGCTTCGCCTATCAACGCCACTGCGATAGTGTGGGCGCCTCATTATTTGTCTTTCACCCGTCTGTGGAAGGAAAACACCGCGAGGGCTCGCATCCTTTCGTCCTTCGGGCACGCCTTTTGTTCGGAAAAATTTCACTCATGTGAATGTGGGATAGGGAGTGAAGGGAAGGCTGATTCCTGCCTTGTCGTAGAGGCCGGGTTTTGTGAAGACGTCGATATTGATGCTCCCCATCTTGCCGTCCCGCCTGATATAATACTCGGGGAGCCTGTTCTCGTTATCATATATCGAGAACCAGTAGGAGAGCTTGAACGTATGCTTCTCGTACCCGGCAAGCGAGACAAAACTTGCCTGGTCATGAGTGATCACCATGTCAGGGTTCACGCTGTATATGGTCCCTTCGTCCACGATTTTTCCATAAAAGTGCATCCGTGACCAACCATCACCCCGGTAATACCAGGGGAGAGGCCAGTAGTTCTCAGATGCTATCGCAACGGAGTCCGATACATCAATCAGCGCCATCACGAGGCGCATATCCTCTGAGTTCTGCACCTGCACGATAGGCTCGTTCACATCTGCCGGGATGAACGCGACATGCCAGGTCATCAGGAGGAGAAAGACGCACCCGGCCAGTGCAAAGACCATCTTCTTTTTTCCCATCAGGTAGACGGAGATAAAAATGGCGGGGAGGAGCTGGTGGAGGATAAGCCACGGGACCTTCTCCCCGATGTAGGCATAGGCGCCAAGTGCCACGAGGAACCAGATGATGCAGAAGAGGAAGAAGAGCTCCTTCTTGTTCCATGTGGCAGGAACAGAGGGCAATTGGGGAACCGTGACGGGCTCTTCCCCTGCGGCCTGGCGCCTGGTTGCGAGGAACGCATGGGCACGGGCTATCCACCCAGGGACCGGGTTGTGCCGGTCGGCGAACTGGATCATTCCAAAGAGAGCCAGGATAAAGATTGGCACCTCGTAGAGGAGGAAGAGCAGGATATAGAAGAACCAAGGGCCGCAGATTCGGCACATGCCGTGCATGGCTGCCCAGTGGGTGTATGCCTTTTCCAGCCCTGTAAGGAGGATCTCGGGATGTACCCCGAACGAGGAGTAGAATAGGGCCATTATTCCCACCGCGAGAAGGACCGAGAGCATGGCATCACGAATCCACGTGCGGGGGATGGGAACCGGCCTCTTCCAGAGGAGAAAGAGACCGAAGACGGCGAGGATAACCAGGAAGAGGGGCATGTCCTCCTTGAGACACATCCCACCCCCCATGGCGAGCCCGGCGATCAGTGCATATTGCACTTTCCCTTTCTCCAGGTACGCGAGCAGTGCGACCAGTATCAGCACCGAGAAGAAGAGCTGGAAGATATCGTGGCGGAGGAAGCGGGAGAAATATACCAGGTCGGGGGAGATTGCAATGAAGAGCGCGGCGATGAGGGCCTGGCGGCGGTCAAAGTATCCCAACCGGTAAATCACATATACCAGGGGAATGAGGGCGGTCCCGAAGAGTGCGGGAAGGAGCCGGGCGACCAGGTCGGACTGCCCGAAGAGAAAGAACATCCCTGCCGTCACATAGTAGAGGAGCGGCCCGTGGTACATCGGGTCGTACATGTAGGCCCCCTTTGTCACCAGTTCATAGGCAAACCAGGCGTGTATTGCCTCGTCGTGGTGGAGGAGCTTGAGGTCAAGGGCGATGAACCGGAGGAGAAACCCTCCCAGGAGTATCAGGAAAAATAACGTATGAAAGGAGAAGAGGGGCCGGATTCTCTGAGCAATACCGGCTGCGGTCAAACCGCTCCCCTCAACTTTCGAGGACGATCTCGATACCTATGTCCTTTGGGACCTGCGTGCGCATCAGCTGGCGGAGTGCCCGCTCGTCTGCGTCGATATCGATGAGTCTCTTGTGCACGCGCATCTGCCACCTGTCCCAGGTCGCAGTGCCTTCTCCATCAGGGCTCTTTCGGATAGGGATGACCAGTCGCTTGGTGGGAAGCGGAATCGGACCAGCCAGATTCACGCCTGTGCGCTCCGCTATCTCGCGGATACGATCGCATACCATCTCAACTTTCTTGAAATCTGTCCCTGTAAGGCGTATTCTGGCTTTTTGCATGGGTACTCACCTGAAATGAATGGATGCGGGTTCACCGCATCTGCTTCGGGGTGATGGCGATGCACATTCCCGCCGCAATGGTCGATCCCATGTCCCTGATCGCAAACCTTCCCAGCTGGGGGAGCTCCTTCACGTTCTCAATCACCATCGGCTTGGACGGCTTTACCTGGACGATGGCCGCATCGCCGGTCTTGATGAAGGTGGGGTTCTCCTCCTTGGTCTGTCCTGTCCTCGGGTCGAGTTTCTTCTTCAGCTCGATGAAAGTGCAGGCTGTCTGGGTGGTGTGGCAGTGGAAGACCGGGGTATATCCCACGGTGATGGCGCTGGGGTGCTGGAGCACCACGATCTGGGCGGTAAATTCGTCTGCAACGGTCGGGGGAGCCTCCACGGGTCCGCAGACGTCGCCGCGGCGGAGGTCGCCCTTGGCGATACCGCGCACGTTGAAGCCGACGTTGTCGCCTGGCAGGGCCTGGGGGATCTCCTCGTGGTGCATCTCGATCGACTTAATCTCGCCCTCCTTGTTGGCTGGCATGAAGGAGACCTTCATCCCCTTCTTCATGATGCCGGTCTCGACGCGTCCGACCGGCACGGTGCCGATCCCGCTGATGCTGTAGACGTCCTGGATGGGCAGGCGCAGGGGCTTGTCCACCGGTTTCTCGGGCTCTTTTAAGGTATCGAGTGCCTCAAGGAGAGTCGGCCCGGTATACCAGGGAGTGTCAGAGCTCTTCTTGGAGATGTTCGCACCTGCGAGGGAGCTGATCGGGATGAAGAGCGTCTCGGAAGGCTTGTAGCCGACCATCTGCATCAGGGCGGAGAGGTCCTTTTTTACCTCTTCGAAGCGCTTCTGGTCGTACTTTGCTGCGTCCATCTTGTTGATGGCAACGATGAGCTGCCCGATCCCGAGTGTCCTTGCCAGGAAAACGTGTTCCTTGGTCTGCTCCATGACCCCGTCGGGGGCTGCAACGACCAGGATGGCCGCATCTGCCTGCGAGGCACCGGTGATCATGTTCTTTACGAAGTCCCTGTGCCCGGGGCAGTCTACGACAGTGAAGTAGAACTTGGGAGTGTCAAAACGCTTGTGGGCGATATCGATGGTGATACCCCTCTCACGCTCTTCCTTCAGGTTGTCCATGACCCATGCGAACTCGAACGTGGCCTTGCCCTTGGCTTCGGCCTCCTTGCGGTATCCCTCGATAATGTGCGCGGGGACGGTCCCGGTCTCGAACATAAGCCTTCCGACCGTGGTAGACTTCCCATGGTCGATGTGTCCGATAACCGCCAGATTCATGTGAGGCTTTTCAGCTGCCATGTCATTCCTCCGATAAAAATGAGCCTGTCAGAGTTCAGCCCATTTATACGAGTATAAAATATTGGAAAGGGATCCATATTAATCGTTTCGACTGACCTGATTCTGGGCGATTTTCACGGAAACCGTGATATTATCGACAGAATCATATCGGTGACGGGATAAAACCCCTTCCGGAAATATGAAGACCCTTTCGATGACCAAGGATGCGAGCGGCAACCGCGCCACAGTGGAATGCGCCACAGGAGAGGTCTCCGTCTATACAAGATGTGCGTTCTGCGAACACTGCAAGGGGATCAAGGTCGGTCCACGCATGTATCCCGCCCCCCAGGAGCAGGTGCAAAAGGGAATGAGGAGGGGTTCGGCCTCCGATGATGCGCTGATGACCGCTGCCCTCCAGTTCAACCAGCTGGTCCGGGACGGGTCCGCTATCGAATGTGCAGATGACAAGAACCAGGGATTCCGGCCTCGCTACAGGCTTTGATCCACCCCTCCTGCGCCGAAGACCGACGACGCGGGGATCTGGCTCGTGATCTCTTCCCTGAACTTCTCGAACTGCAGCTCGTCGAGCTGCTCGGAGAGGAGCCTCCCGCTCCAGGCGCGTCGGTAGACCCACTGCACTACCTTCTCGACGACATCGGCCGCCGCGGAAGGAGAGTTCACAGTGATGAGTTCCCTCCCGACCATCGGGTGCCTCCCTCTCCTGCCCCCGACGGAGATGAGGAAGTGCTCACCAGATGACTTGAGAAGGTGGAAAGGGCACGACCGGATGCAGGTACCGCACTGGACGCATCTTGCGGGGTCAAGGACTGATACCCCTTTCTTGATGGAGATGGCCTCTTCTTTGCAGAATTCCACACATGTCCCGCAGCCGGTGCAGACTCCGGGAGTCCTGATGGGCTGGATCCGGCCGGTGATGCCGATCTCGTTGAGCATTGGGCTGGTGCATGCGTTCGGGCATGCAGAAATGGCGATACGGACTTTGACCGGCATCTCCCTCCCGAAGAGGCGGGCGTCGATCTCTTTGGCAAGGGAGATCGAGTCGATATTTGCAAATATGCACCGCTCGATGCCCGGGCAGGCGGTGATATTCACGACCTCGTCCCTCTCGGAACCTATAGGCGTCCCGTTCTCTGCGAGGGAGCGCGAGATCTCATCGAGCAGGCCGGGATCGACCCGAGGTATCTCGATTGTCTGCCTGGTGGTAAGATGGATGTGGGGCGCCCTGCATGAATCCGCGATATCCGCTATTCCCCTGAGCATTGCGCTCGTCACAACCCCCGCGGGGATCCTGGTACGGATAGTGCAGTAACCAGGGTCTCTCTCAGTGATCACCCCTCCCTTCATGTGAATGATATTCTCCCTGCGCATGCAGTACACTGCGTCCGGCATGGGAAAAAGGTGTGCGTCCTGGCGAGATCGCTAGATCAGGCAGAGCACGGCAAGGATCGCAGCCCTCGTGATCTCGTTGCTGGCCCCCGTCACGTCCCCGTTCACTCCTCCAAAGAGCCTGTTCGAGACGGCGAGGAGGGTAGCAGGGCAGGCGATCATCAGGACGGCCGACATTGCAAGGGAGATCGGGGCGATGGGGAGGAGCACGAGCGGAGTGCACAGCATGGCGGCGAGGACCGGGAAATATGGCTTTGAATGGGACTGGATTGACGAGTGGAGCCCTTCACGGAAGGGTTTTCCGAACGTCGAGAGAAACGCCATCGAAAATTTTCCACCCACCTCGGCGATTACAATGGCACAGGGGAGGCATGGGGCCGACGCGAGCGACGAGAAAGAGATAATCGACATGACAATTGCCATCGCCATCCCGCCTGTGCCGATCTGCCGGTCGGAAAGCGCCCTCAGTCTCCTCTCCCTGTCCCCATGCGCCATCAGCCCGTCGCCAAAATCCATGAGGCCGTCGAGGTGGTTGCACCCGGTCAGGAGGTAGAGGAGCCCAAGGGCAACGGCGCCGGCAATGAGCGGCTGGCCGATGAAGAAGACCGCAGCAGCGGCAATTCCCCCCACCACATATCCCGCAATGGGGTAAATCCACGATCGCCTCGCAAACGTGGAGAAATCGCGGGTTCTTCCGAGCGGGAGGACCGTGGTGAACTGGAGCAGTGAGATGACTGAGGTCAGTGGCATTCGCTGTAAAACCTGGAGGTGCATCCGGCAATGAGGCCGGCCACGGCATCGTCGAGGAAAGGGCCGAGTGAGCCAAGAATGCCGGGCTTTTTCTGGTCGTAACGGGTGAACTCGAAGCGGGCGTAGGTACCGCCGATGCACTCGGCGATCGCCATCCCTATTATCTCGTCAGACAGGAGGAAGACAGGGTCGTCCTTGATCTCCGAGTTGGCGCGTTTCCAGTAGAGCTCGTCTTCAAGCAGGATGGCACCGAGGAGGAGGGACGCGACATTCGGGTCCTCCATGTACTTCTCGATCATTCGCCTGATCATTTCCCGGGCCTCCCCTTCCGGGACGCCGTGGGGGACATAGAGCTCCATTGCCGCGCCGACAATCTCTTCCATCCCGGCTCCTTTCTGTTGCAACCGTTCACCGATCTCGAACATGACAGGTATCCTTCTTCTCACACAGGTCTCGTTTCCGGGTTTATCAGGGTTGCCACTCATTCTGGTCAAGCGCTATGTTGATGGATCCACAGTACCGATGGTTAGGAAGAGTGCGTGCATGGCATTCCTCTCGAAAGATCCAGGTATCGCTGCAGAACGCCCCCTATTCTGCAGCATCCTTGCAAATACGATGCTCTCTGTGGTACCGGGCATCTCGGGGGCCGGGCCCACGCCGGAGAAGACCCTGCTCACTCCGATTCTCGATGCGGAACTGATAGCGAGGGGTTCGATCACCAGTATGCCGGCGAGGCCCGACACTCCTACCGGCTGTCCTACTCCTGCGTCAATTACCCGCTCCATCATGGAACTCTGCGGGACAGGAGCCCTGTTCATCAATGCCGGGCTCTCTTTCCGCCCTACTGTCCCGTGCATGGATGTGTATGGTGAGCCCGGGAACGATCCCCGGTTCATGGACGCGGTGCCACTCGCACGGGAGCTCTACCAGTCCGGTCGTTCACTTGGTGAATTTTTGTCCCGGTGGTGCGACCTGCTGGTGGTAGGCGAATGTGTCCCCGGGGGGACCACCACGGCTCTCTGTGTCCTTCGTTCGCTCGGGTACCCTGCGAGGGTCAGCTCCAGTTTCGTCGAGAACCCTGTCAGGATGAAGGAAGAGGTATGGGACGCGGTTGCCCGCAGGATCGAAGCGGAGAGTGATCGATCACCTCTTGATCTCATAAGGTGCTGCGGGGACCCGATGATCGCCCTGTGTGCAGGATTGGGAAGCACCTGCACCCGTCAGATGGTGCTGGCAGGGGGCACCCAGATGCTTGCCGTGGCGGCAGTGATGAAGGCGATGGGCATTCCCCTCCCCCTGATCGCAACGACTGTCTATGTCAGGGATGACAGGTCCGCGAATTTTTCCGAGATTGCACACAACATCGGGGCCGAAGTGGTATACGTTGATCCCGGATTCGGGGATCTCGGGCACTCGGGCCTTGCGCGGTACTGCATAGGGGAAGTCAAGGAGGGAATGGGTGCAGGCGGGGCGATGTTCATGGCATACCTGCTTGGCCACTCTCCCTCCGCAATCAGGGAGAAGATCTTTGAAACAGTCGCATCTTACCAATGAACTGTGCACCCAATCTCAAGGGAGGCACCAGAGGCTTGCATGGGTCACATGCGCCCAGAAAGGCCCTCTTCCGGGTACTCCTGGAACCCGGCACCTCTCACGAGAGAGCCGTCATGGAGAACGCGGGACAAAGGCATCTCGCCCGGCTGCGCGCCGCCACCATGAGAATGCCGGAGGCATTTTGAACTTTAAGCAGCCATTCTTGTGAAGATCATGCTCCCTATATACGTGGTGAACAACTTCGGGCAGTTCAACCACCTCATCCTTCGAATGTTCCGGGACCTTGAAATCAATGCAAGGCTGGTCCCGAACACCACCCCTCCGGACGAGATGGCAGGGGCATGCCGGGGGATTGTGCTTGGAGGCGGGCCGGATATCGGGCGAAGCGGGTGTGCTGCCCAGTACCTTCACCTCGATCTCCCTGTCCTCGGGATATGTCTGGGCCTTCACATCATTGCAACAGAATTTGGGGGCAGGGTGCAGCCGGGGAGGTCAGGCGGGTATGGTCCCGTGGAGGTAGACGTGGTCGAGGAGGGGGGGATCCTCGCGGGGTACCCGGCGACGCTCCAGGTGTGGGCTTCACATGCCGACGAGGTAGCGGTGATTCCCCCAGGGTTCCGGCTGCTTGCACGGTCTTCCATATGTGCCCACGAGGCAATCGCAAGGCCCGATCTTCGTATTTACGGTCTTCAGTGGCACCCCGAGGTCAGCCATACGCGGGACGGCCGCAGAGTCTACCAGAATTTTGACGCAATCTGCAGGGAAGAGTGACCATGAACGAATACGGGGCATCCATGGACGAGGAGCGACTGACTGCGCGCATCAGGGAGATCGGGTTCTCCTGCACCAGGTGCGGGGAGTGCTGCCGCCAGGGAGCAGGAGACGACAACCTTGTCATGGTCTCACCCGCCGAGATCCGCCGGATATCCTCCCTTTGCCACCTGCGTGCCGAAGAGTGTGCCGAGCCCTATCCCGAGCGCGTGAAGCTTTGCGACGGCACAGAGGTCACATTCGGATGGGCGGTCCGGCGGATTTCGGGTGACTGCATGTTCTATCGAGAGGGGTCCTGCCAGGTCTATGCCGAAAGACCGTGGATATGCCGCACATATCCGTTCATGCTTGACGGCGAGGACCTGCTGACGTCTCCCTGCCCTGGGCTCGGGCGTCCCATTGGCCGGGAGGAGGCACGCGCCCTGGCCCGAGCCCTGCGTGAGCGGCGGGCTGCAGAGGAGCAAGAAGGAGAGAAGATCCGCCGGGCAATCTCTATCGGGATTCCGCGGGAGAATGGGTGCCTTGTCGTCGACGGGGAGGGAGTGACGCGGGTATGAAAGGCGAACTCCGTGTCGTGGGCACCGCGCATGTCTCGGCAAAGAGTGTCGAGGAGGTCAGGAGGGCCATCGATGAGTTCTCCCCTGATGTCATTGCAGTGGAACTGGATCCTGCCCGTTATGCCGTGATCAGGAAACAGGCAAGGGATCCGTCGGTGCAGGACATCCTGGAGGCAAAAAACTTCACCCAGGTCCTCGTGCAGTGGATCCTTGCCTACCTCCAGCGCCGGATAGGGCTCGACCTTGGTGTGGAACCTGGCGCCGAGATGAAAGCCGCCATTGAGGAGGCGGAATCCCGTGGGATTGCAATCGGCCTGGTCGACCGTGATATCAATATCACTCTCCGCAGGTTCTGGAAATCGCTCTCGTTCCTTGAGAAGCTGAAGATGCTCTACGCGCTCGCAGTCTCAGTCGTCAGCATCGACGGCGAGGAGATCGATGTGGAGAGTCTGAAAGAGCAGGACATGCTCACCATGGCCATGGATGAGTTCAGGAAGTTCTCCCCGAATGGTGCGAGGGCGCTCATTGATGAAAGGGATGCGTACCTTGCCCATCACATCGCGGGCCTCATGGAAGGACATTCCCGGGTCCTCGCGGTCCTCGGGGCGGGGCATGTCCAGGGGGTCATGAAATACCTTGATGCGCCCGAGACCCTGCCCCCCCTGGGGGAATTGACGGCCGAGATGAAGTCCAGGCCATGGGGCCTTATCTTCGGGGTCGCGGTGACTGCGCTCTTCCTCTTCCTGCTCCTTGCGATCGCGTTCTCGGGTGTCGGCCTCGAGGTGCTGGGAATGGCCCTCCTCTACTGGGTGCTGGTCCATGGTGTCCTGACCGCGGTATTTACCCTCGCTGCCCGAGGCCATCCCCTCTCCGCGCTCACCGGGTTTGGCGTCTCCTGGTTCACGGCTCTGAACCCGCTGGTCGCGGCAGGGTGGTTTGCGGCTATCGTGGAGGCCAGGATACGAAAACCGGCTCCTGCAGACTTCCGCCGGATATTCGAGGCCGAGAGTTTCTCTCAGATGATGAAGGTGCCACTCTTCCGGGTCGTACTCGTTGCCGCGCTTGCCAACCTGGGGAGCACGCTTGGGACCATCCTTTACTTCATGTTCATCTTCCCGGTGCTTGGGATCGACCCGGGCGTGCTGATCACCCAGGGCCTCTCCAACATGTGGAACGCCGTCACGGGCTTGTTTTCATGGACGTGAGGAAAGGGCTGTCCTAATTTTTTTGCCTGAGAAGGTTTATGACGACGGGTGTGCTCACCTGTGTATGCACCGATCGGCGACAGGCAGACTGAGTCTTGCGGCGGTCTTTTTCCTTTGCACCACTCTCATCGTGATTGTTCCGCTTTCCGCGGCGGAGAATGCCATACCCATGGGAGGGACTGTCTTTGTGGGTGAGGAGAACCTGGATATCACCGGGACGGGTGCCACGCAGGGTGACACTCTTGCGTGGTATGGGACGGGCGGGCAGGTCTCGCACGTGCCCTCCGCGCAGGTGACAGTCGCGGACCCGACCGCGTTTTACGCGTCTCCGATCACTTTTGCAGGGAAGACCGGGCCATGGTTCCTCCTGCCTTCCAACACAGTCGCATTTTACCTGGAGGAGCCACACATTGAGATCCGGGTCGTGGACTACTCATCAGGGTTCGTCGTCAGTCCGGCTGCATCCTGGATCCCCAAGGGAGATGCGGTGGGATTTCGGATCGAGACAAACCTGTGGGTGATGGCCAACCGGCCGGGAACTCCCGGTGCCCCACTGAAGGTCAGGCTGAACGGGCCGGACTCGCTCGTATTCTCCTCTCTTGGGGGATTTTCACTCGAGAACCTGGTCGTCTCGTCGTCACCATTCGAGACGGGGCCGGTATGGGCTACAGGGAGCGCGGAGTATCCGATTGGCGAGTATACTGTGTATGCCCGGTGCGACGCGAACGGGATGTCCGACAATTACCCTGCTGCCGGGAAGGCAATCAGTGAGAAGGTCTCGTTCCTTCTCCAGAGGGTAAACCCCCTTATCACCGGAACGACGCCCGTTCCAGCGACCACTGCTCCGCAACCCACCATCACTGCGGGAACGGTCGAGGCGACAATGACGAGTCCTGCCCCCTCCGCATCCACTGAACCGCCAACGGTCCTGGAGACCGGAACTCCCCCGCAGCCCACACCTTCGTCGACCCCGATGCCCGGGTTTGGGGGATATCTGGCAGTCCTGGGAGTTGTTGCAGCACTTACGGTAGCAGTCCTGAATCAGAGATCACCCTGACTCTCACAACCGGGGCTGCCCAATGAAGACACCTTTTTTTCCTCATGTGCAGATGGAATCTCCATGAACGTAGGCACTACGATTATCAAGTCACGCCATAGCGTCCGCAAATATAAACCCGACCCTGTGGACGAGAACATAATCAGGGACGTCCTCGAATGCGCGAGGCATGCCCCGACGGCAATGAACCTCCAGCCATGGCTCTTTGGTATTGTCCGTGAGAAATCCCTCCTTGGGAAGATCGCGGACCTCACAGATCATGGGAAGTTCATTAGAAGCGCTGCGCTCTGCATTGCGGTGTTTGGCGAGAAGGGGGCGAAATACTACCTCGAAGACTGCTGCGCGGCCACGGAGACGATCATCCTCGCCCTCCAGTCGTATGGCGTGGGGAGCTGCTGGGTCGCGGGGGAGAAGAAGGAGTATGCAGAGGCGGTCAGGAAGCTTCTGGACGTCCCGGATGGCTATACCCTCGTTTCGCTCGTCCCAGCTGGTTTCCCGGCCGAAATCACAATCCAGAAGAAGAAGGATCTGGACAACATTACCTTCTTTGAGAAGTTTAAGGAACAGCAATAGGCACATTGCCCTTTGTTGCGGGGGTGTGCTCGCTTATGTTCCGGGCATGCCCTGTTCATCGGGCGAACTCTACCGGTACTTCACCCCCGATGAACCTTTTCGGGTTTCTCCCCACACTCTTAAGCAGCCCCGAAACAGGATAGAATCAGAGATGATCTGTAATTATCAGAGGTTTTCCAGTTTACTCACTCTGCACGCTATCGCGTATTGGGGGTTTGGTCTTGAGGGGGGATTTTCCCCCATCCGGTTACGGGTTCCAATCTAGTCTGTTCCAAGATGAAATAGGCCGCACTCTCTAACGATAAGGCTCTTGGGGCTTCGCCCAGCCATATATAGGTATGGTCACCGACAAGGGGTAGGATAAGAGATAGATATCAGTCATTATCCGGGTCTTTCCAGTTTACTCTCCCTGCACGCTATCGCGTATTGGGGGTGGTCCGGAGGGGGGATTCTCCCCCCTCCGGTCACAGGTATCGGTTTAAACTGTATCAAAAATGAAACACAACCTCACTCCTTTCGCGATTGCGCGGGCTTGGTGAGGGGATTCGACCATTCTCCATTGGTAAAAAGGATAAAGAGCGGTGAATGGCAGATCACCCGGGTGTGGAGGGGCGGCAGCGTATGCAGCGGAACCCATACAGCATAGGAGAAACTGATAAAGGGCGGCGACCGAGAGGTCGCCCGGGGGTCGAGGGGCGCAGCCCTCGGTCAGCAACCATTTAGCCCATGGCGTGCCACACCTCTCTTATGAAGCGGACTATCCTCCAGGTGGCCCTGGACATCACGGAACTTGATCGGGCCGTCCAGATTGCCCGGGAGGCGGTGGAGGGGGGAGCCGATTGGATCGAGGCGGGAACCCCGCTGATCAAGAGCGAGGGGATGGAAGCGGTGAGGAAGCTCCGCGCTCTCTTCCCTGGCCGGGAGATCGTGGCGGACATGAAGATCGCAGACACGGGCACGCTTGAGGTGGAGATGGCTGCCAAGGCAGGTGCCTCTGTGGTCTGCATCCTTGCCGACGCGGACGACACCGTGATCGCCGAGGCGGTCCGGGCCGCGGACCTGTACGGCGTGAAGCTGATGGCAGACCTGATCAATGTCCGTTCCCCGGTCGAACGCGCCCGCGAACTGGAGAAGATGGGAGTGCATATCGTCAACGCCCATGTCGGGATCGACCAGCAGATGATCGGGAAGAGCTCTCTCTCGATGCTCACCGCTTTGAGAGACGCGGTGAATGTCATGGTTGCCGCTGCGGGAGGCCTTGATGCAACCACGGCACCGCAGGCAGTCATGGGGGGTGCGGATGTGGTCATTGTAGGAGGGGCAATCACCCGTTCAGCCGAAGTGGCAGCATCGGCCAGGTCGATCAGGCACGCAATCGATAACCCCTCACTCTCCCGCGAAGAGCATGTCTCCCCGGAACAGGCAATACGCGATATCCTGCGCGTCGTCTCCACTCCGAATATCTCTGATGCGATGCACCGGAAGGGCGCCATGGAGGGGATATCTCCAATCTGCGGGGGCACAAGGATAGCGGGAAAGGCCGTGACTGTTCAGGGGTTTGCGGGAGACTGGGCCAAACCGGTCGAAGCAATCGATGTGGCCGCTCCGGGTGACGTGCTGGTGATCGACAACCAGGGTGCCAGGCATGTGGCATGCTGGGGAGAGCTTGCCACCCTGAGCGCGATGAAGCGCGGGCTCTCTGGTATTGTGATCGATGGAGCCGTCCGGGACGTGGACGACATCCGGAGATTGGGCTTCCCCGTCTTTTCCCGTGCCGTGGTCCCGAATGCAGGCGAGCCCAAGGGATTTGGCGAGATCAATGCCGAGATCCGGTGCGGCGGCCAGGTGGTGCGCCCCGGGGACTGGGTTGCCGGGGATGAGAGCGGGGTGGTGGTGGTCCCGCGGGAGCGGGCATTCGAGGTTGCCCGCCGGGCGATGGAAGTAAAGAAGACCGAAGAGAGAGTCAGGGAGGAGATCCGGAGAGGCAGCACCCTTTCCCGAGTCTCTGAGCTGGTCAGGTGGGAGAAGAAGTGAGGGGGGGTTTACTGGAAGAGGGAGCTCTCGATGAGCGTCCCTCCGCCCTTCTGGATCGCGGCAATCGCCGCCTCCACGTTGTCAACCCGCAGGATAAGGACCGCGGCCTCTTTTCCCGAGTATGCATAGGCATACTCGATGTTAATCTGCCCTTCTCCCAGGATCCGTGCGGTCTCGTAGAGGCCGCCAGGCTCGTCCTTCATCTGGACTGCGATCACATCGGTGAATGCCACGTTGAATCCAAGCTTTCCAAGCTTCTCGTGTGCTTTCTTCGGCTTGTCAACGAGCGCCCGAACCACCCCAAAGCCATCTGCCTCGGCGATGGAGAATGCCATGATGTTGATCTTCTCCTCCTGCAGCGCCCTGGCGATGGCCGCGAGCCGGCCAGGCTTGTTCTCAGAGAATACCGATATCTGCTTGATCACGAACTTGTTCTCTTTCATATCAGATCTTCCTCCTGTCGATCACCCGCTTTGCCTTCCCCTCGAACCTGGGCAGCGATCCTGGCTCGACAAGTTCGACATTCACTGCCACGTTGAGGATATTCTTGAGCTTGTGCTCAACCTTCTTCCTTATGCTCATCAGGTCGGTGATCTTGTCCGAGAATGCTTCTTTCTTCACTTCAACCTGGACGAGCATGTCATCAAGTGCGCCTTTCCTGTCCACTATGATCTGGAAGTGCTGCCCTACCTCCGGGATTGACATCAGGGCATACTCAATCTGCGAGGGGAAGACGTTGATCCCCCTGATGATCAGCATGTCGTCGACCCTCCCGGTGATTCGCTGCACCCGCGGGTGGGTCCGCCCGCACGCGCAAACCGAGTCGTCGATTGCGCTGATGTCCCCGATCCTGTACCTCACCATGGGAAGCGCTTCCTTCTGCAGCATGGTGATCACCATCTCCCCCCGCTCACCTGCAGGCAGTGGTTCAAGCGTCTCGGGGTCGAGGATCTCTACGTAGGCAAGGTCACCCCAGACGTGGAACCCTTTCTGCTCGGTGCACTCGCAGAACATCGGACCTGAGAGCTCGCTGGTGCCGTAAATGTCGTACGCACGGATCCCGAGCCACTCCTGGATCCGTTGCCGCATTTTCTCCGACCAGGGCTCAGCGCCAAGGATCCCCACTTTCAGGAGTGTGTCGTCCTTGATGCTGACCCCCATCTTCTCGGCAACTTCTCCCATGTGGAGGAGGTAGGATGGAGTGCATGCGATCGCGGTAGCCTTGAGGTCCTGCATCAGCTCGATCTGACGCTCGGTGTTCCCGACACTTGTCGGGAGCACGGTCGCGCCGATCCGTTCCGCCCCGTAGTGCAGTCCAAGCCCGCCGGTGAAGAGGCCGTATCCGTAGCTGACCTGGATGACGTCCCCCCTCCCGAGTCCACAGGAGACAAGCCCCCGTGCAAGAGAGGCGGTCCAGTTCTCAAGATCCCTCTCGGTATATCCTACGACCGTGGGTTTACCCGTGGTCCCGGACGACACATGGTACCTCACCAGGTCGTCCTGTGTGCAGACAAAGAGCCCGTCCGGGTAGTTGTCCCGGAGGTCGCGCTTGTACATGAAGGGGAGCTTCCTGATATCTTCAAGTGACCTGATATCGTCGGGATGGACCCTGCTCTCCTCCATGCGGCGGTGGAAAAAAGGGCTGAAGCTGTAAAGTCGATAGACGAGGGTCTTGAGAAGCCGGTATTGCATTGCCGCAAGATCGGCTTTCGGCATCTCTTCTATTCGGGGATCCCATGCCCTCATCACATCTCACCCCTGCGGTCGATCACCCGTTTTGCCTTCCCCTCGAACCGTGGGAGGGAACCAGGCTCCACCAGCTTGACGGTGGTGCGAAGCTCCAGCGTGTCCCGCAGTTCCTTTACCACTTTCTTCTGTATCCGGGCAAGGTCCTGGAGTTCGCCCGAGAAGTAGTCACGGTTGATCTCAACGTCGATCGTCATCTCATCCAGGTGGTTGACCCGGTCAACGTATACCATAAAATGGTTCCCCACCTCTGGTATCCGCAGCAGTACGTGCTCGATCTGCGACGGAAACACATTAATACCCCTTATGACCAGCATATCGTCACTCCTCCCGGTAATCCGTGCAATCTTTTTTGCCCGTCCGCAGAGGCATTCGTCTTCGAAGCGCATAGTGATGTCACCCGTGCGGTAGCGCAGAAGTGGCATGGCCTCCTTGACAAGCGGGGTGACCACGAGTTCGCCCCGCTCCCCGTCGCCGAGCGTCTCCCCGGTCCGGGGATCGATGATCTCGACTAGGTAGCAGTCGTGCCATATGTGCAGGCCATCCCGTTCGGGGCATTCGAATGCCACACCGGGCCCGAAGAGTTCCGAGAGGCCGTAGGAGTCAAATGCAGTCACCCCGAGCTTCTTCTCAAGTTCTGCCCGCATCGCGTCCGACCATGGCTCCGCGCCAAAAAGTCCTGTGGTGAGGGATTCCAGGTGAGCGCCCGTCTCTTCGGCAACCTCTGCGAGGTGCATTCCATAACTGGGCGTGCAGTGGATCGCTGTTACCCCGAAATCCTGGATCATCTCGATCTGTCTCCTGGTGTTCCCGGTCGCGCTCGGGATCACCGTCATGCCGATTTTCTCGGCACCATAGTGGAACCCCAGGCCCCCGGTGAACATCCCGTAGTTGACCATGTTCTGGAAGATGTCCCGGTCCGTCAGCCCTACCATCGTCATGTTCCTTGCAATCAGATCTGCCCACGTCTCAAGGTCTTTCCGGGTATACCCCACCACAGTCGGTTTTCCGGTTGTCCCGGAAGTGGTGTGGATGCGCACTACCTTGTGGATGGGCACGGCAAAAAACCCGAACGGGTATCCGTCACGAAGGTCCTGCTTCCTTGTAAAGGGGATCTTCTCGATGTCTGCAAGAGTCCTGATATCTTCAGGTCTTACCTGGGCTTCCCGGAGTAACCTCCTGTAAAACTCCACGTTCTGGACCTGTGCAACGGTCTTCTTGAGACGTTTCAGCTGCAGTTCCTCAAGGTCTTTTTTTGGGAGGGTCTCGGTCTTCTCATCCCAGAACATGGTCTCGGGTCCCCAGGTCCTCTCGGACTCCGTTAATCGCTCTCATTCTGCCACCAGTCCAGCCTGTTCCTTCTGCTCCACGAGGAGGGAATTGTCGTGGGCGCAGATCCGACGTGGGCTTCTCATAGAATCTTGCACCGGCGGATGAAAAACATTGTCAAGTCATGGCATGGCGATCGAGGATTTCTGCGATTCCCCCTACCCTCATCGGCGATCACCCGTGTCGACGATGCATTGAAGTAGCAGAATCCTGGAAATGAGTATATCGATAAACCCCCTCGCACAGGGTGGAAAAGGAGCAGTGAATCATCGTCCCCGTCCCCTGGTATCTGGTGTCAGGATTCGGGGCCCACCTTAAGGCAACGCCGCGGGCCCTGATCGTGCAGAAGAACGGGAAAATTGAAGAGTTGCCACTTTCCAGGGTGAGGCACCTCCTGGTGATGGGGGGCCATTCCCTTCACACCTCGGTGATTTCTCGGCTGCTCGCATCGGGATCCTGCATCTCCTTTTTTGAAGCTGACGGTGAGCCTCTGGGGGTCCTCCGGCCATTCGGATTCCGCTATGACGAGGTTGTCAGGGAGGCGCAGTCAAAGGCATTCTCCCATTCATTTGCCCTGGCGGTCGCAAAAGGCAGTGTCCATTCCCGGATTCAGGCGCTTGTCGGGCTCCAGGAACATAAGGATGAACCCCTTTTTTACGAGGGTGAGCTTGAGATCCTCGAGAAGAGTTATGCCGAGCTCGAGTTCCTGGTCAGGATGGAAGAGCTCCGGCGGGTCCACCGCCTCGTCTCGGACATGTATTACGAGATTCTTGCAAGGACCGTTCCCCCTGAACTCGGCTTCCGCCGCAGGACTGCCCGCCCACACGTGGATGTGGTAAACACTATGCTCTCCTTTGGATATGGCATTCTCTTTGGCAATGCCTGCGTAACGGCCATAGGGGCGCACCTGGATCCGGACATGGGTTTTTTGCACAAGGGCAAGGGTGGCCTTGTCTATGACATAATTGACCCCTTTAAACCGGCGATGGTGGACAGCGCGGTATCAGCCATTGCGCGGGGAGGACTCGCAGAAGAGGACTACGAATGCACCCCATCCCGCTGCATTCTCGGCGATGAACTCCTTCAGGCGCTCACGAAAGCGCTCCAGGAACGTATCCGCCAGGACATTATCGACGAGCAGGTGATGGCGCTCCGGGACGCACTGATAAGAAAGGAGGATTACCTCGTCCTCTCCTGCGAGGGACGCTAATCCGTCCCCTCTTCTGCCCTGACCACAGCAAAGTCCGGAAACGGGGTATATGGGATGTCCATGACCTCGACATCCCTGATCAGGGCTCGCGGGCACCCGTAGAGCATAGAGATGAACTTGTCGAGGGTGAGGGAGTCTCCGGTTGCCCGTATCCTGACGGTCCCGTCGGGCAGGTTCATCACATCACCCCTGATACTGAGTGTTCCGGCAATATGCCGCACGCAGTTACGCATCCCCACCTTCTGGACTCTTCCGGAGATGCGGATCTCCACGGTCTTCATGTTCACTTGTTGAATCCGCGCGGGTCCTCTCATCCCCGCGAAATTTAACACAAAGAAATCTGTCAACGGGCGTACTTATCAGCATTCCCGTGAGGCGCGGCCCCTCAATTATATCGCATTATCTGGTTTATGAACCTGGACGGATTAACCCAAATAAAACCCCATTATCGCGTTATTTTTGAAAAAAAGACACATAATTATCTGTATAAGTGTGATGAACAGCACCCTCTCCACGCCCAATGGTTCGGGAACTTTATTCTCACACGGGAGGAATAGTCGCGAAAATCCCCTCCAGCGGGTTCGGCCTCCCCGGAAAGGAAAAAGACAGGCCCCTGGGTCAGGGCCTGATGTGCACCATGAGTTCTTCGTAAAACTCCCTTGCCCGGGTCTCCGAGAGCGACTCCACCATCACCCTCACGAGTGGTTCTGTCCCGGAAGGCCGTACCAGGGCCCACGAGTCTTCACGGTTGATGCGGATCCCGTCGGTCAGGTCGAGCGAATCACCTGAAAATGCCTCGATCAGGCGTTTTATAAGTCCCGAAGCATCCATTTCGCGAAACTTCTCCTTTATCATGAAGAATTGCGGGAGCGCGTCGATGAGCGCGGAAAGTGGCTGCCGGGCTTCCGCGAGCAGGGCTACCATCGTTGCGGCGGTCATACCCCCGTCCCTGCAGAACTGGTGCGCGGGGAATATCAGCCCGCCGTTTCCTTCACCTCCGAATGCAACCCTGGTGCCTTCCTTGGAGAGCCCGATCATGGTCCTTGCCACGTAGATACTGCCCACCGCCGTGTAGATCACCCTCGACCCATGGCGGCGTGCGATCACCTCGATTAACCGGGACGTGCTCACAGGGGTGACCACAACTCCCTTCTGCGTGCGGCATATAAAATCGGCGATAAGGCCGAATTGCCGATTTTCTTCGACGAATCTCCCGCGGTCGTCGATGAAGACTGCCCGGTCCGCGTCCCCGTCGTGGGCAACACCAAAATCTGCCCCTGTTGCCTTCACGAGGTCAGCAAGAGGTGCAAGCCCTTCTGGGGAAGGTTCCGGCAGACGGCCCGGGAAGGTTCCGTCCATCTGGCTGTTGAGGGAGAAGACCCTGCATCCCATTCGGGTGAGGATATCGGGAGTGGTCAAGGCCGCAGCCCCGCACCCGGGGTCTGCCACCACCAGTGTCCCGTCGCCCGTTCCGGGCGGAAATGTACCTGCGACCGCCTTCACGTACTCCTCGACCATAGACGGCGCCGCAATCTCGCGGCCCACACGGTCCCAGGCGGCGTGATAGGCCGTCCCCTTGAAGATATGGTCTTCGAGCACGATGCACTGCTCGTCTCCCATCTCGGTGCCGTCAGGTTCCACCACCTTTATCCCGTTGTACTCGGGAGGGTTATGCGATGCGGTGACCACCGCTCCGGCGTCGAAGTGGTCCCGGACGAGGTACTGGAGCGCCGGTGTTGGCAGGACGCCGAGGTCGACCACGTCGCACCCTGACGAGAGAAGCCCTGCCTTCAGGGCGCTTGCCAGCGCGGGTCCCGAGGTCCGGGTGTCTCTGCCGACGGCGATAGTGCCAGGGCGCATGGAGCCGAGCGCGGTTCCTATAGAGAGTACAAGTGCAGGGGTCAGGTCCTTTCCTGCCACACCACGCACGCCGTTTGTTCCGAAGAGTCTCTTCTCGAGTTTCTTCTCTTCCATATTCACCCCTTGTGCGGGCTGCCGGTGCCAAGTGCGGAGAGCATGTGCCTGTGGCAGGAGGAGAATGCCTCCAGCGCGGCTGCGGGAGCCGGCGCACCCACAGCCACGAGGATCACATCCTCCCCCCCAAAGATGAGCCCCCGGTGCAGGTGCACCATGGTATGCGCTCCTCCGGGACGGGATTCCGCACCCCTTGCTATCTCCTTTAGGATGGGTGAAAACCGGAGATAAAACTCTCTTCTTGAATCGGGGGTGCCTCTGTCGCACGGTGAAGGGTATTGACCGGTCAGGACCACACGCCCAGGGTCCTCACCCCGAACTTTCCGCGCAAGTCCTTCAGGGGAGTAATATAGAGGAAACAGTTCAAGGGAGTCGATGACCTCACCAGCGGTAGGGTTGGAGAGGACCACGTCCGTGGCACCGGGCAGGTCTCCGATAAGCACTTTCGGCAGTGGGTGGGTCTTCCACCCTTCCACCAGCAGGTACTCTGTTCCAATCGATGACATCAGCGTGAAGATCTCTCTCAGGGTATTCCCGCGGACTACCACGACTGCCTTCTCTTTGTCAACCCCTGCTGAGGCAGATGCACCCTCCTCCAGGAAGAGAGTGGTATCCTTGCCGGCCTCGAGCGAGTAGCTGTGGTGGCCGAGATGTTTTACGACTGCGGTGGGACCCATTTGCCCGAGCATCGGGATGAGGGACCTGATGAAAGTGGTCTTGCCGGATCCCGAGACCCCTGCGACGTGGATCACCCTCATGCGATATCCCCGCCCGGGGGCATATCGGCGGATACCGGCTCCTCGCTCTCCTTTTCTTCCTCCTGCATCCTTGCGTGGAGGATCTTTGCAGCTGCCTCTCCGACGCTTCTCATCACGTCGGTGATCCGGTCCTCTATCTCGATCTCCTCGTCGATATCAAGGGATGTCTTCTCTACCTCGAGGAGGAACCGGGCAACTTCGCTTGCCTCAAAGAGCAGGTCGTCAAGTTCCTCGCTCGTGAAGAACCCGCACATCGCCCCGTAAAAGAACGTGGCCCCTGACTTGTAGACCTTTTTCTTGAACGAGTTACGGGCCTGGTTCACCGCCTGGGGAGTATAACATTCCTGCATGAAGGGGACAAGTTCGGGTAAATGCTGCCCTATGAAGGTCATCTCCGCGCCGCTCCGCGTCCGGAAATCGGTGCAGAGGCGTGCAATGGCCCATTCCCTTGCAGTGACATAGGTCCGCTTTCTCAGGAACTGGTTGACTTTTCGGTAGGTCGCGCCATCCACCTTCTTGAATTTCCGGTACTTGTTGATATCCTCCTGGCCATACTGTGTTCGCATAGGGTTCTCCCGGCGCAAACGAGCCCCGTTCCAACGCTGCGCCCGTGTATTCTCTCTATTTCTTATCATATAGCAATATATAGTTTATTATAGTCGTGGGGAATCTCTCAAAAAGACCCTGAAAATCAGCGCTATTGAGAGAGAATGCCCGGAAATTCAATTATCCCAGCGGGATGTGAACCTGGATAAAAGAGACACATTGAACAGAAGCAGTGAGGGCCGGTTTTGAAGTATCGACACCCAGGACGCCCCGGCGCGTGAGAGTGAATCGTATCCATTCGTAGGGGCAGAAAGCCCCCTCCTATAATGAACATGGTTCGTGAATCCTCCCCATACCAGAGAGCAAAGAGCCCATTTCTCTTTTAATTTCAGGGTTGATTTTCGGCACAAATCCTTAGATACAGGGATAATAGCCGTATCGTGTGCTTAATGTGAATATGATAGGTAATTCCTTAATCCTATAATCTTCAGTGGAGTTGTGAAGAGAAGAGTATTCTTACAGTGAGATCGTAGGGACTGTAAAGTCTCCCTCCGCACATTATGGCATCTATTCTACTGACACTGGGGAATAATCCAGGGAATCCTGCTCTTCGTGGGAGAGTGAACGAATAGGGAATAGTGCCGAGTGAATAACCTTCCTGCAGGAGGCTTCGCATCCACCTTTTTCCTCACGGGCTGCCGGGGGACTTCGGGAAGATCTCCAGCAGTTGCACGAAATGTCGTCCGGCTTGCCCCTCGTATCCATGTGCCTGGAAGAGGACAGTCCGGGTTATCCCGCCAGTTCCGACCATTGGGACCTGGATGATCTCGCTCTGGCATGTCTCACCCACCCTGGAGATGATCCCGGCAATATGCGCCTGTTGGCCCTTCAGCACCAGGTCAAGAAAAGTAACTCCTCCTGGGTTCGCCCGGTCTTTATACCTGTATCCCGTGAATGCCGAGGCAGTATCGTTCCAGAACCGGAGTGTTCCATCGGTCGAAACCTCAAAGTAAAGGCACGGCATGGCATCCGCAATCCGGTGACAGCGAATCTCAGCCTGTTTTTCCCGTATTTTATTTGCGGACCAGTCCCCCGCACTCCAGGAGTACGCGAATATGATTTCCCGCTCCTGGAAATCTCTTATCGTGAACGAGACCTCGACTGCGGCCATATCCCGGTCTCTTCGAATGTGAAATGCCTGCAGGAGCATGGATCCGTGTGCACGCAACCGTTGGACGAACAAGTCCCACTCGTCCCTTGTAAAGAAAGGATCGATCTCTCCGATTGTCATACGCAGGAGTTCTTCAGGCGTGTATCCGAGTGCCTTGCAGGACGCTTCGTTTGCGTATATTATTCTTCCACGGGTGTCGAACCAGAAGATCCGGATGGATGCCTTATCGACCGAATGCCGCGTGATTTGAAGTGACCTCTCGTTCCTCTGGCGCTCTACTGCGAGTCTGATCTTGTGGCTGAGTTCTGCAAACTGTGATTTGGGGTCTCCTCCTTTCTGGAGATAGAAATCGGCGCCACTGTTCAAGGCCTCGATCACAACATGCTCACGTCCTCTGCCGGTGAAGATGATGAAAGGTGTGCGGTCGCCAAGGTTTCGTAACAATTTCAGGAACTCTATGCCATCTATCCCCGGCATCTCGTAATCAGATACGATGACGTCATACGAACGCTCCTTGAGTGATTCTATCGCCTGCTCAACGGAGAAACAGGTGTCGACCTTGATATCTCCGGACTTCTCAAGGTAGAGTCTCGAAACATCCAGGAGGGCCGGCTCGTCATCCACGAACAGAACGGTAATCATGGGCTATCATTGGGATGCGGTGCCAGCCGGGGGGAGGGCTGCTTTGTGTAGATATGGTTTGTGTTTCCTTTAAATAGGTAACTGGATGAAACCTGGAGGATCTGGGTTCGGCGTATGAGGGAACGATGAACAATTCCTTGCAGGGCGTTGCGAGGAATTCCTGGCATTGCATTGTCTTTCCTTTCTGGCTTCGCAAGTCCATGCCTGTTCGTCCAGTTTAATTCATTTCATGGATTTCATTCAAAACAATCGCGCAATCCTTCTCTCTGGCAGTCCACCCTCTCCACGATAGGATATAGCATCATATGGTGTATGGATTTTTTGCACAGTATCCGCGATTGGAGGTGAAAGTCTTCGATTTATCTCTAAAATCGGAATCAGAAGTTTTTATGTGCGATTAATCGGGATCTGGCGCAGAGTTTTTCATGAGGGAAAACAGGAGGGGATCCCGCAAAAAGGGGGTACCGGGATCCCCCGTGAATCCAGGTTTCTCTTGGCAGATTACTTTTCCATGGGGTTTCTGCCCATGTCTGTATCCTCAAGGTGGCATTGATACAGACACTTCTTATCTGGAGGGGATCACCTAGAAAAACCTCTGCCGGGGAGGGTGAAAGTGAATATCTCGCCTATGAGTGCGTGGCAAAAGCAACTGAGTGCCTTCGTTCTCACCCCAAGGATTTGTGCAGAGTAAGATAATGTGTGGGAATCCCCTTCTTGCCTGGAGAGAGCTGCATCGAATGGGAACTGAGAGAGTGTGCTTTGACCCAATGGTCCTGCGTTCAAATGATTGCAGGGAGAGAGCAGTTGGGGTGATACGCCCAATCTGCATGAAGTTGAGCGGAGATCTACCCGGATGACCACAATTCCTCATACGCGACCTGAATGCACACTTCCCGCTCGATGATGGGCCACACCCGTATGGCATCCCGGAAACGCGATTCAGTGTTCCACGCAGTTCACATTTCCCTCTTCCATTTAATAGGCGAGTAGAATCTCGGAAAATGGATGTGGTGGAGAGAATGGAGGATTTTTTCCTCCTCGGTTGAAAAACACTTTATCAATCACTTGCGTTACCTCACACTATCATTGGAAACCGGGACACACCCACGAGATCTTACATAACCAGTTTTTGGGTTGAACACGATGAACAGGATACGAATTGGAGAGATCCTCCCTCCCAATGATTTGTCCCTGCCGGCCTTTTGGCACTCACTGGATTGCCCGGGGAGACTCCTCTTTGAACCACTGGAAACCGAGGGTTTTTCCAACTGTTTGTCCGTTTTGTCCATGAGAATGGATTCAGTGCCCCGATAACACTTCTTTGGATTTATTGGTGTTTGAGAGTGATCTGGAATTGCATACAGGAACTTCCCTCTCTCCTCTCTTCCCTCAGTGTATAGATAGGAAGCAAGGCATGAAATTCATTCCAAAATGATGCGAAAACCTATGATCTTTGTATAAACACTCGGACTGCATTTGAACGCAATGGCACAAGTCATAAGTGAGAGAGACTGAACTGATTTCCATTGAGGGGGTATTCCAGGTGGGTCTTCCTGTCACTTCCCGCATACTCTCGCACAATGGGAATGAGAAACTGAATAAAATTTTTCCTCTGCCTCCCCTTTTAAGTGGGGGGATAAATTGAGGGGATTCTTTTGCATACCTATTCAGTCATCCAACCGCTGCAGGGGCGCCTTCTCAATAACAGCGGTGTAGCCATCGAATGTGGGGGCCGGATAATCCCCCTTTATACTATAGTCCGTCAATCCTGCCCGCAATAGAAAAAAAAGAGTCTCCTCGCTGTTTTGTGTGGGAAGACTGAATCAATTGTTATCTGCATATCAATCGAGTCACTGAGCCCGCCGCCGGGGCGTCCTTCGGGGGAGGCGGAATGCATCGCAGGTGGGGGTGTAGGGCCGGATAGCCCCCACAAAATGTGTCCGGTTCACCCAATCCTCCCCACACCAGGTTGCGAAGGGCCATAAAAGATCCCACATTCCCGCCTCTTTCGGGGAAACTTCCCCCTTTTCCTCACCCAATTGGGCACATCGTGATCGACAGAATCATATTCTTTCCTTAGCCTGCTCACAACACCTTCCCAAAGGAGGGTGAATTGCTATATCCCAAAGGCTATTCCAGTGTGTCACATGGCGTGTGGATGCGAGTTTTAAAACGATTCATTGCTTTTCAGGCAGAGAAACTCAGGATCTCAACCGGTTGAGCAACAGGAGACATTAATCACGACTGATATTGCCGTAGGTGATGCAACCGAACCTTTAGTAAACGGATTTTGTGCATCAATGTTGATTGAGCATTCCATTACAGCCGATGCCCAAGTGTGGTTTCCTGTCTCGTCTATTTCCCCTTGCACACCTTTTTTTTCGAAAGGAAGGGGCGGAGGAATTCATATATTCGCAAGTGCGGGAACCATCGCAGGGTTCCAGAATTTCAGATACATAAATAATCGTGCTTTTTCGGCACAATTTCAATAAATAGAGGGAAACCCTTGTCGAAAGAAAAATTTTCCAATCTCGTGCGAATAAAAGCCCAGGAAATTGGAGATTTATAAGTGCGTCTTTGATCGATATCGTGTGCTTTCCACATGGATGCCATTCATGCTTCGGAAGGGCAACCAACTTCCATGGCACTTGTTTTAATCTCCCTGATGGTTTTTGTGAGGATCTGAATTGAGATTTTTTCTGCATACCCATTGAGTCGTCGAACCATTGCCTGGGTGCCCTATAGGGGGCAACAGCCTTGCACTCCATATATGAGTGTAGGGGCGGATAGCTCCTATATAACCATACAGTCCATCAATCCTGCCCATACCAGAGAGCGAAGAGTCTGTTTTTTTCATCCCTGACATGGTCGAGCGTTATTTGTCGTGAAATGTGTATTCTGCGCAAAAAGTTTATAATTCGAGGAAAAAAAGAATAGAGCATGCAGGGGGGATTTTTCTCGGAATGGCTCAACCGCTACCGCCACTACCTGAGAATGCGCAATTATTCCCCCCGTACCATCCAGAGCTACGAGCAGGTGGTCAAACACTTCGCATACTATGTCTGGCTCAGGCGAAACATCGACCCCCAGAAGCTGATGATCTACTGGGAAGACTTCTCAAAGGCCCGGGTTGAGACGAGCGTCGAAGTCCCACCGGTGCTCCTTGACGATTACCTCTCGTTTGTGACCTCGATGCGGACGTATAAGCCGAAGACCCTCCACCGGATCATCTCCACTTTGAGTTCTTTTTACCGGTTCCTGTACTCCCAGGGGGCGGTCTCCGCCAACCCCATGCTTGCTGTGGAACGACCAAAGATCAAGGGTCAGGAACTGCGGTACCTCAAGCACAGCCAGGTGCTCAGGCTGATCGATTCAATCGACGATGTCCGCGACAGGCTGATCGTGCGGGCCATCTACGCGACTGGCGTCCGGGTCTCCGAGCTCTGCGGGATCAACATCGAGGATATCGACTTCGAGGACGGGACTATCAAGGTGCGGGGAAAGGGGGGCAAGATACGGATCGTGTTTGTCGACCCGGATACCCTCGCAGAGATGGATGCATTCATCGGTAAGAGGATCGAGGGGCCGCTCTTTGTCGGCCAGCAGGGCCATCACATCTCTCCGAGGGCAGTTCAGCATATATTCAGGAAATATGCCCCCGAAGGGATCACCCCGCATAAGATCCGCCACAGTTACGCAAGCGAGCTCTACCGGAGATCAAAGAACCTGCGGGTGGTGCAGGAGAACCTGGGGCACACCTCGATCAAGACGACCGAGATCTACCTGCATACTGACCTGGAAGAGCGAAAGAGAGTGTACCAGGAATTTTTCCCCCTGTCAGAGCGAAAAAACAGCGACAAGAAATCTGAGCAGAGAACTGAACCGGAGAGCGAGCAGTGGTAAGGCCACTCTCCCGGAGGTGACGGTCCAGCGGTTTCTGGCAGGGGATGATCTTTTTTTCCGGGAGTGCGAAACGGACAAAGCGTAGGCGTGCAGACTTCCTTTCGTCCCGAGGGTGTGGGAGTTGATCCCTCAAGCCAGCCTTTTTCTTGTGTGATTGTGCGTATTATGAATATCCCCTGGTGTATTGGGACACTTTCTGGCAGCGGATCCTGCAGCCCGAAAATTCAATAAACCATATATTGCTATATGAAAAGACCGATAGGTTTTTCCTTTCAGGACCATTTCCCTTACCTCTTTTTGGGTCCATTTCTGAAACATCAGGATGCTGAGATACGTCACGGGGGATATTTCCCAGCTTCAAAAAATACGCAAAATTTAAGTTTTAATTTCGAATATAACTGTTATTTGAGGATATTTGCTCTCTCCGGGCCCCTCCTCTCTCCAATCGAAACAGCGCTGTCTCCTCTGCCGCAGCGCCCCTCTCGCTACGCTCATATGGGATGAAGGAGAGAGAGATTCTTCAATGAGCACAATCCTGCAGGTTGCGGAAGAGCGCCGGGGTGATATTCCCGTGGTGTTTCTGAAAGGACGCATGGATGCAACCACCTCCCCGGACGCGGAGGCGCATATCAACCGCCTTATTGATGGAGGAGATCGCCAGCTGGTCGTCGATCTCTCCGGCCTCGAGTATATCAGCAGTGCCGGCCTGCGGGTGCTGCTCTCGGGGTTGAAGAGGCTGAAATCCTCGGGAGGAATGTTGAAGCTCACCGCACTCGCACCTGAGATCCAGAAGGTCTTTGATATTGCAGGGTTCAACCGCCTCTTTCCCATCTACCGGAACCTTGACGAGGCGCTCGGGGCGGACCCGGCACGATGACTGCGCTCTCCGCCTATCACTTGACTGCCGCCTGATACCATGCTCCCCGAAGTGGTCACCGATTTCCTCATCCTCTTTCAGATGATGTGCGTGGTGGTGGTCTTCGCCTACCTTGTGACGAGGACCCGCTTCTATCCCGAGGTGCTCGAGGGGGGCTTCTCCTGGAAGAACCAGGCTATCCTTATCCTGATCTTTGGGATCCTCTCTATCTATGGTTCCGAGAGTGGCATCGATATCCTCGGCGCCCCCCTCAACATCCGCGACCTTGGCCCGATGGTGGCCGGGTTTGTGGGAGGACCGGTCGCGGGAATTGGCGCGGGTCTGATAGGGGCGGGGTACCGGATGACCATGGGTGGGTTTACCGCGGTCTCATGCTCGCTTGCGACTGTGCTTGCCGGCCTCCTTGCAGGCATCATCAACCTTGCCAACCGGAAGCGTTTTCCTGGCCTCCTCCTCGCGGTCTCGGGTGCGGTCCTGATCGAGGGGATGCACATGGGACTCGTCCTCCTCCTGAGTCGTCCCCTCCCCGACGCAGTCGAGCTCGTCTCGGATGCGGCATTCCCTATGATTGCTGCAAACGCGGCCGGCATGTTCATCTTTGCGTTCATCACGCTCAACCTCGAGAACGAGAGAAGGACCTGCAGGGAGCGTGACCGCTACCAGGCCGAGCTGCAGCGGAAGAACGCTGAGCTCCAGATTGCCAGGGAGATCCAGGAGAGCTTCCTTCCCCCTTCCCTCCCCACACTCCCTGGATATGCACTTGCCGCGGAGAGTCGGCCTGCACGCGAGGTGGGTGGGGACTTCTACGACGTGCTTGGTTCTCCGGGGGGAAGGGTTGGCCTCGTGATCGCCGATGTCTCGGACAAGGGGGTTCCTGCCGCACTTTTCATGGCCCTCTCTTCCACGGTGATGCGCGCAAGCGCCGCATGGCACCAGCGGCCGCGCGATGCGGTGAGCGATGCGAATGCCCTCATCTGCCGTGAATCCGGATCGGGGATGTTCGTGACGCTCTTCTTCTGTATCCTTGAACCCGCGGAAAGAACCCTTTCCTACGTAAACGCCGGCCATAACCCGCCGATGCTTGCAAGGGCGGACGGATCCCTCAGCGAACTTCCGGCCTCCGGGATTGCGCTTGGGGCTGACGAAGGAGCGGTCTACGAGGAGCGATCTGTCAAGCTCTATCCTGGTGACCTGCTTGTCCTCTATACCGACGGCGTAACCGAGGCGGAAGACGCATCGCAGCAGCAGTTCGGGGACGAGCGGCTGGCGGACCTGGTGAAAGGGCTGCACGATCGCACCGCAGGCGAGGCGCTTGCCGCAATCCAGGACGCAGTGGCAGCCCATACGGGGGCTGCGCCGCAGAACGACGACATGACGCTGCTCGTCCTGAAGGTGGGAACATGACAGGCGGTGTGACCCGCAGGCTGACCGTCCCTGCGACGCTCGGGCACCTCGAGGCGCTGACCAGCATGGTCACCGGTCTCCTTAGAGAGCATGGCTTCCCCGAGAAGACAATCTTTGAGATGGATCTTGCCGTTGACGAGGCCTGCACCAACATCATCCGGTATGCCTATACTCCCGGCGAGGGTGAGGTGACGGTGGAGTGCACCGTGACCCCCACCTCCGCGACAGTCTGTATCATCGACAGCGGACACCCCTTCGACCCCCTTGCAGTCGAACCCCCTGATCTCAGTGGCGGGGTGGAGGATCGGCCCATCGGAGGGCTCGGGGTCCATCTCATCCGAAACCTCATGGATACGGTCACATACGAGTATTCAGGGGGCAAGAATATCCTCTGCATGACGAGATTCCGAAAGCCGGGTGAGCCGGCGAGTGAGTCTGATCATTTATGACGAAAGAGCACCAAGAGGAAGAGTGGAGTGGCGTCTGATATTGTGATCCCCTCCGAGTGGGAAGCGGTGCTCCGCGCACTCCGGGACAGGGGATCGGGGATGGTGTACGTGGTCGGTGCCGCAGACAGGGGAAAGACCACGTTCTGCCGCTGGCTGACTTCCCGGCTGGCCAATGTGGCCCTCACAGGCTTTCTTGACTGTGACATCGGACAGTCCACCCTTGGTCCCCCGGCGACCGTGGGACTGGCCCTCTACCAGGACTCGTTCGACTGCCCACGGGCGACCTTTCTCAGGTTCGTTGGCGCGGTGACCCCGAGCGGGCACATGGTCCAGGAGCTTGTCGGGGCACTCCGGCTCAAGGAGCGGGCGAGGGATGAGGGCGCGTCGTTCCTGGTGGTGGACTCGCCTGGGTGGGTAGTGGAGCCGGCGGCACAGGAGTTCCATGTCCGGATGATCGACCTCCTCCAGCCCGACCTGGTGGTGGGATTCGAACGCGGGCCGGAACTCGAGGGGATACTGGTGAACTTCCGCCGCCATCCCCGGATCCAGATCATCGAGTGCACCGCGCCCCCGCAGGTCGTGGAGCGGAAACGCGACTGGAGGCGCCTCTACCGCTTCCAGAAATTCTCGGAGTATTTCGCGAATGCCATCCCGCACGCCAGGTTCCTCTCGGGGCTCGGGGTGCACGGCAGGATGCCCGAGTCCTTCAGGGAGGAGTCATGGAAAGACCTGCTTATCGCCCTCTGCGATGCCGAGATGATGGTGGTCACCCTCGGGCTTGTGGACAGGCTCGACCTCGTGTCAGGCACCCTGGCATTCCGCGCACCACCGCACGATGCGCACCGGGTTGCCACGGTCCATGTGGGGTCCCTCCAGGTAGATCTCAGTAACCCCCCGGGAAGGGTCGTGCAGCGAAGCCAGCCTCGTGCAGCGCGGCAATCAACGCTTCCCGATGAGCCTGACCCCGCACTTCAAGTTCCAGTATCACCCGCATCTGGTGCACGGGGAGGTCGGGGGCGCTCCGTTCCTGATCAATACGGTTGACGACTCCGCCGGCACGGGCGAGGATTTGCAGGAGCGCAGGGAGGGAATGGGCCCCCTCTTCGACAACGACGGCGAGCTGCACCATCCTCCCGCCTGAATACAGACCTTTTTTCAGGATCCTTTCCAGGAGGAAGGTATCCACGTTCCCGCCGCTTATCACGAGGGCCACCTTCTCCCCCTGTGCCAGAGGGACCACACCAGAGAGGAGTGCAGCAAGGGGCGCTGCACCCGCCCCCTCGGAGAGGACTTTCTTTCGCTCGAGGAGCTGGAGCATCGCGCTCGTGATGGCCTCCTCGTCCACGAGCACCACGCTGCTGACACAGTCCCGGAGGACTGGATACGTATGGTCGCCGGTCCGTTTCACCCGTATCCCGTCAGCGATGGTAGGACCGGCCCCGACTTCGACCGGGCCTCCCCGGCGGAGGGCCTCGGCCGCCGAGGGACATGCTGCCGCCTGGACGCCGACCACCCGCGTGCCCGGCCGGGCGGACTTCACCGCACTCGCAATCCCTGAGATCAGTCCGCCTCCCCCGACGGGAACGATCACGAGATCGACGTTCGGAAGGTCTTCGAGGATCTCGAGCCCGATGGTCCCCTGGCCGGCGATGACCAGCGGGTCGTCGTAAGGGTGGATGAAGGTCATTTCCTCGTCGAGGGCCGCCTGCATGGCATGAGCGATGCTCTCCTCAAGGCTGCCGCCCCTGAGGATGACCCTTGCACCATATCCTACCGTGGCTTCCTGCTTGGCGAGCGAGACCCACTCGGGCATGACGATAGTGGCCGCGACACCCGCCATCGAGGCGGCCACGGCGACACCCTGGGCATGGTTCCCGGCGGACGCCGCGATTACGCCGCGTTTGCCGATCTCGCTCCGTTTCCCGAATATCCGGTTGGCCGCGCCGCGGACCTTGAAGGACCCTGCCTTCTGCATGGTCTCAAGCTTCAGGTACACCTCGCCACCGGTCATCTCAGAGAAGGTGGGGGAATACACGAGGGGGGTGCGGATCACCTTTCCCTCCAGGAGAAGTGAGGCAGCCTGGATTTCGGCGAGTGAGACCATGGATGATAGGTTCTGCCGCTCCTGGACATTAAGGATTCGGGGGTGGTACAAGGGCCTGTCTCGCCCGCAGTTTTTTCCCTGTTCATACCATAGGTGGTAAAAAGGGACACACCATGCATTACGTCGTCACCGGTGGCGCCGGGTTCATTGGGTCGCATCTCTGCGAGGCACTGGCGCACGCCGGTCACCACTTGACGATCATCGATGACCTCTCCTCGGGAAAGATGGAGCACATCTCCCCGCTCCTGCCGAGTCCACGGGTGAATTTCATCCAGGACACGGTCCAGGACTTCCCCTCGCTTCTTGACTATTTCCACGGTGCGGACGGGGTCTTCCACCTTGCGGCGATGGTATCGGTCCCGCGGTCCATCGCGCATCCCCTTGCGAGCCACGAGGTCACACTCACCGGCACCCTCAACGTGCTCCTTGCCGCAAGGGATGCCGGCGTGAAGCGGGTGGTACACGCGTCTTCTGCTGCCGTGTACGGAAACCTCCCGGGTCTCCCCAAGAGGGAGGACATGCCGGTCGACCCACTCTCCCCATACGCGGTTGCCAAGTACGCGGGGGAGCGGTACTGCAGGGTGTTTTCGCTTCTTTTCGGCCTGCAGGCGGTATCCCTTCGATTCTTCAATGTGTACGGCCCGAGGCAGGACCCATGTTCCGACTATGCAGCGGTCATCCCCAGGTTCATCGCGAGGATACGGGCAGGAGAGGCACCCCTGATCTACGGTGACGGGGGCCAGACACGGGACTTCGTCTACGTAAAGGACGTAGTCACGGCAATGATCAAAGCAATGGAGTCAGATGTGTGCGGGGTCTTCAACATTGCATCAGGGAGCGAGACCCGCGTCGACCAACTGGCCTCGATGCTCATGGACCTCCTTGGGTGCAGGCTGGACCCGGTCCATTGCCCCGAGAGGCCCGGCGAGGTGAGGCGGTCTGTTGCAGACATTTCCCTGGCAGAGGCCACGCTTGGGTATTCTCCGCGGTTCACGTTGAGAGAAGGGCTTTCTGATACCCTCGCCTCGATGGAATGATACCCGGGCGTCAGGCCGCGTGTTTCACAATGCTTATGCAGGGTAGTCGATTAAAAGTCAATGCATGAAAGTACGCTTCTTCTTATTTCTCCTTGTCATGGGAGCCGCGCTTCTCGCCAGCGGGTGCATTATCCCGGAAAAGGAACAGCCAAAGGCATCCGCGGCCAGCGTGACGCTCACGGGGGCCGTAAAGGCCATCGATGCGGATCTCGCAGGGGTGCGGGCACTCAACCTCGCAAGTGCCGATCGGCTGTCCCGGACAGGGCTCGTCGGCCCTTCGGCAGAAGCTGTCCTCCGCGAGAAACTTGACGCGCTCCCATGGGCACTCTCGTCTGTCACGATCTCCCCTGAGGGAATCATTGTCGCCGCGGTCCCGGAGCATTACCGCGAGATCGTCGGGAGGGACGTGAATTACCAGGGACCGGTCCAGGAAGCCCTTGCCATGAAGGTGCCCCGGGTAAGCGAAGTCTTCATGATGGAGGAAGGGTTTGCCGGGATCTCACAGAGTGCCCCGGTATTCTCGTCAAACGGCACCTACCTTGGGTATACCGACGTGACGTACCGCCCCGAGACCCTCATTGGGAGGGCCATTGGGCCCGTGGTGGAGGGGACGGACTATGACATCTGGGTGACCCAGACAGACGGGACGGTCATCTACGACACGACGCAGGAGGAGATAGGAAAGAACCTCTTTTCTGATCCTGTCTACCAGGAACCAGGACTCCAGGAGTTTTTCAGGAGGGTGGTATCGGAACCCTCGGGAACAGGCTCCTACCGGTTCTGGGGCCGCGGGTGGGACAGGGAGATCGAAAAAGAGGCCTCCTGGGAGACCGCCGGAATTGACGGGGCAGCATGGCGGGTGGTGCTGACGGAGGGAAAGATCCCGCCCCGCAGCGCGGCGACTTCCTCCGCGAGGAATGCCTCCCTCGCAGAACTGAAAGACCTCGATTCGTACGTGCGGTCCGCTGTTGCATTTGCCGCGAGTGAGGGAAGAGAGGCTGCCCTCAGGGAGTTCAATGATCCAGTCGGCCGGTTTGTGGACGGAGACCTGTATATTTTCGCGTACGACATGAACGGGACGGTATTTGCGCTGCCCTTCCAGCAGGGCCTCATCGGGCAGAACCGCCTTGATGTCCATGACGTACACGGCGTTGCCTTCGTCAGGGCGCTTGTGGGGGCAGCCTCACGCGGGGGCGGGCACGTGTACTACGTGTACCCCAACCCCGCTGCAGGATTCGCCGAGGAACTGAAGATCTCTTCAGTGGTGCCGGTGGACGATGACTGGTTCCTTGGATCCGGGATCTATCTCTCCCATGTGAACGCAACCTTCAGCCGGCAGGAGAAGGACGCACTCATGCAGAGGGTGCATGCGGCCCGTGACTTTGCCCGGAAGGAGGGAATGGGCGTTGCCCTCGCTGCGTTCAATGACCTTTCAGGCAAGTGGGCACCCGGAGGAGACTACGTCTTTGCGTATGCGATGAACGGGACGACGCTCGCGCTTCCCCACCAGCCTGAGCTGATCGGAACCAGCCGCCTTGGATTCCTTGACCACTACGGGGTCGCGATCATCGACTGGGAGATCGAAGTGGCACGCGCTGGCGGGGGGTTCGTCTACGTGGTGTACCTGAACCCTGATACCGGGTCCGAGGCCCTGAAGCTCTGTTACGTGGTGCCGGTGGATGACGAATGGTTCGTTGGGTCGGGAGTGTACGGGCCGGAGGTGTGAGGAGGGAGGTCCAGTTCAACCCGTGGATTATTTGTAATACGGACACTTCCCGACAGGACCCCCCGCAGTTGGGGCCCTGGCCCCAACTGCTCTATCCGGGTCCAGGGACGCTATTGGAGCGGAAAGGCGAGCCCCCCGGAGGTCGTCATTGAAGGAGTAATATTGTGTTCCCCTCGCAATGAGACGATACCGGGATCTAAGACCATAAGGAGTATCTCTTTCCGGTATCTCCCCCGCAGCAATGGACTATAAGGCCATTGCTGATCCAAAAAGAACCATATGGATAACCTTGTAATCCGGGCGGCGCGGAAGGATGAGGTTGGGGTCTTCATCGAGTGGGCGAGAAGAGAGGGATGGAACCCGGGGCTGCATGACGGGGAGTGCCACTACGCGGTTGACCCGGCCGGGTGGTATATCGCGGAGGCGGATGGGGAGATCGCCGGGACGGTTGCGGTCAGCAATTACGATTCCCGGTTCTCCTTTGGGGGGTTCTTTGTCATCAGGGAAGATATGCGGTCCAAGGGTCTTGGCTGGCAGCTCTCGAGTGCAGCCATCCGGCACGCGGGCAACCGGAACCTTGGAATCGACGGGGTCTACGAGATGCAGGAGAAGTATTCTTCGCGGATGGGGTTTCGCTTCGCATACCGGAACATCAGGTGGCGGGGCATTGCGGATGGAAGGAGGCAGGCCGGGCTCTGCTCCGTGCAGGATGTGCCCTTTTCCGCTCTCGTTGCGTACGATGCCATCCATTTCCCCGCGGAACGGGGCCGCTTCCTGGAGCGGTGGATCCACATGCCGGGGTCATGGTCATCTGCATTTGTGGATGGAGGGGCTCTCCGGGGCTACGGCGTGATCCGGAAGTGCTTCGAGGGATTTAAGATCGGCCCGCTCTTTGCCGACACGCCGGAGATTGCCGAGAGTATCCTTGAGGACCTGACCGGGTGGGATGAGGTGAGGGGACATCTGTTCTTCTTTGACACCCCGGAGCCGAACCGCGAGGCGGTGGCTATGGCGCAGGACCGGCGAATGGAGGAGGTCTTTGGCACTGCCAGGATGTACACGAGGGAGATCCCGCCGCTTCCGGTCGGCCGGATCTTCGGAGTCACCACGTTCGAGATGGGGTGAGAGGGAGGAGCCAGGGGCTGTTGCGAGCGAGAAAATCCGGGGTTCCTGGCGTTATTCTCTCTTTCTCATCGCTACCGCACAGCCAGCGCCCACGGCAAGAAGGAGGAGCCTTGCGGGTTCGATTCCTGCCCTCGCCGTGGGAGTAGCGGGGGGGGTCTCCGTAGTCTTTGGTATTGTGGTTGCCGGGGTTGCGGGTGTCGTGGTGACGGTGCTGACGATGGTGGTATTGGCAGGGAGCGGGCCAAGCAGGGCAAACGTTCCGCTGATGGTGACAGGAGCCGTCACGGTGGTGTTTCCAATCGTCGAGGGAAGGCTGGTCCAGTTTCCGCGGTCATGGGAGGCGATGACGAGCCCCTCCGCGGGAGTCCCCACAGGGATGCGGAACTCGATCCTGCCCGGGGGAGAAAAATATGTGTCCTGTGGAACAAGGGTGTAGGGGCCGGAGAGGACCCGCGTCCCCCGCGCCGGGTCTTCGGCCGGCACCATGAGGAACCCGACCGGTTCCGCACGCGAGACCGTGATGCTGACCATGCCGTCGGCTGACGTGAACGTGCGCCATTGCTCGGGGGGAGGCGCCGCAGTTGAGGCAGCGGGCACGCTGCTCCCTGCAGGGGATGGTTCTGGCCCCCCGATGGGGATGTTCTTGTAGAGGGCCTGCGTCCCGTCGACGAGGGCTGCAATGGTGATGGTCCCGGCAGTGAGGCCCTCGACCACGAACGATATCTCCGAGTTTTTCGACCCCTGCGTAGTCCCGGTCACCTGGAGCTGAGCGGTGATGCTCCTTGCGGTGGGAAGGGAGGTTCCCGAGAGCCGGAAGTAATCGTAGGTCCCCGGCGTGATATCGTAATGCTTTGTGGTGGAGAACTGGCCATCCCTGGACTGCCCCGAGACCGTGACGATGGTCGACTCCTTCATCACCTCGAGACGGTTCGTCGAGGTGCCCGAGAGGGTCGCGGTGATGCTGCTCTTCTTCAACGCAAACGGCATTACGAACTGGCTCATCTGGAACCGGAACTCGGAGTTGGGCTGGACGGCGCAGTCGGCCTGCACCAGGAGCGAGAACGAAGAGTTCCCCGGGAGGTCACGGACGGTCACGAATATGGGCTGGCCGTTTACAATCGCGTCAGGCCTCTCGGTGATCGTCACCGCGGCAGCAGGGAGGACAAGGGATACCAGGATGAAGAGCACGAATACGCAAATAAATCTCATGGGAACCACCCTTTGTGGGACAGGGAGAAGTGGGAAGAGTTCGCGAGTGCATTATTGCAGGGGATAAGGCAGACTTTGACGCGACTCCCTGTAACCATGGCGTGGCCTTCGGTCCGGGGCGTCACGGCCCCCTGCGGGCAACAATTATTTTTCTGGTCCGGGCAACGCCAGGGAGTCATCACGTCAGCCCCCTTCTGGCCAGCGCATCGAGTATCCGCTCACCGGCATGCCCGTCGCCGTAAGGGTTCTCCCAGCCGCGGTCGCGGGAGCGCATCTCCCGGGCGCTCTCCAGGATGGTCATGGGATCTGTCCCGGCGAGCACGTTTGATCCCACTTTAAGGGTCTCGGGCCGCTCGGTGTTCTCCCGAAGCGTGACGCAGGGGACGCCAAGCACGCAGGCCTCCTCCTGGATCCCTCCGGAGTCAGTGAGGATAAGGGCGGCTTTTGACTCGAGGAGAAGGAATTCCAGGTACCCGAGGGGAGGGACGATGCGGATTCCCCTGGTGTCCAGCCCAAACTCCCTTGTCATCTTCGCAGTCCGGGGGTGGACCGGGAAGATGACCTGCATGCCGGTCTCCTCTCCCACCGCGCTGAGGCCTTCGAGGATTCCCGCCAGGCGGCCCCTGTCGTCGACGTTCTCGGCACGGTGGGCGGTCACGAGGATAAAGTCCCCCTCCCTGGTCTCCATCCGCTCCATCACGCCCGTCTTCTTTTGCGCGATCTCCAGGTTCTGGAAGACTGCGTCCACGACGGTGTTCCCGGTCACGAATATCTTCTCTTCGGGTATCCCTTCGCCTCGAAGGTACCTGGCGGCGGTCTCTGTGGGTGCGAAGAGGAGGTCACTCACATGGTCCGCGACGATCCGGTTGATCTCCTCTGGCATCCGGCGGTCAAAGGACCTCAGGCCAGCCTCGACGTGGCCGACCGGGATATGGAGTTTGGCAGCCGCAAGCGCTCCCGCGAGCACGGTATTCGTGTCGCCCTGGACGAGGACCGCATCGGGCCGGTGCCTGAAAAAGACCTGCTCGGCGCCGGCAAGGATCTTTCCTGTCTGTTCCCCGTGCAGACCTGAGCCGGCATCGAGGTTGTACTCCGGCGCCGGCAGTTCCAGGTCCTCAAAAAAGACCCTGTCCATCTCGTACGAGTAGTGCTGCCCGGTATGGAGGACGAAGAAAGGGATCTGCCGTCGCCCGCACTCCCGTATGAGTGGGGAGAGCTTGATGATCTCGGGTCGGGTGCCGAGCACGAGGCAGATCATGATCACCCTGAAAGGTGGGGGACTGAAGAATAAAAAGGGGGAGGAATGAAGGCTGCCACGCATGCCGGGATGCGGGCCCTTTGGCCCGGTGCCAGACAGCAGATCATTCCGGGGAGCGTTTTCCGTGCGGCCGCCAGGCGGGATGGGACCGCACAGGTTCACCGGTATTCGTAATTTCGCTCGTAGAATGACAGGTATTCGCCTGATATCACCCTTTCCATCCATTCCTGGTGGTCCAGGTACCAGCGGACGGTCTTTTTTATGCCTTCCGGAAACGGGGTTGCAGGCTCCCACCCGAGTTCGCGGGAGATCCTGGTCGAGTCGATCGCATACCGCCGGTCGTGGCCTGGCCGGTCCTTCACGAACTGGATCAGGCTCTCGTTGATCCCCGGGTCCCCTGTCTCCTCTCGCAGGAGGGAGAGGAGGAGTCTTACGATCGCGATGTTCTCCCACTCGTTGTTCCCGCCGATGTTGTACACCTCGCCGGGCCTGCCGGCAGAAAGGACCACCTCTATCGCCCGGCAGTGGTCCTCGACATAGAGCCAGTCCCGGACGTTCTTGCCGTCCCCGTAGACCGGAAGCGGGCGGTGCTGCAGGGCGTTTCTGATCATCAGGGGGATCAGCTTCTCGGGGAACTGGTAGGGGCCGTAGTTGTTTGAGCACCGGGTGATAAGGACCGGCATCCCAAAGGTGTCGTGGTAGGCCTTTGCGATCATGTCCGCGGCAGCCTTGCTCGCCGAGTAGGGGCTGTGGGGGTCAAGGGGGGTCTCTTCGGTGAAGTATCCTTCCGGCCCGAGCGACCCGTACACCTCGTCGGTCGAGACCTGGAGGAACCTGGAGCCAGGGAGCCATTCGCCTTTCCGGTGCCAGGCAGCCCGTGCCGCATCGAGGAGGGTGCAGGTCCCAAGGATATTCGTGCGGAGGAAGAGCTGGGGGTCCTCGATGGAGCGGTCGACATGGGACTCGGCCGCGAAGTTGACGACGGCGTCGATCTCATGCTCCGAGAAGAGCGAGTCTGCGAGGGGGCGGTCCCCGATATCCCCCTTCACGAAGGTGAACCGCTCCCGCTCCTTCTTTCCAAGCGCTGCGAGGTTCTCGAGGTTCCCTGCATACGTGAGGGAGTCGAGGCCTACGACGGAGATTTCAGGGTGGGTCCCAAGGACGTGGTACACGAAGTTGCTGCCGATGAACCCGGCGACCCCGGTGACAAGGAGGTGATTCAAGGGACCCCTCCCATCTCTTCGAGGTACGTCCGCGTCGCCTCCTCCCACGGGGGGAGATCTTTTCCCCTCACCTCGGCAGCCCCGAAGTTGTCGAGGACCGAGTAAGCAGGTCTTCGGGCGGGGGTCGGGAACTCGTTGCTCCTTGCAGGAAGGAGCACGCCCTTCCACCCCGTTGCATCCAGGATACACTTCGCCCATTCGTACCGCGAGCATGATCCCCCGTTGGTGAGGTGGTAGAGCCCGAACTGCCCTGTCTCCAGGAGGTCGAGGGTGGCACCTGCCAGGTCACGCGTGGAGGTGGGCGAAGAGACCTGGTCGCCCACCACCTTCAGGCGATCGTTCTGGCGGCTCCATTCGATCACCTTCTGCACGAAATTGGTATTCCCGGGTCCAAAGACCCAGGAGGTCCTGATAAGGAAGTAGCGCCTGGAATGGCCGCGGACAGCCTGCTCTCCCAGGAGCTTGCTCTCCCCGTATCTGCTGAGGGGATTCGGGCAGTCGGCGATCGTGTAGGGGCGTGAGGAGAGCCCGTCGAAGACGTAGTCGGTTGAGTAGTGGACGAGGATGGCCCCTCCCTCACTTGCCGCGAGCGCAAGGTTTCGCACCGCGAGGCCGTTGACGAGGAATGCCCGCTTCCATTCGCGCTCGGCCTCGTCGACGGCGTTGTAGGCGGCGCAGTTGACGATGGCGTCTGGGCGGCAGCGGAAGATGGCGTCGCGGACTGATCCTGAATTTGTGATATCGAGCTCGCGGGAAGTGAACGGAGTGGTATCGTAACCCCTCAATGCGGCCTGTTTTGCCATCTCCTGTCCAAGCTGCCCCCCCGCACCGGTGATCATGACTTTCATCGGGAGGGCCTCCGGGAGGTACTGCCAGGGGTCAGAGTGGCAGGCCAGTCGTTTGAGTGATGCCTGCACCCTTGCCTCTGCATCGGAGACCCGATGAGTGGTGTGCGATGAGGACTAGGATTGTGTATTCCTTCATGGAGGTTGAGGAGAGTGTTCTTCTGCATGATCATCTGTTCGCCCCCTGGAAGAGGAACGGGCTCTCGATATCCGAGAAGAGGGGGAGGCGTGCGTCCTTGTCGGAGAGAAGGGGTGCCGCGATCCCGTGCTCCGAGAGGGGCCATGGGATTGCGAGGTCGGGGTCGTTCCATCGGATGCCGGCATCGGCCTCGGGGTGATAGTATTCGCCTGTCTTGTAAAGGATCTCGGTCCTTTCCGAGAGGGCAAGGAACCCGTGGGCGAACCCCACGGGGACGTAGAGCAGCCGGTGGTTCTCCTCGGAGAGGATGAAGGACTCGTGGCGCCCGAACGTGGGCGAGCCTCTCCTGATGTCCACGATCACGTCATATATTGCCCCTCTCGCGACCCGGACAAGCTTACTCTGAGAGAAGGGATACTGGAAGTGTAACCCCCGCAGGACCCCTTTCGCCGACCGCGAATGGTTGTCCTGGACGAACTCTTCGGGGATGCCGAGCGCCGCCATGTCTCTTCTCGTGTACGACTCGAGGAAGAACCCGCGGTCGTCGCCAAAGACGCGGGGCTCGATCAGGAATGCGCCCGCGAGAGCGGTCGGGATGGGAGTGAACTTGCCAGAGGCCATATCTCATCCCTGCCCGGGAGTATTCGTATCATTCTCTGCAAGTTCTGACAGGTACCGGCCGTACTCTGTGTTCTTCAGGCCGTCTGCGAGCACCAGGAGCCGGTCCTTCCCGATGAACCCCTGCCGGTACGCGATCTCCTCGATGCAGGCCACGTAGAGTCCCTGCCTCTTCTGGATGGTCTCGATGTAGTTTCCTGCCTCGAGGAGCGAGTCGTGGGTGCCGGCGTCGAGCCACGCCATCCCCCGCCCGAAGACAAGCACGAAGAGCTCGCCCCTCTTCATATACTCCCTGTTCAGGTCAGTGATCTCGAGTTCTCCCCTGGCAGAGGGTGAGATAGACTTTGCGATCCCGACCACCCGGTTGTCATAAAAGTACAGGCCTGGGACCGCGTAGTGCGACTTTGGTTTTGCCGGTTTCTCCTCGATCGAGAGAGCCCGCCCGTCAGGTCCCACTTCCACCACTCCATACGGGCGGGGGTCCCGGACCCAGTACCCGAAGATGGTCGCACCCTCTTTCTGTGCAGCCGCCTTCCTGAGGAGTTCAGAGAAGTGCTGCCCGTAGAAGATGTTGTCCCCGAGGACGAGTGCCACTCTGTCGCGGCCGATGAATTGTTCTCCGACGATGAAGGCCTCCGCGAGGCCTCCGGGTCTCTCCTGGACGGCGTACGAGAACGAGAGCCCGATCTGGCTTCCGTCCCCCAGAAGTTCCCGGTAGAGGGGGAGGTCCCTGGCCGTGGAGATGATGAGGATCTCGCGGATGCCCGAAAGCATCAGGACCGAGAGGGGGTAGTAGATGAGGGGCTTGTCGTATACCGGGAGGAGGTGCTTTGAGACCGACTTCGTGATGGGGTAGAGGCGGGTCCCAGACCCGCCGGCGAGGATGATGCCTTTCATGGGTATTCGCTGTGAATAAAGGTCTCGCCGGAGGTGTTTTATAGGTTGTTGCGGGGATGGGGTGAGAGTGGCGAGCTGGGGGCGATATCCCCTGTTTTTTGCTCCCTCGCTGTGTGGTGTGGAGGACTGAATTGAGGGATTTCTCTCTCTCAGACCTATTCAGCAACCGAGCCGCCGGGGGAGCGCCTCATAGGGGGGCGGCGGCGTGGCATCGCATAAGGAAACATGGGGGCGGATTTCCCCAAAAAGTGTGGTAAGATCGCCAATCCTGCCCATATATGAGAGCGAAGAGCTATTTTGATTCAGTGTGGGGACAGGCACACCCTTCTCCCACAGAGTGACTGTCGGGGAGACGAGTCCCCCTGCCAAAGATGCAATCGGCCTGTACATCGAGGATACAGGGAAATCCATGTTTCAGGTATGAGGGAAAAAGATCAATCCACTGCCCCGCAGCGTGCAAGTGAAGGAGTAATCAGCGAAGCCCGGTATCTTCCTCCTGGACTCTTTCCAGGAGTGATTCGAGTTCCGGGTCAAGAAGGTCTTCATGCGTCCATCCGGGAGGATACCACGTGACCGCAGCTCCCGCATCTTCCTCGTATCCACATACACCATCCCTCGGCGAGTTGCTGATCACATCTATGCACCATGGATCATGATCAGAGTTCACCACACACCTGCGGCAGAGGTGGGTGCAGGATTCTCGATCGTCATCACTCAGCCGGAATTCTGCCGGACTCCCGCATATATCGCAGGATACTTTGGGAAGATTGTTCCTCGAAAGGAGGCAGAGGGTACCATTCGGGGGAGAGGCAGGATAGACATCGATGACATTCAGGTCAAGGGTGGTCGTAGAACCAAAATCGTATTCATAGAGGAATTGCACACCCGGGGAGAGTACGCGGGAGAGAGAAACCCCCATGTCCATCTCGCCATATTCCGCGCTGCGTGTGAACCTCTGGCCCTGGATGATAAATTCACTGAGGTGACCGCAGCATTCAACCCAGACGTCGCGGATAAGCGAGTCGAGTGTGGCAAGGGTGCAGGATTTGTGGGCAAGCAGGAGGAGCCAGTACGATCCCATCCGGTGGCCCTGCACTGCGATGAGAAAAGCAGGGTTCTTGCGCCTGGGCCAGGCCTGTGCTTCGAGACACTGTCTGGCGTGTGATACCGCATCCTTCTTCTTTATTGTCTTCCTGCAAAGCAGGCAGGTACCTTGAGAACCAGGAGGTGGCATCTCCTGAATATTGTCCTTTAGGGTAATAATAAATTGGAACTGCTATCAGATGTCCTGTCTTCCGGTCTCCTTCATTCAGGGTGTTTTAGGGGGAGATTGGCAATAGTGAGGGTGAATCGATGAAGGTCCATCTTTTTTTCACGATGGATTTATTGTGCATCATGGCGTTTTTTATTTCAGGTGGGTTGAGAGTCGCCTTCCCATCCTCATAAGGGTCTATCGTGAACACATGATTGAGTACGGAAGAAATATCCTGGGAAGGGGTCTCCAGGTATTTGAACCGGTGATTCTGGGATTTCCATCAAGGGAGAGGATGCACCAGGAGGATTTCCCTGGGGCGAGGATAGGGGACAACGCAGTTCTCAGGTCGGGGACAATCATCTACTGCGATGTAGAGATTGGTGATGGGTTCCAGTGTGGACATACCGTGCTGATCCGTGAGAGAATGCGCATCGGAAAAAATACCGCTGTCGGGTCCTCTTCCGTGATCGAGGGATATGGGAGCATCGGGGACGAGGTCCGCATCCAGAGCATGGTGTTTGTACCCACCCACACGGAGATAGGAAACCACGTCTTCATTGGCCCGGCAGCAGTCCTGACAAATGACCGGTACCCCCCCACCGGGAAGCCTGAACTGAAAGGCCCTGTGATCGGGGATTTCGCAGTCATCGGAGCCCATGCAACGGTCCTCCCGGGTATCCGGATCGGGGAGGGGGCAGCGGTGGCGGCTGGTGCGGTGGTCACGAGGGACGTTCCCGCAGGGAAGATGGCAGTGGGGGTCCCCGCCACCCTTCGGGACATCCCCCCTGAGATGAGGAGGAGAATGGAATGATCCCTGTAGGAAGGCCCAGCATTGGCCGGGAGGAGGAGGAAGCGGTGACACGCGTGCTCAGGTCAGGGATGCTTGCACAGGGCCCCGAAGTCGCCGGTTTTGAGGACCAGTTTGCCCGGTATTGTGGGGCACGGCATGCAGTAGGGGTAAACTCCGGTACCGCGGCACTCCATGCAGCTCTCGCGGCGCTTGGGATCGGCGCCGGCCACGAGGTGATCGTGCCCGCGTTCACGTTTTTTGCCACGGGTTCGGCAGTATGCATGTGCGGGGCAAGGCCGGTCTTTGCGGACGTGGACCCTGATACCTTCAACCTCTCTGTAGGCAGTGTCCAGGAGTTGCTCTCCCAGAGGACGCACGCGGTCATTGGTGTCCACCTGTTCGGCCAGCCCTGCGAGGTGAGACCGCTGCGTGAATTATGCGAAGAAAGGGGGATCCCGTTCATCGAGGACGCCGCGCAGGCCCACGGTGCCGAATACCACGGAAAGAGAGCAGGAGGACTGGGGACCGCGGGATGCTTCTCTTTTTACCCGACAAAGAACATGACCTCCGGGGAAGGCGGCATGGTGACGCTGGACGACGAAGTCCTGGCAAAAAGAATACGCATGTTCATCAACCACGGCCAGGAGGAGAAGTACCTCCATACCTGCCTTGGGTACAACTTTCGGATGACGGATATCGCCGCTTCGATTGGAAAGGAGCAGTTGAAGAAACTCGACGGGTTCAATCGCAGGAGGAGGGAGGTTGCACGATACTACGACACCCACCTCCGCAGGGAAGGGATTCTCACGCCCTCGGTCGCACCCGGCATGACCCACGTATACCACCAGTACGTGATCAGGGTAACAGGGGACTTCCCCCTTTCCCGGGACGAACTGGCCAGATACCTGGGGGACAAGGGGGTTGGGACGGCGGTGCATTACCCCGTCCCCCTCCACCGGCAGCCCGTGTTCTCAGGGTTTGCCGGGAATACCGGGTGCCCTGCGGCAGATGAACTCGCGGGAGCGGTGCTCAGCCTTCCGGTACACCCGCAGGTCACTGATGAAGAGCGTGCGTACATATGCCGCGTAATTCAGGAGGTGCCCTGAAATGGACGTAGGGGTGATAGGAGTCGGGCTGATGGGGAGGAACCACGTCCGGGTATATTCGGAGTTGAAACAGGCAGGCACTGTGTATCTTTATGACCTCAACCGTGAGGCGGCCATGGGGGTCGCCCTTGCGTTTGAGGCAACACCCTGTGACTCGCTTGAGGAACTCCTGAGGTCGGTTGATGCCGTGAGCGTGTGTGTCCCCACCCCGTACCACCGGGCAACGGGAGCGCAGGTGATCTCGGCCGGGGTGCACATGCTGGTCGAAAAGCCAATCAGTGCAACGGAGAGAGAGGCGCGGGAGCTCCTCTCCCTCATGGACGGTGACACGATTGTGGGTGTCGGGCATATCGAGCGGTTCAATCCCATCGTCGGAGAGATCCGCCGGATCATTCGAAAACCCCTCTTTGTGGAGATGAACCGGCACAACCCTGCCTCGTCACGTCCGATGGGATCCTCGGTGATCGAGGACCTGATGATCCACGACCTTGACATCCTCCAGCACGTGCTCTTTTCTGGCGACTACGATCTCTCTGCCGCCGGGAGCCTTGATGCGGCATCCGCGCTCTTTCGTTTCAACTCGACTTCTGCCTTCATCTCGGCCAGCAGGAAGTCTTCAAAGAAGATACGCCGAATCTATATCGAGGAGGAGGATCTCACGCTCGAGGGGGATTTCATGAACCAGGAGGTCTTCACCTATTACAAGCCCGAGCATTACCGCGTTGAGAACGAGAGGTATGTGCAGGAGAATATCATCGAGAAGGTGATGGTGAACAAGGTCGAACCGCTCAAGGTGGAGCTTTCGACTTTTCTCGACTGTGTGAAGAGGGGGTCACCGTTCCCGGTCACGCCCGAGCAGGCGACCAGGAACCTGGCCCTCTGCGAGGAGATCAAGTCGAGCCTCCAGGGGAGATAGATGGCAGGGGGACTGGCGGAGGCCTTTGTGGAGAGGGGGCCAATCCGGACTATCGGGGTGGTGGGGATGGGGTACGTCGGCATTCCTGCCGCCGTACTCTTTGCAGAAGTCCCGCAGTATAGGATGGTATATGGGTTCCAGCGGGACTCTGCCACGTCCGGCTACAAGATCTCCATGCTGAACCGCGGCGAGAGCCCGCTTGGCGGTGATGAGCCGGGTCTTGCCGCCCTTATCCAGAAAGTCGTTGCTGCAGGGAAGTTTTCCTGCACCGCAGACTTTTCGCAGATCGCCTCGTGCGATGCGGTCACCATCGCGATCCAGACGCCGTTTCTTGACCCTTCGGACCTCCTCCCCGACTTTTCTGCTCTCGAGGAGGGCATCCGCCTCACCGGGAGGCACCTTTCCAGGGGGACGCTTGTCGTGATTGAATCCACGGTCACGCCCGGGACTACCGCCGGTATCGCCCGCCGGATCCTCGAAGAGGAGTCGGGGATGGTCGCGGGCAGGGACTTCGGCCTTGCCCATGCCCCCGAGCGGGTGATGGTCGGGCGGCTGATCAGGAACCTGCAGGACCACGACCGGGTCGTGGGGGGGATCGACGACGCGAGCACGGCAAGGGCTTGCGAGCTCTATTCCCCGATCCTTGTGCAGGGCCGGATCATCCCGATGTCCGCTACCGCCGCCGAGGTCGAGAAGACCGCAGAGAACACGTTTCGCGATCTGCAGATCGCGGCCGCGAACCAGCTCGCCCTCTACTGCGAGGCGATGGGGGTGAACTTCTACGATGTCCGGGAAGGGATCGCATCTTTGAAAGAGGAAGGCGTGACCCGTGCGATCCTCTGGCCCGGAGCGGGGGTAGGCGGGCATTGTCTCACCAAGGACACCTATCACCTGGAGCGGGGAGTGAAGGTGCTTGGGAGGGACCTTGACTGGCCGGAGGGGGAGAGATCGCTGTTTCTCTCGGCCCGGGCGATCAATGATTTCATGCCAGCCCACATGTTCCACCTCACCCGTGACGGGCTGGCACGGGCGGGAAAGGGGGTGGCGTGTTCGAGGGTTGCAATCCTTGGATGGGCATTTATCCCGAACTCCGATGATGCCCGGAACACGCCATCGGAGGTGTTCCGCGATATCGTCGTATCTTCCGGCGGGGAAGTGAGCGTCCACGACCCCTGGGTTGAGGATTACCCTGGTGTTACGCTCTCGAGAGATTTTGGGCAAGTGATAGGGGGAGCGGACGCAGTCGCCATTTTCACCGGCCACCGCGAGTATTTCTCGCTTGACCCTGCCTGGCTCCGGGAGGCGACAGGACACCCGCACCCCGTCATCGTGGACGGGCGCAACGTGATTGACCCTGACGCGTTCATCCGGGAGGGCTGGGTATACAAGGGCATCGGGAGGGGCGACAAGAACTCGCACGAGTTATTTCCCTGAAATGATCCTTCTCCTCTGTCTGATACCATGATAAATTTATCACCATTTTCTTAAGAATGACATAAATATAGATCCAACCAAATACTAAATTATGGCAGAAATTATCCAGATGGATAAAAATGGGCGTGTTGTCATACCAGGAAAAATCCGGAAAAAGTTCCGGACCCGGAAATTTTTCCTTGAAGCAAACGAGGATCGAATCGAGCTAATCCCGGTCAAGTCCCTCGAATCGATATTTGGAACTGTCCCGGAACTTGATCTTCCCCGCATATACCGCGAACACGAAGAGGAGAAGGATGAGGAATAGGCACCTCCTTATCGACTCTTTCATATGGCTGGAGATTGTCCAGGGTTCAGAGAAGGGAAAACAGGCACTCGAGATAATGGATGGAGCAGAAGCCATTCACACGTCAGTGGTGAATCTCTACGAAGTCTCGTACAGGCTTCGCACACTCCGAGATGAAGCCACTGCACACGACCTCATCACGACAATCTCTTCCCATGCCATCATACACCCGGTGGACCGTGAAATTGCCCTGGCAGCCGCACCGCTCAGGCTTCTCCATGGGTATGGTGCCGTCGATGCTCTCTACCATGCGACTGCCGAGGTCCATAATCTGGAAATGCTCACCGGGGACCAGCATTTCAGGGACATTGAAAGGGCAATTCTCATCTGATAAACGCACAATGCCGATGAAAGGTACCATGAAAATCGCCACGATCGTCGGGGCCCGCCCCCAGTTCATCAAGTGCGCCCCGCTCTCCCGGGAACTGCGGAAAGAGCACACCGAGGTGCTCATCCACACCGGGCAGCATTATGACCCGGAGATGTCGGATGTCTTTTTTTCAGACCTTGCCATCCCTGAACCGGACTACAACCTCGGCGTCGGCTCCGGCCCGCAGGGGGAGCAGACCGGGGAGATACTTTCCCAGGTCGAGGAGGTGCTGCTTGAGGAGAAGCCTGATATGGTAATCGTCTTTGGTGACACAAACTCGACCCTTGCCGGAGCCCTTGCGGGTGCAAAGCTCCACATCCCTGTCGCCCACGTCGAAGCCGGCCTCCGGAGTTTCGACAGGACCATGCCCGAGGAGATCAACCGGGTCGTGACCGACCACGTCTCCGACCTCCTCTTCTGCCCGACCGAGACTGCCGTCCGGAACCTTGCCCGCGAGGGTATCACGAGGGGTGTTCACCTTTCCGGGGACGTGATGGTCGACGCCCTGGAGTACAACCGGAATATCGCAGCGGAGAGATCACGGATTCTTGAACGATTCGGGCTCTCGCCGAAAGGGTATCTTGTGGCAACTGTCCATCGCCCGGCAAACACGGACAACAGGGAGCATATGGAAGCGATCCTGTCTGCGCTCAGAGACTCAGGACAGCCCGTCCTTTTTCCCGTCCATCCCCGGACAAAAAAGATGCTGAATGAATACGGCTACTGGAACATGCTGCCAGGGAACATTATCGTGACAGAACCCCTTGGGTATATCGATATGCTCCAGGCCATGGCCAACGCGAGGAAAATCCTCACTGATTCCGGCGGAATGCAGAAGGAGGCCTACCTGCTCGGCGTGCCGTGCATCACGCTCCGGGACACGACGGAGTGGGTCGAGACTGTCCGGGACGGGTGGAATGTCCTCGTTGGGGCATACAGAGAGACAATCGTGGACGCGGTGCGGAATTTTTCCCCAATGGGCGAAAGGAGCATGGTCTTTGGGGATGTTGGAGCGAGCGGGAGGATCGCGGGGGTGATCCGTGGGAACCGGAACACCGTTTCGTGATGGACGTGAGGGTGGTTGGTGTGGTATTGTATCCTGCCGGGAGGGGGGAATTCTGTGACAATGGTTGAAAACGACCTCATTAATTGTGGGGATTTATGCGAAGAAAAGAGGGAGGTGACTTACCGGAGCTTCTCGATGAGGTCTTCTTTGGGAATACCTTTCCACACTGCAACTTTCGAGAGGATGTCATTGAGTGTGCCCGGAGCAATTTCATCATGGAGAGGAATTGTAATCGCATGTTCTCCCGCAGGTGTCGTGCATTGAAGCCGGACATGACTAGCCGCTGGCGGACAACCCTGTATTCCAGCCTGGAAAGAACCTTGAGGAGGTCTTTTCCCTTCACAACTGGTAGCCCGGGCAGGAGGATCGACCTCGCATTCCGGGATTGTGAGGATCCGGATTGACTCTCCCCGGTTCAGCTCTTCTTTTCAATGAAGTCCGGGCAGCCTCGCGGATATGTGCCATCAGCTCGTCAAGCGTCCTCCCCTGGGTGAAAATATCTCTCCCGATTCCACGGCCACACCAGAACCTGCCATCAGGATATATTTCGAATTTAACGAGCATGGACATCCTTTGTTGAGATGACGTAACCTGTGGGAATAATGCTTTTATTACAGACACCCCTCGATATGACTGAGTGGGTGGAGACGGTCGAAGACGGGTGGAATGTCCTCGTTGGGGCGGACGGAAGGATTACAAGGGTCCTTCGTAGTTCGTATGTCAGGGGTGATTGAGAAATAATAATCCAGGATACTATACGGTTTAAATTTAAGTCTTCTGATTTTTCATAATTCATGTAAATATCCCTCAAACCCGAGGAAATTTTTATCACTCACCGGATGCCAGTGTAAATTGCGATTTAACTGAAATAATCTGATAAAAACATGAAATACGTCGTCACCGGTGGTGCCGGGTTTATCGGGTCACATATTACGGAATACCTGGTCAATCACGGGCATGACGTGACGGTGGTTGATAATTTATTCTCAGGGAAGAAGGAGAACCTCCGGCATCTGTGTGACAATCCTCATTTTCACTTCATGCAGGGGAGCATCACCAACACCGTACTCCTCAAGGAGGTATGTCGTGATGCGGACGGGATCTTTCACCAGGCGGCGATTCCCTCGGTACCGCGATCGATACAGGACCCGGTCGCCACGAACGAGGTGAATGTGAACGGGACACTGAATGTGCTGGTCGCTGCACGCGACGCAGGGGTGAAGAAGGTGGTGTATGCGTCGTCGTCGTCAGTGTATGGTGATACGCCCACCCTGCCAAAGGTGGAGGGGATGAATCCCAATCCGAAGTCCCCCTATGCCGTGTCGAAGCTTGCCGGGGAGTATTACTGCCGGGTATTCTCCGAAGTGTACGGGACCAGGACGGTGGCGTTGCGGTACTTCAATGTCTTTGGCCCGAGGCAGGACCCGGAGTCGCAGTATGCAGCAGTGATACCGCGGTTCATCACCCGGACCCTGGCCGGCCAGCCGCCGGTTATCTACGGCGATGGGACCCAGACCCGCGATTTCACGTACGTGAAGGATGTTGTGCAGGCGAACGTGAAGGCGATGGAGAGAAATGCTGAAGGGGTGTTCAACGTGGCATACAATCAGAGGATCTCGCTCTTGGCACTCCTGGACATCATTGCAGAAGAGACCGGGATGCACGTGAACCCAGTGTTTGAGCCTCCCCGAGCGGGAGACATCCACGACTCCCAGGCGGATATCTCCGCTGCACAGAAGGCATTGGGGTATTCACCTGAATACACGGTTGAATCGGGACTGAAAGAAACGATTGCATTGCACAGAAAAAAATGACGGATGATGTGGTGTGCGTGGTCGGCTTCCCCTCGCCGGGGCATTCGCTCAGGATCTGGAGACGCTTCGCGATACTGCCGGACCTTTACGACCTGTTGTATGGTATGGGCGTTCTCCACCAGGGAAAAGGTCTGAGTTTCGTCAATGTGCCGGGCATGCACCTGCTTCCTGCCCGGAACGCATGAAAGATTATTATAGACCGTTTTCCAGAAATGGATACAGCGCCATGACCGGAATTCGTGAACTGATCCTGGGACGGCTGCAGGTGCTCGATGGATTTTCTCGTGTACGGTTCATCCTGCTCTTCGGGTCTGTTGCAGAAGGGAGGGCAGTGAAGGATTCGGATATCGACATCTGCATCTCCTACGACGGATCACGCGAGGACGCATCACGGTTCCGGGTCGCGGCTTTGACCACCCTGTCTGACGTGAATGCAGACATCCGCATCTTTGAGCAGATACCCCTCGTCATGCGAATCCAGGCCCTGAAGGGTGAGACGATCTATGCTCCTGACCCTGATATCCTGTATGCAGTGGCCTACACCACGATCCGGGATTACGAAGCGTTCCAGCACCGGCTCCAGGACTACATCGGGGAAAAGGCCATCATATGAGTCCCGGCACGATACGCCGCGATCTGGTCAGGATCAAGGTCCAGGAGATCCGTGAGGGAATCGATCTCGTGAGGGCACACATCCCCGGTACGTTCGGGGAATTCTCACGCATGGGTCTTCTGAAGGACGGGATATACAAACGGACCGAGTATGCAATCGAGACGGTGCTCGATATCTGTGCGATCCTGAATGCAGACCTGCGGCTGGGAGTCCCTGGAGAGGACGAGGATATCCTGGCCAATCTCTGCCACAACGGGATCCTCACGCCGGAGATGGTCCAGAAAATCCGGGGGATGAAGGCATTCAGGAATATCGTTGTACACCGGTACGGAACGATTGACGATCGTATCGCATATTCTCTCCTCTTGGACCGGATTGGTGACTTCGAGCTCTTCTGCAGGGATATCGACAGGTTCCTTGCACAGAATTGAGCACGAACGCTGTTTTACTGGCACATCCGCCTGGGATCGCTCCCCTTCCCAACCAGAGCAGGTATCGTCCCTTTCCCTCATACTATTCTTCCAGGAAATATCACGCACGCCCAGAAATAAGATCGCCAGCATGACCGTCTGCGTTGTCGGCCTCGGCTACGTCGGCTTCCCTTCGCCGGGGCATTCGCACGACACCTGGAGGTTATCGTCTATCGCAGGAACCAGGAGGTGGTGGACGCCCTCAACATGACTGTGAAGGGGGATTACTTCGCCATCACCAGGCCGGAGTACATCTGGGGAAAGGGTGATATCTTCCACTATTCGACAATCTTTCCCGTGCCGTGATCAGTCAAGGACTCGGTGGCAACTAACGACGTTGAGTGTGGAATGGGGCGGTTGCGGTGTTTGTGGCGGATCGTCACGTTCTCTTTTTGAAAGAAAGGTACATATTCATACATACACATATGTGTATTCTATGCCCACACGTACCATCAGTATCAGCGAAGAAGCATACGAGACATTAAAAAGCCTCAAGGAATCCGGCAGGATGAGCTTTTCAGAAGTCATTGTGAAGTACTATCCCCGCCGCCGTGCCCTTTCAGAGGTCTTAAAGACCATCACTCCAAAAGAGGATCTTGCCGCTTCAATCGAGTCGGCTTCGAAGGATATGAGAAGCCGGAAGATTCGCAAGGCAGAGATCTGAACCATGCCAGTCCTGGATACGACATTCCTTGTCGATCTTCTCAGAAAACGCCCGGCAGCCTGCCGGAAGCTCAACGAGCTGGAAGAGAGGGGCGTGTTTCTTGCGACTACCTGCATGAATGTCCTCGAGCTGTACCGCGGAGTGTATCTCTCGTCCTCTGTAGAACGGAACCTTTCCTTCATCAGATTAATTCTCGAGGAAATACCAACTCTTCCAGTCACTGACGATGTATTTCCGGTATTTGGGGAGATCTCGGCGCAAATGTCCCGAGAGGGGATAAAGGCAGGAGATTTCGATGAGATCATCGCGGCTATCACACTTTGTTATGATGGTGTGATTGTCACCCGTGATGCTCATTTTTCGAAAATCCCTGGCATATCAGTTGAAAAATATTAAGGTCATCACCAGTCCCGGTCTTCTGAAACACCTGTGTCATGATCCGGGCGGCGTCTTGCACCATGCGGCATCACGCTTTTTTCGAGCTTTATTGCAGAAACATTCGGAATAGTTGGTTTTTACGAGCTTGAATGAGTTTTCATTTAATAGAGGCGCTTGGGGCACGCGAAGATTCCGCGCCACTATGCCAAAGAAGACCTATGCGTCGATTGTGCCTATGGATCGTGTGGTATATAATCGTTCATCCGTCTCTCCACGATAGAATAGGAGTATACGTCGCGTGTGGCCTCAATCCGGATGTATAGGCGGTAGAACTATGGAAGATTTGCCTTGAAAGATTCGAGGTCCATATCACGAACAAGCCAGGAAGGGACATTCCTTCGTTCACAGATGCGATGCATGCCCTGATCATCGGTGAAGAGAGGGATGCGGTTCTGCTCTGAAATTGCGAGAAAATACGTATCGAAACCCGGACAGCCTTCAATGAGTGCAATGTTTTTCGCAGTGGAAAACAGGTGTTCCTCAGGGATCAAGGTGAAGCTCATCTCGACTTCTCTGCAGATATTTTCAGAAATGGACTGATCTGCGAGTCTTGTTGCAACCGCTGCTATCTCGATGACTCCACAGCGGGGAAGGAGCGCTTCAATTCCATGGTCATCGAAAAGTGTAAGGAGTGCGACGCAGGAGTCGTGAGTCTTTCTCTCCCGCACAAGTGTTTTTCCTGAAAGGCTTTTCGAGGGAGAGAAGAGTGCTTATGCCACAACAGAAGTATCGAGGACACAGGATGAAAAATTATGCATCTCTCACTCTTCTCCTGGTCTTCAGGAGGAGTTGATCGATGTCTTCTTTTGCTTCAGGCTCCCCGAATTTTCTCACAAACTCTGAAAATCTCTTCCGGATAACGACTTCGACCCGGGTGTGATCCGGCAGATTCAGCGGGTCGTCAAGTATCAGCGTGCCATTTTTATACACTGCATAGGTCTTGAGTTCAGGCATACCAATAGTCCAGGACTCCCGTTCCTCATACCACAAAGGAATCTGAAAAAGATAATGGTTGTGCCTGAAGATGGTCCCTATCACAGCGTTTTTCCCAAACCCTCCTTCCCCTTCCCAACCAAAGCAGTTATCGTCTTTTTCCCTCATACTATTCTTTTAAGGAAATGTCACCCACGAAAGAGAAAGAGATCAAAGACATGACCGTCTGCGTCGTCGGCCTCGGCTACGTCGGCCTTCCCCTCGCCGAGGCATTCGCACGACACCTGAAGGTGATTGGGTACCGCAGGAACCAGGAGGCGGTGGACGCACTCAATCAAACCATGGGGGGTAACTTTTTTGCCACCACTGACCCGAAAAGAATACAAAAAGCCGACATCGTCATCATCTGCGTCCCCACCCCCGTCACTAGGAACAAGCAGCCGGACCTCGGACCCATTATCGATGCCACCACCACTGTCGGGAGAAACCTGAAGAAAGGCGCCATCGTCGTCGGCGAGTCCACTGTCTGGCCCGGCCTCACCGAGGAGGTCATGGTTCCCATCCTCGAACGCGAGTCCGGGATGCAGTGCGGGCGGGACTTTGCGGTCGGCTACTCCCCCGAACGCGTCAACCCCGGCGACGAGGAGCACACCATCGACAAGATCACCAAGATCGTCGCCGGCATGGACGAAGCAACCACGAAGACCCTTGCCGAGCTCTACGGCCTGATCACCAACGTCTACATCGCTAAAGACATCCGGACTGCAGAGGCCGCGAAAGTCATCGAGAACGTCCAGCGGGACCTGAACATCGCACTCTTCAACGAGCTCTCCATCATATTCCACAAGATGGGACTCGACACCAGGGCAGTCGTCGACGCCGCCGCGACCAAGTGGAACTTCATCCGGTTCTCTCCGGGTTTGGTTGGCGGCCACTGCATCCCCGTCGACCCCTATTACCTCGTCCACAAGGCCCAGGAGCTCGGCTACCACCCCCAGGTCATCCTCGCCGGACGTGCCATCAACGACTCCATGCCCGAGCACGTCGCGATGCTTACCATCAAGGGGCTGAACGAGGCAGGGAAGGTGATCAAAGGCTCGAAGGTCCTGATCATGGGGCTGAC
>JAKPPB010000115.1 GCA_029547605.1 Methanobacteriota archaeon | reverse complement strand
CGGCACCTTGCGGAGCACGCGTTCCGGGATGTTTTCCAGCGTTGCTGCCAGCTTGTAGACCTCTGTCTTGTAGAGGTGGAGGATGGGCTGGACATCCGCCGCGTTGTCCCCCCACTTCGTGCAGTATCCGATCATGTACTCGGTCCTGTTCGATGTACCGCAGACAAGCCTCCCCAGCAGGTTGGCATGGTAGTACAGAATTGCCATCCGGGTACGGGCCATCAGGTTTCCAAGGAGCGTCCGGTCATCCTGGAAGCCTGGCAGAGACTGGTATGCAGAGAGGACGGGATCGATGCTTACTGTCCGGAAATCCATGGAAAGCCTCCGGCAGACCTCCTCGGCATCGGAAACGTCGCAGGGATCCGAAACGCTGCTGGGCAGGATGAGACCGAGGACCCGGTCCGATCCGACAGCCCTGCAGCACAGGGTTGCGGCAACGGCTGAATCTATCCCGCCCGAGACCCCGATGACATAACCCCTGCTCCCGCTCTTCCAGTAAACGTACCTGAGGAGCTGTTCGATCCTCCCGAGTGCACACCCTGCCTCTTCGTTCATTTCACTTACAGGAGATCTCTCTGGGTGACCCTGATGAACTTTCGCAGCCCCCGGGGAAAACCCATTACGAGCAGTATGTCGCCTGCATGGACGGGGGTCCTTCCATCGGGGCAGATAAGGGACTTTCCTTCCCCCTGGATCCCAAGGACACGGACGGCACATCTCTTCTCGATCGAGGAGACGGTTGCGGGTATCCCGGTGGAGTACCGCCCCCTGACGATGACCTGCCCGTTCGGGAGCGAGAGGATGATGTACACGGTGTCCGCAAGGAGGACACCGGCGACAATCTGGCCGCCGATGCTCGGGAGGAGGGCGACGTAATCGGCACCTGCCCGTGCCAGCTTATCCACGGACGCAGCATCGTTTGCGCGGGCGAGGATCCGGGTCCGGGGGTTTAGGTTCCGGACCATGAGAGTGGTGAGGATGTTGCGGGAGTCATCGTTTAAGGCAACGATGCAGAAGTCCGCGTCCCGGATCCTCGCCTCGAGAAGGGTATCCTCGTCCTCGGCATTTCCGACCACGATATTGACGGGGTAGGGTTTCTGGTCAACCACCACGCACTC
>JAKPPB010000125.1 GCA_029547605.1 Methanobacteriota archaeon | reverse complement strand
GTCACCCAGCTCGAGGAGGAGGCTGCAGGCAAGGGGGTCCACCTGTATGAGGCTCTCAAATCGTTCAGACCGGATACCCCTTTTATCCGGAAGAACGTCAGGGAGTTTGTATCGTTCCTGGACCCCCTGACCCAGCTAGCCAATACCCTGCACCCTGCGGAGGTCATCAATCTGCTGAGAAACAGTCTCGACTACGACCGCTATGTCACGGATGAGGATATTCCGACGCCTGACGACTCCAAGATCCAAAACCTCAATCAGCTCCAGCTCGCGGCAACCCGGTTCTCCGGAATCAAAGCATTTCTTGAATACACGGAGACCTTCCAGGACGAGAGCACAAACGACGAGGAGGGGGTGTCCCTGATGACCATACATAAAGCGAAGGGATTGGAGTTCCCGGTCGTCTTCGTAGTGGGACTGGTCGAAGGGATACTCCCCTCCAAGAAGGGCGATATCGAGGAGGAGCGCCGGATCTGCTTCGTGGCCATGAGTCGGGCAATGAAGCTACTCTTTCTAAGCTGGAGTCATACCTACCTGGGGCAACCAGCGAAGAAGTCCATCTTCCTTGATGAGGCGATGGGGGTCAAACAGGACCCATAAGCCCCTCCAGAACCTTCTAAAACCGTCCACAGCAAGAGATCCCCCTTAAACCCTATCTCTCGAATGGGGAAGGATCAATTTTGACCTTCCCCTTACTCTATCAAAGAACCAGCATATCCACAGAAAGGAGAACATCTATGTCATTTGAATTATTACACTTTCGTGATGCGGACAAGATCCTGAAGAAAAAGAAGATAGATAAGCACCTACTGGCAACCCTTGAGTACATGGACGACGCCCTGTTCGGAACCCTGCACAGGGGGGAGTTACTGAGGCAGACGCTTGATGAGATGCACTGGAGGAAGGAGCCTTTGAACATCCTGGACGGGAGGCGGTACTTCTACAAGGGGCTGTCGAACGGCATCGCCATAGATGGGTCGCTCAACGTCTACGAATTCATCCTGGAGGGACTCCTGAGGCTGCAGATCGGCTTTGCGCGACAAAGGGTTGACG
>JAKPPB010000074.1 GCA_029547605.1 Methanobacteriota archaeon | reverse complement strand
ATACACGGTTTACCCGCACATCGACGAGGAATACGCATCGATTCTGCCCGTTTTCTCTGACCTGTTGGAACCGGACATTGCTGCCCTCCTCATCGACCGGTTCTTTGTGGCAAGTGAACGCACGATGGACAGGGTGACCGGGGATGTGATGGCTAACCTCGCGCAATCCTATGCTGACGGGCTCGGGAATTACGATACTGCCGTGAACCTCTCTGATGTGCTCGAAAATATTGCGATATGGGAATCTGAACGCATAGCGCGGACAGAAGTCAATTCCGCGCAGAATTACGGCGCGTTTTTACAACTTGACAGCGCGGGAGTAACACACGTGATGTGGATTACCGCGCTCGATGACCGCGTCCGTGGAACGCGTCCCTCTGACCGGGCAGACCACATCCGGATGCACGGCGAGGTTACCCGTATCGGTGAACCGTTCTCGAACGGGCTCCTGTTTCCGGGCGACAGGGATGGTCCAATCGAGGAATGGATAAACTGCCGGTGCCAGATTCGTGATGCTTAAAAAAGGGCTTTTCCGTGAAGGAGGGCTACTCGTCCTCCTCCACGTAATCCGGGCAGTCTGTGCAGTCCGGGTTATGTTCCCCGGACAACTCGCAGAACTCGGTCATGCACCCTCCGTGTGACCAGTCCGCGCCCTCGGCGAGGTAACGGCATGTCATTCCTGCCGCACCTCCGGCACTATAAGTGCCCTGTAGGGACCATAGGGACCCTCCCCGCACTGGGGGCACCAGTAATAATACCCCTCGCACGGGTCATACGATGAGTATCTGAGGGGCGCACCGCATACGACGCAGTGCGTCACCTCGCGAGGAGCCGGGCGGGCGAATGCCCGGACATTCCCTGTCCTCTGGTATGCTGCACCCTGCCGGAGGAGGCAGGGGACACAGACTTCGTCAGCGCTGGGGGTTAACGGTCCCCCACACCGTGCACATTTTCGTGTCATTCTCTTTCTCACCTCTCCGGGTCATCCCCAGTATAATAATGTGTATATCACTAATAGTATATATACCCATCGTTTACCATATTGGGATACTATGCGTGGGCTATTCCTCCTCGCAGAATATGCAGATTCCCCTAATAATATCCTAATGTGCGCAGGAGATAACTATAAATACTATGACGTATATACATAATATTATACCGGGGATACCCGGTTAGAGGTGAGAAAGAATGACAACACTAAAGACAGAAGTAAATTATGGGAAGGGGTGGGAACCCGTCCCTGCAACAGCCTAAATCCCCTTTTTACGCACAGATTCACCTTGACCCATGCACCGATACTAACATCCCCGGCGTGCGTAAAGTTTAAATGT
>JAKPPB010000069.1 GCA_029547605.1 Methanobacteriota archaeon | reverse complement strand
TCTCGAGTTCACGTGCGACGGCACGGGCTATCCCGGCAGTCGATCCCTTCTTCGATGCATACGCGACAAGAATCCGTGCTGACATGGTGATCCTTCTGGCACAATGTGACCTCCCTGTATTTGAAGATACAACCCCGGGGGAACCGGCAGGAGAGTGACACGCTCTCCGGTTCCCGCGGGCATTCCGGGACATGTCCGGGACGGGCCCGTAGTGGAACCCTCCCCGGTCCGTGCCTTTTGTTCCTGCACTGGAGTTTTCGCCGGAACGCCCCTTGTGCCATCCCCTCTTTATTTCTGCAGGGAGAACCGATCCCCTTGTGCGGAGACTAAACCCATGATACCGGAACCGGTGCAAAGGGGATTGAAATACCTCCTCATCGGGGCAGTCATCGTGTTCATTGCATTTTTCGGATACCTCGTATTCCTATTCAACGAGGCTCCATCAGGGAGCGGGATGCACCATTTCCACTACACCATCACCCTATCCCATCCATCCACGATTGACAATGTGACCATCCTCCTCCCGGTCCCGCTCCTGGACGGTACACCCGTCCTGGCCGAATCCTTCCTCAACAGAACAGTCTCCGGGGTACCTCCCGGCTGGAACCTCTCGCTCGAGGTCGCAAACGGGACTCCCATGCTCGCCATCCGGGCGGATACGATGGTCCCGGAATACCATGGGTATCCCATCGCGATCGAACCGGGAGAGAGCCCTCTTCCCCCAACCCGTGCTCCCGGGAAAGAATACTCGGCTGATACCCCCGTGCTCGTGCCTGTCAGCCTGGGCACGATCTTTCCGGTGAACAGGACCATCGACACCCGCAACCCTGTGGGAAAGAAACCCCTGTTCTCCCCCGGCGGAGAGTTCAGGCTGCAGGAAGAACACACCCTGCCCTATGCCAGGGGCCGGGTGTTCGAGCATACTGTCCCGGTCTCCGTGAGTTTTTCCTCCGGCTCCCCGGTTGCCCTCTCCATAAGCACGAGCATCGAAGGGACCAATGCAGCTTGGAGGGGTGGCTGGATCTCCCACTCCTACACCGACACGGTGTCCGTTGAGGTCACAGAGCCCGCCGGATGGATCGGTGCACGGGGGGTCCTCATCACTGAAGAGTAAATCCGCGGGAGGTACCCTGTTATCAGTCCCCATCCCCCTGCGCCACGGGGATCGATCGGGCCACCCGCGTGGTGCAGATGGGTCAGAAGGACCCTTTGCGGAAATCGCGTTATTTCTCTTCCTTTCCTGCCATAGGCACGGTATGCAACCCTTTTCGCGGTGCGATTTGCCACCTTTCTGATGCAATACCCTTATAGCATCACGTCGCCCAGATATGTTGTAGTGAATATGACAACTCCATTGCGCCGTGGTGATCCCCCCGCGTGCGGGCCGGGGTCCGTCTTTTCCCCGGAAATGCTTTTTCATCCCATTCCGGGTCAATATGCCCTCCTGATTGACCAGAATCGCCGGAGCGGGGTCGCATGAAAAATCCCTACGAGTGGCTTGCCGACCGGATCATTGCGCATCCCCGTATCGTCGGCGCGGTGGCGGTCATCGTCCTGGTCATCGCGATGTACGGGCTCACCCTGGTGACGATGCAGACCGGAAAAGACACCTATATCGATAAGACGACCTCCCGTGGCGCCACCCTCTCCCACTACACCAATACGTACGGGTCGGATGCAATCATGGTCATCTTCGAGTCCGATGACATCACGGACACGGAATGCCTGCATTACATCGAGCGGCTCCAGGATGATCTCTCCGATGAAAGGTACGTGACGGGGGTATCGGGGATCGTCGACCTGCTCATGCAGGGCAACGGCGGCACACTCCCGCAATCCGCGGCAGAGATCAACCACATCATCGACCAGGCCCCTGCCGAGCTCGTGTCACGCTACATGCCCTCCCGGATGATGACGATCAGCGTTGTCACCCTCCAGCCGGGAATCTCGAGTGAGAGGCAGGAGGAGGTCCTCAATACCCTCCGGGATGTCATCGCATCCTCGGACCCGCCGCCGGGCGTCACGGTGACACTCTCCGGGAGTCCTGCCTTTTCCCAGGAGATGAAGCAGGAGATGGGGGCATCGATGGGAGTTCTCATCATGGCAGCCATGGTCCTGATGGTCGTTGCAGTCGTGGCCCTCTTCAACCATGTCCGCTATACGCTCCTCCCCGTCGGTGTCGTGGCTACAGGGCTCATCCTCACGTTCGGGGTCATGGGGTTGTCCGGCATTTCCATCAGCATGGTGGTCATCGGGGCTTTCCCGGTCCTGATCGGGATAGGCATCGATTATGCCATCCAGATCCATTCGCGGCTGGACGAGGAGGCCCGGAAATCAACGCTCCCGGACGCCATCAGGACCACGGTTACCAAGGCCGGCCCCGCAGTGCTGATAGCGATGCTTGCCACCTCGATGGGGTTTATTGCCATGAAGTTCGGGCCCATCCCCATGGTGGGGGATTTCGGCATCACCTGCACCATCGGCGTGGTCTCCTGTTACCTTGCCGCACTGGTC
>JAKPPB010000054.1 GCA_029547605.1 Methanobacteriota archaeon | reverse complement strand
CTTATCCTGTCCACTCTGTTTGCATTCTTCCTGAACTATTACGGCATGCAGAGGGGTCTCCTCTCCATCACGTCGCACCTGTTTTACATCCCCATCGTCATCGCCGCCTACTGGTTTACCCGGAACGGCGTCACACTCACTGTCGTCATAGCGATGGGATACATGGCAATGGTCTATTTCTTCAGGTATCCCGAGGTCGAGAGCCTCGCCCAGGCAACTGCATACTTCTACGTTTTTGTCGCGATCGGTTTGATCGTTGCATCCCTTTCCGGGACGCAGAAAGAGCAGGAGAAGCGGTACCACGGGATCTTTGATTACTCGGAGGCCGGGGTATTCCTCGTTATCAACCTGCGGTCAGGACCCGTGATCGAGGAGGTCAACCCCAAGGGCGCAGAGCTCCTCGGATACCGGGCAGGAGAACTCGCAGGGACACCGTTCCTTGACCTCTTCGCAATCGGTACGGAGAGGGAGAAGATCGTGGCCAGCGTGAGTCGCGGTGGAACAGTAACAGACTTCGAGTGCCACCTCCGCAGGAAAGACGGGTATATCCTCCATGGCCTCCTCTCCGCCGGGCCAATTCCCGGGAGGAGGGCCGTCCTGACACTCGTGGATATCACTGCCATAAAAAAGGCAGAAGAAGAACTCCGGGCATCCCAGAGCCAGTACGTGAATGCGCTGAACGCAATGATGGACGGGATCCTGCTCGTCGACAGCAAATTCCGGATCGTGCTCCTCAATTCCACCCTCGGGCGCTGGTTGTCGTATATCGGGAGGGAGGACAACGTGGTCGGCATGGAGATCGGAGAGGCCGTCCCCTGCATCAGCAGCAGGGCTTCCGAGACTATCCGTGCCGTCTTCGAGACCGGAAAAGACGGGGAGACCATCCTCGATTTTCATTTCCGTGGCGAGGATCACTTCTTCGAAGCGCATTTCATCCCCGTTGTTGCCGGAGGTGAGGTCACGCGGGTCATGATCATCATGAGGGACATCACGCGGGCCCGCAACCTGGAGAGGGAGAAGAAAAAGGCATACGAGCAGATCGAGAAGAACATCGAACAGTTTGCAGTTCTCGGTGATCACATCCGGAATCCCGTGCAGGTGATCGTGGGGCTTGCCGACCTGGAGGGAGGCCCCTTTGCCGGGAAGATACGCGAGCAGGTTCACGAGATCGAGAAGACGGTCGCCCAGCTTGACCAGGGATGGGTCGAGTCAGAGAAGATCCGTGAATTCATCCGGAAATACTACGGTATCGGGGAAAAGCCATAGAAAAAGCCTGAATAAAGACCTCTCCCACCCCGCAGGAGGGTACAAGGCTTATCTTTTTTCGCGTGCACACATACCTGTGCGGGTGAACCTGTGCAGGTATCCATGAAACTCGAGATGAGGGACGCCCCCGGGCAGCTGGTGGCAGCCCTCCGCCCCATCTCCGAGGTGGGGGGCAACATCATCGCCGTTATCCACCAGAGGGACGAGAAGGCAACAAAGGGGGACACCCTGAGCGTTCAGATTGTACTTGAACTGCCGGATCAGCGGCTCTCCGACCTCGTCAGGCTCATCCGGGAACAGGGTGTGAACATCCAGCGCATAGGGCACGAGAGGCTTCTCTACGAGAAAACGGTGATCGTGATCGGTCACCTCATCCACACCGATCTCGGCGATACCGTCGACCGGATCGACAGGACCGGTTTTGCAGAAGTCACGGGCCTCAATATCTGCATGCCCGCCATCACGCAGGTCTCCTCGGCACGGCTTGTCGTCAGGGCTGTGAACAAACAGGACATGGAACAGGCGATGGATATCCTTCGCCGCGTCTCAAAAGAGAAAAAATTCCTCCTCGTCGAGCCGCTGGAGGAGATCGAATGAAAGTTGCCATCCTCGGCATGGGGTCGGTTGGAAAGGGCCTCATGCAGGTCATCAACGAGAGGGACCTCGGGCTCGTGGTCACCGCGGTTGCTGATTCCCGGAGTGCCATCATGGACAGGGACGGGATAAGCATCGATGAGGTGCTCGGGGCAAAGAGGTTACGCGGGTATTGCGGGGACACGTCCCTCTCCGCAATGGATGTTGTCACGAAGGGCACGTACGACGTCCTCGTCGAGGTCACACCCACAAATGCACTCACGGGTGAACCGGGTCTGTCCCACATCCTTGCCGCTCTCGACCGGGGACGCCACGTTGTCACCTCCAACAAGGGACCCATAGCCCGGGAATACGAACGCCTCCGGCGATGCGCCGCTGAAAAAGGGGTCCTGCTCCGGTACGAGGCCACGGTGGGAGGGGCGATTCCCATCATCCACACCCTCGAGCAGGGACTGGCAGGAAACAGGGTGCTTGCCATATTCGGGGTCCTGAACGGGACATGCAACTACATTCTCTGCCGGATGGCGGCCGAGGGTCTTTCCTACGAGCAGGCACTCCTCGAGGCACGTGAGATGGGGTATGCCGAGGCGGATCCAACCTACGATGTCAGGGGTATCGACCCTGCCATCAAGCTCGTCATCCTCGCAAATACTTTCTTGAAAAAGCCCGTCCAGCTCGAGGACGTCGAGGTCACGGGGATCGATATGCTCACGAACGATGCTCTCCGCCTCGCCGAGGAACAGGATTGCACGATCCGGCTGATTGCCGAGGCAATTCCTGACAGGGGCATCCTGCGGGTCGCCCCACGCCTGCTTCCCCTCTCCCATCCGCTGGTCGTGGACGGGACGCTGAATGCCATTACCATCGAGACAGACATGGCAGGAGAGATTACGCTGATTGGAAAGGGTGCGGGGTCCGTCGAAACGGCAAGCGCAATCATCGGTGACCTCCTGTATATCCGGGATTTCCATGAGAGGAGTCATAAGAAAACGTCGTGAGTTCCTCAAGCTGATGCGGGCCTGCACGGTTGACCGTGGCTACTTTACCGTAACAGATATCCAGATGCAGGCCAAAGTCCCCCGGAGTACCGCGCAGGACTGGATTAACCGACTCCTCGATGAAGGATGCGTTGTTGTGAAGGAGCGGAAGCTGGGCCGGAACCCAGCGAAGTACGCTGCCATCAGTGCGCTTCCCTCGAGTGCCTGCAGGCGGATATTCACGACTGTCGATGGGGACAGGGTCGAGATTTACCACGAGTGCATGAGCAATGCGTGTGCAGCCTTTTGTGCATACCACCACTCGCGCGCGGGCGGCGTTCTCGAGAACGTGATGAGGGACGGCCCTCTTCTCCGTGAAAGGGCCCGTCTTGGGCAGAGCAGGATCGATATCGGTCTCCATCCCGCCTCCGCGGTCGGGGTTGCAGGGGTCGAGAGAGAGGGAAACGACATCATCCAGCACATCCGGTGTATCGGCGGGCCGGCGTATTCCCTCACCGACATGATGGCAAAGGCCGAAGGGGTCTGCGACGTGAACATCCGGAAAAGCGGCGGGCTGGTGGAAGGGAGCGTGAGGACCCGAGCCCTTGTCCACCTGATCATCGGTCTCGATGACACGGATTCGCACGAAGGGGGCGCCACGTTTGCAATGGCCCTTGCACTCCTCCAGCACCTCGAGACCCTCAAAGGTGTGCTTCCCATCAGTCACCATATCGTGATGCTCAATACCGCCATTCCCGAGAAGACGACAGGCAACTCATGCAGTTACATCGAGGTCGCAATTCCTCCCCAGAGGTACGAGGACGTCCGGAACAGGGCACTCGTGTTCATCCAGGACGAGTCTCTCTCGCCCGAATGGGGTATGGCATTCCGGAGGGGGTTTTCGGTTCCCGGGATTTTTCGTACCTTCGGATCGAAGGCACGCAGCGGGGTAGTTGATGAAAAAGAGGCTGAAGCGGTTGCTGCAGAAAACGGTGTCGAGCTCTTCGGGGGGAGGGGCAGGATCGGTGCCCTTGCTGCAATAGCCCTCTCAGGCCTGCCCCACGAGATCCTCCTCCGTCCCTTTGCCCCGATCCCGCCGGAGAGTTAACCGCCTGTTTTCCTAAAAAAAGCCCTGCCTTAAAAAAGGGGTATGAGCAGGAGCAGGAGGATGAGGATCAGGAGCAGTGTGGCAATCCTGATCAGGATAGTGCGCGCAGCCTGTGTCTCCTTATAGGACCTCGGCCTGATCTGGAGCGCAATTGTCGCTATGATCGCACCTGCCATGAGGCCGATGACGTTCTGGAGGGTGAGGATGACAGCACTGATCGTCCCTCCGGGATAGAGAACGATCGAAAGCCCGCTCACGAGGGCAGGCGGGAGGAGGGCTGCCGCAACCGCCACTCCGGCGATTGTATCGGGTATTCCCTTTGCCAGTGCCACAATCGTCGCAAAACCAAGGAATATCGCCATGATAGCATAGACGGGACTCTGGTGCGTGCGTGCAAGTATTTCCCCGGTCACCTGCAGGGGGACGAAAAAACCGATGATCCACGTGACGGCGAGGGAGAAGAGGATGAACGCAACGAGAAGGGAAAAGATGTTGAAAATATCCCGGGCAACACCGACACCGTTACCTGTCGCAGAGTGGAGTGCAAAAGAGTAGATTGGGCCGATCATGGGTGCGATCAGCATCGCGCCGATGATGATCCCAACGTTGTTTAGAAAGAGCCCGATGAGCCCCACGATGCTGGCGACGCCGGCAAGAGTCAGGATCTTGGTATCAAGCTTCTCGTACGATTCAACCGTTGCAAGCAGTTTCTCAATAGGAGACTTTTCCTTTTTCTTTTCCCGTGATTCCTCCTCCTGCTTTCTTTTCTCGTCGAACACGGGAAAGATGGTAAAGTCCGGCGAATAGACCTCGACGAGCGTCTCCTTGTCGACGAACTCAAGGACCGTGCGAATACGTGAAACAAGGTCGTCGAGTCTGGTATCAGGAACAACGAACGTGAACCTGACCCTGTCGTCTATCTCCTCCCGGTAGGAATACGCATCGCCGAGTAACTGGGTGATATTCGGGGCATCCTCTTTCCTGAGCGTGATGAGGACCTTCTTCATCCGGGGAAATCCCCCTTTGTCCCGTTCCGGTCACAGGAAAGTGCACCGGAGTTTCATAAATAACTGCCGGTGACATTTTTTGACAAAATAAAAACCTATTAATCCGTTTCATGCCCATGGTTGAAGAAGAGGTCTTTTCAGGACAATTTTTGCGGCGGAGTGACTCATGGAGACAAAAAGGGTCACAGGGAGGGGGAGGAGGGAAGCCTATTCCTTTTGCTAAAATGGATCGGGAACCTCATCCCGATTTGATGGAGACAGCCCGCTCGTTCGCAAAGGACGAGGTGACCGAATACCACATTTACCGGAGGCTCGCGGGAATGATACGGGACGAAAAAAATGCAGACGTCCTGCAGAAAATGGCCCGCGAGGAACTTGCTCATTCCCGGTTCTGGCAGAAAATTGCGGAAGTGGAGGAGGCTCCGGACACCATTCGCGTCTGGTGGTACGTCATCCTTGCAAAGATCCTTGGAATCACCTTTGCCATCAAGCTCATGGAAAAGGGTGAAGGCAGTACCATCGGGATGTACCGTGCAGTATCTGACCGTGTTTTGGGAATCGAGGAGATCATCAGGGACGAGGAACAGCACGAGAACTCGATCATTGCCATGCTCTC
>JAKPPB010000039.1 GCA_029547605.1 Methanobacteriota archaeon | reverse complement strand
GGGGGCAGCCCCCCAGGCCGCGCCGACCCGTGCGGGTTTTCTGCTATTATGTCGGAACTACTCGCCTGGGGGAATGCATGAAGAGCGTGGAGGTTATCATGGAGATTGTGCATCTGCATAAGCAGGGATTGTCGAAGCGGGAGATCGCAAGGCGGCTGGGGATATCCCGGGATACGGTGAGCAAGTACCTGGCTGACCCGGAAGCATGCATGAGGAAGAAGCAGGATATGAATCGTCCCAGCCGGATCGATCCCTTTGCCGGTGTCGTGGATACCTGGCTTCAGGAGGACCCGTGCTACAAGGCCACCTGGATTTACGACCGCCTTGTTCCCATGGGCTTCGATGGCGGGTACAACATCGTGAGGAGGTTCGTGCAGAAGAGGAAGAGGGACCTGTCCAGAATCGCCTATGTCAGATTCGAGACCGCACCCGGCGTCCAGGCTCAGGTCGACTTCGGAGAGTTCCAGGTGCAGGCGGCTGACGGCCTGGTGAAGAAGTACCATCTCTTCTCCATGATCCTCGGCTATTCGAGGAAGATGTACGCCGAGCTCGTGCGAAGGTGTGACCAGAGCACGTTCCTCGACTGCCATATCCGTGCATTCGAGCATCTCGGGGGAGTCCCGCAGGAGATCCTCTACGACCGGATGAGGAACGCCTATATCGGCACGCTCTCCGGGAAGAAGCGATTCAATGACTCCCTGGTGGGCCTTGCCGTCCACTACGGGTTCAGGCCCGAGGTGGCGCCTCCATATGCCGCCTGGGTCAAGGGCAAGGTGGAGCGGCCCTTCTCCTTCATCAGGGAGGGCTTCTGGAGAGGGTACGGGTTCGCCTCCCTGGAGGCTGCCAACCGGGATCTCCAAGAATGGCTCCTGGTCAAGGACGAGCGGATCCACGGCACCACCCACGAGAAGGTCTCCGCTCGCTTCGAGCGTGAGAGGCCGTTCCTGGGGAGCCTTCCCCTCATTGCCTACGATACCTCCGAGCGTCACTATCGGAAGGTGCACAAGGACTGCACGGTGAGGTTCTCGGGGTGCAGCTATGTGGTTCCCCATTTTCTCGTGGGCAGGAAGGTCATCCTCAGGGTCAAGGACGGAGCCATGAGGATCTTCGACGACAACAGCCTGATCACCAGGTACCATATCCCTCCGGACAAGGGTCATCTCGTTCAGGATGCCCGGTTCTATGCAGACCTCCTCCAGGACCGTGATCTCCTCGAGCGGAAGTACTCTCTCACCCGCAGGACCAAGGGCAAGGCCAGGCAGCGCTACCATCTCGACGTGCAGGTCCGGTCCCTGGATGTCTATGCGGAGGTGTGCGCATGAGCGATACCCTCGTACTCGAACGCATAGAAGCGAACCTGGCCAGGCTGAGACTCACCCGCATGGGAGAGGTCCTCTCCGATACGATCAGGGTCTGCGAGGAGCAGACGAAAAGCTATCTCTCCTTCCTGGACGACCTGCTCGAGGAAGAGGTCGCCCGCAAGGAGCAGCGCCGGGTTGAGACAACGCTCAAGATCTCGGGGCTCCCCTTTATCAAGACCATCGATGAGTTCGACTTCTCCTTCCAGCCGGCACTCGACAGACGCAACGTCATGTCGCTGTTTGATCTGACCTTCGTCCAGAGGAAGGAGAACATCATCTTCCTGGGCCCTCCCGGGGTGGGCAAGACCCATCTGGCCGTATCCCTGGCGGTCAAGGCGTGCCAGTCCGGCATCAGTATGTACTTCACCACCATGGAGGACCTCATTGCCAAGCTGAAGAAGGATCATGCCTCGGGCAAGGCCGGCAATGCCAGGAGCTACTACAAGTCCGCCCTGGTCATTGTTGACGAGGTGGGTTACACGCCCATCGACCGGCACGAGTGCAACCTGTTCTACCGGTTCATCGCAAACCGCTATGAGAAGGCCTCTACCATCATCACATCCAACAAGGCCTTCTCCGACTGGTCGGAACTCTTCACCGACCAGGTCATCGTCACCGCCATCCTGGATCGGCTCCTGCATCATTCCACCGTCATCAACATCCGGGGCAACAGCTACCGCCTTAAGGGAAAACTACCAAAGGAAGGAGAGAAATCCTATGAACAGGGACAGTGATCATGTGGCCTAATTCTCATGCAGATTTTTGGCCTACTTTTTCATGCCCATTGACAT
>JAKPPB010000025.1 GCA_029547605.1 Methanobacteriota archaeon | reverse complement strand
GGTTCCCACCCTGGGCGGAACGCCGAAACGAATGAAGGTTCCTCCGGGAACCCAGAGCAACACCAAGATCCGCATGAAGGGCTTCGGGGTCCCCCATCTCAAAGGTGAGGGCCGAGGGGATCAGTATGTGCGCATCTTCGTCGATGTGCCCAAGAAGCTCAATGCCCGACAGACCGAACTGATCAAAAAACTAGCCGAAGAGGGACTTTAGGGGATGAAGACCGGATCATCCTTTAAATAATCGAGAATCCCGTCCAATTTCCATTCTTCCGTGAATTCATTTATAATTTTCATAAAAGTATAGACTTAAGTATATTATATCATTTAAAATCTAAGAATATTGAAACTAAAGAGTTCGTAATTCATTCCAATTATATAGAGTTATTGACTTATTTGAAACGCACAATAAGTGGTCGATTCAACGAGATTGAATGAGCATTATGTCATGATATGAATTGATAACAAGTAGTTGAATGGATGACTTCAGATACTGGTTCATGTTTGATTTCATGGAACTGTGGCGGGCAGGAATCTTAATGCCGATGGCATTTGATGCCCGGGAGACCATGGCGTGTCGAGAAACTATATGTCTGATAAGATATGTTATGTAAACTTATATATTGCCAAAATCCTGCCCTCAGATTTTTTGCAGTTCCCTTTTGGTTCCGTCCGGTCATAACCCCCGTCACAAACAAAACGATGCCGTCAATCGATTGCCGAGAGATCCGAGTTCTCCATGGGCACGGAACGTGATGGTTTCTGCTAAACTTTTCTCGCGGCTGTCCAGTTCAAACCTTGACGATCTCCATGTCGCCCTGGACGGCAAGCGTATCCCCTATCACGATGAGAGCGCCGAGAACCCCTTCGATGGACAAGGCCTTTGAAAGTCCTCTCCGCACATCCTTTTGCCCGCGCACGACATTTCCGGCCGCCGTCGCAGCGGCGTCGGCCAGGGCCGCCGATTTCGATTTGATGCAGACCGCATCGGCACTGCCGAAGCTCAGAGAGTGTCCCACCGTTCCTGAGGATGTGCAGATCCCGAGAGGCGTCTGGTAGGCACGGATCCTCAGTGCGATCCTTCCGCTCAGCGATGATGAACCCGCGAATATTCCTATATTCATATCTTCCTTTATATTCAAAAAGATATCACCGCCATTCTCAACTACTACATTAATACTTTTTTCGAGTAGTCGCCTGCCCACGTGTTCCGCGATGGCGCCCGCCACGGATGCCATGGGACCCACGCCGGCCTTCAGGGAGGCATCGAGCATGGTCCTGACGATAGCGGGAGCCAAAGCATCACTGCCCAGCGGAACGAGCGAGGCAGCGAATTCCGGATGGATCCGGATGTATTCCTCTATCTGGGATCGGTACCGATGAACCAAGTCGCATGCCAGTGGGGTCAGATCGGAATCGGCGAGAATGTAGAGATCGGTTTCGCTGACTTTTACGGAAAAACGCGTATAATGACGACCGGTTGAAATCTCTCGATAGATTCTGTCGACATACGGGGGCACGGTTGCACCATGCAATGGTCTCTTGTGACGCCGAGATCGGGCCCAGCGGTCCTGGGAACGGCATTTGTTCAGTGAAAACGGGTTGTTCCAGGACCTAGGAGGCGCTCGACCTCCTCTTTCAGGGGCTCCGAGATGTTGATCCTCGATGCGCTGCCCAGGTACACCACCGTCTCGCTCTGGTTTGGAAGCAGGACGTGCAGGTAGCAGTCATGCTTTCCGGGGTATCGGCGGCAGATTTCGCGAAGCTGTTCGAGGCGAGAGTCTTCCATCCTGCCGGCATCGAAGGTGACGTGGATGGCGTTGAAGCTGACCCCGTTGTACTCCGCCAGCCGATGGACTTCCGAGACGATGAGTCGGCTGCTCTCTTCGGTGACATCGAGGTTTCCCTTGAAGAGAAGAGGCTCGTCGGAGTCGATCAGGTCCCTGTAATTGCGGTATGCCTCGGCGAAAACGATTCCCGTGCAGGAACCCTTGAGGTCCTCGATGGTCACGTACGCCATGGTGTCCTTTTTCCGGGTGGGAACCTCGCGCTTGTGACTCACGATCCCGGCCAGGGTGACGCTGTCCTTGTCGTGCATCTCGGAGATCCGCTCGGAATCGGCATTGGTGATGAGCTTCAGCTTCTCCGCGTAACGCAGCAGCGGATGGCCCGTGATGTAGAACCCCAGCGTCTCCTTTTCGTATTGCAATACCTCGCCGTGATCCCATTCCTCCACGGCGGGCAGAAGGTCCTTCTCGGACAGCGCCGTGCCCGCTTCCCCGCTTTCCGGTCCGTCGAAGAGGCCCATCTGGTCGCTGAGTTTCTGCTCCTGGATCCGCTGGCCGATGTCCATGACCCGCTCGAAACCCTCCATCAGCTGGCGCCTGCCGTACCGTAACGAATCGAAGGCCCCGCATTTGATGAGGCTCTCCACGACCCGCTTGTTGATCTTCCTGAGATCGACGCGGGAGCAGAAATCCAGGAATGACGTGAAAGGCCCTTCCCTGTCCCTGGATTCGATGATGGATTCGATGGCGCTCTCTCCGACATT
>JAKPPB010000011.1 GCA_029547605.1 Methanobacteriota archaeon | reverse complement strand
GCGGCTGGCGCGGGAAACCGTCCGGGCCCCCAGCACCCTCCCCCAAATGGCAGCATCCGGGCTCGCTTATCAGGCACAGGGGATTGTTTCCGGGCTCAAGGAGAACCCCGGCCGGACCGCGGGCGAACTCGTCGGGATGGGGCTGGTGATGCACGGCGCTCCAAAGGTCGGCGGGGCCGGTGCTCGATTCGTCGGGGAAGGCACGGGCCTCATTAGAAAATCCACATATGGATTCACCCGGGGCGAAAAAATCCCGTATATGAGCCCCGGGGAAGAAGTCCAAACGATCTTTGATTCGAAATTCATCAGCGGGGCACGGGCCTCCGCCCAACCTGCAGGGCAGTTTATCCCCACTCGGCAACTCCGGATCCGCAATCCAGGATCTATAGGGGATATCCCCGCCGGCGAGCAGGTGACTGCACAAGGCGTTTTTATGACTGTCAGCCGCCCCGGGCTGATAGAGCCTCACGGGACATACTTCCTCTCAAAGTCCGGTGGATTAACAGGACTCCTCGGTGGCAAGCGAGTTTACCTGCACGAGAATGTCAGGACGGTGCAGATCCCGGAGACGCTGAAACAGAGTATATACCAATCTATTCAACAGAGGGGAGAGTTCTGGGGGCCGCAGTATGATGCGGTCATAAAACTCGCGAAAGAGCAAAGTAGGTTTTACAACGAGCCGATTGCAATCCCTTCTCCGAAACGAGCCAAAGGTGTGATGCAGCCAGAGAACGAGGCGTTCCTCGTCTTTGAGGGTAAAGCCGCAACGAAGATCACTCAGACAAAGTTTGCTGGCCTCACCAGGCAGGGCGCGATCGTGAAGCGCATCACGCTCGGAGAGCAACCACGGATTGATGCAACCCGCCTCGGGTCCATTGCCGAGAACATCCGGTATAATTGGGACGTCGGGCGGTCAGGCATCACACTCTATAATAAGAATCTTGTGCGGGCGATGGTGCGGGACATGGAGCGCAAAAACGCCGAGCTGTATGGTGATGCACTCTCCTATCCCGGATCGTATAATAAGCACGGGTTCGGTCACGCCAAAGGAGTCTATGAGAACCTGATCCGGCAGTATGAACACAGCCCGACACTACGAGGCATGACCACCCGCGAAGAGCTCTGGATGAGGGCGAAATATCACGATATCGCAAAAATCTCTGATCTGGAGACCGAACCCTTCCGGCATGGATGGGTTGCAGGGGAAGCAATCGAAAAAGGGTTCTTCTCGACGCCAGAGCTGGCAAACCTCCCTGCAGCATCGCGGCGGGCTATTGCGAAAGATATCCGGTATCATACTGATATCCGGCCGGGGTTCTTATCTGGCAAAGGAGTTGCAACTAAGCTCTTCTACCGGCCCACTGCGACCGGGAAGGCACTCGCCACAGCCGACCGGATGGATCTTGGTAGGTTCGGCGCGAAGGTGAAACAAAGCCGACTGTTCCCCGTTCCAGAAGACACCTTCAGGTTCACCACTCGTCAGATCGCGTCCGATTTCATGACAGGTAAGCGGGATCTCCCGATCGGATTCCAGGTGAAGTTTGTTGACGGTCCGGCCCCTGGGCGAGCGTCCCCAAAACCCCCCTCAGCGTACCCATCACAGGGGAAAACACTCCCGGGTGTCACTATGTATTCTGCCGCAACAAAGCGCGGAACCGGCTACCCGACCCCCTCAAAAGGATCAGACTACTCATACCCCACCCAGTATGATCCCGCCCCCGCAATGGGGTATAACTACTCACCGCAGCGAGAATATCCTGCCGGATATCCTACAAA
>JAKPPB010000122.1 GCA_029547605.1 Methanobacteriota archaeon | reverse complement strand
CGGCAACGATGTCGCGGGATTTGCCTTCGTTATGTTGTGGCAACGTTGCCACAACATTAAATCCCTTCTGCCCAGGTTTGGGGAGGGTTGATTCATGCCTCTTCTTCGCCCGTTCCCGTTCAATCACGAGAAGATGATCGTCTCCCTTTTTCGCCTTCTCCCAGATTGTGCGGGCCTTGTCGAATGTGCGACCGGACATCCCTATCTTCTCGGCAACGATGTTACGGGAATCACCTTTAACCACCCCTCCGCCAAATTTGGCGGAGGGTTCTATCTTCACCTCGGCAACGATGTCGCGGGATTGACCTTTCTCAACACCTAAGGCAACGTTGCCTGAGGTGTTCGCACTTCTTCCAGGTGCAGTATTACAGTGTTCTTCCACCCTCTTCTTCGCCCGTTCCCGTTCAATCACGAGAAGATGATCGTCTCCCTCTTTCGCCTTCTCCCAGATTGTGCGGGCCTTGTCGAATGTGCGGCCGGACATCCCTATCTTCTCGGCAACGATGTCGCGGGAATCCCCACTCTGTGAACATTCCGGTAACGTTACCGGAATGTTAAGATCATTCCGTGTCCCTTGCCTCTTCTTCGCCCGTTCCCGTTCAATCACGAGAAGATGATCGTCTCCCTCTTTCGCCTTCTCCCAGATTGTGCGGGCCTTGTCGAATGTGCCGTGTGACATCCCCACGTTCTCGGCAACGATGTCACGGGATTTTGCTTGATCACTTTGTGGCAACGTTGCCACAATGTCATTCCGTGTCCCCTGCCTCTTCTTCGCCCGTTCCCGTTCAATCACGAGAAGATGATCGTCTCCCTCTTTCGCCTTCTCCCAGATTGTGCGGGCCTTGTCATATGTGCGACCGGACATCCCGATCTTCTCGGCAACGATGTCGCGGGATTGGGCCTTATCACATTCAGGCAACGTTTCCTTAATGTCATTCCGTGTCCCCTGCCTCTTCTTCGCCCGTTCCCGTTCAATCACGAGAAGATGATCGGATTCCCGCATCTTCTGCGAGAACGTCTTTTCCCTCTGCCGGTTGAACTCGATTAACCAGTGCCCGCTCTGCATCTTCCCCGCTGATAGGAACCACTGGCGGATCTAATTCCTGCAGCTCTCCACCTACCGTGATTATTACCGGACCACACCCGTATGTGTCCTTGAAATAATCTGATAGTGCTTCAACATGGTCACGCACCCTTGATGCTGCTATACAATGACCATTGATGGTCAAACCATATCCTTCGAATCTCATTTTCTCATCTCCCGCCCCTGTCAATCCAGGGACAATACGCGCTTGAATCTAAAAAAAGATAAATATGTGTAAGACAATTGTCAATCAGATTGATTTACACGCGCTTTCTTGTCCTTCATCTGATAGCTCTTTGATATCACATCCCGCGAATCCATCAGAAGATAGGACACCCGCCCGTTCTCCCAAAATCGGTCAATCACGACGAAATCGCTATTTCGCAGCCAGTATTTCGGGCTGCGAAGTTCAAGTTTCGCAGACAAATACCGTCCAAGCCGGGCGCATGCCTGCCCCCCGGCGGGGAGCCCGTAATGCGCGAGCAGTTCTTCAGGATACACAACGACCGTCCCGCCACCCTTTTGTCGATAATAGTCCAGAACGAGAAGATATTTGTCCATCTTTGAACTGGTGCCTTCACGGACCCGGGCCAGCAGCGCTTCAGAGATCAATGAACCCACTTCCAAAAAGATATGTCAATGATATGCATCCCAGTAATAAATTAGTAGTCTTTTCATGCACCCCCCCGCATCGCGCATCAATTAATTTAACCCACCGTGACGACGTGGCGCGGGCATGATGGATTTGTGTACCCCCCTCCTCTCCCCCTAAAAATCGGTTCATTGGTGATATCCCTCCGATGATTGCAGGCCGGTGAGTCGTGAGAGTGTCACATGCTTCTTGTCGTCGCGGTCGTCTTTTGCTGTGGGTCCATCGTCGCCCTCGTCGTCGTCGTCGTCCGCATCCAGGAAGAGCCCGGCCAGGTCTTGATAGTCCCTAAAAAGTGTGTTGTAGAACTGTACCTGCCACCAGACAGGGAATCTATCAACTTCTGCCAGTATCGCCTCTATGAGACCCTTGGGGCACTTGCCGTGATGTGATAGGTAGAGCCTGCACAGTTGCAGGGGTCCGTCACACAGGAGCTTCAGCACGAAGTCTTCAGGCACGGGTATCACCCTCATGGTCGGAATGCACCGGACTGGCATAACCCCGGTTTATGAGAACATTGGCGTTGTCACCCGGGAGAGTGATGATCTGACCTGGCCGTGCCTGGTAAGTCTCACCATCAACTCCCATAAAAGGCTCCAGGCAACAGTGAACACGGACCTGGATATAATTGGTAACCTGGGTCAGGGGGGTCAGGGTTCTTTCAGAAATACACGCGTACACGCGCGCGTACGTACTATCATTTTCTATCTCATTTTTTCTCGCGCGCATAACATTTAGAGAACCCTGACCCTCCTGACCCCAATCATCAGGCAGAGTGGTCTGGTCAGGGAGGTCAGGGTTCCTTCCAACTTTCTTTAAAATCACTCCGCGATAGGCCTGGATCCTCTTTTTCCCCACTTTCAATCGTGTGGTAGTGATACCCCGTTTCCCAAGTTCCTGGGTGAGTATATTTTTTGGAATGGGTCTCTGTTTGGTCTCCCGGCAACTCTGGCAATATGCCTCGAAAAACGCGTCCTTTTGCACCACCCCCGCGGGATCCAGGATACACTCTTCATGAAGGAACTTCGAGACGGTATCACTCGCCGAGGTCCACATCATCTCCACCAGCGTGGGATCCATTTTGTGGAACTTCCCGGCCATGATTTCGCGGATTGAATCCACGATGAGGAGGAGAAACCCGGAAAAGTTCTCCTTGGTGAAAAATTCTCTCTTCCATTGAGGATTTATGGTGAATGTGTTTCCGAAGTAGAGGTATATCCACCGGTCCCACCATGCGGGATCGTCCGTGACAGTGCATTTGGGAGGGCGGTTGCAGGTAAACGCATGGACGGCGGGGAGTGACATTGTGATCCGGTCACAATGTTTTCGCTCGACAGTGACAGGCATTCCGCCGGTAAGTTTTTTGAACTCGCCAAGGTTCTTTAATGGTATCTCGGACAAATCATCTGATAGATTCAGAATTTTTCCAAGAAGGTCGTATTTTGCGTATTTGTTATACAGAAGGTCATAGAGTGGTGTGGTCGAGTAATTTGTCTGGCCAATAGTGTTTCCCAAAAATTCCAGGTAGGTCGTTTTCCCGGCATTTTTCGGGCCTTCAAACAAATACGCGGTCTTGAAACAATCTCCCCAAGATTGGACGATAGCTTGAGCTGGTAACTGAATGAGGTATAAGACATTCTCCTCGTCCACCCATTCGGAAAAAACTTCCCGAACTGTCTCCCGGTCGGCATCTGGATCATACACGACCGGCAACTTATAGGAGAAGAGAAACTCGTCTGTGTAGGGGTGAATACTCACACCCGTTTCGGTGATGTGAAGTATCCCGTTTTTTACTGGGAGATACCCATAGTGTCGGTTGAACGGAGGGACAGAATGTGGGTTGTGATCGGCAAGATAGGAGAGAACCTCTTTCTTTGCCGTGACAATGGATTTCTGATAACCCAATGCCGCGACTTTATTCTGTATCTCTGCTTCAATCTGGCCGGCATTGGTTGTATAGACTCCCTCATCTTGTAAAAAAAGGTTCTGTCTCACAGAAATAACGTGCATTTCCCGCCTGATCTCGTCCGCAATTGCGGAAAAATCAATTTCAGGAGAGGTTTTCTTCTCCTTTTGTCCTGCATTAATGGCGGTCAGGAGTGCCTTATCAATCGTCCGGGCGGAATAGTCTTCCCGGTCCCATTTATCCCGGTATAACCCAGATTTACGAAAAATGCGGTTAATCTGTGCCTTATCCCTGGTGTACAGTGCCAGGATTGTGCACAGGGCAAGGTCAGCCTCCGATTGGGATGGGTAACCGGCGGCATTGCCTTCAAAAAGGGCTTTGAATTTCCCTATTTTCGCGCATCGGGCGATGATTGTATCGTCCTCCTCCTCGTGTGGTGGTATCTCCTTTCGATCCTGCATGGTGGGGATCAGTGCCGGAAACCACCTTTGCCAGAGGGTTTCTATCGCGCCCTGGTTCTCGTTGATAGTAAGGGGTGTTCCTTCCAGGTGCATACCGGTGACGGTAAAATACCGCCCTTTTGTGTAAACTTCACGGTCGCCCGCCTTCTTCCCGTCATCGGGGAGTGACCCTCTCACAATGATATGAACGCCGGTCCCTGATGGGGAAAGCTCGGAGTATGAGTCCAAGAGCCTGATCTCATCCAGGGCTTTCCTTTCAATCGTCCCGGTGGTGGGGTCTCGGATGTGGTCAAAGTCCACGCCGATATAGGGGGGAAGAAGTACAAACCCTATGCCTGAAAATTTTAGTCCGGGTTCATTTTTGAGAGTGAATACAGCCTGCCTGAAGTCGCTCCAGGTCTCTGGCCTGTCACTTGCCGCCCGCCTTGTGGGATACCGGGCATTGTAAGGGATCTTGGTGGTCTTGCCTTCCCGCTCTTCCAGTCGCCAGACCACCCATTGCGGCAGGGCTTTGAGCTCATCGGGGACTGATAGATAAGCGGTGCCGGTCATTTCATCACCGCCCGCCGGAACCACCGCCGAAGCAAGAGGCATCCCCGATTCCTTGTGATGAGACAGGTCGCGGTCTTCATCAGGTAAGACCCGCACCAAGTGCCGTCTGTCCGGCACTCTGATGGAAGGTCACGGGTCATGAGTTCAGCACCTCCGGCTCTTTGAATAGCCCCACTCCAAAACAGGATGATGAATCATACCACCCCCAAGGCAAGACCCCTTGTAGAAGACCTCCCAGCCATAAGATTGAGGCTCTAAAGCGATTCTGGAGAGTCACTGAATCCACCCCTGCGAATAATCGACTTTCCAGGTCTTTCTCTGATAATCGAAGAGCGGGCATGTGGGAGAGGCACAACCCCACTCTTAGGTATTATTGGCGAACAATCACCAGGCACCCCATACAAACTATCAGCCCGCGCCCCTTTGGGTGCTGATAAGGGTCTATGAGTGCGTGTGGAGACCTTCTTTGGGGCATATGGCATGAACGAGTGGAGCGGACAGGTCAAACATTGGCAGTCCTCGATCTCGTCAGCATAGTAACCCATACAATCATAGCAGAATGCTTTGATTGCCTGGGATGCAACCAACCGTTTTCCCTGGAAGAACGCGATCATCTCTGCCCGGCCCTTGGCCTTCTTGCCGTACTGACGGATCTCCGCGATCTTCTCTTGTGGAGTCATGCAGGGACCGCCCCCTTCCGCTCCTGGTGGAACGCCCCGCGGCACCGTCGCCATGCGTCACGGCAGCTCAGCACACGCGGCGGGAGCATCCCGGTATCG
>JAKPPB010000121.1 GCA_029547605.1 Methanobacteriota archaeon | reverse complement strand
CTCTCTGCATCACCTCGTTCAGAAACCAGGTGATAACATTCCTCATTCCTTCTTCGTTATCGGTAAGGTAATTTATTACCAGGTCTTTACTATTCATTGCCCTGTATTCCTCCGTTTCTCAATTCAGAGTGGATACAGGGACTCTTCAATTTTACAGCTTTATATGCACACTACCTTTCCATATCGTTTTTTTTTTGAAATTGAATGAGAGTATCTCCGAGTTCTGGGCCCAGGATACCGTATTTCCTGTTTTCCGGACCCCGAAAGCCCCTTTTCTCTAATACTGTGGATGAGGTCTCGGGTTTTTCGCGTCTCAAGGAGTACCGTTACAGTCCTTCTTTTCGGTTCAGTGGTGCTTTTTGTCTGGGGCGGGAGATCTGGAAATCGATCAGGCCAAGATAGCGAGGAATCATCCGGACCGCGTCCCGGTCTTTCTCTCTCTCATGCTCGGGTAACTCGATATAAGGCACCATCAAGGGATGCGTCTTCTCCTCCTCGTCTTTGACAGAACCAAATGAGAAACCCTCATCTCTCATTGCCTTCACCCACCGTTCATGTTCCATTGCAGCAAGGTATTCAATTTCTTCAGGTGTGAAAGAAAATGCCGTTGCCGTCCAGTCTGTCATTGGAATGATATCGCACCCTACTGCCCTGATTTTCCTGAGGATGTCTTCTGCCTGGAGGCGGTTGGATTCCCTGAGGCGTTCCGGCAGTTCTTCCCAGGAGTCTGTGGGAGTGTCAGCCCGTACCGGTGCAATCCTTGATACTGTTGCCCGGTACTGTTCATGAATAGCCCGGGCCAGCATTTCCCGGATGCCTCCGAGGACAAGGTCGGAACGGGCTGCAAGGGAGAGGCTGTTGAAGGGAATGATCGGTATCTCTCCCGTGTCCTGATCCTGAACAAGCCGCGCGAGTCCGGGATTGTGGTCCATCCTTACAAGAATTTGGGCATCCATCCCGATGAGGTGATGGGACAGGGCTAATGCAGCGGTCAGTCCTGTCGTGTCGTCACGAAGGCAGACAAAGGCCAGTGCATGGGAGAAATGCGCATAATCCTTTAGAAACCCAGGCGCCTGGAATCCGGCAGACAGGACATCTTCTGATATGGCATGGATCTCGACGGCTTCCCTGAGATGGGGATATGTCGCTCTCAGGCGGTCCCTGATTCTATTTGCATGGAGATCCACAAGGACGATAGTCAGCATCGATCTCTTCGCATCGAACCATTCGTGGGCAGCCCGGGAAATAATACTCTCCCCGAAACGACCCGCACCCACAACAATGAAAAGGGCTGAATGACCGTCCCAGCGGGGAATCAGGGGAGAAAAATACGAATTTATGAGTATCTGTGCCCCCAGAGCCGGTCCGTTATAGAAATCGATACGAACGGCACCGGTGGCGACTGGTGAGAGTGCCCGTTCGCGGATAATCTTCCAGAGCCCGGGATGAGTGATCTGAAGAATGCATGTAAGCGGTTTTCCTTTCCGTTTTTTTAAATTCTGCATTGCAGAAAGGGCAATTTCTGCATTCAGGCCATCGGAATCCGTCAGTGCAAGCAATGCCCTGGCGTTTTTCACCCCGGCACGGGAGAGTATTCCAGGATCCTGCGGGTCGCCGGAGAGGACCACGTGGGACTGGCCCCGGAACTTTTCTGCATCACGGGTGCTCTCTTTTCCACAAATAACAACAGTTTTCGTTTGTTCGTTCCTGAATTGTTCCACGAGGGTTTCCGTTACTTCATTGAGCCCGCAGACAATCACATGGTCCCTGTAGAAGAGAACCGGGATCTCACGAATTTTATCCCGTAACCAGATAATCTCTGCAAAAATTGCGACAAACGTCCCCACTCCGGCAACGATAAGAAAAACAGCGACGATTTTCCCTGCCCCGGTACGGGGCACTATGTCACCGTATCCCACGGTCGCAATGGTAACGACAACGAAATAGAACGCATCTGTCGGGGATAATCCTTCTGTCAGAATGACAGCGACCGTACCAAGGACCAGCACGGCGAGCAGCAGGACCAGATACGACCCCACCCGGTTAAAAGAGCGTTCCATGGGAGTATATTGAATGACTGAACTGATATGAATCCTTGGGAACTCCTGGTACGGACCACTCTATACAGAATCCCGCAGCATCCTCATATGAAGGCGATCTGAAAGGTGCAGCCCCGGGGATCTGAACCGGAAGATCCACACGCATGATATGCCAGGATCATTCCGTTTGTATACCCCTTTCCCATCTCTGCTCCGAAGAATGAGGAGAATAACACCGAGTACACAAACTGAAGGATCGTGGCTGAACGAAGAGGAGAGGGTTATTCCTCTCCCACTTCAGCTAAAGTACCATAGAAAGTGACGTTGCGCTCACGGACGACCCGGGTCCATTATGTTTGGCGTCATCGTGATCCCGTTGCCATTTCTCTTTCAGTGAGAGCACGGACACTCTCGATGAGCGCATCGACTTCGGCGGGAACAGTATAACATCCTACAGAAGCCCGGATCGTCCCTTCACAATGATAAGTGCTTGCCAGGGGCTCTGCACAATGCATCCCGCTCCTCACGCAGATTTTCCTGTGCTCGTCAAGCATACGTGCACACTCGTCCGGGTTCTTCCCCGCGACATTGAAGGACACGACGCCGGTCCCGGGAGGGCTGTATATGCTCACACCCGGGATCTCTTCAAGTCCTTTGTACATCCGGTTGCCAAGACTCCTCTCATGCGCATGGATGTTCCTGACACCGAGGGAACTGACCAGGTCAATCGCGGGCCCTAACCCTATCACACCCGGAATGTTGGGAGTTCCTGGTTCGAATCGTGAAGGAGGGGGAAGAAACTCCACCCTCTTGTGCGATACCGACACGACCATTCCCCCACCGTAGATCGAGCACCTGAGGGACTCGGGGTCCTTCATGTAGAGTGCACCGGTTCCCTGTGGACCAAGAAGCCCCTTGTGCCCGGGTATGGCGAGATAGTCGATATGGGTGACATCGACAGGGAAATGCCCGACCGACTGCGCCCCGTCGACGAGAAGGGGGACCCCTGCATCATGCGCGATTCGCCCAATCTGTTCGACCGGCTGGACGGTGCCGAGGATGTTTGGCATGTGGGTTACCGCAATCAACCTCGTTTTTTTCGAGATTGACTCCTGAATAGTCCGGGGATTGAGATAGCCATGTTCGTGGGGAACGATGGTCACCCGGACCCCCTTCTTTTTAAGCATCATCCAGGGGAGGAGGTTCGAATGGTGCTCAAGCCACGTCGTAATGATCTCATCCCCCCTCTTCCATGAAAGGCCGTTTGCGACCGTGTTCACGGAATCAGTGGTATTCTTGGTGAAGATAAGGTGGTCCGGGGATACGTTCAGAAATCGTCCCAGGCGTGCCCTGGTCTCTTCATATTTTTCCGTGGTCTTCCTGGCCAGGTGGTGGGCGCCTCTCCCGTGGTTCGCCGCATACTCAAAGAAATACTCACACATTGCATCGACAGAACACCGTGGAGTCTGGCTCGTGGATGCACTGTCCAGATAGACGCATTTTGACAGAACGGGGAATTCCTGGCGTAAACTGTTGAGATCATACATATCCATCACCTGGGACCGATCAATTTCTGTAACGGGTGTACCAATACGATAGGCATGGCACAAATATATCCACAATTGTTATTTCCCTCCGGTTATCCCAGTGACACCCCTGTACAGCAGAGAGAAGAGCGGAAGGTTTCCCGGAACTCGGCATGGCGGCGCACAGAGAATCAGTCAACTGTCCATGGAAAATGGGGGGCTATCTGTTTTCGGCCATAAATTTTACAGGCTCCATACCTTTGATCAATTCATCACTGGGAACTTGCTGTGAGGCAGAGCGAGAATGTTCCGTTCAGAAAAATAGCCATTCACAACTGTGCAAGAATATGCCCCCAATCACATGAGGAATGACCGACATACCGAGGGGAATCGGGGGAGCGTGCGCATGATCAGTCCCGCGTCTGGTGTCGGCACAGTCGGATGATTCTTTTAGTGCCAGGAAGAATATCACAAAGGTCTGCATGGAGGAGAGGCGGTCGGGAAACGGGGTCACCAATCACCATGAAATACTGACAGGCCCCCCTTTCTACCTCCCCGAGTTTGAGAAGTCATACCGGTACATAATAGATGAATACGAAGTGGAACCCCGGGAGATCGGAATTTTCATCCCGTGTGCAGTCAGGAAACCCTACAGTTCCAGTCCAAGCCACCAGCTGATCAGGATGATCATCTCGCAGGTCCTGGACCCGGACCAGTACCATATCATTGTATTCGGAACCTGCGGGATCGTCCCTTCTGAACTGGAAGAGATGTACCCTTATGCACATTACCATTACGTGCTTGGTAAATGCAACGACGATACAATCCGAAGGGATTTTCTCCGCATTGAGACCGAGAGGGTGTCGGAGTATCTCCGGAAAACGAAGGATACCTACCGGTATCGTGTCGGTTACTGCCTCGGCCTCTTCAGAGAGGCGCTTCTCAGGGGCTCACGGGAATCGGGAATCCCGATCGACCTCCTCCTCCCAAGTCGCGAACGTATTACGAGGGTAATCGAGGAGGAGGAATGCACTTTCCAGGAAGGGAGCCTCTCGATGGACGTGTATCTCGGGGAGTTCTGCGATCGCCTGGTTGAATTGAGAAATTCTATCCGTGGATCCCGGCAGAAAGGGGTGATACGGTGAAAAGTGGGTGTGATCAGGAGGGTTTTGGACAGGGTGGACCTTACCTCTTGGCCAGGCTGCGCTGGCATTCACCCTCTTCATCCTTATCAAGGCCCGATGAAGAACGCCAGCCAGTATATTTCCTGTAGATATCTTCACGCATGAAGAAGGCGAGGAATTTCGTGTTCAACACTATTCACCATGGTATTTCACCAGAAAGGCAGGGATAAGGGAAGTCCGGGGCGCAAACCATTTTAAGAGTCCCGGAACATTCACAATTGTGAAGTCCACACATCTATGGATGAGAGCAGAGAGAGAATGAAGAGATGCAGGCACCCTGTCAAAAGATAGTCTGGGATGTCCTGCCCGCGATCAGGGCCGCGATTGCGGTCGAGCTGGTCAGGTCCGGGGTGTCAAAGATCCAGGCTTCAAAGATGCTCGAGATCGCTCCTTCTGCGGTATCGCAATACCTGTCGGGAAAAAGAGGGTACCGGATAGAATTCGATGACGGGGTGAAGGATTCGATCGAACGCCTGGCGCAGGACCTCAGGAGAGGAAAGGTGGAGAACCCCGTTGCGCGGATCTGCGTTATCTGCAGAAAGCTCAGGGAAGGCGGCGACCGGTGCGAGGGAGATACGGCGGAGTGCGGCCCCTTCCCCATAGTCATGCCTCCTCGATTCCCTCTGCTTCCGGAGCAGGGGGTGGTCATGGAGTCCAAGAGAGAAAGCACGAAATATGAGGCGTTGAGGAGACAGGTCGCAGGCCTGGGGTCGGTACTCGTTGCCTATTCCGGCGGGGTTGACAGCGCCCTCCTCGCTGCGATCGCTCATGACGTGCTGGGAAAGGACGCCCATTGCGTTTTCATCGACAGCCCTCTTGTCCCGCGGTCGGCGGTGGAGGATGCGATACGAATCGCCGATACCCTTGGCATTTCCCTTGAAATTATCAGGGAAGGAGCACTCGACGACGCGGTGAGGAGGAATAGTCCGGACAGGTGCTACCACTGCAAGAAGAGGGATGCCGAGGTCCTGAAGAGGAAGGCAAGGGAACGCGGACTGTCCTGCATCGTCGATGGGGCGAACCTATCTGACATGAAAGAACGCAGGCCCGGGATTGAGGCGAGCACCGAGGAGGGTATCAGCCACCCCTATGTTGATGCCGGGATCACGAAGGAAGATATCCGGGAAATTGCCCGTGAACTCGGATACGAGTTCTGGGACAAGCCTTCGGCAGCATGCCTTTCGTCGAGAATTCCTTACGGAGAGGAGATCACCGAAGTGAAACTCAGGATGATAGAGGAGGCCGAGGAGTATCTCCATCAGAAAGGGATATCCCAGGTGAGGGTGAGAATGCATGCAGGTGTCGGGAGGATAGAAGTGGAAGCAGGAGACATTCCGGTCGTACTCTCGATTAAAGACCGGATCGTGCAAAGGTTCAGGGAAATCGGGTTTTCTTATGTCGCTCTGGACCTGGAGGGATACCGGAGCGGGAGCATGGACGAGGTGATACTCCATGGCTGAAGAGATAACAACAAGGGGCTCAAAAGGAGAGGGATCTCCAGGGAGGAAGGCCCCGCGTATGTACCGAAAAGTCCCCTGCATCCGTGTTACCGACGGCACGCCGGAAGAGATCCTTCACGACGTCATCGAAGAGATCCCATATGCGCTCTTTGTCAACGGCCGGCACATGATGACTGCGATGTTGAGCCCCGAAGGCCTTGAGGACTTTGTGACGGGCTTCCTCTTCACTGAGCAGGTGATCAAGAGTGCCGAAGAGATCGAATCGATAAAGATCGAAAAAAACAGGATCAGCGTGATCACGACGAACCTCTTCAAGGTCCTTGGGCCAAAGAAGACGATTCTCTCGGGGTGCGGGGGGGCCGCATCTTATATCGATCCTGAAAAGCTCCCAATAATCAATTCTGATTTTCGGACCACGAACACAATCATCTCTGATATTCTGAAAAGCACCCTCCGCAACGAAATTCACAGGGTCACCGGAGGGGTCCATGTCGTCGCTCTCGCCGGACCGCAGCAGATCATCACGATTGCAGAGGACATTGGGAGGCACAACGCTCTCGACAGGGTTATCGGGTTTGCGCTCCGGAAAGGGATCGACCTCTCGCACACCTTCGTCATCGTATCAGGGCGGATCTCGTCAGAGATGGTGCGGAAATGCCTTGTTGCACACATCCCCCTCATCGCATCCCGGGGTGCGACCACGACCCTCTCGCTCGAGATCGCCGAAAAGAACGGCTTAACCGTGGTGGGCTTTGTCCGGGGATCCAACATGAATATCTACACAAATCCCGGTCGGGTCACCGTGGAGAAGAGAGAAGCCCGGGCACTCCCGGAATGAATGCTGAATCCTGCACGCCTCCCAGATCTCTCCATCCGACAGTTCCCCGCATTCCCTGCAGCGCTGGAGGGACCCGTGTGAGATATTTTAGGGGGAAAAGATTCCGCAGGGAGAGAGAAAGGCCGAGAAGAGGTTCGCGTGTCCCTCGGAATTGCCCTTGTTCCATCCCTGGAGATCACTTCATCGGCTTTTCGCAATCTCCTGCACTGTCGCGATGAGGGCATCGACCTCGTGTTCTGCAGTATAGACATAGAGGCTTGCCCGGACCGTGCCTTCGGGCAGGCCGAGCCGCTGCATGAGAGGCATGCAGCAGTGGTGTCCCGAACGGACCATGATATCCGCCTGTTCATCGAGTGCCTTGGCGACCTCGTGGGGATGATACCCAAGGACAGTGAACGAGACGACCCCTATCCGGAGTGCAGGGTCGGCATGTGCATAGACCCTGACGCCCTCAATGCCACGGAGCCCGTCGATGAGCCTGGCAGTCAGGCGTTCTTCGGCACCCCGTACCCTGTCCATCCCTATCCGGTGAAGGTAATCTACTGCCGCACCAAGGCCGATGCCCCCGCTGATATTCGGGGTGCCGGCTTCGTATCGCTGGTAGCCTTCAGCGAGGGTATATCCCTCCTCCGTGACAGTCTCTATCATCCCTCCACCAAGGTCGCTGGGAGGGAGGTTAGGTTCTTTCATCCAGAGTACCCCGGTCCCTGTCGGCCCGAGCATCTTGTGCCCCGAGAAGCAGAGGAAATCGGCCCCCAGCCGTTTCACATGGACTGGCAGGTGCGGCACGGACTGCGACCCGTCCACGAGGAGAAGCGCCCCGTGGTCCTGGCAGATCCTCGCGACCTCACTGACAGGCGTGATCACACCGAGGGCATTTGATGCATGCGTGAGTGCAACGAGTCTGGTATTGTCCCTGACCGCCGCTTCGAGCGCTGAAAGGTCGAGGGTGTAGTCCGCGTTGATCCCGATGATATCAAGGGCGACGCCTTCCTCCCGCAGGCGCAACCAGGGGACAAGGTTCGAGTGGTGCTCAAGGATGGTGGTGACAATGTGGTCTCCCTTCCGGAGGCCAAGCCCCCTTGCGACCATGTTGATGGCCTCTGTCGTATTTTTGGTAAAGACGGTGGTCCCATGTTCCCCTCCAATGAAACGCGAGACCTTCTCATGGGCGTGCCAGTACCGCTGGGTGGCTATCTGCGCGAGCCTGTGTACACCACGGCCGACATTTGCCCGGTAATGCCGTTCGAATTCGAGAACGGCAGCCAGCACAGGTTCAGGCGAGAGGCTGGTCGCAGCGCTGTCGAGATAGATGATGTCCGCTGTCAGCGGGAAGTCCTTCCGGATCTCTTCATTCTTCATGGTTTGATCTTCCTGCGGATTTTCCACGACTTTGACGCCGGGCCCACGAACCGGGGAGGCAGCATGCCGACCAGGAGAAGACTCCTCCCGGAGTGTGATGCCGTGTGTCTGGCAGAGCTCCTTCATCTTGGGGGGGAGCTCCTTCCAGCGCCAGAGCCCCCACAGGGAATACTCGGGAGGAAGACCCCTGGACAACGCCCAATCTTTCAGGAATTCGTTCCACCTCGCGGCATATTCGGGATGTATCTCTTCAAGTCGTTTCGCTTCGCTCTCGAGCATGGCAGGGCAGAGGTAACAGCCGATCCGCTCGAACCCGAGATCATACAGGGGATTGATGGGTATTTGCTGCCACCACAGATAGAGATATACCTCGAGCGCCCGCCAGTTCCTGATCGGAGAGATATTCAGCTGGAGCGGGTTGGCCGGGTTCTGGCTGGTGATGTCAAGGTCTGCCCTGTTCCAGGACTCGTACCACCGGTTTCCCTGGACCGTGACACAGGGGCCAATACCTGAGAGGTGAAGTTTCAGGGGGTTCAATTTCAGGAGTTTGCAGCACCACCTCCGGTCTTTTGCCGGGGGTCCGGCCTTCTGTACGGCACTCCAGAAGTCCCCTCCCCTGCGTACAATTGTGACTCCCTGGGACTCCACGAATGCCACTGTCTCGGGGAATTCGATACCGGTATCGATGAAGAAGGCCTCTTTTACCCCGGCTTTCCTGGCGAGCGCGAGAACTGCTGTGCTGTCTTTTCCTCCCGAGAACGAGACGTTTACTGTCGGTCGGTCATGCATATGCTGGCGAATCGCACGAACCGCGTTTCTTTCGAGGTTCTTCAGGTGGTGCCGGTTCCGGTCCACCACCACATCCCACCCCGGATCCCTGGGGTGCCGCTCTGGTACCACGCCAATCTCCTTCACCCTCAGGAACCCTTCCTTCAGGATGCCGGTCCCCCATTGTTTCCGGTATTTCACAATGACAGTGCCATCGGGTTCAGGGGTCGTCACCCTGAACCGCTTGCCGCCAATCCTGCCTGAAGGGAGCTGTCCCTCGCGGGAAACGACAGCCGGGATGTCGAGGATCCCGCGTGATGCCCACGGCAGGACATACGGGATGCCTTCGATTGCCAGGTCAAAACGAAACTCCCTGCTGACGGGATCAAACGAGAGCCAGCCAAGTCGTTCCCCGTGAACGATCACGAGGTCATTCCGGTCGACCCCTCCGGTCTTGTTCAGGAGGATGACTTTCGGAAGGCTGGCACCTCCGAACCTCTCCCGGATGAGCCGATCGAGCAGCTCCCTGTCATAGGCTAGGGCAGGACGGACATCGTAGGGCTGCAGGAGTGAGATCGCACGCCCTTCGCTGCCGCATCCGCAGTGCCTCGCGACCAGGGGGACATCGCAATGGTCGCACCAGTAGAGGGTCTTTTTCACCGGGGGTTCCCGCATCAGGGATCAGGTGCACGCCCAGGCCTGATAATATCCGCGTCTCTTACACTGTGCATCAAAGTGTCGGCCCCTTGGGGAGGGTGCGCTTCTCCCACTCGTATGTTCAAATGCATACACAATATTTGGGCATATATTCACAATTGTGAATCACATTCGCAACGAAAGAGAAGAGAATTGAAACCCTTCCTGTCCTGTAAAAGTGAAGCGATAATAAGGCACTCTCATCCCCAGGTTTTCAAGGGGTTGACTGACAATCCTCACTCATCGCGGTATATCTGCATGGATCATGTTGCAACTACCCATGGGACCCTGAGGTGGCGGATGCGATAGGCCCGTTGCTATGCCAAAATTTTCAAAAATCCCTCATTTTTCCACTGCATTGTCCATGAATCCGGTCACTTTGGCTGCCGGTGCGCAACCACAGGGGGTCTTCTTTCCATAGGGTGGGACGGAGACTGACAACCGGGCGCTGAAGAGGATTATATCCACCAACCGGGAGCGGGAGGGTGAAAGCCATGGAGTGTGGGCAACGAGAATCTATCATCTCGATCAGGACGGACGCATTCGATACCTGATCCTATACCGAAGCGGCCAAACGAAATTCTACGGGTGCCATCGTGGCGTTCGTGGGGTTGTCGGGGATGGCGGCACTGCGTTGTGAGGGAAAGAGAGGAGTACGAGAAGATCGCGGTCTGCGATATGCACGAGATTCGGGATAATGCGTTCTCGAAGTTCGGCCTCCAGGAGGGCACTCTCATCCATTGGAGGGGAACCGTCCAGGTTGGCGAGGATATCCTTCTCATTGGCGTCTCTTCAGGTCACCTGAGCCAGGGCATTTGCCTGGTATGAGTAAATACTCGAAAGGATCAAGGAGCGAGCTCCCGCCTGGAAACGCGAGATACTTGTATGCGGGGATCGGTGGGTGAAAGGGAACCAATGAATGAACGCGGAGTTACCTCCTTCTCTCTCTCTGAATTCTCCTCCCGGACACACCCTTATCTTGCCCGGAGAGTAACTATTCTCCGCATGTTCAACGCGCTTGATGTGGACCGCTGGGTGGCGGAACGGCGGTCGAGCCTCGACGAGGCAAAGGTCTCCGTGGCAGGGATCATCCAGGCGGTCCGGGAAGGAGGTGACGGGGCGCTGCTTGCCATGGCAAGGAAGCACGAACCGGAGGTCACCTCGGTGCGGGTTACAAAAGACGAGATCGAGGCGGCCTACGGCGAAGTGGACGACAGGCTCCTGGAGAGCCTTATCGAGGCCGAGGCGCGTATCACAAGGTTCCATGAGCTCCAGAAGGAGCGGAGCCTCTGGCTCGAGGAGGTGGAGCCAGGCATCGTGCTCGGCGTCAAGACCACGCCCCTCGACCGGGTCGGCCTCTATGTCCCGGGCAGGAGAGCGGCATATCCCTCGACCGCCCTGATGAACGCAGTCCCGGCAAAGGTCGCAGGGGTCCCCGAGATGTGCGCCTGCAGTCCTCCGCCAATACTCCCACTGACGCTGGTCGCGCTCGACATTGCAGGAGTTGACGAGGTCTATCGGATCGGCGGCGCCCAGGCGGTCGCGGCGATGGCGCTCGGGACAGAGAGCATCCGCCCGGTCCAGAAGATCGTCGGGCCGGGCAACGTGTTCGTGACGGCCGCGAAGATGATGCTCCGGGAGCATGCCGAGATCGACTTTCCCGCGGGTCCAAGCGAGATCGGGATCATCGCGGACGGGACGGCGAACCCTGCATTCATCGCAATTGACATCCTCGCCCAGGCAGAGCATGACCCTGACGCGGCCTGCGTGCTTATCACTACCGATGAGGCGCTTGTAGACCGGGTGAAGGCCGAGCTAGAGAGACTGATCACCGCCTCGCCGCGGAAAGAGATCATCGAGAAGGCCCTTGGGCATTCGGGATACGTCGTTTCGCCCACCATGGAGGAGGCGATCGCCGGCATGAACGAGATCGCGCCCGAGCACCTCTCCATCCAGGTCGCCGATCCGCTTTCGGTCCTGAACATGGCCAGGCACGCGGGGTCCATCTTTGTCGGGCCATACACCCCCGTTGCCGCGGGGGATTATGCATCCGGGACAAACCATGTCCTCCCCACCGCGGGGTACGCGAAGACCTACTCAGGGTTGAATGTATCGCACTTCTGCAAGACCTCGACGGTCCAGATCATCGACAGGAGAGGGCTTGAGGCAATTGGAGATACCATTGAGACCATTGCCGATGCCGAGGGGCTCTGTGCCCACGCCGAGTCGGTGCGTATCAGGCGTTCGTTCAAATAATTTTTTTGAGGTCGAAATAACGATTCACTGTTTTTTCCCATTACCAGGCTCTTCCCCTTCCCCTAGTAACGATTCAACTGTTCTTGCCAGTGTCTGAATATGGGTCTCGAGGGGAGGGGTGAGTGCATCGAGCCAGTGAGGGGCACCGATGAGGTATTCCATTGCCTTCGAAGGGACCACGTCCTCGATGCGGAAGGGGATAATTATTACCGCGCTCGATACAGCTTTAGTGAGTTCGCGAACGATATGAGGCGAGTTATTGGAATGGGAGGAGAAGATGAACACCATTATTCGTGACTCTTCGATTGCCCTGATGATCCCTTCCTGATACATTATCCCCGGAAGTAGGTCCCTCGGGGCTATCCAGCAGCGGATATTGCGGGATTCGAGGCTGGCGCACACGGCATCGGCCACATACTTGTCCTGTGAGGAGTAGCTGATAAACACGTCGTGGGGGGTCCCTGTGCCTTTCGGTCGCTTCTCCGGTGATCTTTTCTCCCCCATTTCGTGAGGGGGAGGCCCAGTCGTGGGGGGTGCTTTTCCTGACCCCATGGCGGGGGAGAACCTAAAAAACAGGAAGCCCAATCCGGCGACAGCGATGACGATTACTGCGAGATAGAGAGGCCACGGGTCAGAGAGACCGCCCCCGATGGGCATTTCCGTATCCGTGTGGTTCAGGCTGTAATTCTGGCTGCCGATGGCATTCAGCTGGTTTTTTGCATTGGCATGCGAAGGGTCAAGTTCGAGGACCCTTGAGAATGCGGCCACAGCATCCTCCTCTTTTCCGAGTTTCACAAGAGATATGCCTTTGGCATAGTAGGCCTCTTTGTAAGCTGCTTTTTCTGCAATGGCCTTTTCAAAAGAGAATACCGCATCCTGGTGCAAGTTCATCTTCTGGTACACAAGGCCTTTACTGTACCAGGCTTCAGCGTAATGGGGATCATATGAGATTGCACTGTCAAGCGATTTGATGGCCTCTTCATATCTTCCATTGAGTGATAAGAGGTTTCCTTTGTTGTAGTAGGCATAGGTGTACGAGGGGTTTATCTTGAGGGCTTCGTCGTATGCCTGCACAGCCTCGTCATACCGGAGCATGTGCTTGAGGGTGTTTCCCTTGTTATTGTAGGCGACATAGCTTGTTGGTTTCAAGCGTATTGCCTCGTTGTACGCGTCCAGGGCATCCTGGTACTTGCCGAGGTCGTCGAGGATCATCCCCTTCAGGTTCCAGGAACTGGAGGCCTTAGGATTGAGGCTGAGGGATTTTCCGCACACAGCCAGCGCATCATCGAGTTTTCCCTGGTAATAGAGGTCCAGTGCCTGCTGGTAGAGCGTATTGGCGTCTTCAGCTGCATTCGCAGGGAGAATGGACAGGCACAGGAGTATCGCAACAACCATGCATACGGCCAGGGTGCGTGTCATCATTTCGTAAGTCTTTTATTTTATTATTAATGGTTACGCTCTCGGAGGACAGGAACTGCGACGTTCCCCCTTTGTGAACCATTGAGCCCATACCTGGTATAAACCAAATGGTTCCGAACAACATGAAGCCATATTGCTCCACGTCATCCCCGTGCAACGGGTGAACTATTGCGGTAATACGAGCACTCTTTCTCGCGTATCTCTTCAAGGCCGACCAGGCGGTTGAACTCATCGAACCCCATCAACCTGTCCGTGTACGATGCGGGGGACCCGGTCCTTTTCAACTCCGACAGGACGAACTGCACTGTCTTTGCGATCGCATAGGTGCAGGAGACGGGGTCGGCGACGACGGCGTATCCGATCGCCTCCAGCTCGGATGCAGAGAGGACCGGCGTCTTTCCTCCGGGGAGGATATTGGCAAACGACGGCCCCTCGACCTCGCGGCAGATGCGCCGCATCTGCTCCACTGACTCGGGGGCCTCGACGAATGTCAGGTCTGCACCTGCCTCGAAGTAGAGGTTTGCCCTCTCGATCGCGTCCTCGATGCCGTTGACGGCGATTGCGTCGGTGCGGGCCATGATCACGAGGTCCGGGTCCTTCCTCGCGTCGACTGCTGCCCTGACCTTTGCCTCCATCTCTTCCGGACGAATGAGTGCTTTTCCCTCCATGTGCCCGCACCGCTTTGGCGAGACCTGGTCCTCGATGAAGACTCCGCCGACACCAGCCCTCTCATAGAGGGAGATGGTCCTGCCCACGTTGGTCACGTTGCCGTACCCCGTGTCGCCGTCCGCAAAGACAGGGATTGTGGTTGCGTCCACGATCCTCGCTGCACAGTCGACCATCTCTGTGAGTGTCAGCAGGCCGACATCGGGCCTTCCCAGGAGCGCGGCAGAGTTCGCGTAGCCTGCCGAGAAGATCGCAGAGAACCCTGCCTGCTCGGCGATCCTCGCGCAGAGCGGGTCATGGACGACAGGGATGACAAGGATTGGGTCGGCGAGGATAAGGTTGCGCAGGCGCGTAGTGGGGCGTTCAGGGTTGTTCATCACCAGGGATAAAAAACCGGCGGAACTTATGTGTTTCGCCCGGGGTACCCGGCTCCTGGCGAAGGGCATCTGCACCATTCGCACCCTTATTATCCCTCCCCTCACCTTACTCTACAGGGAGAATCAGATGGCAATCGACTGGTACATGGACTTCGTCGACACCGGGTACGTCCCCGGGAAGGACGAACTGGACGCACTCTTTTACTTTGAGCCGGCAGCAGGGATCAGCACCGAGGAGGCAGCAGGAAGGATCGCTTCCGAGAGCTCGACCGGGACCTGGACCACGCTCCACACTCTCCCGCCCAGGATGAAGGACCTCCAGGCCACGGTCTACGATATCGACGGCAGGTATGTCCGGATCGCGTATCCCCCCGGCCTCTGGGAGGAGGGGAATGCTGCACAGCTCCTGAGCGGGATTGCGGGAAACATCTTCGGGATGAAGGCAATACGGAACCTCCGCCTCATCGACGTGAGCCTTCCTGCCGGATACCTGCAGCACTTCAGGGGCCCGCACTTCGGGATGGAGGGTATCCGGAAGATGATGCGGGTGGAGGGCCGCCCGCTCACGGGCGCAGTCCCCAAGCCCAAGGTGGGGTTTTCCGCACGGGAGCATGCCGAGATCGGGTTCGAGACCTGGATGGGCGGCTTTGACTTCGTGAAAGACGATGAGAACCTGACCTCCACCTCCTTCAACCGGTTCGATGACCGCGTCCGGGAATTGACGAGGATGCGCGATCGGGCCGAGCAGGCGACCGGCGATGTGAAGTCAGCCTTCATCAACATCACCGCAGATACGGAGACGATGAAGGAGCGAGCGAAGATGCTCGCGGAGAGCGGCTGGAACTACGCGATGATCGATGTGGTGGTTGCCGGGACTGCGGCGGTCTCGACCCTCAGGGACTACTGTTCCGACCTGGGTCTCGCGATCCACGCGCACCGTGCGATGCACGCATCATTCGACAGGAACCCAAAGCACGGGATCACCATGCAGTTCCTCGCAAAGATGATGCGGATGATTGGAGTCTCCCAGATCCATACCGGGACTGCGGTAGGAAAGCTCACCGGGTCAAAGAAGGAGGCCCGGATCCTCGCCGACGTCCTCAGGGAACGCCGCGTGAAGGAGGTCCGGCATGCCCTCCTTGCCCAGGACTGGGGTGCCATAAAGAGTGCATTCCCGGTCTCTTCAGGGGGCCTGCACCCAGGCCTTGTCCCTGACGTCCTCGTCATCTACGGCACAGACCTCGTGCTCCTTGTGAGCGGCGGGATCCACGGGCACCCGAAGGGCACCCGCGCCGGCGCAACCGCAACCATGCAGGCCATCGAGGCGTGGAGAGAGGGAGTGAGCCTCGATGAGAAGGCCCGGTCATCGCCTGAACTTGCGCAGTCCCTTGAAAAGTGGGGGTACTACAAGCCGAAATAAGGGGGAGATGGGGGATCACCCGGTCAGGGTGGTCAGCCCCTTCTCCTCATGAGCAGTGTTGCGCCAGCTCCTGCAGCAAGGACAATGCCGTAACCGATGCCAGCTTGGGTAGGCTTCGCTGCTGCGCCGCACTGCGGGTCATTGGGATGGCTCGCGCAGAACGACGAAATCGCCGAAGAGATGTCTGTTGTGGCCATCACTGCCCCGCTCCTGCTTTCGTAAAGGCTGACACTTGACGCATCGGTGCTGAACGGGAGGAGAACGGTAAAAACCACCTCTTCCTGGAGATCTGCACCCTCCTCGTGATAGAGTATCCTCGGATCATCGATCCCAAAGGATCCGAGTACTGCACCGTTCTTTCCCTTCAGATCAACTCGGATGTCGGTGCCCCCCACATTGTTGGGAGGATAGCCATATACCACCCGGGAACTGATCGTGGTGATCTTCCCGTCCTTATACTGGTATGTGACAAGGATGGCCTTGGTGGAATCCGTTGTCCCGGCTGCGCAACACAGTGGCGTGCACACCAGCAGGGCCACCAGAATGACCATGATGACTGGTTGAATTCTCATTGTTTTCCTCCTCATGAGAACTGGGAGAAGACCCAGTTCACCCTCCGAAGACAGGCTTGTTCGTACTGGCACATCCCTGCAGCCCCGCAGCGGTCGCAGGACTGGGAGCAGGTCATGATGCAGATGTTCGGGTCGATATCCCAGAAACCTGCTCCACAGTTCCCGCTTCCTGAAGGGCAGAAGTTGTCACAGTCGTCAGGGTCCCACCCCTCAGTGAGTGCGTCGTTCCGGCATGCAGTCTCGTTCTGCCAGATGTTAGGGTTCGGGTTGTTCTGGCTGTAGTGGCTGTCGCAGCAGTACTCGTCCTTGAGCCCGAAGACGGAATGCCCGCTCTCGTGGACGAATGTCCGGTAACTGGTCGGCTCAGAGGAGAACACCCTCCTCCCGCACTTGGTACTGGACCAGTCACGGAAATTGTCGGTATGCAGGACAGCGAGAGAGTCTGCAAATGTCGTCGCATCCTGGAAGGCCTCGCAGCTCCCAAGCGGGGGCGTGAACCCACATGCAGGGTATGCAGTCACGTCTGCTTCGTCATCCAGGTAGTAGAAGTTGAACTTGTTCCTGTTGCCGGATATCGCGTCATTTGCATAATACCCGTTCTCAATTGCATCCCATACGTCGTCTATGAACGTGTCCCGGTTCCCGCCATACGAGGTGTCGGGGATGAAGACCACGTCGATCTTGTCATCAGGGTTGCCGTTCAGGAGAAGCGGGACGATGTCCTCGCCGCACCATGCGCACTCCCGGCATGCAGGGCAGTATGCTCCCCCGCAGTCGATACCCAGCTCATCACGGTTCTGGACCCGGTCACTGCAGGAGCCAAACATCACGGTCCCCGATCCCCAGCGTTCGTTCCCTCCGCTGTCACAGACCCGTGCAGTGACCTCGATTCGGGCGAGGCGGTCATCGGTAATGGTGAAGTGGCCGGTCTGGGGTGGCGTATCGCCGGGCCGGTAGGCGATTCCGGGAGTCACGGCCAGTTCCTGCCAGTCGACCGACCTCCTCGTACCATCTACAAAGATCATCTCGTACCGGGCGGCCATGAAGACGATTGAAGAGTCATCCACGGCTTCGATATTGATCCGGACGTCCTGGTCCATCTCCGGTGTGGCAGGGTTCGGGACAACCGACACGTCAGGTACCCGCGAGTCCTCGGGGACATACGTGAAGTCCCATCCTGTCTCGCTGGTTCCCGAGAGGTGCACATCGGAAGAACGGGCAGGCGCAAAGGTCCCGGTCCACCGGCATGCACCAGGATAGGGTTCGTATACCGGTTCGATCCGGTAGTTCCCGTTACACCCGGCAAGGACGAGGTAGGAATAATGGGAGACCAGGTCCCCGCTGTACACAGGGGAGACATCCTGCATGCTGTCAGTCCCTGAGTCAAGGTTGGTGACCCTGATTCTGAGCGTGTGCGGGTCATGGAAGAACCGGTAGATGTTTCCTGATATCGTGCACCTTCCGGGTGCCGCGGCAACAGGGAGCGTGGGAGGAGCCGGCGTCACGAGTGTCCCAGGAGTGCGGGTCGAGACGGCACCGATCCCCTGGGTGGTTGCCGTGGGGATCACGAAGCAGTACTTTGGGCTCTGGTACTGATCATAGCCACAAATCGCCTGGCTATTCCCGCAATAGGTGGTATACCCGGCCTGCTTGGCGCCAGCTGCATCCATGCACGAGCAGGATGAAGGGCAGAGTACGGGGGCTGGTGTTGCGGTGGCAGTCGCAGGCACCTGGTAGCAGTATTTCCGGTTCTGGTACTGGTCGTATCCACAGAGAATCTCCTTCCCTCCGCAGAGCGAGGTGAGCCCTTTTGCCTTTGCATCAGCCGGGAGCAGGCACGAGCAGGCTGACGGACAGGAGGTCACCGGTAGGGTAGTGGGCGTGGTCGTTGCCTTCGTGGTTGCCGTAGGAGAAGGTTTCTGGTAGCAATACATCGGGTTCCGGGACTTATCATACCCGCAGAGGGTCTGTTTTCCCCCACAGAGAGAGGTATACCCCTTTGCCTTTGCGTCTCCCGGGAGCAGGCACGAGCATGTTGATGGGCACTGGCTCTGTGCCATCGTGGCAAACGACAACCCAATCACCGCAAGAAGCACTCCCACAAGAATGTAAACAGGTCTGGCTCTCAAACAATATCCCCCCCAGGGATACATGAGATATCACCATACCTGATATAAGGCTACCGCAGCCCCTGCGCCGCACAACCTTTTTGGATCAGTCGCGTGAACATAACTCTCTTATGCGCTCGGAACCCCGTGGGATCTTCTCCCCGCGCCTCTCCCTCCGCCAGTTCCTTGCGGCGCTCTCTCTCGGGACGCTCGCCGCCCTGACGCTCTTCTCGGGGCTTGCGGTTCCCCTGGGCCACGGTCTCCTGGCCGAGCCGAGCGAAGTGTGTGTCACGCTCGGGGCGGCATTCTCCGGTCCGTTCGGGGGGATTATTGTCGGCCTCCTGCAGGGGGTGGTGTACGCCCCGGAGAGAAACATCCCCTCGCACGTCCTGGCCGGGTTCCTGTGGGGGGCCTGGTACGTGGTGCTGTACCGGTGGAGCCTTGGGAAGGGGAGGTGGGCGAGGGCTGCCCTCTGGGCGGCGAGCATCCCTGTCTATTATTACGTCCTGCTCCTCCCGCTGCATATCGGAATCGCCTCCGTGACCCTCGGTGTCCCGTTTCCCTCGCTCTTTTTGGAGGCTGCAGAAGGCGTCCTCCCCGAGATGACGTTTACCCTTCTCGTGACATCGGCGGTGATGGCCGCGCTTCCGGAGAGGTGGGCTGCTCCTCTCGAGTGAGGTCAGACGAGGGCCCGGACCACGCGGGCGAGGCGGTCCATACCTTCCTTGATCCGCTCATCGTCCATGCTCGAGAAGTTGAGACGGATAGTTGAGTTACCGCCACCCGAGACGTAAAAGGGGATTCCCGGCAACACGGCGACGCCTCCCTTCAGCCCTTCCTCAAAGACCCTCATCGAGTCAAGCCCGTCGGGGAGGGTGGCGAGCAGGAACATCCCACCCTCCGGGTGCGTGTGGGCCGTCCCTGCCGGGAACTGGTCGTCCAGGAGGTCGCACATGAGCCGGCAGTTCTGCCCATAGGCGGTCGAGATGCGGCGGGCATGTTCGTCGAGGTCGTGGGTTGCGAGGTATCGCGAGAGGACCTTCTGGCAGAGGAAGTTCGAGTGGAGGTCTGCTGCCTGCTTGGCGCAGTTGAACTGCGAGAGGATCTCTTTTGGTGCGCAGATCCACCCGATGCGCATGCCAGGGGCAATGACCTTCGAGAACGAGCCAGAGAGAATGCAGAGGTCCGGGATGAGGGCCTTGATCGGGCGCCTCGGCCTGCCATCGAAGAAGAGCTCCCCGAACGCGTCGTCCTCGTAAAAGACCGTGTCTGACCCCTCCAGGACCTCGGCGATGGCCCTCCGCTTCTCATACGTGTAGGTCTGGCCGGAGGGGTTCTGGGAGTTGGGGATGCCGTAGAAGAACTTGGGGGAACATTCCCGGATGACATGGCGGAACTCATCGATGTCCGGGCCATCGGTTCCGAACGCGACATCGTGGAACGAGGGTTCGTAGAGGGAGAAGGCCTCGATCGCACCAAGGTATCCCGGCCGTTCCATCGCCACCGGGTCGGCCCTGTTGAGGAAGATCTTTGCCACCAGGTCGAGGCACTGCTGGGAGCCGTTCACGATCTGGATCTCGTCCGGGGGGATGGAGAGGCCGAGGCGCCTTGCGTAACGCCGGGAAATGAACTCGCGCAGGGGAAGGTAGCCGTCGGTGGTGGAGTACTGGAGGGCCTCTCTTCCCTCCTCGTCGAAGACATGCCGGGAAGCGTCAGCGAGACCTTCGACATCGATAAAGGCAGAGCTCGGGAGGCCCCCGGCAAATGAGATGATGCGGGGGTCGGTGGAGACCGCAAACAACTTCCCCAGGAACGAGGGTGGTGCGCAGTGCATCCGGTCGGCAAATCGGTACGGCATGATTCCACAGTTTCCACAAATACTTGGTGCCAGGGGCAACAAAAGCATGACCTTTTTGCCTGGGAAACGGGTGAGGGGCGGGGCACCGGAAAGATCCGGGCTGGAAACACCTTGACACACGCTGGAAGGAGATTCTCGAGAACGATGACTTCATACCCCTGGATGAGCTCTGATGTTCAGAGTACTGGTATCCAGGGCATTCCAGAGGGAGTTCCAAAAAATTCCGTTTAATTCTCAAACCAGGATCAGGAAAAGCTTGCCATGCCTGGAGGAAGACCCGTATGCACCCCGTGCCCATGCCGATATCAGGCCATTAAAAGACACGCATCCCCAGAAATACCGGTTAAGTGTGGGGAATTTTCGGATCGTCTATGTCGTTTTGGGCTATGAGGTAAAGATACTTGATATACTCACTCGCAAGAAGGGATATTCAGGCCAGTAACGCTTCGTTCAGAATGCGGATTCTGGTAAAAGGGTAGGTGTTGCAGTCACCTGGCAGGATGGTACCACCGGATATCAGCCTCTTCTTTTTTTGATACGTGGAGATTGGGTCGGAATTTTCATTTGCGTTCTCCCATAGTCATTGATACGTTGCCGTTTTCACGATCCGATTCTTCATCTTGCTCATTCCTCCCTCTCAAAAGCACTATCAGGGACCGATGAAGCGGATTCGTTGTCACCGGAGGGGAGCTTCGCAACCATTTTGGGTTGGGCGGAGGTCGTCATATCTGGGGACGGGGGGGGCAAATAGCCCTGATAATTGGCAGACGGGTCGTCAATCGCATAACAGAGAGTGAAAAGCGGGATTTTAGCTGATAATGAATAAAACCCGCTGAAAACCGCAATGAATGCCCAGGCGAGAGTTCAGGGCAACGGAGCCCTGATCCGCTGGAGCGAGACCCTGGCGTTCTTCCTCACCCGGCAGTCAGGGTCGTCTGCCGCCTTCTCAAGGATTGCCTCGGCCTCCCGCGAGCGCATGTTCCCGAGTGCGCAGGTGGCGGCGTTTCGAAGGATATCATCGCCGTCACGCATGACGGAGCGAAGCACCGGGATGAGACTGGGACGGTCGAGGACCCGTATGCCGGCAGCCGCGGCTTCACGGATGTACCACTTCTCGCGGCGCAGAAGGGAGAAGAGGGCGGAGAGGTCGTCGGCGCTCGTGATGCTCCCGATGCGCTGCACCGCGGCCTGCCGGATGCTCCAGTCATGGCTGTAGAGGTCTTTTACGATGGCGCCGACCGAGTTGGTATCTGCACGGGTTCCTGTCATCCTGAGTATACATGTGTACGCAAATAATATATATTATTGGATGGAAATTTCCTTCTCTAAATCCCTATCTGACCCTCTCTTTTGAGCCCGATCTTTTCGGCACGCAATGGTCAAAGCTCTGGACTCCGCTCCTGGATCCTGTGGCACCCAGGCGGGCATATCCGGGAAAATTCTATAAACTCACACCTCAAATTTTGAATGTTTATCGCGGATACGAGGGCAGGAGCCGAGGAGTTGATTCGCTGATCCAGAGGAAGACCGACGAGGAGAAGAACGAGTCCGGGGAGATCATCCGGGTCCGCCTTCCCCAGAAGCGGAACAAGGAGATGTTTGCCCAGGCCGAGCTGATGATGGGGGCAAACCATATCCGGGTGAAGTGCTACGACGGGGTTACCCGGATGGGGAGGATCAAGGGGAAGATAAAAAAGAAAGTCTGGATCCGCGAGGGGGATATCCTTGTCGTGATCCCCTGGAGCTTCCAGGACGACAAGTGCGACATCATCTACCGGTATACCGGTCCCCAGGTGGAGTGGCTGAGAAGGAACGGGTACCTGTAATTTATACTCTCTTTTCCCCACTCATGGATATCCCTTCACAGGAGGCTCAACTCATGCCTTTTCCAGGGATGGTTTTTTTTCCGGGGAAGGCATTCCCATAACCCCCATTCTTGCACCGCCTCTCCATATTATCTCAAGATAACTGTTGGTTTTCTTTTCCGCTATGCGAGTATTTTCTTAAGCCTTTTCTGATATCAAGGTGGGGATCTTTACCGGATTCTCATGTCCCATCCGGAAAAGTTGAAAACCTTTAGGGATCCCTTCGCATAAGAGTGTCCGGATTACCGTCTCGATCAGCAGAATCGGGTCTTGATAGCCCTGGTCGATGACGACATTGGCTATCGCCTCAACCTTGGTCACCTGAAAGCAGGGAGCAACATCAGATGACAGTCCTGTTCGGGAAATAAGGTGAAAAAAGATTCAGAGATATCGGAAAAAATATTCTGGTTCTCCCCTGGGCAGTTTAAGAATTCCATGGAGAGTCCCCTGTTTTCAGTTCGTCATGCATTGGCAATACGGTGCCGATTTTCTTACCCTTATCGATCTTTACGAGGCGAATGTGACTGCCCGAACGCCCTGATATTGTGAAACCGAACTCTTTGCAGAGGATCTTTACTACTTTATCACCAGATATATCTCTATGTCCTGGCAGCCGGAATCACCTCGAAGGAGGTAATGATCGTTCTCCGGTCTTTTGCGAGGGGAAATTCTTCAAGATACAGGGCTGTTGCTTCCTTGAGATTTGATACCGCCTCCTCCAGGGTTCTTCCCTGGCTCACAGTAATACCTTCCGGGCACTCGGCAACATACATGTCCTCTTCTTGATGCAACACTGCAGTAAGGGTATACATGACCTTCCGGAACAACTACCTCATGTCTTTCTACAAGAGTTTTTGGATGGGGAAAAGATACAAAGACGCAGGAGATCAGAGATTATCGATTGGTATTCACTCGTTTGTCTATGTGACGCTGTTTTAGTGGACATCCAGCCGAAGGCAATCAGCCTCTCTGAAACGACAGACGAATAATCTGGTCATATGCACCCTTTCGACCCAAGTACTCGCAAAAGATCGCGTGTTTTTTGGGGACCAGAGATTGTCATTTTCAGAATAAATACCCAAATGATCCTGGAGATTCTACTCAATACACGTTTCCGGCTGGCCTTTTATCTCGGTGAGCAGTGCGGGGGGAATAAGCACTGTCCGCCTCCTCCTGACGCAACTCCGAGGTGATCCCTACCCCTTTGGGTAATCAGAGGGGGAATTACCGGTTATCTCGCCAGCCTGATATTCTCCTGCGAGCCCGTGAGGTACCCGAGTTTTCGCATCTCCGACACGAGCGAGGAGAGGAACTCCCGTTCGAGTGTAAGCGTAATTCGTTCGGGGCTCTCTTCTGCGTGGATCGGATACTCCTGGAGGCGTTCACAGAGTGCATCAAACGATATCTTCCCTGCCTGGCCTACCACCTCCAGGACGGCATGAATCGCGACCTTTTTTCGCTCAAGGCCCCGGTAGAAAGTGTCAAGGCTCTCAGCGTCCACATCAAGCCCGATCAGTCCCTCGTCCATCTCATCGACAGAGAACTGGAAATTGACATCAGAGTCTATGAACACCTGGTACTGGACCTGCCCGATGAGGTTGACGTGCGACGAGAGCCCGTAACCAGGGAGGTCATCAGGATCGATCTCCGGCATGTCCGGCAGGTGGACCTTCGTTCTGCACTCGGCGAGGGGCAGCTTCTTTGTCAGCCGGTAGAAATCCCCCTCCTTCTCGATCATGTTATTTTCTTCGAGCAGGTCAAAGACCGCGAGAAAACCCCGGGCTTTCTTTGCCTCCTCTTTTGATATCTCCTGTCTCTTCTCCTCCTGCGGAGGCGGCAGTTCATGCCCCAGCTCTGCCATCTTTTCCCTGAAGATCGGCAGCACCGACTGCATCATGTGCAGCGTGGCGGTCTTTGAATACTCCTTGATATCACCCGCCGAAAAGACAATATCCCCCTCCCCGTGCGATAAAAGAAAATTGCCGAGCATCTCCTTCTGCCGTTCGAGGACTTCGATACGCTCCTCAAAGGGGTATCCCTCCTCGAACTCGTCTTCGTCGAGCTCTGCATCTTCCGCCAGCTCTCTCAGGTAGCCAATGATATTGTCGATTGGGCCGGATATCTCCTGGACTTCCAGGAACACCGCCGTTGATCTCTTGTGCGCCTTGCACCGTTTCTTCCGGAGGAACCTGATGAACGTGTCCGCATCATCTGCCGAGTTGAACAGGAGAGTCTCTTCAAGGACCATGGAAGAAGGTTGGTATGGTGGGGTAATGTGGGTTGTGGTGG
>JAKPPB010000106.1 GCA_029547605.1 Methanobacteriota archaeon | reverse complement strand
AGAATTGGAGCCCATTTTGGGCGATTTTGTCAGGAAGTACGGTAACCTGGAGGTCCCTAATCTCTGGTAATATTCATACTGGCGAATCGCTCTGGTGCGTTATTATTAGGGATTCCTTTGGAAAAGTGGCGAAGTTAGGTTTTTAAAAAATTATGTTATCTCCCTTGCTATCGCACGTATACCTTTCTTGAGGATGTGCTGCTTCCTGCCGCGTTCTGCACGGTAAGGCTGACAGTATAGGTTCCTGCAGTGGTATAGGTGTAAGTGGGGTTCCTGATAGTCGAGGTCCCCCCGTCACCGAAGTCCCAGTTCCAGGAGACCGGAGAATTGAAGGACATGTCGGTAAACTGGACGGTCATCGGGGCAAAGCCGATGCTTTTACTCATCATGAAAAAGGAGACTGGAGCACGACCTGGCACCAGGGGGGCCACGGGCGTTTGGGTGACTGTCGGCGAAATGGTCCCCGATGGTGTGGGGGTGGCGGACGGAGCGACAACGGTGGGCGCCCTCACCCAGACATATGCCAAGCGGGAACTGCTCCCTCCAGAGTTAAATACTTTCAACGTGACCGTGTACGTCCCTGTTCCGGTATAGGTATGCGAAGGACTCTGCTCTGTGGAGGTGTTCCCATCTCCAAAGTCCCACTCCCATGCAAGCGGCGCCCCCATCGAGCGGTCAGTGAATGAGACGGTCAGGGGCGCGACACCGGACATCGGTCTCATCGTGAAGAATGCGATGGGGAGTGATCCTGATGGGGACACCTGGATATAACCTGGCTTTGTGGATGTCTCCTGGCCGGCAGCATTTCCCACAGTCATAGAGACGGTGTAGGTGCCGGGGAACGAATACGTATGTTCGATGTACGGGCTCTGATTGCTCCACACAGTCGTTCCATCGCCGAAGTTCCACCAGCGTGAAGTCACCACGCCCGTTGAGGTATCAGTGAAGGCCACGCTGAGAGGTGCATTTCCTGACAGGGGGGCAGCCATAAATGAGGGGACTGGGGGAAGGGGCGGCTGCGTGACATTGATGCAGTCGACTACCGTGGTCGTGTTGCTCCCGTACTGGCTGTTGATGGTCAGTGTGACGTTATAGAGGCCCGGATTCTGATAGGTGTGGATGGTCCAGGGATACCCTTCTGTGGTGTTTGTCCCATCACCAAAGTCCCATACCCATTCGTCGTAGTAATACCAGTAGGGGACGTACGCATCGAATTCTACCTCGAGTGGTGCATCTCCCTCCGATGGATATGAATAGAATGATGCGACTGGGGGTGGCGGGGAGACATGGATATAGTCAACCTTCTCGACCGTATCGGTCTCTCCCGTCCTGCTCACTGTCAGCATGACAGAGTAGTTCCCCGGTGAATTATAGACCACCACGGGATTCTTTTCTGATGATATCCGGCCGTCTGAATAGGGAAGGGCGCTTGCCCCGAGTGGGTTCTCTTGCAAGTAATAATAGTCTCTCCCAAAGTTCCAGAACCATGAAACCGGATCTCCCTCGGAGGCATCGAAGAACTGAACGCTGAGTGGAAGAACACCCGAGGTCACGTTCGATGTGAAATCAGCTTTCAGGGGAATTTTCTGGCTGACAAGGATATATGTCTCTCTCACTTCGATGTCGCTCCCGCCCGCGTTTGTGGTGGCCAGACTCACGTTGTAGGCTCCGGCAGCGGCATAGGTATGGACAGGGTTTTTCTCATTCGAGGTTTCTCCATCCCCGAAATCCCAGGCATACGAAAGGGGAGGAGATCCTGTAGACTGGTCGATGAAGCTGACAGTCAGGGGGGCATCCCCGCTCCTTGGTGTCGCAGTGAAACCTGCAACGGGAGCGGGTGGTGACCAGTTGCCGACGTAATTGATCCTCTCTAGTGTATCAGACAGGCCATCTGCCGATACAGTGAGCGTGACATTGTAGACCCCGGCCTCCATGTAGGTATGTACGACTTCACGGTCGCTGCTGGTTGAGGTAGTGCCATCCCCAAAATCCCACAGGTACGAGAGATTCTCGAAATATCCTCCGTATGACCACTGGTAGAATGTCACTGTCAGCGGAAACGATCCATCCCTTGGCCATCCTTCAAAATCAGCCTCGGGAGGGTGGGGGGACACAGAGAGGTAATCGGTCTTTACTTCGGTATCATTGCCGAACTCGTTTGAGACTGTCAACGAGATAGTGTAGTTGCCCGGCTCTGAATACCAGTGCCATGCCCAGGGATACGTGCTGTTCGTTCCATCACCGAAATCCCAGAGGTATGATGTGGGATTGCCGGTTGAGAGATCATTGAAGTCAACGTATTGGTTCGTAAAAATTTCAGTACTGCTGGCATTGAAATCGGCTTGCGGGAGTTCTCCGGTCGTGATACATCCGGGGATCTCGATTGAACCGGTCCCGAAACTGTTTGAGACCGTGAGGTTCACGGTATAGATTCCTGCAGACTCATAGGTATGCGTCGGGCTCGGGTCATTCGATATGTTCCCATCTCCGAAGTCCCAGGTCCAGGCTGTTGGTGTACCTGTGGAGAGATCGGTGAATTGAACGGCAAGCGGTATCACCCCAAGTGTCGGATATGCTGAGAAATCAGCAACGGGATAACGCTGCTGGACCTGGATGTAGTTCACCCTGGTCGTGGTATTTGTCCCCCCTGAGGTGCTGGCAGTGAGGCTCACCGTGTAGTTCCCGGGGCTAAAGTACGTATGGGAAGGGCTCTGCAATGATGAGATGTCACCATCACCAAATTGCCATTGCCATGTTGTAGGATTTCCCAGCGAGGTGTCATGGAACTGGACAATGAGCGGCTCTCCGCCAGATGTAGGAACAGCCACGAAATCCGCGATGGGGGCTTCGTTGAAGACCCGGATGTAGCTCGTCCTGGTGCTGGTATTGTCCCCGCCGTCATTCTGGACGGTCAGTGCGACTGAATATGTTCCCGGAGTCGAATATACATGCACAGGGCTTGAGAGGGTGGAGTCCCCGCCGTCACCGAATGTCCATGACCAGCTCGTGATACCTTCACCAGAGGATTCATCCGTAAAGAGGACTGGGAGGGGTGCAATCCCTGTGGTGATATTTGCAGAGAACGAAGCGACGGGAGGAGTATTGGTGACCGTGATATAATGGAGGGCGGTTGTAGTGTTACTTCCCCCGTCGTTTGCAACCATAAGGCTCACATTGTACGAACCGGGAGCCTGATAGGTGTGAAGGGGATTCGAATCGCTGGAAGTGTTTCCATCGCCAAAGTCCCACAGGTAACTGGTCACTACACCGGTGGACGCATCAGTGAACTGAACAGGCAGGGGAATATGCCCGGAGAGGGGACTCGCGCTGAATCCGGCCACAGGAGGGGTGTTGGTAACGAGGATATATCCTGGCTTTACCATCATATTGCTCCCCGTGCTGTTTGCGACGGTGAGGCTGACAGTATAATTTCCGGGGGCTGTGTACTGGTAAAGCGGGTCCCGGAGATTGGTGGAATTTCCGTCACCGAAATACCAGAGCCATGAAGTGACGAGGCCCGTGGAAGTGTCGTTGAACTGTACACTGAGCGGATGCGGGCCAGAGAGGGGTGATGCAGTAAAGTCCGCAACGAGGTCTTCCGCGCTCACAGGGGCAAGCACTGTGATTATGATGAACAGCGCAGCCAGAAGGGGGATTTTCACCCTTACGAGAGGAGAATGTTTCATACGAGATCATCCCGGAGTGTACACTCTGAGGATGTGAGAGTCGAAACTATCAGGCATGTATTCGAGCCCGAGGCTCCTTCTACGCACTGCCTCTGAATGCCACCTTGTAATGTGAGAATACAAGGTTTCACTATTTAAATATTCCTGCGAGTTCCGGTCCTGATATCTCTGGTACAAAATCGGAAATAAGAGTGAAGCCAATTAATCCGGGTTTTTTCACCTGACTGATCAGAGGGAATAACTTAAATATCGAAAGATAAACCTTGACTTTGATGGTGGAGATGGATCTGCTGGAGAGTGCCAGGCGGGCAAAAAACCTGGGAAAGCATGAAGATGCGATAATTGCGTATTCAAAAGCCCTGGAAGTGACGCCTCATGATACATCAATCCTCGAGGCGATGGGAGATATTTATTACGAGATGGGAAGGCACGAGGAAGCACTCCATGTCTATGGAGAGGCCCTGAAAAAGGAACCGCACAACCTGATGGTCCTCTTCAAGAAGGGCTATACCCTTCGGAAGATCCATCGCTGTGAAGATGCGATAAAATGCTTCGATATTGCGCTCTCGGTAAACCCTGGGTTTCTTTATGCACTCAATGACAGGGGTTACTGCCTGAATGAACTGGGGCGTTATGCAGAGGCACTGAATTGCTTTGACCGCTCTCTCTCCCTCTCTCCCAGGAATATCAGGGTCATCGCGAGCAAGGGAATTGCACTGCGAGAGCTTCACAGACTGGAAGAGTCGCTTGAGTGCTTCAATCGTGCGCTTGAACTGAACGCAGTAAACGCGTTTGTCTATTACCAGAAATCACTCACTCTCCGGGAGATGGGCAGGGTGCGAGAGGCGGACGAGTGCCTTAAAAGGATAAACTTTCCCTGGCCAGGAAAGACTTCACATGCACCATTGTCGTAAAGACGAGAGGGGAGAGACGATATGTCCGGGGATAATCCCACCGGCACAGAAATCGTGAAAAGTGAAGCGTAGTAAGATATACTGAACACGCATGATCCGTATTTTCGTAATATTCTTCGTGGGAGCCTTTTGTATTGCAGCCTGCGGATGCCTCGAGGAAAGTGGGGCAGGAGACCGAATGCTAAACGAAAAAGAAGAGCGGATTCCAGGGTATTCCCAGGCACTGCTGGTAGTAAAGACCTTCATGAACAATGCGAGTTACCTGCCCCCGGAATTGGCCGCCACCAAAGAGGGGGAGTATCTCCGCCTCAGGACAGAGAACCGCAGTTTCCTTGTGGATCTCTCCAATAACAGGGTTATCGAGGCGGAATTTGAGGGGGAAGATGCGATGAAAGAGATACGCGGGACTCTTGCATATGCGAGGGCAAGGGAGGGCATCCGCGTATTCCTGCAGGATCAGGGTTTTGATTATCCTTTCACCCGTTTCATATCCCGTGGCGGCTACTATGAGCTGGGCGGTCCCGGTATTCTATTCAGGGTAAATGCTACGACGGGGAACGTTGCCACGGCCGAATTCCTCGGGCCCGAGGCAATGGAAGTGTTAGGACAGATGACCACGTACCATCAGATCACCGGCGAGATGGAACAAATCACGGTGCAGGAATCATCCTGAAATCCCTCCCTTTTTCATTAGGGAAGCATTATTCATTTTTTAATGAAACCTGTGGTATCGGGCAATTCGTTCTGTTTATTTCTCTCTCTTTTTACTCTCCATCATGCGATGGATCAGATGAAGCGCTGCTGATTCGGGGTTGGGAATATTTCATGATATGCCGAAGCATGGAAGCCCCGCCCTCCGGGCCGGCAGTCAACATGCTCCCGTGCATGACGTCGATGAGGGGGATCCCGAGTTTCGCAGCAATCGGACGCTCCATCAATCCTCCCAGTACGAGATCTATCTGGTGTGATTTCAGGGCATCCTCTATCTCGTCCCACCGCGGAGAGATGAAGACTGCACATCCATTACCTGCCGCTTCCTTCACCTCGTGTGCGAAAGGTTCTCCGAAGTCAAGTACGATTACCGCGGGGGAAATCCCGTGGGATGAGAGGAACCGTGCAAGGGCTGTCGCTCTCGTGGGCCCGGAGAAGAGCGCGATCCTTGCCCTGTGATGTATTTGGGGGTCTCTTCCAGCCGGTTCATCGATATCAGGGCTCGTTGAAACCCCGAGTGCGGAAGCGACATCTTCAAGGAATTCCCTGCTCAATCCGGCACCTACAGGATAGACGGTCCTGATGAATGGTGTCCCGAACATCTGCGCAAGGAGCAGGGCAGCCTGCATCCCTGCAGTCTCGCAGATAACGATATTGAGTGATGCAGCACCAATACGGCGGATCTGCTCGTATGTCGCTCCCGCAGGCATCACTACTCTCACAGAAAGACCAAGCATTGAGAGAAGGCGGCGGATCTCCAGAAGGTCAGGCCCGGCCCTGAGCATCCCAAGGATGTTGACGGTCCCCGTTTCCGTGGGTACTGCAGGATCCGCGACTCCCGATATAATGGCTTCCAGGGTCTTTGCGTACCCGGCCGTATAATCGCTGGAAAACCCCCCCGCGTCGATGCAGATCACCTTTGCACCCGTCCTTGCGACCCTGCAGGCATTCTGGACATCCTCGCCGATGATCCCTGACGCGCAGCAGGAGAGGACCACGATCATATCAGGGCTCTTTTGTGAATCAAGATCCTCAATCGCTTCCTTCAGCCGGTCCTCCGCGCCAAAGACTACGTCGTGTTCATCCATGCAGGTGCAATAGACCGGGCAGTGGCAGTCGCCGCGAAGCCCCAGGATATAATTGACATGGTATACGCACCCTTTTGGCCCATGCACGAGGATGACCGTGTCTCTCAAGGTTGCCGCAGCCTTGATTGCACCAAAAAGGCTGCAGGTGAGGCGGGGTATCTCCATGGTGAACCGTGAATTCGATACCACAGAAGGGTATGGGAAGGGAATGGATGTTATAGTTACTTGTTCGAGTAAAAGGACCGGATATTACCCTTGCTGGGAAGGGACGCTGGACCCTCCAGGTTCCAATGCCGACGCTCACCCCCCGACTGGAACCAGGTTACCAGATCTTTTTTCCCGGCGACCTGGTAGTTGATACCTTTCTTGCTCTTTCCATTACCTCCATAGCCTCACTGTCCCTACCAATCCGCGAGAGCGATATCCCCTTGTTGTGAAGTGCTGCGGCATCGTCCGGATCGAGGGAAAGCGCCATGTCGAACGCGTCAATAGCCTCGGCATACCGTAAAAGGCCTGCGAGTGCGACTCCCTTGTTGGTCCAGATGACTCCAAGGTTGGGGTTCTCCTTCAGGCACTCATCATAAGACTCGAGGGCTTTTTCGTACTCCCCACAGTCAGCCAGCGCTACTCCTCTGTTGTACCATGCCTTTGGAGAACGAGGATCCACGTCGAGGACCTTTTCGTATGAATGAACCGAGTGCTCTACCTCTCCTCTCAAATAGAGACAGTTGCCTTTGATGTACCAGGCTTCGGCATGGCTGGGTTCCTGGAGAAGCACCTTGTCGAGGCAGGCGATGGCATCTCCATATCGTCCCAGATAATAGAGAGTGAGACCCCGGACAAACCATGCATTGGAACAGTGGAGGTCAAGGGAGATGGCCTCGTCGCACTTGGAAAGGGCTTCCCTGAACCGGCCGGTCCTGTTCAGTGTGAAGGCCCATGCGGCGAGTTCATCAGGACCATGGGAGTCCTGCATATCATGTTGAGAAAAGAGGAGGAGCGCCTCGTGGTATCTTCCCACGCTGGAGAGCATTGCAGCCCGTACGCAAACAGGCAACATGGTTTCACTGGACATACCTTGCACACCCATGATGATGATGAAATTATGCATTACGCTCATCAGTTTTTCTGTCAAAACCCCCGTGATCTGCATGTTACGAGGGAGTGATTCATCTCTTTATTTCGGGCATTTGTGATCGGCAGTGATACTATTGCACGCCAAAGCTTTCACCCCCCTGCCCATTGGGATGGTCAGATATCTTGCATGCTTCAGACAATCTGACCCGGGAAGGGAGAGGGGCCGGGAATAGAAGCTCAACGATCTCCTCGAAGGCACCGGCGCAGCATCGCAGGTGGTTGTACAGGGGGAGTGTAGATCCCACAAAATATACCCGGTTCTCGCATCCCTCCAATACCTGATAGCGGGGAGGCTTTTTTCAGGTATTGGACGAGTGGATCGATTGGTCCACTCCCCGCCCAATTCGCTCTTCACCGCCTCGAAAAACCAACCAGGAATGTTACCCTCATGATGGCGGTCACGCACCATTATGTTCCAGGATGATGATATATTCTTTACACTGCCCGTATACGCTGAAATGCAGGGCATGATATGGGAGAAGGGCGTGATGCTTTCTGAAAGGGAGCGCGAAAGGTATTCTCGCCAGTTGCCCCTGATCGGGGAGGAAGGGCAGGAACGCCTCCACAGTGCATCGGTATGTGTGGCCGGTGCAGGCGGACTTGGCTCACCTGTTTTGCTGTACCTTGCAGCAGCAGGGGTGGGACACCTGCGACTTGTCGATCCGGACCGCGTGGAGAGGAGTAACCTGAATCGCCAGATCCTCCATGCAGAACCGGATATTTCCAGGTTCAAAGTGGAATCTGCTGCAGAGAAGGTCCGTGCACTCAACCCGGATATCAGGATCGAGGCACTGCCCGTGGCGTTGAATGCAGGGAATGCGCAAACCCTGGCAGGCGGTATGGACCTGCTTCTTGATGCGCTTGACAATTACGAAGCAAGATATCACCTGAATCGTGCAGCACTCGACCAGGGAATTCCCCTCGTACATGCCGCAGTGAACGGGTTTTTCGGCCAGATGACTACTATCGTTCCGGGGGAGACGGCATGTCTCCAGTGTGCGTTTCCCCACCCCCCTGAAAGTGTGGCTACTTCGGTTATTGGAGTCACTGCAGGAATAATCGGCCTCTTTCAGGCCCTGGAAGCGATCAAGATACTCATTCGCGATGGGGAGGTGGCAAAAAACGTCCTGGTGGTCTGGGATGGCAGGTGCGGGAGGCTCGATCAGATACCGCTCGTGAGGGACCCAGCGTGCCAGGTCTGCGGGAAGGGTGATTGGCAATGATGATAAGTGTCAGAGTAAGGGCATTTGCACGGTATAGGGAGTTGTTCGGTGAGCGGTTCGAGGTTACAGTACCTGCCCCGGCGACAGTCAGGGATGTGGTGATGGCTGTGGAGGAGTCAAATCCCCGGGGCATGGGCGAACTTTTGGACAGCGGTGGCAGGGTGAAACCCTCGGTCATCGTCCTTGTGAACAGGGAGAGGGTGACCGGGTCGCACAGGGATGATCACCCTGTCGCCGGCGGTGATGAAGTGGCAATCTACCCCCCCGTAGCTGGCGGGTGACAGAATGGTTCCAGGGATGATCAGGATCACAAGGGATGATATCAATCCAGGGAAGATCCTGGAAGAGGCAGAGGCAAGCACAATCGGGGCCCTTGTGAGCTTTCTTGGGGTGGTGAGGGATGACGGGATCGAACGGATGGATCTCGAGGCATACGAAGAAGTCGCAGAGGAAGAACTTGCCCGAATCCGTGAGCAGGCCATTGCCCGGTTCGGTGTCTCCCATGTTGATATCGTCCACAGGGTAGGAATGCTCTCGGTCGGCGACCATATCGTGATGATCGTCGTGGGTGCATCTCACCGGAAGGCGGCGTTCGAGGGATGTGAATTCATCATCGACCAGATAAAAGAATCCGTCCCAATCTGGAAGAAGGAATACACCGCCGATGGTTCGCGATGGGTTGCCGGCGAACACGAGTGAATACGGGCAGGAAAAGGTATACTGTCACTTGACGCGTCTTTTTTTTTAAAAAACCGTTCCTTTTCCCCCACGCCTGGTATCCGATTCACGAATGAGCGGGAACGGAGAGATCTGTTCCGGGAAAAAATGGTTTACCTCTTCTGCCATCTTCTGAGAGGAAAAATGATTCCCGCACCGATGAGCGCAAGGATCGTCGAAAAAGGGGGGAATGGGATCCCGGGGATATCGTGGTTCAGCGCCACCTGGATCTGCGCAGTCTGCCCGGGACTGAGGTTAAAGGTATTCCGGTAGTCCTGGTATCCAGAAAGCCGTATCACTATCTCGTGGCTTCCCGCAGGTATTGAGGGGACGGTCAGGGGGGTGATACCAATGCACAGGTTATCGAGAAAGATATTTGCTCCCGAAGGTTCTGAGGAGATCTGGACCACACCCGACCCTGCAGGGGCCTGGAGCGGGACGAGGCTCGCCCGTACACTTGCCGTCTTTCCGGCCTGCACCAGTACGCGGGTAGTATAATCCTGGTAGTTCTCCAGCCTGAGGGTCAGGACATGCTCCCCCGGGGGGATTCCCGTCAGGTCAAGAGGGTTTCCCCCCTGGGTGACTCCCTGATACACCCCGTCGACATACACCGATGCGCCGGAGGGCATAGATTCGATATGGATGAATCCCGTGTTCATCTCTGTCTGGACCTGCAGGGGAATATCAAGGATCGTCACCTGGCCTGTGCGTACTGTCACAAGGCCAGACCAGTCCTGGTATCCCACGAGTTTAAGGAGCGCAAAATGGGAGCCTGCCGCAAGGTTTCCCACGGTAGTTGCCGTCGATCCCCGGTAAATGCCGTCGACGTAGACATCGGCTCCTCCGGGAGCGCTCTTGACCTGAATGGTTCCCACGTCAGAAAGTGGCTTGAGCACCGCTTCAACTGTGGTGGTTCCGCCTGAAGGCACATCGGTGATCGTGACATATGGTTCGTATCCGGAGAGAAAAGCCTGCACCAGGTGGCTGCCGGATCGAATATCCTGGTATGTCCAGGGTGCCTGCTGCCCTTTCCCGCCGTCAATGGTGATCAGTGCGCCTGTAGGCACGGAGGTGATCACAAGGGTTCCGAATGACTGGCTTGGTTCAAGGTCTGCATATACCCTGATGGTCTCACCTGGCTGAGGGTTGGTCTCGTACCGGGTGGTATGGGGATAATACCCGCTCGCGGCGATTGTGATGGTGTGAGGAGGACTTGAGGTTGCCAAAACAGGATAAGTAACGGGACTCACACCAATGAAGCGCCCGTTGAAGATCACTTGGGCTCCTGACGGATCCGATTCCACAAGAAAAAACCCTGTCCCGGTGGCAACGGCCTCAGACCCCTGGGCGGAAAGAGTCCCTGCCAGGATGAACATGAAAAAGAAGAATATGAGCACTCGAACGTTCATTTTCATATACGCACACCTCTTTCTCTTCTTCTACAAATATCCATTGTGTGTATTCAGGGAGTAAATGTACTCGCTCGATAGTCCCCTGGATGCAGTCTTTACAAGTCCAAACTGCCGCATCCACACTCGTCATCCCTTTCAAGTTGAAAGGGAGGGGCATGTCTCACTCGTCCTTTCTGTGGGTCTGGAAACCAATGGGTATGCAGAGAGAGGCTTTAAGGGCTCTCGGGGTTTATATACGAATGTCTACCTCGCAAAGGCGCTGCCGGGTCACAAAACCAGGTGGTCTCGGGAATACGCTTTAAGGTTGATGGGAATGCGGGTTTTGTCTTCGGATGACCGGATTCCGGGGTATGATGGGAGGCATGGACTGGTATGCTTGAACGCCTGAATAAATTTGAGAAGTATATCTATTACGTCCTTATCATCCTCCTCGCATTCATTATCCTTGTATCGGTCGTCGAACTCGTCCTCCTCATCGCCGCAGGTGTCCTGTATGATCAATCGTTCCGACTGGATCATCATGAGATCCTGAACGTGTTCGGTTTCTTTCTCCTTGTGCTGATTGGTATAGAACTTCTTGACACTATCAAGGCGTACATCAAGAAGCAGGAGATACACGTGGAGATAATCGTTCTCCTCGCAGTCATCGCCGTCGCAAGGAAAATTATCCTTCTTGACCCTTACGCTGACATGCCCCTCTCAGACATGACATTGTGGGGCCTCGGGTTCATTGTACTCTGCCTCGCAGGGGCATATTATCTCATCAAGAAAGCGGGAATCTCAACCTGACCTTCCCATAACCCCGCGGAATGGATATTATTTTTCCATTCTCTCTATTTCCTTCCTCGAATTACTCTCATTTAAGTAAAGTATAGTGCTCTTCGGGTGGGGAATTTCTCTCCCTCTTTTCCACCGGTTCAAAAAACCATATGAATCGGAAGCGGTTGACGCTGAATCGCGTCCCATCGAAAAGAGTGGAGGCGTTGCCCTGGACATGGCACTTTCAGGCTATCATGTGGTTTTTTATCCGTATCGCGACATATCCTCTCATAATTATGATAGGCACGCATGGTCTCTCATCTTCGCACGGCAGGGCCTGTGTTCTCATTGTGCTCATCCTCCTCGCCCTCGTGGCTATGCCGGCGGCTGCAGCAGTGCAGGAAATTGCGTATCTTGGCCGGATCACTGCGCTTGATCCCCTGTCCGGGACCATCACGATACGGGCGGAGTCCCAGTACCTCTGCGATTATTCGAGGGGTGACGCCGCCTGCAGGTTCACTCCCATTACCCCACTCCAGGTAGTGGGGACTGTTCCCGAAGAGGGGATCTTCAACACTTTCAGGAATGGCGACCAGGTAGTTGCCACAATCCTCGGTGCGAGTGGCGGTGCATGGGCAGGATTTTCGCGTGTCATTCCTTCAGCTAGCAGGGAGGAATGGATGGTCACCGACCTTTTCGGCGATCCGGATACGATCCCAGTTCCCCTTGCGGGAGATTACGAGATTGAGTATTCCACAACCCCTGACTGCAACCATTGCACCGGATCCGTCTGCAAGGCGCAGAATGCGCATGTTGTCCTGAAGAGTGGAGGAATCCCTGTGCTTGAGCGTTCGATGACCGCCGGCCAGTCAGCAAGATATTCAGGGAGAAACGATGGCTCAAGCGTGAGCATCCTGTACCTCACGGGGGAGGCCGGGGCCGGCCCCTGCTCACAGGCAGGATCTCTCACCGGGATGCAGCCGATCTCCAATTTCATACTCCAGGTCGTCCCGCCGATTGGACAGGCCGCGACCACCGCAGTGGTCACGCATCCGACCGCAATAGGGATTGACCAGAAAGTTACCCCACAGTCAACTCCAGCTCCAACTCAGGCACCGTTCGGATGCATGATACCCCTCGCTGCCCTCTGCCTCGTGGCACTCAGTCTCAGAGGGAGGTACTCCTGACCAGGCAGTCATCTGGAAAGAGGATGAATTCACTTTCCAGTCTCTCCCCCCGGCATCCATCCTGGGCGGCCATCACAATCTCTCTCTCTTCCCAGCGAGGGATTTGATGACGACTCAAGCCAGGGGTCCGGAATTTGCCCGTATACAAAGGGGTTGCGCGAGGCTTGCCGAAGCACGTACGCGGGGAGAGGCAGGGATACTCATTGCAAGAGAGGTATCTGCCTACTCTCTCTTCGATCTCCAGGTGATCATGGGGAGGGTGAGGCACGAGGTGCACCGCCTCCCACCCCCTTACAGGAATGTCGCGGGCCCCTACCTCCTCTCCCAGGTGGTCGATGCACACCACTCGCTTATCACCACCTGCACTCGTGGGGAGTTCAGAGACATGAACGAACCGTTGAGAGAGAGGGAGCTGTATCTTTCCTATCTGGGGATGATCCCTGACGGGTGCTACGCAGGTGACCCAAAGGCCGAATACCTCCCGCAGTTTCATTCGCCCCTTCACAGGATGTTCTATTATCTCCTGGCAGGGTACGTCATGTTCGTCCAGGAACGGCCAGGGCACCCCGTGGGAACACCATTTCCAGGTGGCGGGAAGGTTGAGGAACGGGACGGTGCCTTCTTCTGCCCCGTGAGGGATAAGCACAAGGATGTCCCGTTTGCAATCTGCAATTTCTGCCCTGCAAGGCAGGCAGACGAGAAGTAATACGGTGAATGCGCTTTTCACACATGCACCAGGATCACCATCGCAACTGAATGTGGCTATCATCCCATAAGTGGGTAAAAATTGCCGTCCCCACGGCAATAGTTTCAAGGTGACTGGTATCCGACACCTAGTATGGTGGATATCCAATGCTGAACGTGGAAGGGATTAGTGCCGAGGCCAAGATAGGGAAGATCCTTGTCCTGGTCTCGCTTATTCTCGGGATACTCGTGCTCCTCTTCATAGGAGTGCTTGCTGCGATCATGTATGGCGCAGGGACCTTTTTTGCGCTGGAAATAAGCCTGACAATCCCGCTCCTTATCCTTGTCCCGCTCTTTTTGGTCAAGGTGATCGGTCTTGTTATCGGTTTTCTTGCCCTCAATGCCACCGAGAACCGGGATTTTTCCCGTGCCGGGGTATTCGCCATCATCTCCTGTGTACTGCCCCCACTGGATATTGTGATGCTGATTGGCGGGATATTCTGCCTCATCTCGAGGGAAGCGAACGAGGGAAAGAGCGAGAAAGAAGAGGTAAAAAAAGCCTGATTGAGAGAGAACCCGGTTCCCCCAGTTCAAACGGGAAGACTGGCAAGAACCTGTTCATACTCTTTTAGGACCTGTGCAGCCCTTTCAGGGGTAATCGAGGGGACGCCGAACACAAGAAACGATGGCAGGACGGAAAGGCCCGCAAACTCGAGGATGTTATGTTCGATCACCGAGAGGTGTCTTCGTATGTCTCCATGAATCCCTGACGGAGAGTACATCTCACTGGGAGAACCGCAGGTAACCACCAGCATCCCCTTCTTGCCTTTCAGGAGGCCATTTTCGTATACCTTCCCCTGCGCAATGTCGACCACGAATCCCTGGGCAAATACTCGGTCGAACCATCCCTTGAGTATTGCTGGCATGGATGTCCACCAGAGAGGGAACTGGAATATGAGAAGATCTGCCCATGAGATGCGTTCTATCTCTTCCTGGATATCGGGAGCCAGACTCCCTGTGGCAACTCCGTGTATCTGCTCTTGAGCCGGGTTGAATAGGTCATGCCGCACCCTTATCCTGAAGTCCTGCGGATCGAGGACCGCCTTGAACTTCGTTGCATAGAGATTTGAGACTCTCACCTCATGTCCTCGCGCAGCGAGAGTGATCATCGCGACATCCTTGAGCGCACCATTGAAAGACCGCGGTTCCGGATGGGCATAGACATAGTGTATCTTCATCCAGGATTCCTCAAATTGAGATGGCGGGATTCGTTCTTAATAGCATCCCCTCATTCCTTATACAGTAATTGGGTGCACAGGGGGAGGTCCAAAACCTCGCCATTAGGGGCGGTCAAGGAGCACGTTCTTTGCAAGATAAAGAACAGCTCCCACTCCACACAATGCTGCGGCGATGAAGAGGATGTTGCCAATCACCCCTGCGAGCACCTCCGGGGCAGCTTCCTGGATAGGGCCGCTGTAACCCGCATGGTGGAGTTCGACCGTGAGGAGTATTCCCGACATGCAGACACCAAGTGTCATGCCGAGGTTCCTGAGGGTTGCGCTTACACTGGAGGCAAGGCCGGACTTCGTGAGGGGCAGAGCCCTCATGATATCAGTACTGCTCGGGCTGTGAAAGAACGAGCTGCCCACGGAAAGGGGAACAAAGAGAAGGATGATGAGCAGCAGATCCTGGAGCATCACTACGTACCCAAGCAGGAGAAGGGAGATGCCGGTGAGCAGAATCCCTGCCGAGGGGAGTGCACGCAGTGCGTATCGATCGTACAGCCACCCTGAAAGGGGTGAGGCGATGACCATGATCACCGGCGCGATCAGGAACACGAGCCCGACCTGGGAAGGTTTCATGTTCATCACCCCTTCAAAATAAAAAGGCCCGATGAGGTTCAGCATGAAAAACCCCATATATATGCAGATCATCGAGAGATTGGGAAGGGTAAAGTCAAGCTTCCTGAATATGGCGAGATCGAGGAGGGGATGTGTCTGCCTTGATTCTGTAACGAGAAAAAGGGCCAAGGAAATGGTGGAAATAATGAGGTAGAGCCCGGCATCAGCGGACCACGAGAGGGTCGATGAGAGTTGCACAAGGAAGAGCACCAGGAAAATGAGTGCGACAACGAGGGTTGCAGACCCGGCCCAGTCCATCCTCACATAAGACTCTCGCGGTTCTTTTTTCGGAAAATGACGCGAAAACAGCACCAGGCCCACGATACCGATAGGGACATTGATCAGGAAGATATACTCCCATCCGAGGGCATCAGTGATAAGCCCTCCCAGTATTGGCGCGGACATTCCTGCTGCTGCAGTGACAGCCCCGATGTATCCCATGACCCTGGCCTGCCCGCCCGGGCTAGACGTCTCGAAGAGGATGGCCCCGCTGATGGAGAATATCATGGCAGAGCCCCCTGCCTGGATGATCCGAAACGCGATCAGTTCAATAAGGCTTGCGGAGAGGCCGCACGCAAGAGAACTGGTGGTAAAGAGGATAAGCCCCGCGGAAAAGAGTGTTTTCTTTCCCGTGTATTCAGACAGCCTCCCGAATATGAGGAGCAGGCTAGTCTCGGTGACAAGGTATGCAGTGATGATCCACTGCGACTGGGCAACATCCGCAAAAAAATCGCGTGTGATCGAGGGGAGGGCGATGCTCACGACGATTCCATCGATGACAGCCATTGCAATCGCTGCAAGCACAACTGCCTGGACCATCCCCTGCCCCAGAGAGGATCTATCATGCCGGGATTCCGCAACGTCCATCGGAGAATAATCGTCCAAGAGGTTAGCACTCATTATGATGAAATCCTTCCTCTCAGGAATGGAGGAGGATAAGAAGGCCTCCCGCGCGGTATGGCCGGGGAAGTGTCCCACCGGGTGCCTGCCCTCTATACCCCACTGTGGGGACTGCGGCCATTCTCATGCAGAAGGGGAGAGTATTCCCGCGCCCGAATCTGGAGCCCATGAATTCCTATCAGGGGCTCGGTTTTACCACCATGGTGGTTACCGGGCAATGGGTGACGACAAATAAGGATACACTCCCGGTAATCATCCTCTTGACCTTGCTCATCCCCAATGACCCGAGTATGACCATGTCTGCATCAATGTCAATCGCGCAGTCCACAATACGGTCCCCAGGGTGGCCCCGAAGGAGGTGCAAGGTTGCCTCTCCTCCCTGTGCTTCGGCTTCCGCCTTCATTGATGAGAGGAGCGATGCTGCCTCCTCCTCAAGGTCCCGTATGGCCAGCTCCCGTGCCACGTCTCCTTCTGCCCACGCGTTCTCCAGTACGTGTACGATATGGAGTTCTGCCCCATGACACCTGGCCTCCTCGACAGCCGCGCTGATCACGTTGCGCGTAAGCGGTGATCCATCCACTGCCGCGAGTATCTTTTTTGCCATTCCTCTTTTCAACCCCCTTCACGAGTGAAGACTGTACCCTGGAACAGGTCATGAGGACACAGCCGCATATACGTTCTGTAGGAGCACAGGACCACTTAAGTGCTCCGGCATCCCATGACGATGTGGTGAGGAACGCAGGATAAAGATCCTTTTTCTTCACTCGCTTTTAAGTGTGAGGCCGTCTTTCACGGGCTTGCAGGGCATTCCATGCGGCATTCTGGGTAGCCTCAGCTTTATTGGCGCCCCGGCCCTCTCCACACAGGGTCCCGCTAATAAAAACCTGATACACAAATTCCGGCTTGTGATCGGGCCCCTTCTTATCGTGCAGGACATAGACGGGGAGTATTCCAAGGCTCCCCTGGATCTCTTCCTGCAGGATCTTCTTGTAATTGTGATGAGGGGAGAATGACGCAATATCATCCCCGATGAGGCGAATGATCATCCTCCTTGTCGAATCAAGGCCATTCTCGAGGTAATGAGCACCGATGAACGCTTCAAAAGAGCCTGCGATGATCCTCGTGGTCCTCTGCTGGTGCTGCCCAACCCGTATCATCTCCGGGAACCCGATTCCCAGGGATGGCACGATTGCCCCAAGGTTCTGATTCTTCACCACCTCCATACGGGAGGTCATGCTTCCTTCGTTTTCGTGCCCCATAAAGAAGAGGTGTTCAGCGACAACGAGGTTAAGGACCCTGTCACCGAGGAACTCGAGTCTCTCATAGTCCTCGCAAGGGAGAGGAGTTCCTTGTTGCTGCCCGGTTCCCTTCAGGAAAGACTGGTGAGTAAACGCGGCGGTATACCTTGCAAGGGCGGATTCGGATGGATTAGTGCATCCGATTAATGGCTGCTTCAGGAAGGCCGTGAGCCTTTCTTTCCAGGTCTTTTCCATTGAATACTGGTACGCTTTTCAGGCGGGAGGAGATCTACTCGACTGGGATCTTCTTCTTCTTCTCTTCACCTGCTTCACCGGAGTCCTCGCCAGGTTCCGGTTTCAGCACGTCTGATATGGCCCGCTCTATCTGTGAGACGGCCTCGTTGACCTGCTTTTCGATATGAGCATGCCCTGCGGGTGTCGTGACGAGGTCCCGCACAAGGCCAATGACCTCGGAAAGCGACTTCGTGACCATCGCAGAAACATGGTCAATCCGCTGATCGATTGGTTCAGTCTTGATCTCTTCGCGCTGCTCCGCCTGCCTGGCTTCTTCCTCGACCCAGGCTCCCTGTACAAATCTTCCGTGTTTCTCTTCCATGGGATATTCTCACCTGAATGGCCCTGTCTGTCACATCGTCATGTATCATCCTTTTTTGGGTTATAGAGGATTCGATGATTGGTCCCCATTCACCAGGCCGTATAATCCAGGGGTGACTGCCATGCCCCCGTCGGATGTTCCAGGCAGGTATGATAGATGGTACGCAGGCTTTTGAGAAGAATTGTTCTCCCCGGGCAGGCAACGCGTTGAGAGAGAAAGGAGGCATCTCCGGAATGATTTATCGCGTTTATGATGACGGGTTCATGGGGAAATTATAGGTGGTTCAGGTTTTTTTTGGGGATCTCCACATTGATGGAGACGTCGCTGATGTTCAGGTACGGTCAGTTTCCCGGCGGGTAGTTCCCGGTCTTCCCGGGTACCTGAATGCCCCTGGAGGGATTACCAGTTCGAACCGTGCTCCTTCCCCGGGAGTTCCCGTCTCCTGGATATGGATATCGGTGATCCCAAGGATCTCTCTGGACAGGAAGAGTCCGAATCCTGAGTGCTGGAAGTATTCACGGTTGAAAATCGCCTCTTTTTTATCAACTGGGACTCCCGCACCATCATCACAGCAGGATATCACCAGATTGCCGTCACGGCCTTCGCAGGTGAACCATATCCGCGTTATCTTGCCGCCATGCCTGACTGCATTCTCCATGAGGTTGTAAAAGACCTTTTCAATGAGGGGGTCGGCAAATATCTCCACATCAGGAAGATCAATCTCTATCTGAATTCGAGCGTTTTGAATCCGGTCGCGCATCTGCCTGATCATCAACGGCACGGAGAACCAGGCAGGGGATTTCACCCCCACGTTCTGGTAGTCCCGCGTGAAATCGATCTGCCGTTTGATCGATTCTGCCGCTCGCATCTCGATCTCGATATACTCCCTCATCCGTGGATCCTGTACCTCTTCCTTCGAGAGTTCGAGATAGCCCATCAGCGCAGTCAGGGAATTGAGGATATCATGGCGTGTGATGCTGTTTAAAAGGTTCAGTTTCCTGTTCGCCTGCTGGAGTGCGACTTCAGTCCTTTTTCGCTCCGATATGTCCCGGCGGATGCTGAGAACTGCGGGGTTCCCATGGTAGGAGATGAGCGTGGCATGCACCTCGATTGGGACCACATCCCCCGACCTTGTCCTATGTGCCGTCTCAAAGAGCGTGCTGCCCGACATTTTCATCTCCTGGATCTGTCCTTCCATCAGGGCTGAATGTTCAGGGATTTCAATATCCCTGATATTCATGCGATAAAGATCCTCGCGGGAATATCCAAGATGCGTCTCTGCAGTCGAGTTTACATCAATGATCGCACCGTCAATCCCGAGGATCATGATGGGGTCTCCACTATGTTCAAAGAGCATGCGGAATTTTTCTTCGCTTGCTTTTATGGCCTCCTCAGCCCGCTTCCGGTCGGTGATATCCTGGATGGTGACCGTGCCGATTCCTGGTTCCGCAGAGCCTGTCGTGAAGAGAACGATCCGGGTGGTCCCATCCTTATGCCGGAGTGCTGCTTCCTGGTGCACGAAATATCGTTCGCTTCCCTTGAAGAACGGCATCATATCCTCTCCGTCGCGAAAAATGGCAGTGATAGTCAGTGAACAGAGTTCATCGGGAGTATACCCGGTAATTTCTTGACATCTGGGATTTGCCTCGATTACTGCCAGGTTGTCTTTCCTGTAGAGCATGATCGCGGATTCAGACGCGGAGAAGATGCCCTTATACCGGGACTTTTCCTTCTGGATAGTCTCTGACAGATAGGTCACAAGGAGTGCGATGAAGAGGAAGAAGAGTACCCGGATCACACCCTGGAGAATGACATCAGGGAAAGGAAAAGTCCATGCAAGCAGGGTAAAATAGACGAATATTATTCCGATAGAAAAAAACAGGCCCTTTCTTTGGAAATAGTAGCAGGAGAGGATGATTGGGATATAATAGGCATTCTGGAAGATGATCGTGAGACCCGATTGAAGTGCAAGCACGGTGACAACAAGGATCACACATGTTGTGAGTGCGATAGCCAGGAGAGGAATTCGGGATGATACGAATCGGGGATTCTCACATAGCGTCATAACGAAGGATAATAAACTGCTGTTGGAATGGTTATATAATAGTATATTCGCTTCTGCCTATAAAAAGGAGGCAATTGTGGCATCCCATGACTGGTGTGGAAGGGAGTAAGAGTGCTGCTATGGGGATTCGAACCCCAGTCGCCGGCGTGAAAGGCCGGCATGATTGGCCGGACTACACTATAGCAGCAAGTGCTCTCTTTTATTGGTTATTCACGGTAAAAAGAGTTGTGGAAGCGGGAGCCCGTGAAAAATCCCGATCAGTAGACTGGTGTGCCCTCTCTCTCGGTCGCAGTCTTGAATGCCGCCATCAGCTGCCGGGTTATGGGGCCAGGGCGCCCTGACCCGATTGTTCTCCCGTCGATCAGTACGATGGGAGCCACCTCGGCCGCGGTGCCGGTGACAAAGACCTCGTCGGCGGTATAGAGGTCGAAATATCCAAGATTGGCCTCCTTGACAGGGATCCCCAGCTGCTCTGCGAGCTCCAGCACGACCATCCGGGTGATACCTCTCAGATTGTTCAGGGTGGGAGGTGTCAGGATAACGCCATTCTTGATGATATAAATATTATCGCCTGATCCTTCGGAGATGTGCCCCTGCATATCGAACATGATGGCCTCGTCTCCGCCCTTGCAATTGGCTTCTATCTTGGCAAGGATATTGTTCAGGTAGTTCAGCGATTTCACGTTCGGGGGAAGTGAGCAGCAGGGGTTTCTCCGCACTGAGACAGTCACGGCGCGAAGTCCCTTCTCATAGAGATCGCCGTACATGGCTCCCCACTCCACGGCGATGATGATGACGGTCGGTTTTGGGCACTTGGTGGGGCAGAGACCGAGATCTCCCACTCCTCGAGTCACGATGGGACGGATATACGCTTCTTTTAAGTTGTTTTTCCTGATGGTCTCTATGATGGCGCGTGACATCTCTTCCTTGGAGAGGGGGACGGCAAGGTCTATCGTCTTTGCCGAGTCAAAGAGACGGTCCAGGTGCTCCTGCAGGCGGAAGACCCGGCCATTATAGGCCCTGATACCTTCGAAAACCCCGTCCCCGTAAAGGAGTCCGTGGTCAAAGACCGATATCTTCGCCTCCTCCTTTGGATAAAACTTGCCATCGATGTAGATCTGCATGGAATAAATGTTTCATTTCCTGGTATTTTTTACCTGCTGATCGAATTAGCCGCTCACGTGCATCCGGCAGGTCGAGAGGAAATGGGAGAACATGGGCAGGCTTGCCACGGGATGAAGATGGGTATAGCTCCCAATTGTCCTGTTCATGAGAGCACCGTCCAAGCCATCCGATATTCCATGTCCCCTTGTGAGGGAGTAGGCAAATCGTGTGCCAGGGTCGAGCGAAACATCAGAATAGTGGAATTCGTGGCCCCTGAAATTGCATTCCCCCATCGGAGATCCGGGAACGCTCTTCCCCTTCACGTAGGCCACAACCCTTCTTCCTGGCATGGTGGTGGTCCCTTTGAACACTCCGCACATGGGAAAACGCCTCTCACCCGATATGCCCTGCCACCCGTCTTTCAGGATGACTTCTTCTGTCAGGTACATCAACCCCCCGCACTCGGCATAGATGGGGACTCCCCTGCAGGAGGCATCACGGATGTCGCGCATCAACTCTTCCTGTTCCGCGAGTTCAGGGAGGAAGAGCTCGGGGTATCCCCCTCCGATGATGTACCCGTCTGCGTCGGGCAGCGTGTCACGGAGCAGGCTGAAGCAGACTGTGCGGGCACCCCCCGCGTGCAGGACATCGAAGAGGTCGGCATAGTAGAAGTTGAAGGCCTCATCGTAGGCGATCCCTATGGTAAGGTCCCGGACATCCGCAGGCCTGAAGATGTCCGGCGAGTCCTGATGCGGGGGTGAGTGGCTGGCGACCAAGTGGAGAGAGTCGAGGTTCACGTGTTCACCAATCCTTTCCGTCACAACCCGAATCCTTTCCTGGAACTCCCCGCTCTCACGGCCTTCGCGGTAAGGCGTCAGGCCGAGGTGGCGCATCGCGAGTTCCATCTCCTGCATCCTGGGAATTGCACCGATCACCGGGATGCGGCAATAATGCTCAATCGCAGTGGCTGCCTTGTGGATATGCTTCTCTCCTGCCACATTGTTCAGGATGACCCCTTCGATGCGGATGTCCGGATCAAATGACTGGAACCCCCTTACAAGGGCAGCGGCACTCCGGGTGATGCTGCGTGCGTTCACTACCAGTATCACAGGTAACCCAAGACACCTTGCGACCGATGCACTGCTCCCTGAATCCCCGAGGGCTTCAGCCCCCTCGTAGAGGCCCCGGACCCCTTCAACAATTGCGAGGTCAGCCCCCCTGCATCCATGACTGTAGATAGCCCTGACCTGGTGCTCGTCCATCACGTACGTGTCGAGGTTTCGGCAGGGGCGACCGGTAACACCGGTAAGATAGGAGGGGTCGATATAGTCCATGCCGACCTTGAAGGTCTGGACTGCCATCTTCCTTGAGAAGAGTGCGGCGATGGCGAGCGTAATACTCGTCTTCCCGCTCCCTGAACGATCGCCGGCGATCATCAGCGCCTTCATACCATGCTCCGGATCACAGCACCAAGCTCGCTTTCCACAATATGCGAGACACCCAGTGTCCGCGGATGGAGGTCGATCTCAACCACGACATGCCGGTGCCCCTGTTCCCGGAGGGGCTCCACCTGGCGGGGGCCGTTTGTTACTGAGATGCACTCGATACCACTGAGAAACTGTGGGGGGATCGCATGGGGAACGCCGACGATGAACGCAAATTCCGGAGAGAGTGCCTGTATATGCCGTCCGAGCGTTTCTCCGTTTGCTCCGTACTCGTCGAGTGCGCCACACAGGGCAGGCACGAGGCCCTTCTCGCGGAGCTCTTCCCGGATCCGGCGCGCATCCTCTCTGACCTTGGGAAGGCCCCTGTCCTCGAGATTTGCGATATAGGTGATGGGTGCGGCGGGGCATGCCTGGTGGAGTGCGAGCAGTTCGTCAGCGAACATGTAGGCGGTCTCTTTTTTTGCGTTCATGATCGCCACTCCGCACATTCCGCTTCGTGCGAGAGCAATGAGGCGTTGTGCCGCGAGGTGTTTCAGATCCCCCCGGGAAGGCTCGATATAGGGCTTCGATGCTGCTCCACGCAGCCGCTCGACCTCGTTTGCACTTGCCAGGAGACACTTCTGCCGCATGAGCTCTTCTGCGCTTATCCAGCCAGCCGCGGCCGCCGGTTCCAGGGTTGCGATGACACCATCGATATTTTCCGGGAACCCGGCATGGATCTCGACAGAGATGGCAGGGGTTGAGATACCCGCGTTCCGTATTGCGGACTGGAGGTCCTCACCGATAATCATCGAGACGCAGGTCCCGACCACCGCTATTCTCCTCGGCGAGAAGGTCTCTTCAGCGTACCGGAGAACCGCTTCAAGGGGCTGCTGGCCCCCGAAGATGAACTCATGGTCTGTAAGGGAGGTGGTCAGTACCCGAAGGCCATCTTCCTCGAGGAGCCTGGCATGCTTGAAGGAGCACCCGGAAGGCCCGTGGAGGATGGCCACATCGACTCCCAGGTCACGTGCGGTGTAGAGGGCAGCGACGATGGAACTGGGGCGCGGCTGCATGTATTTCATGGAATTTACCGCCATGTCTTCACCGCCAGCACAACGATGCCTGCCCCCCCATCTCCATCCTCAAGCGCAAGTGATTCTCCTTCTTCAAGGGTATCACACCTCGTGAGGGGTATCTTCCATGAAAATGACTCCGACACCTGGGGGCCATACTCCGTCCCGACAAGGATCACGCGATCCGGGCATTCTGACATGACCACATCGACAATAGCCTCACTGGGAAATCCTTCGCATATTGCACCCTTTTCTTTCCCTATCACCAGCGTGAGGGGACCCTTTTTTCCCGCAAACTGCCTGCCGTAGCGGATGGCCTGCAATGCAGTCGAAGCGCATGTGCCAGAGTTTGAGTCATCCACCACTGCGGTCTTCCCTCTCCAGGAAAGAACCAACCTCCCTGTCACAGGAGAGAACGTTGAGAGGCGGGCGGGGTCAGTGCCGAGGATACACGCGGCTGCAGCAGCCAGGGTAAGGGGGTCACGGTATGCCGTAGTCCCAAGGAGGGGGTTTTTGAACTCCCCGGATATCCCTTCCCAGGCATACCTGCATACATCGTCATCGACCACGGCAATCCTGTCCGCAGGAAGCCGGTTCCCGGTCGCGCCCGTTCCCGGGGGAGTAAGCACGAGGGGGAGAGTGGTTCCAGAGCGGAGTTTCTCCTCCAGTGCGTCCTTCTCTCCTCCTGCACAGCGATATGTCTCCATTGATGTCAGGATGCCAAGGTTCCCTGCCCCGGTGAACCCAAGGGAGACTTCTGCGATCAACCACCCCCCACGCGAATGGGCAAGAGACGCTGCCTCGATGAGCGATGCGGGAGTGATGCCCAGCCGGCCGAACACCTTTCGCGAGGGGCATTCAATTGTCCCGCTCGAGGTATGGAGGACGCCTGGCCCCTCCAGGATGTACGCGAGGGCATGCGCGGTAGTCGTCTTTCCCCGGGCACCGGTGATCTCCACCAGGAGAGAGGGGGCCTGTCTTCCGAGGATCCATCTTGTCGCCTGGTGGTGGGTTATCACAGGTGCGGGTACCGCCTTCAGGAGGGTATGCCGGGGAGAGAGGTGAACCGGTGCGATGACAAGGTCATAATCCCTCATTTCGGCCTCATTCTGACCGATCCCTTCTGCCCCCCGATATACATCCACCATGTCGATGGAGTGACCGCGCCTTGCCAGTGCTTCCGCGATCCTCTTTCCTCCGTGGATTGTATCCAGTACAAGTATATTCATACCCTCAGAGCGCCGAGAGGACCTGCCTGGCATTCTTGACCATCAGTTCTGCAAGGAGCGGGTCGCTCCCAATCGGGTCTGCATAGAGGAGGGGAATGGTCCGGCCGTCCAGCGAGAAGACGCCCCTGTTCTTTCCCTCCTCGATGCCGATCACTGAAGGGATATCCTTGAGAATATGAACACCCTTTGCAAGGAACAGGGGCGCAACGACGAGGACATCAATGGACTCTTTCTGGAATTCTGCCATCGCCTCCTCGATACTGGGCGAATTCATGTTCATGAACCCGCACTTCACGATGAATTCCGGGTATTTTCCGGCGATGAGACTGGCGGTGCTCTCTACCAGTTCCTTGTTGTACGGGAGTTTGCTTCCATGTCCGACCAGCAAAAGGCCTTTCTTACTCATATGTATATTTGTAATACTGACACGGGTAAAATTGTTATTGCTTTCTTTGTCACGCGCGTTTTCCAGGAGAAGGGTCCCCACGATCCAGTGAAAGAAAAATCCCTGGTAATAACGGAATCACCTGATTTAGTCAAATTATTAAGCTTTTCCGGGGTTAGGGCGCAAGGCGACCGCTTGTGGGACAAAAGGCATTTCACATGGGTAGACTGCCGGATTTCCATGAGTCTGCTTGAGACTAAAAGAACCTCTTTTTCCCAAACGATGAATATTCAGAAGGTTTTTCCATATTTTTCCTTTGCAGGGGAAACCTCGGCTGTACATCCAACTTTTTATATTCATGAAAAATTAAATTTATAAGAACTTCGGAGACCGCGATCTGTCCGGAGTACAGAGTCGTCCCATGGAAGCGATGCGCAGTTACGAGAGGTATGGCCTGCTGCTGAATGAACGGGTGGTAAAAACACCGATTGCGGTCTCAGCGATGGCGGGAATTGTTGACGCGGAGTACGCGCTGGCCCGCAGTGCACATATCGGGGCCGCGTTCCTTGGCGGCTACTCGATCGATGCACCTACCATGGAGGCAAGCCGGGACCTCGCGGCCGCAGGACGTCCGGAATTTCTGTATGATGACCCCGTGGAAGCGCTCGCAGCGCAGGTCTCGCGGATGGCGCCATCAGATATCATATGCGGACTGAACCTGAGGGCAGGCAGCGCGGAGTCACTTGCGGGTATCGCGTCGCAGATAGGTGACAGTGTTATCTACGAGATTGACGCACACTGCCGACAGGAGCCACTTGTAAGGGCACGATGCGGAGAATACCTCCTTCACCACACCGACCTCCTTGCAGAATCTGTCCGGGCACTGAAACGCGAGGAGGTAACGGTTTCGGTCAAAATAAGAGCAGGGGTCAGTGCAGATGACCGCCTCCTGGCAAAAAAGATATGGAAAGCAGGAGGGGATATCATCCATGTTGACCTGATGGATTATGGATACCAGAAAGTCCGCCAGATACGCAACAGCAGTCCACTATTCATCATTGCCAACAATTCTATCAACTCCTTCGAAAAGATGAAGGATATGCTCTCTCACGGGGCCGACATGGTCTCGCTTGCCCGCCAGTCAGACGATCGGACACTCGCAGGCCTCGATGCCGCGATCTCGAGGTTCACAGGAGAGCATGGATGGTATAACGCGCCGAAGCAGCTCTGCAGGGGGGGAGATATCAGGTCACTTGCCTTCTGCTGTATGCCTGTGAAAAACTGCCCCCTGATCCCGATGCTCGAAAAGATTGGGCTCTCCAGGGAGGATTACCTCGCGTTCAAGCAGAAGGCAGTTGCAGAGACGCCACTTGATTTCGGCAGCCAGACATGTTTTGGCAGTCTCGCCTGGTGCTGCAAGGACTCCTCCCCCTGCATGTTCAGGGAGATGACGCTCCGGGAGGCGGGACTCTCCAGCAGGGAATACATGCGGCAGAAGAAACAGCTTGCTGATAAGATCCTGCAGCATCTCTTTTATGAGCATGCGGACACTCACCCGTGCTGAACGTGCACAGCTGGCGATGGTACTTGAGGTCTCTGCATACCCAAAGCCAGGAAACGTCGATCGCTGCCATGATTACGATACGACCAGGCTCGAACATTTTCTTGCATCCGCGATTTTGGCCCGCCCGGCACTGGAGGCAGCGGAAAGGGGCGGGTACGGTCCCGGGGCCCTCATCCACCAGGCGGTGGAATGCACCTCTGGCCACAGGGGTGGAAACACCCATTTTGGTGCATTTATCCTTTTGATCCCTCTCGTCATGGGAGGGGATATCCCCGGTGCAGCGAAGGTGGTGGCACATACTTCGGTTGAGGATGCCGTGGAATTTTACCGGGCGTTTGGAAAGACAGCGGTGAGGGTCATCCAGGGGCATGAACTGGATGTCCATGACCCATCATCCATCGTGGAGATCCGGTCCCGGGGGATGACACTCTACGACCTCATGCTCTACTCTGCACCCCGTGACATGGTGGCTCGGGAATGGATCAACGGCTTTGAGATTACCCGGCGGGGCGCAGACCTGATACATGCGGCCGGATGCGGTCGGCAGGCGGTGGTTGAGGCGTTCCTTGGGCTTCTCGCACTCGAGCCGGATACGTTCATTGTCAAGAAACACGGCCCCGATGTTGCATGGAAGACCATGGAGAAGGCAAGAGAGGTGAGGGAGGGATTGCGCGATCTCCAGGTATTTGACCAGGAATGCATCAACAAGGGGATCAACCCTGGATCCATCGCAGACATTATCATCGCCGCCCTCTACATAGCCCTGGGGGAAGGATGGGAATGGGATTGTTAAGAGAGGGAATAAACGAGGTCATTGCCACCACGCACTGGAACGCCGCCCCGATGGGAATCATATCCCGTGGCGGGAGCCAGAGGATGGTGGTCTTTCGCGGCAGCCACACCGCTGAAAATATCAGGAGCCATGGGTGGGTGGTCGCAAACATCACCTTCGATCCCGTCGTGTATGTTGAAACGGCCTTTGGGGATTTGGGCAGAGAGAGGTTCGTCCCCGAAAAGGTGGGGGACCGCTGGGTGCAGCGCCTCGCCGGGGCGGAAGCCTGGGCGGCATTCGAAACGCACGTAAGCAGGGAGACAAACGAGGCGATGATGGTGGACCTCACGCCCCTCTACGAACAGATGCTCACCTGTGCCGTTCACCCGGTTAACAGGGGCTTTTCCAGTGTGATCGAGGCCACGGTCCATGCAACGCGGTATGTGATGGGAAGAGATCCCGCGCTGCGGGAACTTATCAGGCACCATGCATCCATAATCCGCAGATGCGGGGGAAGGAGGGAGATGGAAGCCCTGGCCCTCCTGCAGACACACCTCCCGAAAGAGACAATCCTTCCTTGAGTCAGCAGACCCTCGGGACCGGGTCTCCGATGGGGGGTTCGATAAAACGCTCGCCGCCGACAGAGGTCTCCATGATCACGTGAGACCCGGCAACCACCTCCCCGATAATGGCAGCATCTTTCCCGTAATGGTGCGAACGCATCGCTTCAAGTACCGCTTCGGCATCACAGGCAGGAACCCCCATCACTACTTTCCCTTCGTTTGCGACCTGGAGCGGGTCGATCCCGAGCATATCGGCAACGCTTCTCACGCTCCTCCTTATCGGGAGATCAGGTTCTGATATCCGGACCGAGACATGGCTCTTCCTGGCCATTTCGTTGATGGCGCTGGCAAATCCCCCCCTGGTCGGGTCTTTCATGGCATGGATCTCTCCCGCAGCCATGGCCTTCTCGACGAGCCCCCAAAGGGGTGCGACATCTGATGCAAGCTGGCCGCCAAGAGCAAGCTCGGCCCGCTCGGCCATTATCGTCATCCCGTGGTCGCCGAGCGTCCCGTTCACGAGGATACAGTCTCCAGGCCGCAGGCCGTTATCCCTGACGATCCTGTCTGCAATGCCTATACCTGCAGTATTCACCGCAATCCCGTCCAGTGCACCCTTCTCGAGGACTTTTGTGTCGCCGGTGACGAGACTCGCCCCGCATTCGCCAAGTGCCATGTCCATGGAGCGCACAATGCGTTCCAGATCCGCGCTCTCAAAGCCCTCCTCGATGATCATCCCGCAGGAGAGAGCGATGGGCCTCCCGCCCATCATGGCAAGGTCATTGACGGTCCCGCATACGGCAATCCTCCCGATGTCGCCGCCGGGGAAGAATATTGGCCGGACCACGTGGGAGTCGGTCGTGAAGACGAGGTTTACGCCCCCGATGGGGATCACTGCACCGTCATCGAGCGATTCAAGCCCCACTCCCCCTGCATTGCGGTGCTCGAACCGCGTGAGTATCTGGAGGAGTTCTCCCATCACCTCTCCCCCTGCGCCATGCATAAGGCTGACCTTCATTCGTCACTCACCTCGATCTCGATATTGGTCACCAGTATCTCTCTCCCTTTCACCAGTTCCGGGAGTCCCCCGCACCGGGGGCATGCAAATCGCTCCTTTCCCTCGTATCCGCAGGTGCAGCGGGAGAGTGGAGGGGTGACCGACACCGCGAGGCTTGCCCCCTTCATCAGAGGGTCGTCCTCGATGAGGGTACCGAAGAGAAAACTGACCTGCTCGGGGCTGACCATTGCCATCTCTCCGAACTCAACACTTACCTTCCTGACCTCCCGTGCACCATGCTCGGTCGCGGCTTTCCGGGCAGTGGCATAGATATCATATGCGATACTGAATTCGTGCATGAAGGAATGCCTCTCAGAAATCCCCCGCACTCTATATTTTTCCCCTTATATCCAGGAGGTGTGCCCGTGGGAGATGATGAGTCAATATATATGGGAGGGCCGGGCATAAATCATTCCCTGTTGCTCTCCAGATCCAGAATATCTTATTAAACCGTGAGTTACGGCCACACGGGAGCAGGAGGTCTGAAACCTCCCGCTCCGAACCACTCCCGTCCACCCCATATCGCGGGTCAACGGGCCTTCTTTCTCCCGGAAGGCGATTTTCCTTCATGGTGGGTGATCTGCAGTCCTCTGTTGTCCACCATGGTCACGACTGCCACCTGGAGGCCGAGATTGTGCACGATCTCCTCGATCTCGTCCCTCCCTTTTGACGTGATGAGAGCAATGGACGGCCCGACAGAACTCATCCCGACAAACTCGAGGCCGGCTTCCCGCAGGAGGCTCATATACCGGTAAATGGCATAACTGTGGTGCTCCACCTCGGCCCTCTTCGAGCCTCGGAACTCGATCTCCCAGATGATGTTCCCAATCTTTTCAAGATCGTCTCTCTCAAGGGCAGGGATTAAGTCCATCAATATCATGTAAGCCTTGATCTCGCGGTCACGGTAATCGAGGACCCTGGCCTTGTTCATCAGCAGGTCGAACTCCTGCGTGCCTGCGGACGAGATGTCCGTGGGGGGGATCACGATGAATACGTTCTTTCCTACCGCAAACGGGTGGTGGTAGACGAGGGCGAGCTCGTCGCCCGTGACGGCCATCCCGCCGTGGATGCTCACAGCCGGCCCCACTCCCGTCTCGAAGCCAAAGGCAACGTTCCCATCGACAGTCTCCTCGACGTAATTATATCCGATCATCCGCCGGAGCTGGTCGCTATCAAACGGAGATCCCACGGCATAATTGAGGGCATGGGCAAGGGAGATCATGATCGTGCTCGTTGAGCCGAGACCGACATGCTGGTGCTGGTGGTCTTTGGCCCTTATGGCAAATCCCCCCTCGTACCCCGAGATCTCTCTGAAGACCTCGACAAAATGCCTGATGATCGCCGGTCGGTTGTAATCGATCTCAACACCCTTCTCAATGCACCTGGCCTCAACACTGCAGTAGAGCTGGATCGCAAACCCCACCCCTCCGCCGCCAGGGCGTGCAGGTGAGAACCTGTTCATGTCCAGCACTGTAAGGTGGATCCTGGCAGGGGCCCTGACCTCCACAGTCCCTTTGACAGGGGTGAGTGAAGCCGGGCGTTCTATGCCGAGGGTCCTGATCTGCGTGCACGGGGGGAAGGAATTGAACTCGTACTCGACCAGGTCAAGGTCTCCGCCCCGGATCTTCATGGTTGCCATATGGATATACCTGACACCAGATTACTGTCAATCAACGTAAATATTCCCATTTTCATATCCAGTGTTTATACCAATTGTCAACACCAAATTGAACGCGAAACACGCTCTTTCAGATCTTCTTTAATGGCTCTTCTCTATTTGGTGTGGGTAGGATTGGTGAACCGGACGCATTTTGTGGGGGCTATTCGCCCCCACACCCCCATATGTGATACACGCCGCCGCCCTTGAAAGATGCCCCGGCGGCGATTCAGTGACTGAATTGATATGCCGATAACAACCTCGATTCAATCTCCCCACATGAAACAGCGAGGAGACTATTTTTATCGTTGTAATATTGGTAATATATACACATTCTGGAACTACGACATGTATACCGGTTCACCGTACCTCGGATTAGGTGGGGGTTCCGGCTGGATGCAAGGCGTCGACCTTGTGTACAAGGAGAAAACCACCGCATCCGGAGTGATCGAAGCGTTCAGCAAGTCGATGGCAATCCAGGACGGTGTTCGCCGACTGTAAATACCTAGTATTGAAAGATGAACACGGGGGCTTTTCAATAAGCCCTCACCCTTTTTCTGTGCATTCCTGAGAGTGGTTCCTGTGTGTCGGCGTGGTAGTGCAGGGAGTGCGAGATAACGATACCAGACACCCTGATTCTTGATTTTACCCAATAACACTGATGAAACCGTTACTTCTGTCTGTCAAAGTAGATATTCTTGCCGGATGCCGCCAATGGAATCCCGTATGCAATCGTGCACGCGGGAAGCCATCCCAGGGACAGGGCTGCGGCGCCTGCCGTGTACATCACGCGGTTGTCAACATTGTGGATGGAGGCGGTCTTGACCGCGGATCCAACCGCAATCCCAAGGTCTGTAACCTTGATCACGCAGTTCGGTCCCCGGAAAGGCGCAGTTCCGCCTCCTCTGCCGGTTGCTTCCACCATCTCATCGCACGACGGAAACCCGCATCCCTGGCAGTTGATGCCCACCGGTTCCTGGCCTCTCACCCCAATCAGGAGGCAGGCGCAGGATGCAGAGACATTCCCCGCATCCCTGGAGAAAATGGAGAGCCCCAGGCTTTTTGAGAGCCGCTCCATCTCTTCTCCAAGAGCCGCGAGATCTCCGGGCCCCGCGATAACGCACACCAGGGAGTCCTTTCCTTTGCCTTTCGGTGCAGTCCGTGCAGAGAGTACCATCAGCCGGGCAACCGTCATCACTGCATCATCTTCAGCGTGCATGGAAGGTGATTTTACCTCAACTGATATGAGTTCTGGGAAATCTCTCAAGATTGTGGGGTCCCGCATGGAAATCATTATGCTGGTGGATTCTCCAGGATAGAGTGCGTCAATTATTTCCCATACTCAACTGTAGAGGAGAGAAGCATCGAATGGATTCATATCAATGCATGATTTGCGGGCATATCTACGATCCCGGAAAGGGAGAACCGTCAATGAATATTTTGGCCGGAACAGACTTTTCAGACCTCCCGGCGGGCTGGAGATGCCCGGTCTGCCAGGCGACCCCCGACAAGTTCAGGATTGTGTGAGCGGTAGTTATGGTTTTCCGGGAGATCGCACCTGAAATATACTCTGTCGGGGCGCTCGATTTCGACAGGCGCCTCTTCGACAGCCTCATCCCCCTCCCGCAGGGGACCAGTTACAACTCCTACCTCGTGAAGGGGACCAAAAAGACGGCTCTCATCGACACAGTTGACCCGACCACAGAGATGGACCTTGTCACAAACCTCGTGAAGGCCAGGGTGGATACCATCGATTACCTGGTCATCAACCATGCCGAGCAGGACCATTCCGGGTCATTGCCGATGATAGCCGAGCTCTTCCCCCAGGCAAAGGTGGTCACAAACGAGAAGTGTGTTGAGATGGTCACGAATCTCCTCGATATCGGCAGCGAGCGCTGCATGGTCATCAAGGACCGCGAAACGCTCGATCTCGGGGGAAAGACGCTCGAGTTTCTCATCACGCCATGGGTCCACTGGCCGGAGACGATGCTTACCTATGCCCGGGAAGACCGTGTGCTCTTCTCCTGCGACCTGTTCGGTTCGCACATGGCCGAGAGTACTCTTTCGGTCAATGACTGGAAGATGGTCTATCATTCGGCAAAACGGTATTATGCAGAGATCATGATGCCTTTTGCATCGAGTATCAGAGAGCACATGCAGAAGATTGACACGCTTCAGATCGCTATGATAGCACCGAGCCATGGACCGGTATACCGGGAGCCGCGCCTCATTCTCGACGCATACCGCGACTGGACGAGCGGCCAGGTGAAAAACGAGGTGGTCATTCCGTACGTGAGCATGCACGGGAGCACGGAGAAGATGGTGGACTACCTGACAGGGGCGCTGATCGAACGGGGAATACGGGTACTCCCGTTCAACCTCGTGGTCACCGATATAGGTGAACTTGCAATGGCCCTTGTAGATGCAGCAACCGTCGTGATTGGGACTCCCACGGTCATCTTTGGCCCTCACCCCCAGGCAGTCTATGCCACTTACCTTGCTAACCTGCTCCGTCCCAAGACCCGGTTCGTCTCAGTGATCGGAAGTTACGGATGGGGTGGGAGGACCGTCGAGATTCTGAAAGGAATGCTCACCCGCATGGAACCAGAACTCCTGGATCCCGTCTATATCAAGGGAGCTCCGGGAGTAAAAGACCTCAAGCAGCTCGACCTTTTGGCAGATGCCATCGCACGCAAGCACAGGGAGATCGGAGTTCTCACCTAGGGAGGACAGGGATCTTTTTCACCGGGAGGGGAGATATCTGGCGGTATTCTTCCGATGGACCCTCTCCCAGTGGGTTGACCTGATACGGGTTCCTGTATGAATGCATCTCCCATTTTCAGGGATATCCTCTCATCGTCCGGCTATGTATACCTCATAGGAGTTGCAGGAGACAGCGGTTCCGGAAAGACCACCTTCACCGCAGCGATAAAAAACCTGATAGGAGAAGACCTTGTCTCTACCATCTCACTCGATGATTACCACCTCTACGACAGGAAAGAGAGAGATGCCAGGAAAATTACCCCTCTCTCTCCCCAGGCAAACGATTTTGCGTCACTCGAACGCGATGTCGGGAGGCTCAAACAGGGGCTGGAGATTGAGAAGAACTGGTACAACCACAAGACAGGCACGATAGAAGGACCTGTCTCCTTCAAGCCCACAAAGATCATCATCCTCGAAGGCCTGCATGCCCTCTTTGCCCCGGGAGTCCGCACACACCTCGACTTCTCGTTCTTCGTGGACCCTGCGCCGGACGTAAAGAGGGAATGGAAACTCAAGAGGGATATCGGGACAAGGGGATATACCGAGCAGGCGGTCCGAAGGGAAATGGCCCTTCGCGAATCGGATTACTTCTCGTTCGTCGCCCCTCAGCGTGGATATGCCCGCGGGATAATCGGGATATCCTTTTCACGGTTTGGAAGGAGCCTTGGATGGGAAGAGAATATTTACCGGGTATCCCTTGCTCTCGAGCCCCTGCAGGGGATACATGAGAGGATATGGATGCAGTTTGACCTCGGTGGAGTCCTCTCAGGGCGAACGAGACCATGCAGCGTCGAATACATGCCTGTGGTTGAAGGGAGTCGTTCCATGGGGAGGGTCGAGCTTGACGGAGGGTTCCCCTGCGAATCGGCTGACTCCATCTCTTCCCTTCTGGAAGGGCAGACAGGTGTCGACCCCCGCGGTCTTTTTTTGCATTGCCCGCTCCTCACCCCGACTGACCTGATGCAATTGATCGTCTGCTGGAGGATAATCTCGCATCGCCTCTCCATACAGAAGGGGTGAGGCGATACCTCCCATCCGGCCAGAGGCAAATATACATCAGGCGGGAAGTGCCAACCATTCAGGTAGGTATGGGCAGGATACGGTATTTCTCCGCCGTTCTCGGCGAGCTTGGTGAGATGCTGGTCTTCATCAGCCCACTCACTCTTCTTCCCCTCCCGGTTGCAGTGATCTTCAGGGAATGGGACATGCTCCTGCCGCTGGCCCTGGTGCCTGCATTGTTCTTCTGCAGCGGCATTCTCCTGAATTACCTCCCGAGGAGAAGAGAAGATGTCCGTTTTTCTGCCGCACTCTGCTCAGTGGCACTTGTGTGGCTCGCATTTGCCCTTATCTCCTGCATTCCTTTTATGCTGGTGCTTGATATCTCATTTACCGATGCACTCTTTGAATCCATGGCAGGGTGGACCGGGACTGCCTTCTCTCTCCTCAGGGGGATTGATTCGCTCCCTGAGAGCCTCCTCTTCTGGAGGACCTACATGCAGTGGGTCGGGGGCCTTGCAGTGATCTCGCTCTCACTTACACTGGCGTTCCGGTCCAGTCTTGATACATCCCCACTCTTCAGGGCAGAGAGGAGGGCCGAGCGGATCCTTCCCAGTGTCATCGCAAACGGGAAGGAGATATGGGCTGTCTACATACTCCTCACTGTCGTGTCTGCAGGCCTGATAATGGTTGCAAGAATCCCGCTCTGGGATGCGCTGAACCTGGCGCTTTCAGGCATCTCGACTGGAGGGTTTATACCGAGGGCGGGCGGGATACTCTCGTACCAGAACCCCTTCCTCGAGGCAGTCCTTATCCCTGTGATGATATTCGGCTCGACCCCCTTTACGCTCTACTACATGACATACAGGAGCAGGAAGATCTCCTTCTTCTCCGAAGAGCAGGTCAGGCTCCTCCTCATTTTCCTCACGTTCGGTGCTTTGATAGTCATCGCGGATCTGTTTTTCCTCGCAGGACTCCCGGCTGAAGAATCGATTCGCCAGGGGATCTTCATGACCACTTCAGCCGTGAGCACAACGGGGTTCCAGAATGCTAATCCCCACCTGTATCCTGCCGTCACGCTAGTCTTTCTCACGATGCTCATCTTTATCGGGGGATCGAGCGGAAGCGCTGCGGGGGGTGTCAGGCTCTCGAGGATAGCCCTTGGGTATCGCGGGATCATCTGGTGGTTCAGGCGGGCATTTGTCCGGAGCAGGGTGCTGGTTCCGTTCAAGTACGAGGGGAGGAACATCCCGATCGAGGTTGCAGAGCCTGAACTATCGAAGAGCATGCTTGTGATCATCCTCTCGGTCATCACGGTCTTCATTGCTACGATGATCGTCCTGCAGGTTCACATCACTGCGTTTGGGTTGACTGACCTCGTCTTTGAGATCGTCTCGGCCATGAGTTCATGCGGAATGACAACGGGGTACGTCAATTCCTCCATGCCATTGCTCTCCAAGTGGGTGTTCATCGTAGTCATGTGGATCGGGCGCCTGGAGATTCTCCCGGTTATCGTCCTGGGCATGGGACTGGTCCAGGGCAGGGACTGACCCCGTGTATCCTCCGGGAATTCAACCAGACTTTTGTTAACTTCAGAATACCTAATAACCAACCCCGTCCAATAATGTGTGATGAAACAGATCGCCCTGTATGGGAAAGGCGGCATCGGAAAATCAACCACTTCTGCCAACCTCTCAGCTGCACTCTCCGAGCAGGGCCTCGATGTGCTGCAGATCGGGTGCGATCCCAAGAGGGACAGTACAAGGATGCTGATGAAGGGCAGGCTGATCCCTACTGTCATGGACCTTGTGCGTGAACGGGGCGATGATCGATCACTCACCCTTGAGGATGTAGTATTCCGGGGGTACCACGGGGTAAGGTGCGTAGAGGCGGGGGGCCCTGAGCCAGGCGTGGGCTGTGCAGGCAGAGGGATCATTGCCACCTTCCAGATCCTGGAGAGACTCGGCGCGCTTCGTGCAGACGTGGTGGTATACGACGTCCTTGGTGACGTGGTCTGCGGCGGATTTGCGATGCCCATGCGCGAGGGATATGCCGAGGAGGTCTACCTGGTGACATCAGGGGAGCTGATGTCGCTGTATGCGGCAAACAACATCTGCAAGGCAATATCGCGGCTCTCTTCCCGTGCAAGAAGCCGCTGCCGCCTTGGGGGCGTGATCTGCAATGCCAAGAACCTCCCCAGGGAAGAGGACCTTGTCGCGGAGTTTGCAGGGAGGATCGGGAGTTCCATGATCCAGTTCATCCCGAGGGACCAGGTGGTCCAGAGTGCGGAATTGAACAAGAAGACGGTCGTGGAATTTGCACCATCTTCGGACCAGGCGGCGGTATACCGGCAACTTGCACGAAAGATCATGGAGAACCGTCGGCTGGATGTCCCAGTCCCGCTTGAAATAGAGGAACTGGAAGCACTTGCGTATGGCTACTCCGAATGACGATGGCTGCACCCTGACGGGGGCGCTCTCGGTGACCACGGAGGTCGCACGGTGTGTCACGATCATTCACGGGCCCGCAGGATGTGCACACCACAATTTTTCCCTTCTCCATGCGCTCCATGCATCACGGGACTTCGCGGTCCCTCCACCCGTCCTCTCAACCGATATGACAGAAAAGGAGGTCATCTTCGGCGGGGAGCAGATGCTCGAGGAAGCCATTTTTCGTGCGGTGGAGAAGGGACCTGATCTGGTCTGTGTCCTCTCTACCTGTGTTGCCGCAGTGATCGGAGATGATGTAGGGGCGGTGTGCCGGGTTCCTTCCTTGGTTCCCGTGGTGCACGTCCCCACCGCAGGGTTTCTTGGGGGCGGGTTTCTCGCGGGGCACATCCAGGCCCTCATCTCCCTCTCACGTTTTGCAGGACGATGCGAGCAGGTTCCCTCGGTCAATCTCATCGGCGAGAAGACACTCGAATACGAGGTGGAAGAGCATTACCGGGAGGTGGTGCGTCTTCTCACTCTCCTCGGAGCCCCCGTGAACGTCAGGTTCGTGTGCGGTGCGACGCTGGATGGGATCAGGCGCCTTGGACGGGCTTCGCTCAACATCCTCCGGGACCCCTCGATGCGACCGGTAGGTGACCACCTTTATCGGGAGCTTGGCATTCCTTACATCGATTCGTTTCCTCTGGGACTGGAAGGGACACTCAGGTTCCTTGAGCGTGCGGGCAGGCACCTCTCGATTGATCCCTCCGCAGCTGTCGCGGCGGAGGAGGCTCTCCAGAAAGAGATGATTGGCACATTTGCCCCTTTGAGAAGGAAGAGAGTTACGTTCTCGACCGCCCCGAAGGCCCCGACCACAGAATACGCGTCGCGGTTTGGATACGAACTTGCAGAGATGCTCGAACTCGAAGTCCGTGAAGGGGGTAAACCTGTCCCCCTTCCTGACCCATTCCCGGTCGGCACCAGTGGCATCCGGAGATTGCTGCACAGGTGGAGGAGGAAATGCCATGCCTGAGTGTGCAGGGCCGCTTTGGCCATGCGGGCTGACCGGGGCTGCAGCATGCCTTTCTGGGGTGCAGGGGGTCGGGGTGATCATCCATGGATCGGCAGGCTGTTATTTTTATCCGGCCACCACGCTGCACAGCCCGATATACTGCACGTCCCTCTCGGACCATGACATCGTCCTCGGGACTGGTGACGCACTGGTCCGGACCATCGATGGGATTCTGGGAAGGTATTCCATGCTTGCAGTCCTGTGCACCTGCACTCCTGCGATCATCGGCGAGGACATACGCCAGGTGATCGAAGAGCATTATGGGGCATCGGTCAGGATCATTGTGCTGGACGCACCTGGATTTGCCGGGGAATACGAAGCGGGCTTTTTGTCAGCGCTCTCGTCACTTCCGCTCTCCATTGACGTTGACCAGCAAAATTCGGTGAATATTGACGGGCTTTCGCTGATGGACCCATTCTGGAGGGGAAACCTGCAGGAGATACAGCGCCTGCTCCTTCTTGCGGGAGGCGAATCCGGGGCCACGTTGTGCGCCGGGGCGTTCTCCTTTGATTCGGGACTCTCGTCATCGACAATCCATGCGAATCCCGACCTTCGATCCGGCTTCGGAACACCGGTGGGGACGATGATTGGGTTATCATCAGTGAAAAAAACCGTTGCAGCACTGGAAGACAGGTTCTGCAGCAATGGCGGAGTTATTTCCGATCAGCTCATTCCCGATGCAGAGGAGCGGGTGATCTCCGCGTGCGATAAGTACCAGAGGAGGTTTGATCCCCCTACCGTGGGGCTCTTTGGCCAGAACCTCTCGATGCAGGCTATCGCTGCCATGCTCACCGAGTACCTTGGCGCGGAGATTGCGTGCATAGGTTCCAGGAATTCACCTTCTGGAGGGCCGTTCCCGGTGGAGATGGCAAGGGATTTTGAGAGTGTCAGCAAAATGCTCGATCGAGAGCGCCCTGATCTCGTCCTCGGGTCGTCGTTCGAACAGGCAGCCTACCCCTCGGCCGCATTTGTGGGGGTGACAGCGCCATTGAGGGGAACGGTGAGGCTTCACGCCCGTCCTCTGGCGGGAATCGAAGGGACTCTTGCACTCATGGAATCTGTCCTGAATGCGTGCATGGATCACCAGAAAGGTGCAAAGTAAGTCCCACGATGCTGTTCCCTGACCTCCGTAAAAAATTCACTTTCACCCTGCGCACATCGAGCCTATATATACTCTTTACTCCAGACCAATGAATATACAGAGGTGGATGAAATGCAAAGGGCAGGATATCTCAGCCGCGACGGCAAGAAGGTCCTTGATGCAGAGGGAGTCCCTCGCGAGATCCTGGAACTCAACATCCACGGAGCGAGGCTCTGCATACTTGTCGATGACCTTTATTCTGCCTTGAAAAATGGGAATTCAGTGTCTACCTGGAGGATCAAGCAGAACTGGATGGAATACCTGGGAGGCCAGGCGGGAAGGGCCCAGGTCTCCCGTTCAGGGAGAGCACTCAATATCGACCTGGTCAATGGAGACCGTTATACACTCTCCCTCGATTCTCTTCGGGAGGTGCTCGGGTATCGGGAGCGTGTTGCACAGATAGTGGAACTGCCAACGCTGCCTTCCCCGGAAGCCACACGTGACCACCTGATCACTGATTACTGCAGGCCACTCTCCCACTTCACTGCGCCTGAAACGGCAGACAGGATGACGGCGTGAGAAACTGTATCACCGAATTCCTTCTCTTTTTGGTTCGGGAGGGGTGGGAGTGTATTCTCTGATCCCCTAATGCCGCTTTACCATTGCGGCAACATAGTCCCCGACATCGGAAGTCCGGGAAGTCCCTCCCATGTCCCGGGTCACGACGCCGTCGAGGATAGACTGACCGAGCGCTTCCAGAACCTTTTCTGCTGCTTCATGTTCCCCGAGGTGGTCCAGCATCATCGAGCCGGCCCAGATGGTGGCCATCGGGTTTGCCACGCCCAATCCTTTGTACTTGGGCGCGGATCCATGGATCGGTTCGAACATCGAGGTACCTTCAGGATTGATATTTCCCCCGGGTGCAAGCCCCATACCTCCCTGGATCATCGCACCGAGGTCAGTGATGATGTCGCCGAACATGTTGGGGGTGACCACCACGTCGTACCACTCGGGATTCTTCACAAACCACATGGTCACGGCATCGACGAAATTGAATTCGGTGGCGATGTCCGGGTACCCTGCCGTGACCTCTGAAAAGACCTCACGCCAGAGGCCGTAAACATCGGAGAGGACGTTTGCCTTGTCAACCGATGTGAGCTTCTTTCGCCTTTTTTGGGCGGTATCGCAGGCGTACCTGATCACCCTTCGGGCTCCTTCGCGCGTCACAACCCCTATCTGGTAGGCTATCTCCTCCGCATCGCTCTCGATATCGAGCCCAAACTTTGCATGATAAAGTTCGCGCTGGATCTCGAGGACTCTCTTCTGCGACCCTTTGAATCGTCCGCCTATCCCGACGTAAAAGTCCTCTGTATTCTCCCTCACGACGACAAAATCGATGTCCGAAGGTTTTTTCCCTGCAAGGGGTGTTGCAACCCCTTCGAGGAGGCGGATCGGTCGGAGGTTGATATACTGGTCGAAATGAAACCTCAGGGCGAGCAGGATTCCCTTCTCAAGGATACCCGGAGGGACCCTGTCATCACCGATCGCCCCAAAGTAAATGGTCCGAAACCCTGAGAGCGCCTCAAGGTCATCATCTGTCAGCAGTTCTCCCGTCGCGAGATAGCGGTCCGCTCCAAGTTCAAAATCCTCGAAATCGAGGGAGAAACCGAACCGATCCCCTGCAGCTTCGAGGACTTTTGTCCCTTCTTTGATGATCTCGGGGCCGATCCCATCCCCGCCAATTACTGCGACCCTGTACATGTCTTCACCTCCGGGAGGCTGCGGGCATACTCCACGAGACCGCCGGCATCAACGATCTCCTGCAGGAATGCCGGTACCGGCTCGATGGGGTATCGAATGCCACCGGATTCAATGTACCCCTCCTTTGGATTGACGGAGAGTGGCGACCCGTCTGGAATCCGGTCCGCATCGTTGCAAACGACGGGGAGGAGACCGACGTTTATTGCATTCCGGTAAAAGATCCGGGCAAATGACCTGGCCACGATGAACCTGACTCCTGCACCCGAGAGCGCGAGAGGTGCATGCTCGCGTGACGAGCCGCATCCGAAGTTCCGGCCAGCGACGATGATATCCCCCTTCCTGACTTCTGAGGCGAACTCGTTTCGCGTTCCCTCGAATGCATGTGATGCAAGCGTCTGCGGGTCGTAGATGACAAGATATCTGCCGGGAATGATGGCGTCAGTATCTATGTTGTCCCCGAATTTCCACGTCCTCATCTTCACACCTCTCTTGGGTCGGTTATCTCTCCCCTGATCGCGCTCGCCGCCGCAGTGGCGGGCGAGCAGAGGTAGACCTGTGATTCGGCACTCCCCTGCCGGCCCCGGAAGTTGCGGTTTGAGGTAGAGAGCGAGACTTCTCCGGGCGCCAGCAGCCCAAAAGCCCCGCCCATGCAGGGCCCGCAGCAGGGAGCCTCCACGAGCGCCCCGGCGGCCACGAACTGCTCAATGAGGCCTGCCCGCAGGGCCTTCAGGTACTCAAGCCTTGATGCAGGGATCACGAGCACCCTGACAGAGTCGTGGAAAGACCGGTTGCCAAGGACTTCGGCAGCCTCGCGGAGGTCTTCGAACCTGCCATTTGTGCATGAACCAATAAAAACCTGGTCAATCGGCGTTCCTTCGACCTTCTCCACGTCAACCACCTGGTCGACGTTGTGGGGGACCGCCACTTTAGGGGAGAGCCGTTCCGCATCGAACCGGTGCACAGACGTGAACGCGGCATCGCGGTCGCTGGACAGAGAGAAGGGATTCACTGGCCGCCTGGCCCGCAGGTATTCCCATGTAATGCCATCGGGGGGGACGATCCCGACCTTTGCACCCATTTCCACGGCCATGTTGCAGCATGTCATTCTCCCGGCCATCTCCATTGTTTCAATCGTCCCACCCGTAAATTCAAGCGCCTGGTAATTCGCGCCATCAGCCCCAATCTTTCCGGCAATTGCAAGTATCAGATCCTTGGGGCCGACCCTTGGACCGAACGTACCGTCAATCTCCAGGCGTATGGTTGTCGGGACCCTGAAGTACAGCGCCCCGAATTTGAGGACGAAACCCATGTCGGTCGAACCGATACCTGTCGAGAACGCGCCTGCCGCGCCATACATGCAGGTATGGGAGTCCGCACCAACCACGATCTCCCCGGGCGCGGCCCTCCCCCTCTCCATCACGACCTGGTGGCAGATCCCCTCCTTGATATCGAGGTTGTGGATATCCTGTTCGACGGCAAACCTGCGCATGAATACATGGTTCTCGGCTGCGGGAAGAGAATCTGCAGGGATCTGGTGATCAAAGAGGAGCACTATTTTTTCCGGATCAAATACTCTTTTTCCGCCCATTTCTCGAAATTTCTGGACTGCCAGCGGTCCGGTGATGTCGTGGATCATGGCGCAATCGACGGGTGCCATGATCACGTCACCTGCCCTGACCGGGTGTCCGCATCTCCTGGAGAATATCTTCTCGACAAGCGTTGCTGCCATGTAAAGTTCATACATGTATGGCCCTTCCCTGTTCTTTTATTTTGGGGAGTCAATAGGGGAAAGGAGCGGCATCGACCCCGGAATCGCGAGCAAAAAGCGGATGGTGCGATTTTTTTCGCAGTATAAGAAAACTATTTGAATTTCCAGCGGGATAGTGGAGGTGATACCAATGTCTCGATCACAATACCCCTTCATTGCGGTTCTCCTGCTGGTGGGAGTTGCACTTCTCACGCCAGGTGTGTACGCTTCAGAGAACAGTGACAGGGTGATTACCACTACTGCGATGGCTGAAACAATGGTGACTCCCGACCGGGCCCAAGTAACAGTCTCGGTCCAGACAGAGAATGCCGATGTGAAAGTTGCGCAGGCAGAGAACGCGCGGAAGATGGACGAGATCACAAGGGCACTTGAATCTTCCGGGATCGCCCGGATAGACATGAAAACCACCGGGTACTCAATTTACCCTGTGTATGATGATTCGGGATCGCTCTTCCGCCAGAAGGTCAGGTATTACCGGGTTACCAACAGCCTCCAGGTCACCGTGCGGGACGTCTCGCGGACCGGGGAGGCTATCGATATTGCAGTTGGGGCGGGAGCCAACCAGGTCGACAGTATCATCTTCATGGTGAGCGAGGACCTGGAAGTGGCAACCAGGGCGGACGTATTGACGAAAGCAGTCAGGAAAGCCCGTAGCGATGCAGATGTGGTTGCCGGGGCTTCTGGTGTGACCATCACGGGCATAAAGGAGATATCGGTGGGTGGCTACTATTCCCCTGTGCTATACGAAAATACCAGGGTCGGCGCCGCGGACATGAAGACACAGGCTGCAATTCCTACTCCAATCGAGCCCGGGCAGGTGAAGATCACAGCTCAGGTTACGGCAACGTACCTTATCGGTTGAGAGACAGATTTTTTTTTGTGTCTCCTCGCTGTTTTGTGTGGGGAGACCGAACCGAGATTGTTATTAGCATATCAATCCAGTCACTGAACCGCCGCCGGGGTGTCCTTCGGGGGCGGCGGCGTGCATCTTATGTGAGGGTGTGGGGTCGGATAGCCCCCGCAAAATGTGTCCGGTTCACCAAGCCTGCCCACCCCAGATAGCGAAAAGCCTTTTTCTTCGGATTATAGGTATTTACACAGATTTCAGCAGATATCCTCCCACTTTTCATCTTCTGGCAGGAGTCCATATAATACAACGAAAGAAATCAGGGTTGCCGGATTCTCTACAATTTCTATAGCTCCATGATATCGTCATTCGATCCACCCGGAGAGTTGGCCGGGGATGGACTGGGAACTGGAGATGCCCTTGATTCGTTGATAACCTTTTATTTGACACGGAATAAGATTCGTGGCTGCATGGGCCTTTGCCAATCTTTTAATCCCTGCGCTCTCCCACATATACATGAAGGACAGGTAAATGGAACGCACAATTGGGTTTAAAGAACGACGATATATTGAGGAACTGCGTATCCTTACAAGGGCCACGGCGCTTGACTGCATTATAGATGAAAGGTTCGAGAGGGTGGTCTACGTCATCAGGCAGGGAGATATGGGGCTTGCAATAGGTAAGAAGGGTGAGAATATCCGGAGGCTTCAGAATGTGCTTGGAAAGAAGGTGGAGATGGTGGAACACGCGGATGATATCAGGCAGTTTATCACCAATATGTTCAAGCCTGCGGAAGTGACGGGAATTGAGGACGCGGAGAAGGCCGGGACCGTGAACATAGTGGTCAGGCAGAAGGGTGACCTGGGCGTCGCCATTGGAAAAGGTGGTGCAACAATCGAGAAAGCGAGGCTCCTCCTCCGGAGGTATCATGGTCTCGAGATCGGGGATGTCAGGCAGGAGGAGAAGCCCGTTGGCCAGCAATGAGACTCTTGCGGAACTCTGGGAGGTAATCGGCGACCGTGTGAGAGATCCCCGGGAGGGCTCCTATATAGGCTCGCTCTTGCGCGATCCCAAAGGCATCGACCGGGTTCTTGAGAAGGTTGGCGAAGAGACCACCGAATATATCCTTGCAGTAAAAAATGGCCGAAAAAAAGAGATTGTGATGGAATCCGCCGATCTTCTGTTCCACCTCCTTGTCAGCCTGAAGGCTGCGGGCGTTGAGTTCTCGTCAGTCCTTGGTGAGCTGGAGTCACGCAGGAGATAATTACCCGGTCAGGTATGTATCCAGGTCCTCCAACCCCGAGATCTCTCTGAACGGGACCGATGAGCCTGCTACCACTCCCGGATCGACCAGCATCTCCGCGCCGCACCTGAGGGAGAGTGCAATGCCGTCACTGGGGCGGCAATCCATGCTCATCGTGTGGTGATCTCTCTCCAAAATGAGCCTTGCATAAAAAACCCCGTCTTCAAGTGAATCAATCACCAGCTCCCTGAGCACGATGTCAAAGGACCTCATGAACTCGACGAAGAGATCATGGGTCAGCGGTCTGGGCGGGACCTCCTGCTTGAGAGCATTGCGGATCGATATGGCCTCCCAGAGCCCTATGTAGATAGGAAGGCATCTTTCCTCGTCTCCCAGTTTCAGGACGACAGTAGGGGATGCCCCAAGGGGTCCTGTGGCCATATATACCCCTTTCACCGAGCACCGGACAGGATCCATAGGTTGCTACAATGGATTACCCGGGGTGCACTTAAGGTTTATTCAGAATCCTTGCCGGCAGCTTCCCTGCGTACGATCATGAGGCTTCCAAGCAGTCCGAGGAGAATATTCAAGTAATAGAGGATAGTCCTCCAGAGGACGACCAGAATGCCGACGAGAGACGTAGGGACAAAGATGCTGTACATGGAGGTAAAGAGGATCTCCGCGATACCGGACCCGCCCGGAGTCAGGGGGATCATCATGATGATGGCGATGATAAGCTGGATGATCAGCGACTCAATAAAGATTGGGGGCTGACCAAGACCTACAAGTATGACCGAAACGATGACCGCCTCAAGAAACCAGAAACAGGCAGTGCACAACAGCCCGAGGAAAAGCCCGGTCTTACCCTGTGACAGGAACATCGAGAGGGTGCTGTGAAAATTATCCACCTCCCTGTCGATCATCTGCTCGTACTTCTCCATTTTTGTCTTTCCCCGGACCCTTGCGATGTACCTTGTGGCCCGCAAGAGAAATCTCTTTAAAACAAGGGGATTTTTTACAGAATAGAGGAAAAGGAGGGCTATTGCAGTCATCATGATCCACGACGCATATAAAAAGTAACTGTACACGGATCCGATCTGCTGCCACATGCTTCCAAGTACCAGCATGAAGAACGCACCCCCGAGGCCCAGCACAAACCCGTCGAGGATACGCTCGGTGATGACGATGGCTGTGGCGTCTCCGACCTTGACCCCTGCCCTGTAGAGTTCGTGGACCCTGACCGGCTCCCCGCCCGCCTGAGAGGGCGTTATTGCTGCTATCAGGAGGTTGGCAAAGACCAGGTTGATACAATGGAGGAGAGGTACCTTGTACCCAAGCCCCCAGCTCATCCATTTTATCCTCAGTGCCCAGACACACAGGGCGACAATGTGTATCAGCATGGCCAGGAGAAAGAAGAGCGGGTCTCCTTTTTGCAAAAGGGCGAAGGTGTTCGCATCAACCGTGAAGAAGAGGATTATGACAAGGACAAGCAGCGAGAACCCAAGTGACAACCAGAGCCATCGTCTCTCATTCTTCTTCATGGTGAACGTCCCGGGGAAAAAGGGAAATAAACGCAGTATATTGGGTGGTATCGGTGGATATAGGTTTTGAATTGGGAGGACATACCCTCAACCACCTCTCTTACACCGCGAAGAGATCTCGTGGCCCCTCGATCCTGAGAAGGCCTGCACGCACGCCTGCATCGAGCCAGGCATGACCGTAACTGAAAGACCCGAGAGCATTCGGTAACTTTCCGGAAGAAAGGAAGTATCTGCCGTAATCCCTGAATACCCCTGCTGCGAGGATAAAGCGATCCGCCGCACCGGAGATCGCGGTGCAGGGTTCTGGCGCAGCCACTGCGGCCCCAATTGCAGTCGAGAGAAGCACGTGGTAACGCTGTGTCTTCTCGACGAGACGGAGACCTGTATCGGCGGGCACGACCACTTCCCGGAAGATCCACTGGTGATCCCGGCCCGGGGCATGAATCAGGCCGAGACCTTCTCCTGCATCAAGCCAGCCAAGCGCGTACGCGAAGGACGCAAGAGCATTCACGATGTCTCCCCGGGATGCGAAGTGATCTCCGTCGTGGAGGTACGAATCGGCCATCACCTGTAATTCACCTGCAAGTGAAGAGAAGATTGTCCCGGGGAGAACCGGAATGACCAGGTCTCCAAGCCGGGACGCAAGTTCTTCCCTCCATACGTCTCCGTTCATAGTCCACCGAACAGCGACAGGTATTCCTCTTCCATAACGTGGAGAGGTCCCGGTATGACCAGGATGTGCAGGGGAGCCCCGAAATCCGCGTTTCTGAGTCTTTCGCCAGGTCCGGCAAGTACCACAGGATCCGGGGATCCTGCCCTGGCCACTCCCACGTAGAGGGGGATGGAGATCCCGGCCTTCTGTGCCATCTCCTCAAGGAGTGAGACTGCATCGGGGATTGTCATGCACCGATCGTCCTGGATATCCAGATATACCAGGGTATGGAGGCCCTGCGAAAGGTTCATCCTGATCACATCAATTGGAGTCTTCGGAGTCCAGTTCTTCTGTGGAAAGGGAAGTGAACAGGACTTGCCGAACCGGTAGTTCTGGAGACCCGTCAGTCCGCAGACTGCGCTTGATATCGATGCGCCGTGGATGAGTGCGGTTTTTATCCCGCGAAGTTTCGCCCTGATCCGGAGATCCGAATGAGTGGTAGACACCATGGGATCACCTCCCGTCAGAAACACGACATCGCCGGTCACGGCAGGATCAAGGACAATCTCAGGATGCTGTTCGACCTCGTCGCGGCCGACTACCCTGATTGCCCGGCCGTACCAGGCCTCCATCTCGGCGATCGAAGTACCGGCGAGCCTGGAGGTGTATCCTTCGAGGAATACTGCATCAGCTGAACGGATGCATTCCAGTCCCCGCACTGAGACATCCTTGTGGTCGTGGAGACCAAGACCGATGAAGGTGAGCATGGTTCCTGTATTCGAGACACTGCGTTCAGGTGCACAATACCATTTCGCATTCAGTAAGGGTGGCGTGTAATCCTGTCCACCATCGACTCCACCACATAATGCACATCAGAGCGCTTGAGGGCGCTGATGAAGAACACGGGAATTTCATCCCTCAAATTCAGCATCTCCCTTATTGTCACATCGTCCATCTGGTGGGGAAGGTCAGATTTATTCACGGCGATCACGAGAGGAAGCTTCTCGGCATGTGCCAGATGCAGAAGTTCTTTTGCACGAACGAGCATGTCAGGTCTTGTCGCGTCGAGGATCAGGATGATGCCCATCGCATTTTTCACCAGCTGCGGAATGATGGGATCGAACCTGGGCTGTCCGGGGGTGCCGAATATCGTGATATCGAACCCCCTGAAATGGAGCCAGCCGAGATCCATCGCAACCGTCGTCCGGCAGCCGTCGAGATCCCCCCTGTCGACGGAGATTCCGGAATCGGAAGCATGTGAGACGAAGGTTGATTTTCCCGAAGCGGGTGGTCCGGTGATTATGATCTTAGGAATGTAAAGGCGGATGCTCCTGCCGGCAACCCTATAGGGTATTGACCTGCGAGGTATCCTTGCCCACGAGACATACTCCAGGGTAAAGAAATTGAAGAACGGTACAAGGGTGAAGGCAGAGTGGATGGATATGATCAAGTCGAATATATTTTCAGATGCAAACCTGGAGATGAGACTGTCTCCTTCGAGGTTCAGGTGTTCGACCACGGTAGTGACCCGGTGCTTCTCCCTTCCTGAGGGGAGGAGATCGAGTGCTTTTTGAAGGCCAAGGTCTTCATAGAGGAGATCGAAATATACGAAAAACACATCGATAGAGTGTTGTTCCAGGGTCTCTTCGATGAGTTTTTTCCAGGCAAGTTTTCGTGACGTTCCCTTCTTTTCGCAAGAATTGATCGATTCGCGCACCGTGCTGTCAAGGATGACCGCCTTTCCGCCGAGATTTGTAATGTCGATTTCAAGTATTTCAAAGGATTCGGAGAAGAACACACGTTCGGTGCAGTGGGGCGAGAGGATACACACGTTTTTCTTCTCATTGAGCGCCGACGCGATGGTCCTCATCATGAACATGCGCCCTTCAACCCCGGGTTCAAGCGAGAAGACAACCCTGGTTCCCTTCGGTATTCCCGAACCAAGCATCTCGTCCATTCCCGTTATCCCGGTCCGAATCATGCTACCATCTCCAGGGTTCCCTTGTGGATTTTAAACTGCACCCATTCCTGTGGTGCTCCAGGCACGCCACGGATGCGGAGGAAATCACCGTGTTGTTCGCTCTTTACCTCGATCACTACATTCATCAGCTGTTTCATTAATGAAAGTGTCCTCTCGTCAAAGGACTCGTTATTGAGGATGTAAATCCCGATTGCCTCCATTTTTTTCAATTTGGAGGTCATAACGTGAAGAAACTGGTACAATACCTCCAGTTTCCGGTACATGAGGAGTGTGGTGAGTGAGTCGATGTAGAATCTGATCGGGGGAGGAAAAAGAGCGTGGTCAGAAGGCGGGAACTCTCCGTTGAAGATGCTCTCCACAAGGGAAGAAAACTTGATCCCGATCCCCGTGAGATCGCTTGGGCTGGATACATATTTTATCTGCGTGGTGTCACTGACATCAGGGGTTGAGAGTTTGGTCACCGAGTCGATCACTCCAATGGCATCCCTGTTAAATTCCTCAGATGAGAAAAAATCCATCAGGTCAACTGAACGCATGACGGTTGTAAGGACAAGTGCAAATTCTCCCTCATGTGGTCGCATAATTGCGTATCCAAGCTTTTCTCCGCTGCTCATCGATGGGGCCAGGATCAGGACATTGCTGCCGGGAGAAATGCCCCCTTTTATGTCATCTATAAGACTGATCCCGGTTTGATAGATATACATCTCTCGATCATCATTTTATGAGGATGTTTATAAGCGCTCCGATAAGGATACCGAGAAGCAGCGTATAGACGGAGACAAGGAGAGTGATACGTGCTCCGACAATACGTGCCAGAACCCCGATGGTAGAGATGCACGGGATGAAGAGCACGCTCACAACTGCAAATACATAGATCTGCCCGGTGGAGAGGACCGAGGTGAGATCAGCGGTCCCAGCGAGAATGATCAGAGTCTCAAGGGCCATCTCCTTCCGGAGAATACCAAAGAGCAGTGCGGTGGTGGCGTAGCCGGGAAGACCAAGGACCCCCTCTGAAAGCGGAGATATAATTTGCTGAAACATTTCAAAAAACCCTGCGTACTGAAGGAATCCGAGGATGAGGCTTGCGAGAATGAGGAGGGGCATTGCGATAAAGAGGAACTCTCGTATCCGGAACCATGACTTTGCAATCACGTTCTTGAAACGGGGAACCCGCAGGGGGGCGAGTTCGAGGATCATGCCGTACTGTTCACCGGGAGTGATACGGGAGAGGACGAGGCCGGTGAGGACGACGAGGCCGAGAGTGATGACGTAGATGCTCAACGCTGCGGGAATGCCTACAAACGCAGCAACAATTCCCGCGATGATCACGGTTCGCGCGGAGCAGGGGACCATGCTGACCAGAAATGATGCAATCACCCGCTCCCTCCGCGTTCTCAGCATGCGTATGCCCATGATGGCAGGTACGTTGCACCCGAACCCAAGGATGAGCGGGATCAGGCCCTGCCCGTGCATTCCCAGGCGGTGCATGCCCCTGTCAGCAAGAAATGCAGCCCTCGTGAGATACCCTGAGTCCTCAAGGAGTGAGATAAAGAGGTAGAATACGAAAATGAATGGAAACGCAATGCCGAGCCCTGCCTGGAGTGCAAGGAGGAGTGCCAGCCCAAGTTGCCTGAAGAGCGGGTCCAGTGGGATCGAGAGGAAGGGGGAAATTACAGTCGTCTCGAAAATTTCTACAAGGATCTCCTCGAGGAACGAACCGATGAAGAAGACCGCCAGGAGAATCGAGAGGAGTGTTACGGCAAGGATCGGGGGCCCCCAACGGCGTGAAGTAACCAGGGAGTCGAGGGGATCGGGTTTTTGCTCCTCCTGCTCATTGATCACTTCGCATGCGATGGTGTGTGCACAGTGGTGTCTGTTCCCGGCAATGATCTGTGATACCGACATGCGATGCATCTCCTCGATCTCGGGGGTGAGGGCCTCTGCCAGTTCGAGCGCCTCGGTATCGGTTCCCAGGCCCTGGAGTGCTTGGAGCGCCTCGAGTCTCGTGACGGGATGGACTGACTGGATGCTTCGGATGGCAGCCTCGATGTGGTGATCGTACTTGACACTCACAACAGCTGGGCGTGCGCGTGAGAGTGCGGCAGGGATTATCTCCGAGATATTTTTTCCATGGATTGCCGCAGCAGGAATCACCTCGATTCCGAGCGCCGAGGCAAGGTGGGCGACATCGATCTTCTTGCCCTTCTTTGCCGCCTCGTCCATCAGGTTCAGGACTGCAACCATGGGCTTGCCGTACTCGGCCACCTGGAGAAGGAGATAGAGGTTCCGCTCGAGGTGAGTTGCATCGAGGACCTGGATCAGCACGTCGATATCCTTACCGAGGATGAACGACCTGACCATCTCCTCCTCAGGTGAGGTCCCGTCAAGTGAATAGACCCCGGGGAGGTCAATAAGTTCCAGCCGTTCATTCTTGAAACAGAGGTTGCCCCTCATCAGATCCACGGTCGTCCCGGGATAATTACTCACCTCGACACCGAGGCCCGTGAGCTGGTGGAAGATGAGCGACTTTCCGACGTTGGGGTTTCCGATGAGCCCAAGCCTCATTCGGACTTCTCCACGAAGATGCACGAGGCGATTTCAGGAGAGAGGGCAATATCGCACCCTTTCACCTGGACCACCACCGCCTTGTTATTGAGGGTATGGATGATCTTTATCCTCTCGCCAGGAAATATCCCCATGTCAGAGAGCCTTTCACAACCGCCGGGGCACCTGACATAAAGCACTTTCAGATCGGTGCCTTCCGGAAATTGGATGAGGGTGGGCAGGTTGAGCCTCCCCCTGTGCATTTTATGCCCCTTTCGCCGCGGTCCCCTGACATACCTGTCCAGCCTCTCGTACGTCTCATCGGATATGTCGTGTTCGAGGACGCACGCCTCATCGGATGCGGTGCCGGGGTCCATCCCAAGGACTTCAGAGAGGAAACGAGCGAGGACCTGGTGTTTCTTCATCACGCGGGTCCCCGCATCCAGTCCCTTTCCGGTCAACCGGATCCCTTCGTCTGGTAGCAATTGAATATCGCCGTCATGCTCCATGTGAACCAGGTGCTCTTGTAGTTCCGATGCATTGACCGAGAGATATGCAGCAAGGTCTGACACCGTGGGGAGCTGGGGCGACTTCCGGGATAGAACGCAGAGTGCTTCAAGATAATCCTCCCGGGTTGAGCTACTCATGCTCATGATGTTGGGGAAGGCATTATTTGAGAATTTGTATGGAACCAGTACGTTGATGCCAGGTCGCCTCCCGATCTCTTCAGAACGACCTGGATTCATATCCCCTGCCACGCTTTCAACGAACAGTCCTGTGATGGCCCAGGTTTTTATTCAACACTATTGATACTCAAATGTAGTAAATATTAACAATGATTTAATATAGGACTTCAGAGACAGTATCTCTTAATAAAGGTGGCATGGTGAAGAAGAACAGTCTTGCTGACGTACAGGAAGCGGTTAAAAAGAAAGCGTCCTACCATCTCCAGCTGGATCCCAATACAGTGGACCCTGCGTGCCGTGCATATGCAGAAACCATCAACTCTCTCCTGAAAGTCGCGGAGGATCTCCGCATACGCACTCAACTCGTCTTTGCTGACAACCCGCTCCCTATCCTCATCTTCGACAAGAGCTGGAACATCCTTACGGCAAATCAGGCCTACAGCAATCTTTCAGGGATCGACCGGTCCCAGCTCAGAAAGATGAATGCGAAGAGCTTCAAGATTCTGGACCAGAAAGGGGAGGGGCTCAAAGCAGCATTCATGAACAAGAAGCGCAGTTTTGGAGAAGTGACTGTCGAGATGCCGGCAGGAACGAAAATATTGGAACAGTACGGCATCCCCATACTCGATGATTCTGGTGAAGTCCAGTCCCTCTTTGTAATTTACAACAATATCACCGAGAGAAGGACCCTTGAAGAGAGATTGCAGAGGAGCATATCGGAGATTGGGGAGGTGCTCTCGAACATCTCATCAGGCGATCTCACACGAAAGGCGGAGATTTTCAAGGATGATCCCCTCGAGAAGGTCAAGCGCGATCTCAACAAGAGTATCGACAACCTTACCGGCCTTATCTCTGAAGTGATGGAGATGATCGGGGACCTTGATCAGGCAATGACTGATATCCTTTCAGGAACGGATGAGATCGCGAGGGCTTCCCAGACTGTGGCCACTACTGCCCAGAAAGCCTCAGATGATGCAAAGAGCCAGCTCCAGCAGCTCGAGCAGGTGAGCAGGGAGATTACCGAGCTGAGCGGTTCAGTCGAGAGTATTGCGAAGAGTTCACAAGCCATGTCAGAGACCTCTCGCAAGGTTCTCGCTGCAGAGGAGAGTGCCCGCAAACTCGGAAAAGATGCAACAGGAAAGATGAACATCGTCCAGGATCTCTCCCGGAGGGCAATGGACGAGATGGTTACTCTTGACGGCAAGACACAGGAGATCAGCAATATCGTCAAGATTATCACCGATATCGCCAACCAGACGAATCTGCTGGCCCTTAATGCTGCAATCGAGGCGGCAAGGGCAGGAGAGCATGGGAGGGGCTTTGCCGTCGTCGCTGGAGAGGTGCGAAACCTTGCGGGGGGCTCCAAGAATGCGACGAAGAATATCGACAGTGTGATTCGGGACATCTCAAACTCCAGCGGGCACACCGTGAATTCCATGAAGAAGGCCTACGAGGAGATCATCACCGGCATACGGAGTGTCGAGATCACCATCGAGGCTTTGAACCAGATGGCTGCAGGAATCAGGGCCACTGCAGACAGCATTACAGAGATATCGAAGGCCACCGAGAACCAGGCCGTTGCGACAGGCAACGTGATGGCAAACGTGGACATGATTCACGACCTTATTGTCAGGAACGAGAGGAATACGGAGCATCTTGCGGCTCTCTCAGAAGAGAGCAGTGCATCTATCGAGGAGATCGCAAGCGCCACTAACGAGATCAAGATAAAGATGGGGCATTGCAGGGATATCATGGGATCGTTCCGGCTGAATACCAGATGAGCAAGATATATGGCAATTATCCTTGAGTTCGGCCTTAAAGGCAATTATTATGCGATGGACATCAACCTCACCCGTGAGATTGTAGAGGCCCTCCCCTTAACGCCCATCCCAAGGACTCCTGGATATATCGCGGGAATGACAAATATACGGGGGGAGATCACCACCATTGTCGAAATCGATGAGCTGATAGGTGCCGGAGGGAGTGACAAGAAGGCCGACTCAGAGAAGTTCATCATATTCGTGCCGGATGCAGCGCGGGGGGAGAATATCGGCATGATGGTGGATGAGGTTTTCAACGTGCTCGACGTACACGAAAAGCAAATCGAGCGTTCAGAAAACGGAGGAACGACCGGGAGAAAGTCATTTATCAAAGGAATTATCCGGATTAGCAACGCCCCGGATGGGGGGGAGGGGGCGAGTGTATCCCAAAGGCTCGTTTTATATCTTGATATTGAGAAACTGATCTCATATCTCTTCGAACTGGCATCCCGTTGATGTCATGAGGGAACATGGACGAATTCCAGGCATTACTCCAGGCAATACAGCGCCTCTTCAATATTCAGTGCAACAATTACAAGGAGGATTATATCAAGCGGAGGCTTGCATCGAGAATGAACTCGAGGCATATTGCCACCTACAAAGAGTACCGGGAGTTCCTCCTCCAGAATAAGGATGAGCACGAAGCGTTGAAGAACGCGCTGACCATCAACGTGACGAAGTTCTTCCGGGACCCGCCCGTATACGACTGCCTGAGATCGGAGATCATTCCCCCTATCCTCAGAGAAAAAAAGAAACTGCGATTGTGGAGTGCCGGCTGTTCGTCGGGGGAGGAGCCCTATTCGTATGCCATCATGCTGCATGACATGACCACGATCATAAAAGATGTGGACTGGATGATCATCGCGACGGATATCGACGAGACCATCCTCAAGAAGGCAAAGGAGGGAATCTATGAGAAATCTGCTCTCGAATTTGTGACGGAGAGCCAGCTCCGCCGCCATTTCAGGCACAGGGATGACGGGCGATACGAGATCAAACCACACATCAGGGAGAAGGTCAAGTTCCAGCACCATGACCTGATGTCCGGTGTCCCTGTAAGCCGCTACCTTGATATTATCTCATGTCGGAACGTGACAATCTATTTCTCCGACAAGCAGAAGAATGACCTGGTGCGGATGATCCACCAGGGCCTCAACCCTGGCGGGTTCTACGTGATGGGAATGTCCGAATTTTTAAGCAGGGAGGTAGAACACCTTTTTTCTCCCTACCGGCCGCTTCAGAAGATTTTTGTCCGAAAGGACACTGCCTGACAGCGGCACTCCTTACCGGGACCTCCTGACTCTCCATCTGCCAGAAGGGACGACAATTTCGAACCTTGCTCCCCTTCCGTAAGTGCCAGTCTCCCTTATGGAAATGTCTGTGATTGCCAGCATCTGGCGGGAGAGGAAGAGCGAATGTGCCCTGTGGATGCCATGCCCCCACTCAAATAGCGTTCCCTTCTCCCTGTCAGGGATTCCAATGCCATCATCTTCGTATATTATTTCGAGGTCTCCTCCCTCTTCCCTTGAGGTGACGCGTATGGACGTGACTTTCTTTCCATGCACTATTGAGTTCTCGATCAGCGTGAAGAAGATACGGCCACAATCCTGGTCCGTGTAGATCTCGATCCCCCTCACATCTGAATAAAACCGTATATGCGCCATTTTTTGCGAGGAGAGCGCCTGGTTAAGGAAGTCTTCGAGTGGATACCACCCGGGCACCTTCACTTCATCCCCGAGATACTCCTCAAGGAGGCTGAGGTGGAAACGGAGGTTTTCGAGGATCATCGTCTCTTCCTGCAGGAGTTCGCGGACTCTTTCCCTGTCATCTGTCCCCCTCATTCTTTTCAGGGTGTCGATTGCGAGGGAGAGCTGGTTTTGAGAGAAACGCCGGAAGAGTGTGTTCAGCTGGGATGACTGCCGGCAGGCCTTCACATACGATGTCTCCTGCCCCTGTTCAGAGGAGACGAGGGTATCGCTGCTGCTCTCGCCCGCGGGTATGGCCTCGAATATGATGCCTGCTCCCTGGTTTCCGGACTGAAAGAGCAGGGGAACGACCTTCTTTCTGATAGTGCATATGCCCTGTTCAGTCATGATCTCACTCTCGAGCTCGCTTCCCCCAGTTTCCGGGAATTTCTCAATTACCTGGCAGGTCTCCTGGTCAAAGAGAGGTGCAACGGGGGTGTGAAGGGCATTGAATCCCTTCACCTGGTCGGTGCGAGTCTTAAAGAACTTCAGGGCATTTTCATTGATCTCATGGATGACAAGGTCCGAATCAATCACTACGAGGCAGTCACGGGTGCAGTTGAAGAGTTGGTGCAGCGGGATGAGTTCGCGGAGGTAAAAAAGTTTAGCGGGCCCAAGCTTTCTTATGGTCGCTGCACCTGAAATGACAAGGGAATTGAGGTATTTCGAGGCGGTGCTCCGGTTTATCCCGAGCTCCTGGGCAACTTCTTCAATGGTGAGCCCCTTTGGGTGCTGCTGTAACAGCTCCCTGATCCGGTCAATCTCCCCCCTTTCTGCCATTCGTAACCCATTGTGCAGGTGAGTATCTCAATACTCGGTATTATTAACTACACACATTAATGTCTAACTATTTTAACTATTGGTTTTGCTGATGAAAGGGACAAATGTTTATATATATAAAAAATGAATTTCAATTATCTCTCGAAATCTCCTCATCGAATTCTTTCCATGAGGGTTGGCACTTCATGTCCGAGTGTCCGAATGAGAGTGATGCATCACTGAACGGAGAAGAATTTCGAATTACATGGAGGTATCACACGCATGTCAAAATTTTCCGGCGGGTTTTCCCGGATGAAGATCGGGACGAAGATCCTGATCATATGCCTGGTGCTGGTGACCGTCCCGACGCTCCTGCTCGGTCTGGTCGCATACAATAACTCCAGTGCAGCGATTAGCGAACAGATCGATGTCCTCCTGACCACGCAGATCAGCGACGTGGACAAGATGACCGCCAATACCTACGAACTCGCCCAGCAGAAGCTCAACGGCGACCTGAGCGTGCTGCGCCAGACGTTCTACGGATATGGCTCCCCCGGCATAAGCGATGGGAAACTGGTGCTGTCAGGCGGGACTCGTGGCACGTATGTCATTAACGACAACAACGAGATTGTCGACCAGATCGAGAGGATGACGGGATCCAAGGCAACCATCTTCCAGAAGATGGACGGGCAGGCGATCCGTGTCTCTACCAACGTGGTCGGGGCGGATGGAAGGAGAGCTCTGGGGACGCCGGTTTCCGATGCGGTATACGATGCGGTGGTCCGCAGGGGCGAGACCTACTATGGAACGGCCGATGTTGTGGGCAAGACATATATCACCGCCTACGAGCCGATCAAGAGTGCAAACGGGGAGATTATCGGGATCCTCTTCGTAGGAGTGCCTGAGGATGTGACCTATGGCACCCTGAAGAAAGAGATAAACAGCATCAAGCTCGGTGCATCTGGGTATGTCTATATCATGGACAGCAAGGGGCTTCTCATCTCCCATCCGACCCTCCAGGGCCAGAACCTCGGAGGCGAGGACTTTGTCAAGGCGATGATCGCCAACAAGGAGAGGGTGACTGATAAACCTGCGAAGATGACGTACATATGGGATGGGAAAGAAGCGGTCGCCTATTATATGTACTTCCCGCCGCTTGACTGGATCATCGCATCGCGGGTGAACCCCGCCGACTTCACCGGCCCCATCGATGACATCCGGAATGCCATCATAATTATATTAATTGCGAGTATTGCAATCGGTGCCCTTGTCTCTATTCTGTTCGGAAGGTCCATCGCCCGGAGGATGGGTAATCTCGTGAACCTCGGCAATCAGGTGATGGAAGGCGAGATCAACGCCGCATCAAGGGCACTTGAGAACGAATCAGGTGCGCAGGCAGGCGGGGATGAGATCAGCGAAGTGACAAAGGCATTCGGCGGAGTGGTTAATACCATCCAGCAGTTCTCGGACGAAGTCGCGACAGTGAGCGTGGCTGCCTCTGAAGGACAGCTCGCAAAGAGGGGAGACCCCTCCAAGTTCAAGGGTGATTATGCAAGTTTAATCAAAGGATTGAACGAGACTCTCGATGCAGTGATTGGTCCGTTGAACGTGGCTGCCACGTATGTTGAACGCATCAGCAAAGGGGACATGCCACCGAAAATTACCGATGCGTATCGTGGTGATTTCAATATTATCAAGGGGAACCTGAACCAGTGTATCGACAACATCAATGCATTAATCTTTGATTCAAATTTGCTCTCAAAAGCCGCGACTGAAGGCAAGCTTGCAACCAGGGCAGATGCAACCAAACACCAGGGCGACTACAGGAAAATCGTTGAAGGAGTCAATCTGACGCTGGATTATGTGATAGCACCACTGAATGAAGCCATGCGTATCTGTAATCGATATGCTGGAGGAGATTTCACTGCCCGATGGAATACCAAGCTGACTACCCCGGGAGACTTCCAGAAATTCAAGGAAGCCCTGGACAATATCGGCATCCAGGTATCCAAGGCCCTTGAACTCGTGAACCAGCAGATTGCCGAACTCGGCGCGAGTGCGGAGGAGGCGAATGCAAGCATCGAAGAGGTCTCTGCGGGATCAGCGCAGGTCGCAAAGAACTCGGCCGCAGTCAGCGGTAATGCGGAGCAGAGCAGCCACGGCATCAACGAGGTGCTCAAGGCAATGGAGGACCTCTCGAAGACGATCCAGCAGGTGGCCACCAAGGCCGAGGCGGTCTCCACCCTGGTGCAGGAGTCCAATGATTATTCGAGGAAGGGGATCGACCTTGCCAAAAAGACCGAGACTGGCATGAACGGCATCACCAAGTCCTCGAACGAGGTCAATACCATCATCCTCGAGATCAAGGCCCAGATGGACAGGATTGGAGAGATCGTGAACCTGATCACTGACCTTGCGAACCAGACCAACCTCCTCGCCCTGAATGCAGCAATAGAAGCAGCCAGGGCAGGGGACGCAGGCCGTGGCTTCGCGGTGGTGGCGACCGAAGTCAAGTCCCTTGCCGAGGAGTCGAGGACATCTGCCGAGAAGATCGCGGAGATGATCGGGAACCTGCAGAAACAGACTCAGACTGCGGCCGAGACCGTTGCGGTCTCAAATGCCGAGGTCAAGGAAGGCAGCGACGCACTGAAGGAGACGCTCGAGAACTTCAACAAGATCGTCGATTCGATCGACAAGATCAGCAGGAACGTCACCGAGGTCGCTGCTGCATCAGAGGAACAGGCCGCATCTGTCGAAGAAGTCACGGCCAGCATCAACGAGGTGAACGACCTCGTAAGCAACACCGCGAAGGAGGCTACCGACGCTGCTGCCGTCAGCGAGGAGACTGCAGCTGCCATCGACCAGATCACCAAGGTTATTGCGAACGTCAACAATATCGTGGTCAAGGTCTCGAACGAAGTCTCGAAGTTCAAGATCTGATCAGCGAGGTCATGACCATGACAAAGAGCGGAAGCGAACAAGTGGCGGGCGAGGGAGCGGGTGTATCCATGCGGAAAAACCCACAGGATACCGCAGCCGGAGGGAGCAGCGGGACGCTCCAGGTCGTGGAATTCCTCCTCGGCAAGGAGTATTTCGCCATCGATCTCTTCGATGTCAAGGAGGTGGTGGAATACACCACCATCACGAAACTCCCGAACACCCCTGCCTTCATCAAAGGGATCATCGACCTCCGCGGTGAGATCACCACGATCGTCGACCTCAAGCAGCGGATGCGTATCACTGAAGCCTCTGACCAGCCCGAGGAGAACTGCAGGATCATAGTCCTTGACGAGAAGAACACCAAGTCAAAGATCGGGATAATGGTGGATGACGTCCTCTCTGTCTCAACGTTTGAGATGAAGAACGTGGATACCAAGTCTGCATCAGAGATTGGAGACGAGATGTCGATTCTTGGCATCATAAAAAAGAGCGTCCGGGACAAGGAGAAGGACAAGGAAACAAACGAATTGATAATCTGGATCGATATTAAGCAACTGCTGAAGGATATCGACCAACACATGTGATGCCATCACCACCCCGTTCTCTTTTTTTCCTCACCCATTCCGGGAGAGCAGCATCCCAATTTGTCATGAACAGTGGATGATTCTCTCAATTCCAAACGCATGATGCAATTTTCACGCTGAATGCACCGGATAAATGAGAATGCATATGTAGAGACCCGGACCAAAAAGAAGGTACGACAGGAGAGGGGGGAGTATATGGAGGGGATGGAGGTCTCCAACGGGAAGATCGCAGACCAGCTGCACCTGATGGCACAGCTTCTTGAGATACTCGAAGAGAATCCCTTCAAGATCCGTGCTTACATTCGTGCCGCAGAGGTCATCGGGAGGCTCGCGACCCCCGTAGCAGCACTCTCTCCCAAAGATCTCGAGACTATTGCGGGCATTGGCCCCGCGATCGCAGAGAAAGTTCACGAGATTGCCGCGAATGGGACTTTCCCTGAACTTGAAGAGGCGCGTGGCCGGGTCCCTCCAGGATTAATAGAGATGCTTACCCTCGAAGGGGTTGGACCAAAGACTGCCAGGGTGCTCTGGAAGAAGTTACACATAGAGACACTTGATGACCTTGAAAAGGCTGCCCGGGGACACCGTATCCGTACATTGAAAGGCTTTGGAGAGAAGAAAGAGAGGGGTTTTCTGAAAGCAATCGCGATTGCCCGGCAACGCAAGGAAGAGAGGAGAATGACCCGGCTTGAGGCAGACCTGGTCATCGAAGAGGTGAAGAGAGTGATGCGTGAAGGGACATACGACGTTGCAGGTAGTTACCGACGGGGAAAGAGTACCATCGGGGACATCGATATCGTCTCAGTCGATACACCCTCCACCCTCAACAGAAGGCTTACGCAAATCGCCGATGAGGTGCTCGATGAGGGCGAAAGGAAGACCTCGTTCAGGTGCAGGGGCTCAAGGGTGGATATCAGGTACACAACTCGATCGACCTTGGGTACCATGCTCCTCTACCTGACTGGCTCAAAAGCATTCAACATCCGTCTCCGCGAGATAGCCCTCCAGAAGGGGTGGCGGCTGAACGAGTACGGGATCCGTGACCTCACCCTCGGCACGGTCCATGAGTTCTCGCGAGAGGCGGAGATCTTTTCATTCCTCGGGATGGACCCCATCGTCCCGGAACTCCGGGAAGACTGGGGGGAGATCGATGCCGCGCTCTCACACAATCTCCCAAACCTTGTTGAGCGATCACAGATCAGGTCAGATCTCCATGTGCACAGTTCCTGGAGCGATGGAAACCTTGACATTCCGGCTCTCGCCAAGGCTGGAGAGGCGCATGGATACACCCATCTCCTCTGCACCGACCACTCTTCGTCACTTGGAATTGCCCGTGGACTGGATGAGCCTGCACTCAGACGCCAGGCACACGAGATCGAGATTTCCAACCGCGATTCGTCCTGCCAGATCCTCCATGGAGTTGAAGTGGACATCCTTGCCGATGGGACGACGGGCCTTCCTTCACGCATCCTCAAAGACCTTGACGTGGTCATCGGTTCTGTTCATTCGGCATTTTCACAGGAAATCGACGTGATGACCCGGAGAGTCCTCTCTGCAATCGGGAATGAACATATCGATATCATCGGTCACCCCACAGGGCGGCTGCTCGGGCAGCGCGAAGCATATGCCATCGACATGCCGCGGGTGATTGCAGCCGCTGCAGAGGCAGGAAAGGCGCTCGAATGCAATGCCTCTCCTTTCAGGATGGACATTGACGATCTCCACATCAGGGAGGCCGTCACAAAGGGCGTTCCCATCTCCATCGGGACGGATTCCCATGGTCCGGGAGACCTCGCCTGGATGGACTATGGGGTGAAGCTCTGCCGAAGGGGATGGGCGGAGCCGGGCAACATTCTCAACACTATGAGCGTGGATGGCCTTCGGGAGTGGGCATCATGATGCGGTGGCTGTATGAACGGCGCCTGTTATCAGGGCTCTCCATACTCCCAGCCCAGATCTGCTTCATGATCACGGGAGAGGATGTGGAAGAGGCGCCGGGGAAGCTGGTCGAGGTAAGCCGCTGGTGCGTCGAGGTCTCAGATGCGGTAGTCAATGCGCGCAAGACAGGGGGCGGAAAGGATACCCAGGACGGGATCAAAGGGGTTACGTTTCACATCAGCACGCGGGGAAGGGAAGACGAATTATCATGTACAGGGAGTTTCCGGGAGGTTGCACACTTTGCAAGGCTCACCCTGCACCATGGTTCGACCGTGGAAACCGAAGGGGAAGGCATGGACGTCCATGTCGCGATAGGTAAGAGCGGGAGGGAGGAGATCACCGAATGCATCAGGAAAATGGCAAGGGACGGGCTCTCGCCTGGGGAAGTGACTGAACACGCCATCGAGGAGCGGCTCACGTTCCGGTACACCCCTGATCTCGTGATCAAGACAGGAGGGAGCCACCTGACAGACTTCCTCATCTGGCAGTCAGTGTATTCCGAGCTCTTCTTCTCTGACGTGAACTGGGCACTCTTCCGGAAGACCGACTTTCTCAGAGCGCTCCGGGATTACCAGTCACGTGTGCGCCGGTTCGGCAGATGAAAGGGGCATTCCCTGATGTTCAGGGAACGGGGCGAGCTCCTCCCTGCGAGTCAACCCTTTGAGAATAGACCCTTATCGCCCTCAGCAAATCGATCTTTCTGAACAGGGGCCAGAACGGGGCGCAAAAATAGACGGCACACTCGTGCCCGCTTGCAAGCCATGGGAGAAAATTCGAGGTCCTGTACTCGTTCCCGGTGCGGATGATCAGGTCAACTGGCGGGATCTCTTTCCCTGCATGGAGCTGGGCCTCGACGAGCTCGGGGGTGATCTCGTCGGGAGTATATTCACCGGATGCCACCCTTTCGAGGATCCGTCCTGCTGCCTGAACGATCTCGTTTCGCCCGCCATAGGCCAGCGCAATATTGAGGTGGTACTCCGAATAGGCACGAGTTGATTCCTCGGCCTTCTCGATTACCTCCCGGAGATCGCGAGGGAGCAGGCTGCGGTCACCCACGATCTGCACCCTGATCCCTTCGCGGTGCACCCTTGGGTCATCTGTGACTTTCTGGAATTTCTCCTTGAAGAGGCAGAACAGGTCCCTGACCTCCTCTGCATCTCTCTGGAAGTTCTCTGTCGAGAATGAGTAAAGGGTGATATGCCGGATTCCAAGTTCGCGCGCCCAATCGAGCATCTCCTCAGTCCTCGCAGCGCCCACCCGGTGCCCCACTGACCGTGGGAGGTGCTGGAGTTTCGCGTAGCGGCGGTTTCCGTCCTGGATGATTGCGATGTGATGTGGGATATGCCGGCACTGGAGGCGGATGATACGTTCGTAGAGGGGGGAGAGGATCTCGCGGATCATTCGATCGGTGTCACCTCCACTACAAGACCCCTGTCAGGGTACCGCTCAATGATGGTCTTTTTCCCCTCGATCTGTTCGCCGAATTCTGTGAGTACCCACCACGCGGTCTCGAATGCACCATCTTTCTGCTCGTACATGTCGGGTTCGAGCTGGTGGAAGATCGCGGGAAAGACACCCTTGTTCTCGAGAAGCCCATAGAGTATGGTTCCGTCACGGGTAATCTGGTCAAAAGGCCTTGCAGTATTCTTCGCAACCCGCAGCAACCTCTTCCTGAGCTGGACCGAGTCCTTGAACCTGGAAGAGCACCAGTGCACTTTTGGATGACTGGTGAGGTGTTTCGCCCACCCGCGTGCTCCGCTGACCGCGTTGTGAACCCCGTCCTCGAGGATCATGCAGCGTTCACGCATGGCCGCAGCATTTGTCTCTCCCCATTCAAGTTCGTTGATGTTCATAAAATCCAAAAAGGGGAGCATGGGTGCGAGGCTGTCGATGCCGGGAAGGGAAGGGACCTCGAAACCGATGGAAAAACCCATAGACCTGGCGTTACGGGCCGCCTCCATATAGGGGGTGTTCACGATCCGGTCCCATATCTCTGCGGGGGGATGCATCCGTATCTCGTCGACAAGTCCGACAAGCCCCGAGAGGTCTTCTCTCCCCGGGGCCATTCCTGTATAAAGGTGGATATGGTGGGAGTCCCCGAATTCCCTTTTCAGGAACCTCGCGTATTCCTGTAACCTCTCTGGCACATTCAGCGGTTCGCCCCCAGTGATGCCTGTGCCGAGTGCGCTCATCAGGCGCGCAACCGATGCAGCCTCTTCAGGGGTGTGGATGCGACGTTCATTCGCGTAGATCACATCCCTCTCTTTTCGTTCCTTCGAGAGTGGACAGTACCAGCACGAACGGGGGCACAGGCCAGAGAGAAAGAGCACCATCTTTGCGCCCTGATGGCAGAGCACGCAGCCTGTGGAGAGTGACCTTTCTTTCTGCATCTGACTATTCGCCTTTCATATAAGTTTCTGTGTGTGGAAAATTGAAACTATGCTCCCTGCACCTTCAATGCGGGTATCAGACGAATCCACCTGTGGCAGGAGGGCGTGTGACCGCGGGAATGAAATTCTCCTCCCGATAGCTGCTCCGTAAAAATTCCCTGGTCTCTGAAGGACTGCTCTGCAGGGTCCCTGCCGGTGAAAAAACAAGGCCGTTTCCGGAAGGAGTTGTGTGCTGCGGGGAAGATAGTCTGCTTGATATACCCGCAGTCTTTATGGTAATGGATCTCGTGGATGAACCGGTATTCCCTGCCGCATCGAACGCCCTCACGCGGATTGTGATGCTTCCCGAGAGGTTCTCCGGGATAATCCAGGAATGTTTCCCTGCAGCAGGCGCATGTTGCAGGATCGTGTTCCACGAATTGCCTTTGTCAGCGGAGTACTCAATTACCACATTGACCACTGCGACATTGTCCTGAGCTGACCATTCGATCCTGACTTCGTCTCCAGGGGCATAGCTTCCCATGAATTTTGGTGAGGAAATACTTACCGTCGGAGTCCTCCGGTCTGTCGAAGTGGGCGGCATAGTGGGGATTCCTGTCGGCAGCGTGGTGGGAGTATAGGTTGGCGTCGAAGGGGCCGCATCCGTGAACGCTTTTACGCACACATTCGAGTTGGCATAGACTGTCGTGAGATCAGTCCAACTGGTACCGTCACTGCTCACCCAGCTCTCCCCGGCACGCGCCGATGCACGGGATGAATACCCCGGGTATGGGTATTCGACGGCGATTGGATATTGGAACCCTGGTGTCGTCAGTTTCACAATCACCGAGAATTTTTGCCCTTTCTGGAGCGGGACTGACGAAAGTAAAGGAATAGTATGATACCCGGCATAGGAGATGCTCCCCTGCTGGACAAGACTTGGGGACCTTCCTCTCGGAGTGGTTCCCACATCGTTGAATATCTCAACCTGGTACTGGGCATTTGGGACAGGGGTGTAGAAGCTGACGGCTTTAAGTTCCTCTTTCTGGGTCGATGTAAAGACATTTGCAAACCATGCGCTGTCTCCGCCCACGCCGACACTGGTCACCCATCCGAAGGGGTCATACTGGTAGACCCTATCGTAATTCGAGGCGTCTTCAGAGAGGAACTGGGCAGAGGGCCTCCCAATGCAGGTATCGTAATATGAGACGTAACAATACCCGTATTCTCCCCAGTCCTCGCCCCAGCTGTTCCGTACGATGAACGCTCCATCACCCGGAGGCGCAGTGGAGAACCTTGTCCTGCTGTAACTGTCATCCCACCCGACGATGACTACCGCATGGTTTGCGGGAGACGAGCCGGGATAATAATAGGATGCCAGTTTTTTATTGTAATACCCGCTCTCCCATCGGATCTGCGAATATACCGCTCCGTTCTGCTGCAGCAGCTGCTTGATCTGGGCGTTGTCGAGAGGCCCTGTCCGGGAAGGCAGGAATATGACATCCTGAACGTGCTGCACGACAGGTACGTTTCCTCCCGATGTGCTGCTTGTTGACAGATAAGGATCGGCTGCCTCGCTCACCGCCCCTGACCAGCGGGCGAGGTATGCGGTGGACATCTGGTAATTGCCGCCCTTGCACGGGTCAAGGTCGAAACCGTGAGTGTTTTTCATGTTGTTCTCAGAAAAATCCCACCTCTCCCCGGGAAGGTTCGTGGATTCAAGGGACCCGTAGGTGGAAAATGCCCAGCATGCCCCGCACTGCTCCTGGTCACGGACAGGGGTGAGTTTCCCTGTCATTCGAAGGTCAAACCAGCTCGTGGGAGATGCAGCCGTTACAGGGGGGGAATAACTGGCGGAACTCTGGGAGCCAAGGATAGTATCGAATGGTTGGTTTGCATCAAGGACTCCACCAGACATGAGGGTTCCGATGTCGATGGGGGAAGGGATTAGGCCAAGGGAGCGACCTTCAGCGTCTGATTCCTGGGAATTTCTCGAGTTGTATTCCTCGATGAACCTCCGGAACTCGGGGTTCATGGGAGATATCTTGTATTGCTCGATCGATCTCAATATCGCCTGAGAAGTCTCGTTCAACGACGAAGCGCTCTGTCTTGAGTCTGAATATACGGGAGATTTCAGGTTGCTCGTATCATATTTCAGGACTATCGGCGAAGGTATCAGCCCCATGCTGTGTCCTTCCCTGTCGAAAGCCGAGCCTTCACTGCTCGTATTATATTTGAAAAATTTTAAAAATTCCTGATTGATACTTGGCTTTTCAAGGATTATCCTTTCCTCCGCTGAGAGCGGGAAGAGCAGCAGCGAACATATTGCAAGAAAAATGATAATTTCTCTCTGCCTGTGATTCATTCCAATCTCCTTATCAGTGTTCTCCCTTTTCAGGTGCAGAAGGTCATTAGGGTTGTGGGTGAGGGATGACCTGCTGCATCAATCCCCGGAATATTTGGGATATCCTGGTAATGTCATTCCCTTGTCATGGGGATAAAATAATAGGATGGGGAAGGTTCATCCATCCCGGGTGTTCTATTCGCTGCCAGGCCGGTCTTTTTCGTCGGCACTCTCCTGTGCCGATTCTTTTTGGGATCTTTTTGCCCTCTTTCCAAGATAGAACGCGAGGATCCCGAGGATAACCAGAATCGCGATGAGCCCGAACATCATCTCTGTGGAGGGATTCACTGGTCCTGCGCGGGGTACCGTTGCGGATGTTGAGTGGGCAGCAGGTTCGAGTGTTTCCTGGTACGCCGGATCAGGGGTTACCACGGCCGCAACCCTTAAGTTGAGTTCAGTTACCGAACCGGGAGAGAAGCGATACGTCGTGCTCCAGGGATCAGGTGAACCCCCTTCCTGTACCTCTGCTTCGACTCCTCCCACGTAGAAGGTGAGGCTGGTCCCCCCGGGGAGAGTGCCCTGGACTTCCAACCGAGGCTTGAACGGATCCTGAGATCCGTAACCCCCTGCATGCGAGTATATCGGATTTCCGGGTATGCCGGAAGACACCCCCTCAGCTCTCACTTCAACCGGGACACCTGCAGGAACCGGGTTGCCTGCCGCCTCAATGGTCCCATAAAATGAATGCGGGATTTGAGGCTGTCCTGGGAATGCTGGTCCCACCGCTGCATCATCGGCCATACCTGGAACGCCCACCGCTGTGAATGCGAGGAGAAGGCAGCCAATCAGAAGTATTGTCATTCTCATGATTTCAGATCCATTCCTTGTTACATAATCTCCTCCGATATCCACCTTAACTTTTCCTGACCGAACAAGGGAATGAATGAAGAACGATTCTCTTAAAAGAATGGAAAAATCCTGGAGGATCTCATTTTTTTAAAACCCCCACCTTTCAATTCAGCTTTTGAGAGGCCTTCTCGCTTTGACCAGACCAAGTCGCATGATTGCGTCCGTGTCAACCGAACCCTCCTCAACAAGGTTATTTTGTGCAATCGCTTCTTTGAGGAAAGTTTTCCCGGTATCATTCCTCACGATGAGTGTTGTATGCCCTCTCCTGCTCCCCACTCCGCCGGCCGAGATATCCGAGCAGACAGCGGTGAAATCTGTACAGTGGCGGCACCCCGGACGGATCGCTTCCTGCAGTCTCTCAAGCGGGAGTGTGTGCGTTGACCCGTCCCGCATGGTCACTTCCAGTTTTCCGCGGACATCGAGGCGATCGATGTTCCAGGTCTCGATTTGATGTTCTCTCTGGAGTATCCCTTCCATGAGGATGCAATAATCGAAGGTCTCCGTGCAGAAGAGCCCGATGACAAGGCGAATCCGCTTTCCGAACGGTTTCAGGAGATCATTTTCACTCTCCCGGATGCGATGGACCGCCTGCACCACGCATGGCACGCCGATCACGGCAATTTTTTGAAATTTCCTGTCGATAACAGCAGTCTTGAGCGCGGCAACGAGCGGCACCCACCAGTTGTAACGGCTGCCGGCGTGATGGACGATATCGCCGGCCTGCGTGATGACCACTGATGCCGGTTTCTTGGTCCATGGATCCTCTGTCACAGTGACGACCGCATCGATCAGGCCCTGCTCGAGAGCGGTAAGGACGATCGCGGTGACCGCACCCCCAGTCTGCTTTCGCGGTATGTCGAGGGTTGCCCTGGCAGAGACGATCTCCAGGTAGTTCCCGAGGACGTCTCCCGTGATTGCGTGGACGCGGGGGCAGGCATCATAGCATGCCCCGCAGTTCACCTCGTCGTTCTGCTGCTTGCAGTAGCCGATGTTTCTCGGCGACAGTGCGCCCCCCTGTTCGTCAAAGCAGATGGCATCTGCAGGGCATACTGCGACGCATGCACCGCATCCCGCACAGGCGCCCCTGTCCCATACGTCGGCTTTCAGGTCTGCATAACTCTTGGTTGCCATGGCACTTCTCACTCCCAGGTATACTTGCTCGCAAACGGCCTGCTGCTCGAGGGCCGTATCTGCACGTAGGAATCTTCCAGCAGCACGTCAGGATCCCTCCGGAAATAGGTGGCGAACTCCCTGATAAGGGGGGAGATCTCGTCTCTCTCCTCGCGGGTAAGCGGAGATTTTTGAGCTCCGACACCGAGATACTCATCGTCCACGTCCCCGCGGACAATGATCCTGCCCCCATGGATGCCTGACCCGATGCCTCGTTCCCTGATCGGGCTGTCCGGTGGAGGCCCCAAGGCGAGGATGAGCCCCCCCGCCATGTATTCACCGAGGAATGCACGGAAGTTTCCGCCCAGCACGAGGATGGGACGCTTGTCACGGTACTGCTTCATGTGGATCCCCCCGCGGTAACCGATGGAGTCTCTCACAAAGACCTTTCCACCCCTCATGGAATGTGCCACTGCATCACCCGCACTCCCATGTATGACGATCAGGCCCGAGTCCATCGTGTTTCCAGGGGCATGGTCGCAGTTCCCGTGAACGATGCAGGTGGGCCCGCTCATGAACATGCCCAGATCTCCCCCTGGCACACCGTGGATGATGAGCCTGACATCCCCTTTGAGCCCATCGGCAATGAACCTCTGGCCCATTACGTGGTCGATCTCTATCTCGCGGGCGCCCTCAGCGACTGCTGCCCGTATTGCCATGTTGAGGGGAGTATAGTGCATTCCCGTGGCATCAATTCTCACGCGGTCCATAACGGCATCAGGCCCCCACTGGTCTGACATCGAGCACCTTCATGATAGACTCGTCAAGGAGGTATCCCCTCAGCCGGTCCCGGTTGCCCCGGAGGGACTCGATACTGTTGATTCCCGCCGCACCCATCAGTTCCGACAGTTCAAGGGTCCATGCATGGATCAGGTTTCCAACATTCCGGGAAGCGATCTCGGGGTCAAGGCGGGCAACGAGGTCGGGTCTTTGCGTCGCGATTCCCCATGGGCACAGGCCCCGGTAACAGGTGCCGCAGACACGGCAGCCCATTGCAACAAGCGCCGCTGTCCCGATATATACCGCGTCGGCCCCGAGGGCGATCACCTTTGCCACGTCTGCACTCTCGCGGATACCTCCGCTTGCGATCAGTGAGACTTCGTTCCTGATTCCCTGTGAACGCAGTTTTGCATCCACGCTGGCAATCGCCGCTTCAACCGGGATCCCTACATGGTCACGAAATACCCTTGGCGCAGCTCCTGTTCCACCGCGGAATCCGTCTATCACGACTGCATCAGCGGCGGACCTGGCGATACCAGCTGCAATCGCCGCAGAATTATGGACCGCCGCTATCTTCACGAATACTGGTTTCTTCCATTCCGTGGCCTCTTTCAGGCTCCGCACGAGCTGCTTGAGGTCCTCGATGCTGTAGATGTCATGGTGGGGGGCGGGACTTATGGCATCGCTTCCGACAGGTATCATCCGCGTGCAGGAGACATCCTCACATACCTTCTCCCCTGGCAGATGGCCGCCGATACCGGGTTTTGCGCCCTGACCTATCTTGATCTCGATTGCGGCACCTCTCTCAAGGTAATTAATATCAACACCAAACCGTCCAGAGGCCACCTGGACAATCATGTGGTCCTGGTAGGGATAGAGTGACTGGTGGAGTCCTCCTTCTCCGGTTCCCATGAAGGTTCCTGCGTCGGAAACCGCTCTTGCGATGCTCGCCTGAGCGTTCAGGCTGATGGCACCGTAGCTCATATGGCCTATCATGATGGGGGTCTCGAGCTGCAGGTTCGGGGAAAGCGAGGTGAGCACTTCCACATCACCGTCTCGCTGCCTGGTCTCGAGACGCGATGGTTTCTTCCCAAGGTAGGTGCGAAGTTCCATCGGCTCGCGCAGCGGGTCGATGCTTGGGTTCGTCACCTGGCAGGCATCAAGTACGAGGCTGTCGAAAATGATGGGGTAGGGTTTTGCATTCCCCATTCCGGCCAGGATGATCTTTCCCGTCCGTGCCTGATTGTAGATTGCTTCCCTGGTCTCCGTGGTCCAGACGGGATGGCTGCGGTAATCCACAGGCCGTTCCCTGATATTGATGGCATCGCGGGGGCACATTGCGATGCAACGGTGGCATGCCACGCATTTCCTTGAATTCACGTGGATCTTCCCATTCTCCAGGCGGAAGACGTCGTACGGGCAGTTCTCCACACAGCGGCCGCAGAGCATGCACTGGTCGTGATCAACGGATATCCTGAATTTGACGGGGACGCTTCCGATGGTCATGAATACACCCTGCCTATGACAGGCTCCCCTGCGCGTGGCATGGTAATGTCGCCGACCTCCGGCTCCATCACCCTGATCGCCGCTTCCTCGCTCGATATGTACAGGCGGGGTCCCATGGTGCCGGTAACAAGGGGCCTGAGCTTGATGCGGTCGGTGAATCCAACGATTGCGTCGGGCTTGGCCACCACGATGGCAAACGGGCCGTTCATCAGTGCCGGCCCATATGTCAGCCTGATTGCCCGGTTGAGGTATGCTTCGCCTCCTGGCATGCGGTCTATCTCGTCCCAGAAGGGTGGTGCAAGCGCCCTTACTGCGAGTTCAGGGGCAAGGTGGTGGCGTCGGACCAGGAGATCAAAGAGGTATGCCACCACCTCTGTATCGGTGAACATTGTACAGCGGTATCCATAGCTCTCTATGTAGCGGCGGTTGGTCCCGTAGGAAGTGATCTCACCGTTATGGACCACGCTCCAGTGGAGGAGGTTGAAGGGGTGTGCGCCGCCCCACCACCCTGGGGTGTTGGTGGGGTACCGGTTGTGGCCCAGCCAAATGTATCCCTTGTAGTCCTGGATGCGGTAAAAATCAGCAACCTCCTCGGGCCACCCCGAAGCCTTGAAGATGGCGATGTTCTTTCCGGAGGCATAGACGAGTGCTCCAGGGATGCTTGTGTTTACCTTCATCACAAGGTGCATGATGATGTCGTCTTCTGGTGTGGTGCTCCTCGGCATGAGACGTGCATCCGGCTGAAAGAAGTATCTCCAGGGGGTGTGGATCTTCCTGATATTCTGCTGCTCGTAGGTAGGGATCTCTTCTTCGTGCACGATGGTGCCCCACTTGGATAACTCCTGGTCAACCGCCGCTTTTGTCTCGTGGATCGCATCAAAGAAGACGTGGATGGCATAGTAATCAGCAAATTCCGGGAATGCCCCATAGGCAACATAACCGGCGCCTTCCCCGCTTCCCCGTTCATCCATCATGGAGAGCGCCGATCGAATCGCCCGGCCGTCCATGCGTTCCTTTGACCTGTCTATAACTCCAATTATTCCACACATATCAACCACGGCCTGCGTTGCCCGTAATTCAGTCCGGCATAAAGATAATGATACCTGGCCTGATGCATAGTCTCCATCACTATCTGGCCTGTTACATTAAATATATATCTGATTAGGTAGAAGTTAATTTCCATATGAGCAGAGACATTGTGTCTGAGATGCTGGAACGGATTGATGCAGACTTGGTCAAGTTCCTTCGCCTGCAGTTCACGGATATCCAGGGAATGCCCAAAAACGTGGCTATCCCGGTCCAGCAGGCAGAAAAAGCGCTCACTGAAGGGATCTGGTTTGATGGATCATCCATCGAGGGGTTCGCACGGATCGAAGAGTCCGACATGCTCCTGAAGCCGGATATAAATACCTATGCAATCCTCCCCTGGAGGCCTGCAGATGCCAGAGTTGCCCGTTTCATCTGCGACGTCTATACCTACGGGAACAAACCTTTCGAAGGTGACCCGAGATATATCCTGAAAAAGCAGATTGAAAAAGCAAAATCTATGGGCTTTTCATTCAACACCGGCCCCGAGCTTGAATTTTTCCTCTTCAAGATGGTAGACGGCCGGCCTTCCACGGTATACCAGGACTTCGGTGGATACTTTGACCTTGCCCCTACAGACTGGGCAGAAGACGTGCGCAGGGATATTGTATTTGCCCTCACCCAGATGGGCTTTGAGATCGAGGCATCCCACCACGAGGTGGCCGAGAGCCAGCACGAAATTGATTTCAAGTATAGTAATGCGCTTGATACCGCTGATAAGGTAATCACCTTCAAATTTGCGACAAAGACCCTCGCGCTAAAGCGCAACCTCCATGCAACCTTCATGGCCAAGCCTATTGCCGGTATCAACGGGAGCGGGATGCACACCCATGGATCTCTCTCAAAGAATGGCAAGAATGCATTTTACGATCCAAAGGGGGAGAACCAGTTGTCGTCAACTGCATACCATTATATCGGCGGTATACTTGAGCATGCCAAGGCAATCACCAGGGTCGCGAATCCGACGATAAACTCTTACAAACGTCTCGTCCCTGGCTATGAAGCCCCTGTGTACATCACATGGAGTGCCTCCAACCGTTCCGCGCTGGTGAGGGTTCCCGCTGCCCGCGGGAATAGTACGAGGGCCGAGTTCCGCAGTCCGGATCCAATGTGCAACCCATACCTCTGTTTTGCAGCGATGCTCGCAGCAGGTCTTGATGGGATTAAGAAAAAGATCGAACCTCCGGAAAGCACCGACGTGAATATTTACCATCTCTCTGAAAAGGAGAGGAAGACACGGGGGATTGAGATGCTCCCCGGGAGCCTTATCGAAGCAAACGCGGAACTCAACAACGATGACGTGATAAAGAGCGCGATGGGTACCCACATCATGGACGGTCTTAACTCCATTGCACAGCTGGAGACCGATTCGTTCAGGCTTGCAGTGCATCCCTGGGAACTTGACCGCTACCTGGCAACCTATTAATTTTTTTTCTTTAATACAAAATAGATAATTATTTATCCTACAACAAATAATTTCCTTCCATCGATTTGAAGGAAAGCTCTTGCCATGGATCGCAATCACGAGGAAGAAGGGGCAAGCCTGGGATGGTTAGTGAGCCCTCTCGGAAAGGAGATGACAGAGAACCACTGGCTCCCAATCTTCCCAGGAACCGGGTTGGATCAACCCTTCAAGTGTGAAGTGGAACGTCTAAGCCGTAGAGAGATCTGAGGAAAGTCATGAAGAGCATCTCTGCAATTGTCAGGGAAGAGAGGATACCCTTCATACAAAAAGCCCTTGAAAAAGAGGGGATTTTTGGAATGACGCTGAAGGGAGTGATGGGAAGGGGAAAGCAGGGGGGAATCGGGCTCCAGTTTCGCGGAGGCATCTTCAACGTCGACCTTCTCCCAAAAGTAAGAGTCGATATCGTTGTCCCCGATTCTCTTGAAGATGCGGTAGTCCGGGCCATCACTGCCCATGCGTTTACCGGAAAACCTGGTGACGGAATGATATTCGTGGTTGACGTGCTGCAATCGATCAGGATACGGACTGGGGAGGTGGAGGCCTGATATGTAGTGATACTGTTGGTCCTCCCGAAAAATTTCTCCTGACCGGTTAATCCCGGTCATTGTGCTCTGGTGTGCCGGGGACTCCCCGGCACCATAATCGCTTTCATGCAATAATTCTCTCAATTATCGTTTGATAGTCTATGGATCCTGCCTGATCTTTTCCATTCAGGGATATTTTCATTAGAAAAAAACAAAAAATATATATAACATAGAACCATACTTCTACCAATCAAATGATACACGTCTGGTTCAACTCAACGGGAAACAGGGTCTTACCCATGTCCCCTTCCGGGAAAGGGAAGAATTCTGCCCGAAGGGATGAATTGCTGCCCACCGGGCACCAGACCAGGTACCATTTGATATACCGGTCCAGGGAAGGATGCTGCGGAGAATGGGTGATCCCTCATCTTCATAATGGAGAGATATTCGGATGTCCCTTGAAAAGGAGCGATCCCCAATCCCGCTGTGATCCCTGCCGGCTGGAAATCACCTTAATGCAGGCTGAGTATCAGTTAGAGAATTGAAAAGAAGGGTTCAGGAGATTCAAATGACATTAGACACGGGGACCACCGCATGGTTGCTGACTGCCACAGCCCTGGTGATGCTGATGACGCCTGGCGTGGGATTCTTCTACGGGGGACTGGTCCGGAGAAAGAACTTCATCTCCATGGTCGCGCTCTCCTTCATCGTCTTTGCGCTCGTCAGCATCCAGTGGGTGGTGATGGGCTATTCGCTGGCGTTTGGACAGGATATTGGGGGGTTCATCGGGAATCTCCAGTTTGCGGGCCTGCAGGGTATTGGAATCGAGGCCGGAGACCAGGGCTATCCGCCCCTCCTCTTCGTGGCGTTCCAGCTCGTGTTCGCCGCGATTGCAATGGCTATCGTGACATCCGGCTTTGCTGAGAGGGTAAAACTCTCTGCCTTCCTGGTCTTTGCCCTCCTCTGGACAACACTTGTCTACGACCCTCTTGCTCACTGGGCCTGGGGAGGTGGGTGGGCCATGGCATTCGGGGCGCTCGATTTCGCTGGCGGGACTGTCGTTCACATCAGCTCGGGTTTTGCGGCCCTTGCCGTGGCGATGGTCATCGGAAAGAGGGCGGGTTTCGGGAAGTATACCATGGAGCCGCACAACATCCCGATGACCCTGCTCGGCGCCGCACTGCTCTGGTTCGGCTGGTTCGGGTTCAACGCAGGGAGTGCACTTGCTGCTGACGGCATCGCTGCAAATGCGTTCATGGTCACGAACATATCTGCAGCGGCAGGAGGCCTTGCCTGGCTTGCTGCGAGCTGGGTGAGGGGCAAACCGAGTTCACTCGGCATGGTGAGTGGGGCGATTGCCGGACTCGTCGCGATCACTCCCGCTGCGGGATACGTGACGGTGACTGGAGCCATCGCCATCGGGATTGTCGCAGGGCTCCTCTGTTACGCGTGTATGCTGTGGCGAATCAACAAGGGTCTTGACGAGAGCCTGGATGCATGGTCCATCCACGGGATGGGTGGTCTCTGGGGTGCATTTGCGACCGGGATATTTGCAGTCGCCGCGGTGAACGGGTACTCGGGTCTTATCGAGGGAAATGTCACCCAGTTCCTTGCAAATGCTGCCGGGGCACTTGCGGCACTCGTATATGCCTTCGTTGTCACCTTCATACTGGCTTTCGCGGTGGACAAGGTAATCGGATTGCGCGTGAGTGAAGAGGAGGAGTATGTCGGTCTTGATATCTCCCAGCACGGGGAGCGGGTATAGGGGGAGATCACGATGAAGATGATCAAGGCCATCATCCGTCCCGAACGCCTCGAGTTCGTTAAAAAAGCCCTTGAAGAGAAGGGGACTTACGGCATGACGGTACTCGAAGTATCGGGGAGGGGAGACCAGAAAGGAATCAGGCTCCAGTATCGTGGGGGGATCATGGTGGTTGACCTCATCCCAAAGGTCCAGATCGAGGTAGTGGTCAAAGACAATGACGCTGATGGGATCATACACGCGATTTCCGATGCCGCGCGGACGGGGAAGATGGGAGACGGCAGGATATTCGTAATCCCCGTAGAGAGGTCAATCAGGGTCCGCACAGGAGAGGAGGAGACCTGAAACACCCCTCCACCGCTCCACTTCTTCTTCCGGATAGACCCTGACCCGGTACGGGTCTTCTCAAAGGGGTCTGGTAAACGATCGGGTGTGCGTGCGTTAAACCAAAAGTCTTTGAAAAGGCCTTTTTGGGGGCACAAAGTCCCAGATTCTCGGGCAGATGGGTGGGGGAGATCCATGGAACTGATCGTGGTATTCGGTTTTCGAACCTGACCTGCTCCACATCCTGTAGTATGGAATTAAGCCATACTGCGGCGTGAACGGATCTCACATTAATTTGAGAGGTAATTCTTGATTGTGTGTATTTCTTAAGGTGGCTGAACACCTTTTGTGCGGCCATTCTGAGAAAGTTGTTTGAATCCCTTCAGGCATTTTTAGGGACCAGCGTTCTGCCCTGGACGCCCCGCAATCCGACGAAAGCAGATATGCTGTTTCCTCAGGTATTTCCCAATCTAACAGTTGCGGCGATATGGACCCGAATATATCCTCGCCAGACCTTGGAGAATTAACCGCGCATGTAAGTGTGTGTTCTTGAAAATATGCGTCGCACCAATGCATTCTAATGCATTCCCAATCCTGCACTCGGTCTCCTGGAATCAGAAGAGTATATATCTGTCAATGTGAAGACACAATGCGTGCATGAATCCTGGAGACAGATGCATTGCAAGGCCGACATGCAGTTATCACCCGGGAAATGATAGATATTTCTCATGGGTTTTACTCATTTTTCTCCTGATATTCGCCGGCATGGTTATCCCTGCAGAAGGTGCATCAAGCATAGATTTTACTGCAAACATCACATCCGGTTCTTATCCACTCGATGTCCTCTTTACCGATACAAGCAGCCTGCCTGTGATTGGCGACTCGAGAAGGTGGGATTTTGGTGACGGGGCTATCGCATTCGATCCGACGGGTACTATTTCCCATACATATCTCCAGGAAGGGATTTTCACGGTCAGGCTGGACAGGACTGACAGCGAAGGGTATCATTCTCTCATCAAGTACGACTATATTGCCGTCACGGGTCCTTCGCCCACCCAGACCACCCCTGTGACGACTACCCCCACCACGTCGCCGGTTACCACCGCAACCACGGTCATTCCGACCACCACCCAAGTCACGACCACGCCAACCACTGTGCCTACTACCCAGCCCACGGTACAGATTCCCTCGGAGTTTTTCGGGCAGGCTACCTTGTCGGGACTCCCTGTTCCCGCTGGGGCACGAATCACCGCACGGATAGGGTCCAGGAATGCAGGAGAGGTGGTTGTGGTCTCTCCTGGTACGTATGGAGGAGCGGGACCTTTCGATCAGAGGCTCAAGGTCTATGCCACGAGCAGCGAGATCGCAGCAGGACCTGTCCTTATCACATTCTGGCTGAATGAAGCGTTGCAGGCACCGCAGACTGCGTATTTCCAGTCGGGAACCTCCCAGAACATTGCCCTCGATTTCGCCGGCCCAACCCCTACTCCAACATTCACCACCCCTGTAACTACCACACCCACCACGTCGCCGGTCACCACTGCTACCACGGGCAGTCCGACAACCACACACACCACCGCTCCCACCACCTCGCCTCACACTACGGTGACGACTGTTCCCACCACTGGGCCTACAACGTTGCCGACCACCAGCCCCACCGTCACGCCGACGGGGGTCCCTGGGATTACGCTCACGTTCGAGCCAGGATGGAACCACATCTCCATCCCGCGATATCTCTCCCCCGGATCTGATTCCGGCAGTATATTCACATCTGTCGATACATCCGGGAGGCCAATCTGGCGTTACAACAGCACAATCCAGTTATACGAACGCGTGTACCCCGCGACACATCTCAACGCAACCGACAGCATCTGGGTCTACAGTTCGTCGCACGTCACCCTCCCTCTCTTCTTTTCCGGCACGCAGGGACTTGTCGAGCGTAACCTGTATTCAGGGTGGAATGGATTTGGCATCCTCAACCTGACCGAGGTACCCGCGAGGGATGCTCTCTTCCCGGTATACTCCTCCTGGAAATACAGTTATGGGTTCGACCCGATCGCCCAGCGCTACGAAGTATCCATTGTAAATGGGGGGATGGGGATCCACAACGATTCAAGGACACTCATACCCGGCAAAGGATACTGGCTTTTTATGGAGGAGAACGTAACATACCGCGTCTTTATTCCTGATTCATGAGATTTATCTCTTTGATAATGTAGGGACTTCCATTTTTTAATATCCGAAAGAAAGGATCGTAATCCATGGACTTCTCATACATGTCATGAATGACAGCTATTGTGCAAGGGCAGAAATGCCTTTTCTCATATTGTGCAAAAAAATGTTACTTTTCAGCCTTCTGTGGGACTATTGACTCGACTTAGCTCCCTGCATTAAAAATCTCTCACCTAACCGCTGTCGTGACACCTGGTGGGTGCGTATGAGGACATCACATCCTGGGTAAGGTGGCGGAAAGCCGCGATACGATGTATACCGTTCTTTAATTCTGCCTATAATATTTGGCAAAATACGAAAAGCGTTGGTGGATGTGCGGCAATTCGTGAGGGCCCCAGTCTCCTTACACGTGCGTGCGATACCTTACCACTGACCCTGGAAATGCTCCGAGGGCCTGATAGTTCGAAAAGGTGCACTCATGGAGCGAAGGTGTCAAGAACAATATGCCAGTTGGAAGGGTCAACCGATCTTACCTGAAGGTATTTTTCCATTCGTCACAATCCTGGTTCTTTCTTCGTTTATGAAAAGTGATGAGGCTGAACACAATTTGAGTAGCCAGATACCAAGACTACCGCGATATCTTTCCGTAATGAGGTTGGCCTCTGAATACAATTCACAAAATTTATTCGGGAAGGACGACTACCAGCGATAGTTTGACCGCAATCGACCGCCATCAAGCCATGTCACATCCCATGGCCACCATCCTGATGGTAGCGATAACCATACTTCTCGCAGCGCTCCTCCTCCTCTCCATCGTTTTCCCTTCCTTCAACATGTCAATTTTCTCGCCGACCCCCTCGTTTCTCGAGATAAAAAGCGTGAGGCATGTGAGCGACGGGGGCGCCATGAACTATGACTCCCGGGTCACCCTCTGTCATAACGGGACCGTCAGCTACAAGAATGACGATTTGTACCCGGTATTTTTCCGAAACCAGGAGAAGATTCCCTGCGTGATCGAGACGCTCAACGGACACCGCTTCATTTCAACTCACCATTTTGGCGTCCAGACCATGAGCGGATTAGGGTGCTCGGGCGAGTGGTGGAACCCGTCCGAGAAGATCGCGATTGATTTCGCGGATGGGACATTTCACCCCGGCGACCGGATAACAGTCGAGGTCTACCAGAAACCGAAGTCAACACTGGTATCCCGACACAGCATCACCGCGTAATCTCCCACGCTGCGCAGACTGGATCATCTGGCGACCTGCTCATCTTTGCCCACGATACCTCTTTTATCAAAGAGCACGCAATCGAACGTATGAAACTCATTTTGCACTGGATGATCGCCTGCATTCTCCTTGCCATTGTCGCTGCGGGCTGCACCGAGATGTCATCTCCGCGGGCAACCCCGCCGCCTTCCACGGAACAAGTGGTGACACCATTTCCCACGCCGACTCCACGTACAGATGGGGCCCTGCTTGGGACGTGGTACCTGAAAGCGATGACCGGACCAGGGGGTTCTTCACCTGTCCAGACCATCAGTCCTCAAATGGATGCAACCTTTACCGGACAGGGAGTGGTATCAGGATTCGCCGGGTGCAACCACTACAGCGGCCAATATACCCTGACAGGAGAAGTCCTCCAAGGCGGGTTGGGTATCGGGGTGGGCCCTGTGGTCGCGACCCTGATGTATTGCACCGAGACAAGCGACATCGAGGCGAGATATCTCAACCACCTCCAGAATGCCGCGAGTTACTCCATCACAGGCGATACCCTCACCCTGACCGACAATGCCGGCAGTGCCCTTGTCTTCCAGAGGACAGCCTACGGTCCCACCGCTGTGCCAAGAGGACTTTGATTTTTTTAAGGGGCCAGACAATATTGTTAAAAACAGACAGAATTCCTCTCTTTTCCAGAACCCAGTTCATGAAATCCGCAATACCGATCTCGCCACGAGGCGTGCAACGCGGAGGGGTTCGGGGATCTTTCCGTCCCTCGCAAAGTCCCGGCAGAGACGGAAGGAATCTTCATGATTGAGGCCGAAAGGACGGATATACACGGTATAGCCAGTGGGGAGTGTACATGGGATCCGTTCACCGAGCGATTCGTAACACGCGAGCCGCATCGAGTCGCCAGGGAAATGGCGGCAAATGTCAGGCGCCAGTCCTTCAGAATCCTCGTACGTGACAACGATAACCGGGACTCCGGTCTCCCGGAATAAGGTGGCAGGGTCAAGAATGTTGAACCATGCAATGACGCACCCGCTCACCATGATCACATTGATATCTCTTCGACGAAGCGAGTGGTATATGGCCAGCACCCCTCCTGTCGCGTCGTTGCCACCCACAGTAATACGCGACAGTGCCACTCCATCGATTCGAAGGTCCTTTCTCATCACCACTCCCGCGAGTATCGAGTATTCCCGCGAAGAGAAACTCTCCGCGATTCCAAGCACCCGCAGGCCTTTTTTGGCGATGTGCATGGAAGCACTTATGTCCGTGGATTTTTAAATATAGCTCGATGCCCATCGACAAGGACCAGGTCTGCGTCCTGATCCCTACTCTCAACGAGAGTCCGACCATAGGTGCCCTGATCCGCGAGTTCAGGAGGCTTGGCTATTCCAAAATTTTTATTATTGACGGGAACAGCACTGACGACACCCGCACGATCGCAGCCCAGGAAGGAGCAAGAGTAGAGGTCCAGTCAGGGAAGGGCAAGGGGAATGCACTGATCGAGGCATTTCCTCTTATAGAACAGCCATACATCCTGATGATCGATGGTGACGGCACGTACTCCCCCACTGATGCTGAGAAGATGCTTGCCCCCCTTGCAGAAGGGTATGACCATGTCATCGGCGACAGGCTCAATGAACAGAACCGGGATGCATTTTCAGGGTTGAATTATTTCGGAAACCAGGTCTTAAACCGCCTCTTCAAGGTTGCCCATGCTGCATACCTTTCAGACATCCTCTCCGGGTACCGTGCGTTCACAAGGGATGCACTGCACCAGATGCACCTGAAAGAAGTGGGATTTGGGATTGAGACCGAGATCTCGGCTGAAGCGGTCCGCAGTGGGCAGAAGATCTCTGTTGTCCCAATCGAGTACAAGAAGAGGCCGGGGACTCCAACCAAACTGAACCCATTTCATGATGGGTTCAAAATCACTGCAACAATTTACCGCCTGGCCAGGATGAACAACCCCCTTTTTTATTTTGGCCTGATTGGCCTGATCTTCATGGCTTCTGGGTTCTTCATCGGTGTCTATGTCATCATCGAGTGGCTTCGCCAGATTGAACACCTCCCCCTGACCCTCCTCACCGTTCTCCTCATCGTGGTTGGATTCCAGATATTCATGTTCGGAATCCTCTCTGACATGATGCTCGCCCTCCACCGCGAAGTGGTAAGAGAACTGCATGAGAACCGTGACCGGAGAGAACCACGCTAGCCGGCGGGGACGCCCTCCACGCAGGTCGCCCATGTGCGCCCCAATTTCCACGAAAAAGAACATTTATGTCGGACTGATGCGAATGTATTCTACCATATTTCTCGTGCGATAGTAGTCTAGCGGCAGGACAGGGGCTTCCCAAGCCTCTAACCCGGGTTCGATCCCCGGCTATCGCATACCCGCCATGGATGATCAGGAATCGGATCTCTTTGCCCTGCGCATCATCGCGGAGAACAGAAGGGGCGTTCTACGCGATATCTCTACTGTAGTCGCCGGACACCACGCGAATATCCTGATGATTCACCAGGAGATATTCGATTCGGGTCCCTGGGAAGGTATGGCCGAGCTGTACATGGAGTATGACGCCTGCTCCGATACGGCCGGGATGATCTCGCACCTTGCAGAGATCTCCTCAGTCAAAGAGGTGAAGTCCGTCGAACCGTTCAGCCATATTTACGGGACGAGGGTGATCATCATTGGCGGAGGCGCACAGGTTGCCCAGGTGGCTCTCGGGGCGGTAAACGAGGCTGACAGGCATAATATCCGTGGAGAGCGCATATCTGTCGACACCATCCCTCTCGTGGGTGAAAAAACCGTCGCCCAGGCCGTCGATGCAGTTGCGAGGCTGCCGAGGGCCGCGATCCTCGTGCTGGCGGGATCACTGATGGGAGGCGATATCTCCCGGGCTGTCGACAGGGTAAGGGACGCAGGTATCCCGGTGATTGCGCTGAAGATGGCAGGGAGTGTTCCCCAGCACGCGGACATGGTCGTTACGGATCCCATCCAGGCCGGGGTATTTGCCGTCATGCATGTCAGTCAAAAGGCAGTATTCGACATCAACCGTGTCAGAGGCAAGGAATTCTGATATGGACATGGTCGAGCGGGCGGTCAGAATCCTCCGGCATGATGGGCTCGTGGTGTATCCTACAGACACCATCTATGGGCTCGGTGCAGACGCGCTCTCTGAAGAAGCGATCCTCAAGGTATATGAGGCAAAGAGACGCCCGGTTTCCCAGCCCATTTCAATCGCAGTCTCCGAATTCGAGATGGCCTTTGGGGTTGCAAGGATAGACCGCCGGGCACTCGCATTCATGGAGGCCTTTCTTCCAGGGCCGGTGACTGTGGTCGTCCCGGCAAGGTCTTCGCTTCCTGAGATTCTCACGGGAGGGACAGGGATGATTGGTATACGGTTGCCTGCACATCCTGTCTCCCTCCGGCTTATCAAGCTCCTCGACTCGCCCGTCACGGCCACAAGCGCCAACCAGCACGGTGCGAGGGACCCTGTCTCTCCAGACGAGTGCCATGTGATGCACGATCTTCTTATCGATGGTGGCCGGCTGCCCGGAACCCCGAGCACTGTCGTTGACCTCGAAAATGGCGCTATCCTTCGACGTGGGGCTCTCGCCGAGGATGTGGAAGCGTACATAACCGAAATGTGGTGATCCCGGTGAGGAGAAGGCCCATCAGGCTTCGTGATTTTATCGAGGATACAGACGGATGGCTGTATGCAGTCTCAGCCTACGATAACCGCGACAGGGTGGGCTGCCTGCTTCGGTATGTACCTGACCCTGCCGGCGACCGGTTGAATACGGAAGGCGAGCGGTTCAGGAAGGTTGATTTCGAAGAGTCTTATGATCTCATTCGGAAGGAAAAGCCTGAATACCTCGATCTCCTCCACCGGGTACCTGTGACTGATATCCGGAACGTCTACAAGCCCGAGATTGAGATCTCGCACATCACCGCCCGCGATCACAGGATATACACTCTTGTCTCGCTGTTCAACCTCCCCCCGGGGACGATCGGATGCACCGGGTCATTCCTCTGCGGCCTGGAGACTCGCGCTTCTGATATCGACCTGGTTGTATATGGCCGGCAGTGGTTCCATGCCCAGGAACTGCTGAGGTATGCGACCCTGAAAGGAAAGCTCCCTGCAATCGACGAGGAGACCTGGAGGAAGATCTACGCAAAGCGGAACCCGGAACTTGATTTCGGGGAGTTTCTCCTGCACGAGAAGAGGAAATGGAACAGGGGCCAGATAGGAGGGACATATTTCGACCTACTCTATACCCGGTCATACAAGGCCCTGCATTCATTCCCCTCTGAAAAGGGGGAGGCGCTTGGGACGGACACAATCGAGGCACGGGTCATTGATGCACACCTCTCCCATGACAATCCCGCGGTCTACGAGATAGATCACCCCGATGTCTCACGAGTCCTCTCCTTCACCCATACTTACAGCGGGCAGGCGCTCGAAGGAGAGCGAATTGAAGCAAGGGGTGTCTGCGAGAGGCATGGAGACGAGATCTGGCTTGTAGTAGGGACGACCCGTGAAGCACGCGGGGAATATATCCGATCCCTTACTCTTCTTGGGAAGGGTTGAGAGAGAGCGTCAGGCTTTGCCGGACGGTGGACGCTCCTGCATTCAAATGATGTCGGAGAGGCGGCGGCCCGGAGAGCTGCACGCGCCGTAAGACTCGCAGGCCCTGCACCTAGCACCGGTGGGTCTCGGGGTGCTTTCCCCTGACAGGATGGCCCTTGCGTCAGTGAGTGCTTTGAAGAACCTGCGCTTGTCTATCGGCTGGGGGAGGCAGGGCCTTGCGACGCCGGACGGAATGTACTCGACCATTCCGCCGGAGACATCTTTTCCTGTCACTTCGCTGACGAGCAGCATATACCCAAACACCCTGAGCCTATCGGCGGAGTAGACTCCTGCTGTGGGTGCCCTGCCGGCCCTGACTATTGAGATAAAGGGATCAGACTCGAGGAGCTTGTCGAGGTTTCCCGCAAGACCATGTGTCTCAGACCGGAGATAGACATCCGTATCCGAGAATGCAGGCCACGGGCCCCCTTCCTCGCACTGTGCGATACACGACTCCAGGAATCCATATAACCCTGTGTCGATGTCGGGGACGATTGCGACCACTTCTTTCCATATCTGCGCGGGATCCAGGTGATGGCCAAGGTGAGAGGATATCTGCTTGCAGATAGTATATCTCGGGCTCTCGAACCGCGACTCACCTGACCCGGAATCAAGGGAGAGGCGCATGGGGCAGAGGGATGCAGTCACAACGGATGAGACCGGGATCGGCCGGTCACACCCCTCTCCTGTCTTATTCATACGGACCAACTCTCACCGTGCTCTTTCCTGTGGATATGTAAACCGTCGGGAAAAAACGGATAAATTCAGGGAAGACTGGTTCAGGGAGGCCGAAACCCGCGTGGACACGGGTTCCTGTTTGAAAGGCCCGGGTAAATGTCCCGCCAGGACCCTGTGCCCGGAAAGGATTAACCCGATCCATTCCCACAGTACTTGCATGACATCGCACGAGATCGCGGTCAATATTCCCAACACCCTTGACCCTGTATACAGCAATATGATCCAGATCGCCTATAAAGAAGACGAATTCACCTTCGTCTTCCTGCACCAGATCCCGGGTGTCAACCAGGCCCGGGCAAAAGCTATCGTCAGCATCACTCCACAGCATGCAAAGACACTCCTCTCGGTCTTCTCAAAGACGATGGCCGACTACGAGTCGAAGTTTGGTAAAGTGGAGGCCGCCCAGGGGAAGCAGCAGGGCGACAGTGTCACCACGATCAGGGGATACTCATAAAAAAAGTATTTTTCCTTCTTTTTTTGGTATTTTTCCGGGACTGGATAAGGCGCGTACCGGCAGCCAGAGATCACGTACCTGGTGACAACAGAACGTCTTATGCCGAATCTTCATATTTTATCAGGTTGAAAGTACTGGGATATCCTGCCGCCATGGCTTAGCGGTATAGCGGCTGATTCGTAATCAGCAGGTCGGGGGTTCAAGTCCCCCTGGCGGCTTTCCTCTCCTGATAATAAATGCCCCAACTGCGGGATTCACACTTGATTTGGATTTGATATGAGTATGGTAACTTGAACTCCGCTGTCACGTTCGTGCAGACGTTCTTTTTACTGCTCATCCAGCCAGATGAGAAAGGGATGGTTTCAATGGTTTTTCGATTATTATATATACAACACCTGAATGAAAAAAGGAATTCATGAAATGTCACTCGTTTTCCATAGTTCTCCTCGTCATAATGGCGGTGGGGATCTCTTCTGTAGAGGGGTGTACCACGTTTGTGGTTACCGCTGAAGCGTCAGAAGATGGTTCAGTATTTGTGGGACATTCAAATGATGGATTCGGTCCGGGCCTTGTTTATCACCACATACGGGAAGACATGGTCTCGTTCAGACATATCATCGCAAAGGACCATCCTGCGGGCGCAATGAGACCCATCGTGTACGATCCCAACAGCGGAGGGGAATTCATTGGTGAATCTCCTGCCAATGAGACACAGACGGTGATTATCGGAGCAATACCTGAAGTAAACCATACTTACGCGTATATCACCGGCTCATACGGTATCATCAACGAGCACCAGCTGATGAGCGGTGAATGCACGGATTATGCAAAGGTTCACCCGGGGGCAGAAGAGGGCAAGCGGATCTTCTATAGTTCAGAGCTTTCAAATATTGCCCTTGAACGGTGTAAAACCGCAAAAGAGGCCGTGACACTTATCGGCGAGCTGATCGACACCTATGGCTATTATGGCACTGGTGAGACACTGATCTTTGCAGACCCCTCTGACGCCTGGGTGATCGAGATGTGTGGCGGAACCCCGGACGGAACGGGAGGATACTGGGCTGCACAGCAGGTTGAACCGGGCCATGTGTTTGTCGCCGCGAACGAGTTCCGTATCAGGGAACTTTCCGAAGATAATCCTCACCAGATCTTTTCAAAAACGCTCAAGGTAAATGCCCAGAAGATGGGGTGGTGGAAGCCGTCCGATGGTCCCCTGGACTGGGCAAAAGTGGTAGGTACCGGGGAGTATTCACATCCATATTACTCTCTTGGCAGAGTCTGGAGAATTTATGACCGGCTCGCACCGTCTTTACACCTCTCGCCCTACGTAGATGGCCCCTTCACCAGGGCATATCCCTTCTCGATCAGGCCGGATGTCCCGGTGAATATCACTACGGCCCTGTCCATCTTCCGCGATCACTACGAAGGAACGGAGTTCGACCTGACTGCGCCTCCTGCTGGCGGGCCGTTTGGAGACCCGTACCGCGTATGGGGTCCATTCGATCTCCATGATCCTCTCAAGGAGGGAGATCTCAAGCCGGGAGCATGGCCACGGCCTATCTCGACAGATCCGTGCGGATACTCCTATATCTGCCAGGGAAGGGCATCCTTGCCCGATCCGATTGGAGGAATTTGCTGGCTTGGCATGTCATCACCGGCCGAGACCTGCTACGTGCCGTTCTATGCGGGAATTTATTATATGCCGGCTCCTTACCTGCACGGTTCCCACTGGGAGTTCGACTTGAATACCGCGTTCTGGCCATATGAACTTCTCCAGAACTATGCACGGTTGATGTACAGCAACATCATACCAGAGATCAAGGCGGAACAGGAACGGATCGAGGGTGCAGCCATCGCAAAGCAACCTGAAATCGAGGCTCATGCACTTGAACTCTACCAACAGGATGTCAGATCCGCACGGGAATATCTGACCACCTACAGCAATGGGGCGGCCATGCAGACGCTCGAGGACTGGAAAGCGCTTACCGGCAGGATAATTGTCACATACCGGAATGGAAATTTCAACGATGTCACAAACCGCACCATCAGTAATATCGGGTATCCTGACTGGTACTACGAGTATGCCCGGTACCAGTATGGCCCGCGAGTCTATGATGTGGAGAGACTGAATAAGATCCCCGGGGTCGAATACGTCGGTGAAACAGTGAGTATTACAGGGGATCCGGTATCCTATATTGCCCGTTACCAGGTCACATCCTCTCAAAAATTTAATTCATTAGCCCCCTTACCAATTCACCATTCAGCGAGCCTCTGTAAATCGATCTTTTTGTCAAAGCCCAAAGAAATCACGAGCCCGAGTAAAAGTACATTCAAACAAACCGTCTTTTTCACAGATTTCGTTGTATACTTGTGGA
>JAKPPB010000103.1 GCA_029547605.1 Methanobacteriota archaeon | reverse complement strand
GGTCTAGTGGCATGACTTAGGCCTTCCAAGCCTATAGCCCGGGTTCAATTCCCGGTCGATGCACTCGGGCTCGTGGTCTAGCTGGCTATGACGTCGCCTTCACACGGCGGAGGTCAGGAGTTCGAATCTCCTCGAGCCCATTACTCCACGGATCTCTCGCGGTCACGGAAGAGGGTCCGGTTTTGTAAGGGCACGGTGTTTTTTTCCAAGTTCCTGGGACGCCCTTCCATAGGAACGGCTTATGAGGAATCCGGATGGGGATATGCCCAAAATCCCTGATGTCCCGGGACTGTCCTGTGCACAATGGCACCTTTGAGGAAAAACTGCGAAATGCAGGGTTTTTGGGAGAGCCCATGGAAGGAAACGCGGCAGCCGAAATGAACCCGGCAGCCAAATCATGTTTTATATAGTGCCGGGCATCAATGAATACTGCAGTGATATGAGGAGTGGACATACCGCATGGGGTGGCAGGATCGGGATCTTTTTAGCGGCGGCGACAGTCCTCGTCATACTGGCAGCCCCCGTGCTTGCGGACACCCCGGCCGAGATTGCCCAGGGCCTCATGCGAAGGGCAGATGACCTCGTGCTGCAGGAGCAGTATACGGAAGCTCTCGACCTCTACAGGGAGGCAATCGAGCTTGATCCCTACAGCAGCCAGATATGGAACCGGCTAGGGATAGCACAGATGAAGGTCGGCAGGTTCCCTGACGCGGTCGAGTCCTTCCAGAAGGCACTCGATATCGACCCCTACTATACAGTGGCCTGGAAGAACAAGGGCGATGCGCTCCAGGCGCAGGAACAGTACCAGGCGGCTATCGATTCGTATGATCGGGCCCTTGCCATCAATGCCAACGATTTATACACCCTCTACGAAAAAGGGGTCTGCCTCCAGAAGATGGGACGGCCGGACAAGGCAATGGAGGTGTACAACGAGGTCGTCCGTCTTGCAGAGAGGGAGATGAGGCGCAACCCCAACGAGGCACGATACAACGCACAGCTCTGGACAACGAAGGGAGATGCCCTCTCCCACCTCGGCCGGTACCAGGAAGCGCTCGAGGCATACCAGGAAGCGGTCCGGATCAATCCGAAGATGGAGAATGCCATAGCCGGGATGCAGCGGGTCAACGAGACGCTCTACAGGGCACGGAGCTCCCCGGAACTTCTCCAGACGGCGGTCCCGCCGCAGACGACTGCACCAAGGAAGACAGCAACACCCCTTGCCTCTCCTGTCACCATCCTGTCGCTGGGGATTGCTGCATTTGCCCTCGCGGCCACGGTATCCCGGAGAAGGGACCGATAAGAAGCAATACCATTTTCCGATCATAATGGTCTTTTTTCATCTCATCCTCACCGATGACTGCAACCTCTGCTGCAGTTACTGCAGGGGCAGGGTCCTTGAAGGCAATGCACCATGGTCCGGCGGTCGTGACGTGGAGATAGACTGGGATCTCCCCTCCGAACTCTCTTTTGACCTGCGTGACCTCTACTCCTTCCTTGCGGGAGACCCCTCAGCCTGCCTGACGTTCTACGGGGGGGAGCCCCTCCTCCGTGTCGCCCTGATCGAGGAGATCATGGACAATGCCCCTCTCAAAAGGTTCATGCTCCAGACAAACGGCGTGCTCCTCTCCCGTCTCCCTGCTCCCTACCGGAACCGGTTCGAGACCATCCTTGTCTCGCTCGACGGCACGGAGGAGCTTACCGACCGGCACCGGGGGAAGGGGACATACCGGCGTGTCATGGAGAACGTGCAGGAGCTTGCCCGGGGAGGTTTTCGCGGGGAACTCATCGCCCGGATGACTGTCGGGGAGGACACGGACATCCGCGAGGCGGTCCGGGCACTTGCAGGAAACCCTGTCTTTCCGTTCCGGTCCATTCACTGGCAGCTCGACGCGGATTTTTCAGGGTATGGCGCGATGCGAACATTCTGCGAGTGGGCCCGCACCAGCTATAACCCGGGTATCCGGAGGCTGGTCCGGGACTGGGTGGAAAGCATGGAAGCCGGGGAGGGAGTCCGCCGCTGGTATCCCTTCCTCCAGCCCATGCAGGATCTCCTGGATGGGCGGGCCAGTCTCCTCCGCTGCGGTTCGGGCCATGCCAACTATACCATCATGACCGACGGGCACATCGGCCCCTGCCCGGTCATGGCAGGGATGAAGGAGTTCTACGTCGGGCACATCGCAACTGCCGACCCCCTTTGCCTGCCCCGTGTCGCGGTCGGCTCAGGCTGCTCGTCATGCCATCTTCTCTGGTTCTGCGGGGGAAGATGCCTCTATTCACAGGTCATGCGGCCATGGCCCGAAGAGATGAGGAGGGTCGTGTGCCAGACGGTTGAGAACCTGCACGATTGCCTCCTCGAAGTGCTCCCCCGGGTCAGGGAGTGTATCCGGAAGGGGCTGATAAGGAGGGATGACTTTTCCCACACGCGGTACAACGGATGCGAGATAATCCCCTGACCTCCCTCCCCCTCCCTTATTTATGGTAGGCTTCGCCGCTGTTTATCCGGCATGCACGAAAGATTTGCTCGAGGAGGATGAGGCGGGCGAGCTGGTGCGGAAAAGTCATCCGGGAGAGGGAGAGCACGTGGGTTGCGGCAG
>JAKPPB010000102.1 GCA_029547605.1 Methanobacteriota archaeon | reverse complement strand
ACCCGTCTTCGACAGTAAAACCTCAAAAATGGTGGGTTGGCGTCTGTAAAGGCGCATAAATCCACGATCGTGATTTTCGGCGGGAAATACATGGTGCCAACTCATAGTGATATATGGCTTGACATAGCTGCATTCCGATATGATAATGCATAGTGTCAATACAAGGAGGGCGCCATGTTCTTCCGGGAAAAGAAGACCAAGGGCTATTCCTACCTGCAGGTGGTGGAGAACCAGTGGATAGACGGCAGAAGCCGCCAGAGGGTCCTGGGTACCCTGGGGAGACTCGACCAGCTCCGGGATACAGGCCACTTGGATGCCCTGCTCGCCTCCGGGGCACGGTACTCCCAGTCCCTCATGATCCTGAGTGCCCACAAGGAAGGCCGCATGACAGCGGTATCGAAGAAGAAGATCGGCGGACCGTTGATCTTCGAGAGGCTCTGGAAAGAAAGCGGATGCGCAGAGATCATCAGGCGTCATGCGAGTGTCAGGAAGTTCGGGTTCGACCTGGAGCGAGCCGTGTTCACCACTGTGCTGCATAGGCTCATGAGCCCCGGGTCCGACCGGGCATGCGAGAAGTGGAAGGAGGCATACCGGATAGAGGGGGCGGATGAGCTGGATCTCCAGCACTTCTACCGTGCCATGGCATGGCTCGGGGATCCTTTGGGAGAAGAGCAGCAGGACGGGCTGGTCCCCTTCTCGCCCCGGTGCGTGAAGGACGTCATCGAGGAGGAGTTGTTCTTCAGGCGCCGGGACCTGTTCACGACCATGGACATGATGTTCTTCGACACGACCTCCATCTACTTCGAGGGAGAAGGAGGGGACACTCTGGGAGAGTACGGGCACAGCAAGGACCATCGACCGGACCTGAAACAGATGGTGGTGGGTGCCCTTCTGGACGGAGATGGCCACCCGGTGTGCTCTGAGATGTGGCCGGGGAACACCACGGACGTGAGCACGCTGATGCCGGTGGTCAAGCGGATGAGGAAGCGGTTCGGGGTGGAGCGTGCCTGCGTGGTGGCGGACCGGGGCATGATCTCGAAGGAGACGCTTGCCTGGATGGAGAACCCTCAAGATCCCACGCCCTATATCCTGGGGGCCAGGATGAGACGGGTCAAGGAGATCGACATCGAGGTGCTGGGCCGTGACGGCCGCTACCAGGTGGTACATCCTGGACCATCCCATGCCAAGGACCCGTCTCCACTGAAGGTCAAGGAAGTTCTGGTGGAGGGGAGACGCTATATCGTCTGCCACAACGATGACCAGGCGGCCAAGGACGCTTCCGACCGGGAGGCTATCCTGACGTCTCTGAGGGACAAGCTCAAGGGCGGCGACAAATCCCTGGTGGGCAACAAGGGGTACCGGAGGTACCTGAAGGCCAGGGGAGAGTCGTTCGTCATCGATGAGAAGAAGGTGGCCGACGATGCCCGGTATGACGGGAAGTGGGTGCTGCGGACCAATACGGATCTCCCTGCTGCCGAGGTGGCGCTCAAATACAAGCAGCTCTGGATGGTGGAGACCTTGTTTTGCACCATCAAGTCGGTTCTTGCCACCCGCCCCATCTATCACAGGCGTGACGAGACGATCCGTGGTCATGTGTTCTGTTCGTTCCTGGCGCTCATTCTCATGAAGGAGCTCATGGGCAGGCTGGAGGATAAATCCCACTCTCTGGAGTGGAAGGACAT
>JAKPPB010000093.1 GCA_029547605.1 Methanobacteriota archaeon | reverse complement strand
CTCTGACACGAAGACCATCCCGTTCCCCGGTATCCGGGATATCCGGCGTGTCTTCTCTTCCGATATGGCTTCCTGGCATGGAAACACGCTCACGATCCTGGGGGACCTTGATACGACTGTGTCGGGGGCGGGGTTCGAGGATTATACCTTTTTTATCGACAGGTATGTCCCCGTAGTCCAATGCGAAGTACCCGGTGCATCGGGGGATGTTCTGCTCGTCCAGGCCAATACAACGAGTCGCAACCATGATTTCCGAACACTGGTTGAATCACTGGAGCGGATGTACCTCCTCCACACGAAAGGAATAGCCGGAATTCAAAGGAAATCCGGTGGTGGTTGGACGATTACAACTGTCGGGGGACCCTGGAATATTGATCCGGATAATATTGACTTTGGAAAGGTTCTCCTTGAAAATGAAGTAGCCCTCACAAGTTTCCTGCTCGATCGGGATGATGCCCGGGATATCTCGATACCCGCAGGGATGCCCCCTGCCCCCGGGGATTACATCCAGTCTGCTGTGGAGTACTTCCCACCCCCCACCGGGAATGTTATTACCTATGCCGCGTGGCCTGTGGTCATCCTTGAAGATGACAACCCATTGAACATCAGTTCACACATATATGACAAGCGATCCGGATCGGATCTCACCCTCACCTTCCAGGACCCCGCTCCCGTGAAAAACATCACGTACCTGCTCGTCAAGGACGGTGAGACCTACGATGCCACGATCCGGGTGAACATGACGGCCCTCGAAGAGGTCGGGGGCTCCATCAGCCCCGAGCATATCCTCTCCGGCAACCCCTTCCTGACGATACTGCGGGAGACCGGCCTTGGGCCCGATGATTTCAAGAAAGTGGTCTCTTATTCCATATTTGCCGTCGGAAACAGCACTCCTCCCCACTCGACCCACTTCTCGAAGATCAACATCACACCGGGCTTTGGAACATCCGGGTATGCACTGCATGCCGCCCATGTCACCATCCCTTCCAGCGATCTGCAGGGACTGCTCGACGGCACGTTCAGTCTCTATGCGTTCGGTGCAGACAGCAACAACACGGTGGTCGCCCTCGACCATGACACGATCAGGCTCGGGAGCTCCCCCCTTGCCAACTTTACTGCCAGCCCAACAGAGGGGCCGGCACCCCTCGATGTCCATTTCACCGACCTGTCCTCGG
>JAKPPB010000065.1 GCA_029547605.1 Methanobacteriota archaeon | reverse complement strand
ACCCTTACCTCGCCGGGGCGGTCACGAGTGTCTCGAACCCCTACTTCTGGCTCTGGTGGTTCTCCGTCGGGAGTGCCCTCGTACTCGCGGCTGCCCGGCAGGCTTTCCTCTTTGCTCTCGCCTTCCTTGCCGGCCACTGGTCGGCGGATTTCGGGTGGTACACCATCGTCTCGGCAAGCATCCACAGGGGGAAGAGAATATTCGATGAGCGTGTGTATGCATGGGTCCTCCGGGGGTGCGGGGCATTCCTCGTCCTGTTCGGGATATCCTACCTCTCCCTGGCACTCGGACCGATCCTGAAGATCTGACGGGAGGGAGGAAATAAAGTCCCGGGGAACATGTCCGGGGGTTTTCTTCCGGTTGATTCCAGTATCATCGCTCTCCTTCTCAGATTCCTTCCCCGGGTGAATCCATTTCCCGCATATCTTGGTGTATCATGCAAACGTCTCTGGTGAACCTCCGCAGCTGGTAATGTGTATCACAGGCTGGATAGGGGAATGAAAGGAGTTCATTCAGGCAGGTTCGTTTTTCAATCCTGCATTCCTGGTTGCATATTCAATAGAATTACAGGTTTTTAACGGACACAGGGACACAAAATGAAAACCATGGATACGATTCTCGTCAAAAATTCAGTGTTCCTTCCCTGCGGCGGGCCGGGTGACATACTTCCACGAGCCACCGGGCACGGTGAGAAGAAACCGCGCCCCCTCCCCCGGCACGCCGTCCTCCCTGATGCTCATCCCGGTGATGGCAAGGATCTCGCGTGACAGGAAAAGACCCCATCCCGTGTTCTTCCCGTATCCCCTCTTAAAAATCATTTCTTTCTCTCCATCCGGGATGCCGGCGCCATCATCCTCGTAGGCAATGAGGAGGTTTTCCCCCTCCCCAGCGGTCGAGAACCGGATAGATGTTACATTCCCCCCATGTCGGATTGAATTGTCAATGAGGTTCGTTATGACTTTTGCCAACATGGAATCGGAAAATACGAGAAGGCCGCGGGGTATCTGGTTTTCAATCACGAGCTCCGGAGAGACAAAATCTGCCTTCGCTGTCTCGACGAGACCGTGGATATCCTGCCACTGGGGATCGCTGCCCCCGATCTTTTCATAATCTTTCGTGAACTGGATCGCTGCAGATATCCTGGCAGCCGCCCTGCGGACTTTTTCGAGGAGGTCCGCCCTTTCCGATGGC
>JAKPPB010000064.1 GCA_029547605.1 Methanobacteriota archaeon | reverse complement strand
CTTCCCGAAGAGGTCTTCATCCGCAACGCACCCAGGCGGCAGCGGAAGGCGCCGTTCGGACATTCGGTCACGCACAGGCCGCAATGAAAGCAGAGCGACCCATCCCGGATGGCCACCCGCGCCTCCTGATCGTAGCGGACGGCCCTCATGGGGCAGGCCCTCTCCACCAGACATTTTTTGCATCCCCTGCACCGCTGCGGATCAAACTCCACCTCCAGGTCCACGTCCTCCCAGACATCCCCATAATTTGCCTGGCCTATCACCGTCCGGGTGTTGATGTCATTTACCGGCAGGGCGATCTCCCGATCTCTGCGGGCGATCTCTTCTAGTATTGTGGGGCTGGTCACGGGGATGGGCACCGCCAACGAGCATATGCACTCCGGCCCCAGGCCAGTGACAAATCCGCCCATGTACTCCGCGGTCATATGATGCATATCAGCAAAACCGGATAGATTTGGTTTGTCGCGGCTGCTGCGGGTTCCTGTGCCCAGGACGTAGCCCTCTGCCCCGTTGAGGAGAATGCGCGTCCCAATGCCAATCGTCTCCAGCAAGGGATCGTTCTTCAGGGGATTGATCCGACCGCATCCGGAAAAGGTAGCCCCCTGACAGTGAGGCTCAAAGCCCCGGGCATGAAAGATGGTCCTGACCGGCCGGTCGCCTGGATTGACAAAAGCGGAGTAGTTCTTGAAGGCATGGCGGGAGCCGAACATCCGGGCCTGGGGCATATCCTCCAGCCCCGCCTCCTTCTGCAGCAATCCTCCCTCGTCCGTCTGAACCTCCACCCGAATCGTATTCCCCTCCACCAGATCCCGAAAGAGATGGCCTCCGCCATAATCCGGCCGGTCGCGGCTGTGGGCAGTGCCGAATATGATCATATCCAAAACCCCCAGCTTCTCATTGGGACAGGGTCCCACCTGGGCAGATATGCCGTTCAGCCAGACGTTCTTCGCCCTCTGGAAGGATCCCGGCTCGGCTACCGGAAAGGAGAGAATGGCATATGTCCCGCTCATCACCGCCCGGGTAGCAGTGGTTACCACGTCCACCTCTTCGAGGCTTGACCTATCCTTCTCCTCCACCAGGCGGGATACCTCTTCTGCGGTGAGGACAACCGCCTCGCTCCGCTCTATCTTCTCCAGTATTTCGGAGAATTCTTTTCCGACCACTATGCTTGCCATCCTTCACCTGCGCGACCTGCTCTGCCGCTCTCCTTGTCTGGCCTGCTCGCTTGGGATGCTCGAACGGAGTTCCTTGCATACCATACTATTTCATTATCCGCATTTCCCTTTCAATCTGCCGATTGTCCCCTCATTCTTTGGCCATTTTGTAGTATATGTCCACTCAGTTGTCCAGATGGGGAAATTGCTGTAGCATGACCGGAAAATGCTTTATACCGATCTTTCCCCAGATGAC
>JAKPPB010000055.1 GCA_029547605.1 Methanobacteriota archaeon | reverse complement strand
ATTGTAAGCGCACGGTTTCAGGTACTCTTTCACTCCCCTCCCGGGGTACTTTTCACCATTCCCTCACGGTACTAATCCGCTATCGGTCACTGGGAAGTATTCAGGCTTACCGGGTGGTCCCGGCAGATTCACAGCAGATTCTACGGGCCCGCTGCTACTCGGGGACACGCCACAACAGGGAACATGTTTTCGTCTACGGGGCTCTCACCCGCTACGGCAGACCATCCCAGGCCACTTCGACTAACACGAACCTTTCTCACTGTTGCCCAGACCGGCAGATCTGAGAAGACGAACCCCACAACACCGCACACACAACCCCTGCCGGGTATCACATGCACACGGTTTAGCCATCCTCCGCTTTCGCTCGCCACTACTCACGGAATCACTTACTTGTTTTCTCTTCCTACGGGTACTGAGATGTTTCACTTCCCCGCGTTCCCCCCTGACACCTATGTATTCAGTGCCAGGTGACACGACATCACTCGTGCCGGGTTTCCCCATTCGGACATCCTCGGATCCACGCTCGGTTGACAGCTCCCCGAGGCATATCGCAGCCTCCCACGTCCTTCATCGGCTCCCAGTGCCAAGGCATCCACCATGCGCCCTTAAACACTTACAACACAAAAAACCATAAAAATGAGAAAAAATCACACCACAACAAACCACACAAAACCCCCCACACCCCAACGGGCACAAGAGAATCCATGCGGCTTGATGCTCGCAACCACTATCCACAAATCAAACACCACACCCCACCACCAAGATGGAGCGACAACAACCACCCCCCACCGGGAGGCCGGCACTTCCCACCCCCACCAGGGGCAGGCGCCGCTGGGCCTGTTGTCTCAGGACCCAACAGTGTGTCTGGTAGCACCAGGGGACATTTTTCCCCGTCCCCGGTCACATACATGTCTCGTTTGCCGTTGCACCAGAACCCGATCCACTACAGATAACGGGCCCATCCAACGAATCGCTCAAGTCACGGCAGATCCACACGATGTGGGCCGGCTCGAG
>JAKPPB010000047.1 GCA_029547605.1 Methanobacteriota archaeon | reverse complement strand
TTTTTGCACTGGCGGACAGCCCGAATTTACGGGCACTCGGGGTTCCCTTATCACGATTTCTCGCATTGTAAAGTTTTCGCGCCTGCTGCGCCCCGTAGGGCCTGGATTCGTGTCTCAGAATCCATCTCCGGGCTCTTGCTCTCACAACCCGTACCGATCAATGGCTTGTTGGGCCGTTACCCCAACAACAACCTAATCGGCCGCAGACCCATCCTCAGGCGGCGGACCTTTGAATCAGGGGGCATTCCAGCATCCCTGGTCTATGGGGTATTATCCCCAGTTTCCCGGGGTTATCCCCCTCCTGAGGGTAGGTTATCCACGTGTTACTGAGCAGTGCGCCGAGGTCTTGCACCTCTCGACTCGCATGGCTTAATCGAACCCCGATAGCAGTGGCCTCTGGCAGGATCAACCAGAATTCTCGTTAAATCCAGCACACTATCGTTCGTTTACTTCGAGGAATTAGCGGTTACCAAACAAATTTCCGCATTGCCAGTACCAACGTCAGAACCAATGACAGAACGGTTGTTCAGTCGTGTTTGGTTCTCCATCACAGAGGGTAACAATATAGGTGTTGTTGCTATTTAACCTTTTTTGATTCCGGTTCTCTTCCGGAAATCACGGTTTGCAACCACCCGCTCTGGCGGGCAGATACACCCCGGAACAGCATAATCTTGTCTCTGTGCCCATGGGGGCTTTGAGATGATTTTCCTGTTTCCGTTCTCAATCCTCAGAACCGGATCATGCACCCGTTGTCCGGTTCCTCACTGTGATATTGAGGGAATACATGTTGCACGCGGTAGTATATGAAAGTTATCCCTCATTCTCATCCACCATCTTGACAATATAGGTCCGCCTGCGCCAGTTACGTGAAAAAAATGGGATAAAAGGCAAAAAAAATGGCACAGGTGCCTCAAATCGGTCATCGGGAGAGAGAATGCCCATGCAATTTTTTAATGCCATTATATTGGCCTCTAAGATTGGTTTTAGTGCTCTGCTGTCGCAGGAATGTCTTCTGCGCGCCAGACCTGGACAAATACCTCGCCAAAGAACTCGTCCTGCCATAGGGAGAGCTTTCCCTCGAACATGAGGTAGAGAAGAGGGATATACACGTCAATAATGCGCTTGCCCATCAACCCCGCAAGTTCTTCAAGGGTCATGATCCCGTGCTTCTCGATACTCTCCTCGCACTGGCAGAGCACCGCCATGGCCGCCTCACGGTATCCCTCGTCGTGTGCGATCCCTACCACGTCCTCTACCTCAATGAGCCGGGGATCGAACGGGCTGATAAAACGCTGCCTCCGCCTCTGCTCCTTCTCCGCTGCCTTGAGTTCGAGGATCAGCTCAAAGAGCGTAATGGGGCGCTTCCTCAACTGCTTCCTGTCAAGGCGGCGACGAATCTCGCGCTCCAGCCGCTCGATGGGGCCGAGCGCATTTCCATCCTGGTCGAATTCCGCGTCAGGGCCAAATTCTTCCATAGGAATGCCCTCTTCGTCATCGAATTCCTCATCCTCACTGGTCTCTGCCTGTTCGAGGATCTCTGACTTCATGCGGAGGAGAAGTGCGGCATAAAAGAGAGTTCTTCCCGATATCCGGAGATCGAGCTCTTTTCTCCTCTCGAGCTCCGAGAGGAACCTGTCCGTGACCTCGACAATGTCGATGTTCCAGGGATCGATCTCACCGCGCTCAGCCATCTGCACCAGGATCTCTACAGGTTCTTCAGGCATGCGACTTGATCCCGGTCACATAGGAACTCTTGTCAGGGAGGAGCGTGACCCCGAGAATGCGGTCCGCACCCTCGATCATCGGTTTTCGCAGGGATACGAGGATAAACTGCGACGTATGCGACAGTTCTCTTATCATTGCCGCGATATGCTCAACGTTCGAACCGTCAAGAGACATGTCCACCTCGTCGAACGCGTAGAAAGGTGCAGGGATGTGCTGTTGGATCGAGAAAATAAAGGCAAGTGTGGTGAGCGATTTCTCGCCTCCGGAAAGAGCTGAGAGGTGGTGGACGGGCTTGTCCCGGGGCTTGACTGCAAACGAGAGGCCGCCCGAGAACGGGTCCTCCTCGTTCTCGAGGATGAGGTGCCCGCTCCCGCTGGTGAGCCGGGCAAACACTTCTCTGAAATTCGCGTCGATCGCCTTGAACGCGGTCATGAACGCCTCGTACTTCATCTTCTCGAATTTTTCGATCCGTTCAAGCAGCGTGGCCCGTTCCCGCGAGAGCACCTCTTTCTTCTCTCCGCGTTCTGCGATCCTCCCCTCCACTTTTTCGTACTCCTCGATGGCGAGCATGTTCACCGCCCCGAGCTTCTTTATCTGCTGCGATGCCTCTGCCATCCCGTCCTCAATCTCCCGGAGCGAAAGATCCGTTTCGGTCCCGCCGGCTTCGCGTCGCAGCGCTTCTACCTCTGCTGAGAGTGCGGTGAACCTGTCGTTCAGGGCAGAGAGCTGGATCTTATGCCGCTCTGCCGCCGCATCGAACTCGAGTATCTTCTGACCAGATTCCCTGATCGCCTCAGAGACCTCCGAATGGCGGTTCCGGAGATCCAGAAGTTCCGTCGAGAACTTCTTTTGACGCTCCTCGATATCGCTAATTCTGGCTTTGCTTGCCTCAATCTGTAAGAGTGCCTGGTTCACCTCGCGATCAATCTCCTCATTCTTTTCCTGGATCCTCGTCACTTCCGCCTTCAGTTCCTCTATCCTCGTGGCAAAATGCTGCCGCTCCCGCTGCAGGTCATTGATATCTGCCTCCTTGTTCCTCAGGCGGCGCTCGGTATCCTCGCACTCCCTCTTCTTCTTCTCAAGCTGCTCCGAGAGGACAGGGATGGAGGTGTCCTCGAGCTTCTTTTTCACCTGCTCGATCTTCTTCTGAGCCAGGGTTATTGCATCGGTGATCGAATCGAGCGCTGCCTCGAGGGCCGCAAGTTCCGCAGTACCTGATCGCATCTCCTCCGCGAGAGCCGCCAGCACCTCGACGATCTGCGCTTTCTCTCGAAGTGTCACCTCTTCCTGGCGGGAAAACTCCTCGTTCAGTACAGAGATGCGGGAGATCGCAGTTTCGAGTTCCGCTCTCCTCGCCCTCTTTGCATCGATCTCCTCGCCACCCCTCCTGACGAACCGCTCCATATCGGCAACCTCAGCTGCGATCTCTTCCATCCGGGACCGGATACGCGAAATCTCGTCCTCGACCGCGGCTCCAAAGCCCCTCACCGGTTTCTTGAACGAACCACCGGTCATCGCCCCGCTCTTCTCTAGGAGCTCGCCATCAGGAGTGACCATGCGGTACCTTCCAAGCATTTTCCTCCCCCGGGTCATTGAATCCACGACGACAGTCCCTCCAAAGACCACCCGGAAGGCATCCGCATACTGCGGCTGAAACTCAAGCATCTGCACCGCGTATCCGATCACCCCTTCCTCCTTGATTGGGGGCAGATCAGGCGGCCTCAGCCGCGAGAGAGGGAGAAACGTGACCCTTCCCATCTTCTGTTCTTTTAAGAACTCGATTGCCCGCGCGGCAACTGCATCGTCTTTCACCACCACGTAGTGCAGCTTTGACCCTGCCGCAACGTTAAGGGCTGTCGCATACTCGGGCGGAGCCTTTCCGAGTTGCGCGATTGTCCCGAAAACCCCGTCCATCCCGAGCACTGCATCGAGAGTGCGGCTACCCGCCTCTCCTCGTGCCTGCTGCTGCACCTCCAGCCGGATGACCTCCTGCTCGTGAGACCGGTACTCCTCCTTCACCCGCTCAAGGGTGGTCCTCCGGGCAAACACGCTGCTCTCCAGTTCCGAGAGGGCGCGGTCAAGATCGTCCTTCTCCTTCTTGAGTGCGTCCATCTCGCGGGCACTTTCTGAACGCCTCTGTTCCTTTCCTGCCTCCTCATCAGCGAGGGCTTTCAGCCTCTCCTCCATCCGCTCCCTCTCTGAAGTCCTCATCCTGCTCTTTTCGATCAGCATGTCTTTTTGATGGAGCAACGACGAACGTTCGTTTTTCTTCTCCTCGACGCTCTGCATCAGGGCAAAAAGCTCATCCCGCGCCCCCTCTGCATCCCTGCTCTGCGACTGGATCTGCTGTTCTATCTTCTCTTTCTGGGCGGTTGCGGTCGCCAGCTCCATCGCAAGGTTCGTGCGATCGATATTCATCTCCCGGATCGCCTGGCTGCACTCTGCAACCCGGGTCTCAGCCCGTTTCTGGTCGATATACGTGCGGCTTATCCCTTCAAGACCGGTTTCCTTCTCCTTCTTCAGCCTGGATATCGTCTGTTCCGCGATCCGAATCGTCCCCTTTGCCTCCTCGAGATCCGCAATCAGGCGGAGGTACTCGGCCCCGCTCTTCTGGTTGATCTGGGTGTCGATATCCGCCAGGTCTTTCTTGAGGTATTCACGCTCGTTCTCCTCTATGCTGCGGTCAGAGACAACCCGGTCGAGCTGCACGCGTTCGTCCTCTATTACCCTGGAGAGCGCGGCAAGGTCCTTCTCTCTTGCGTGAAGGGTTGCAGCAGCCCTGAGCCCTTCCAGGTTCTGGAGCCTCTCCTGCCAGTGCCGGAATTTCATTGCCTGCTCACGTTCTGCCGCGAGCTCCTCAAGGCGTTGCGAGAGTTCTCTCAACAGGAGTTCCTCGCGCTCGATTCGTTCCCTCACTACTTCGAGTTCGATGAGTGCCTGGCTTTTCTTCTGGTCAAATTCTGCGACCCCTGCGATCTCGTCGATTATCTTCCGGCGCTCGAAATCGCTCATCTCGATGATGCGGGTAATGTCACCCTGCATGACCACGTTGTACCCGTGAGGCTTGATTCCATGCTTTGCGAGGAACTCCGTCACCTCGACCTGCTTTGAGAGCCGGTTATTCAGGTAGATATAGCTGTAATACCCTCCCGATGTCCTCTTGATGCGCCTGCGGATCTTCGTGCCATCTGAGAAGGTGAGGGTAACCTCCGCGGTATGGCGGCCTGAGTTCAGGTTGATCAGATCGGTCAGTTTTTCGGCCCGCAGTGTCCGGGACCCCGAAAGTGCCAGGACAAAAAGAATGCTGTCGATGATATTGCTCTTTCCTGATCCATTCGGCCCGGAGATGACGGAAAATCCTTCGTAAAACGGGATCTTTGTCTTTTTTGTGAAAGATTTGAAATTGTCAATCTCAAGCTCGGTGATGTGCAAAGACCAATGCCCCGTTATTTCTTGTGTGCAGAATCCGTCTCCTCATCCTCGGCAACGATGAGGTCGTTCTTCTTTCCAGGGCCTGCGGCGCTCTGCTTCTTCTTGGAGAACCCAGCGGATGCAATGATATAATCGCTGTTCTTCCGCTTCTCGGGCGCAAGGGTCCCGTTCGGCTGCATGATCATGTCCATCTTCTCAGGTGCGGTCTCAACCGGGGCCGGGGCAGGTCTCTGCAGGGGAGGCGTGGCAACGGGTTTCTTCTGAAGGATGACTGGACCACCGGGGGTCGGTGCTGCCGCCTTTCCCATGCGCATCTCTGCCCTAGTGCGCTCTTCACTTGCCTTAGAGAGTTTCATTGTCACTGATTTGAGGTCCAGCAGCTCCTCGGTGAGCCCCTTGACCATGGCCTCGATCTCCCTCATCTTCTTCTCCAGCGCTGCGACCCGTTCGTCAACGGGTGCAAGGCTCCGGTCCTTGTCCTTTATGATCTCCATATCTGACTCCTCGGGGCTGGTCCGCGTCTCATACCGGTGATGGGGCGGTGGGTGGCATTATAGGAGAGCCCTCATTGATAATCATGAATTATTCCCCTATAATAATTATGCTGCCAGTTGAGGCGATTTTTCCCAAATTTTCTCTTATTATCCCTTGTTATGGGAAATTGCATGGGCATTTGCCTCACCTTGCGCACTCCTTTTGCCAGCCCCGTTACGGCGCATTTTCCAGTCCGACTGTGAGAAGCATCAATATTTTCGCGTTTTTCTGGCACAGGAGAAGAAAAGGTATTACCTGATCAGATCTACCTTTTTATACATGTCCAATCTGGCCACCACGGATCCGGAAGTTGCCGATATTGTCAGGAGAGAGATGGAGCGCCAGCGTGACGGCCTGGAGCTTATCGCATCCGAGAACCTTGTGAGTCGAGCGGTGCTCGAAGCAATGGGCTCTGTCATGACCAACAAATATGCGGAGGGATATCCCGGGAAACGGTATTACGGGGGATGCGAGTTTCATGACATGGCTGAAAACCTCGCACGCGACCGGCTCAAAGATCTGTTCGGGGCTGAGCATGCGAACGTGCAGCCACATTCCGGAACCCAGGCGAACATGGCAGTGTATTTTGCTACGATGAAGCTTGGGGACCTGATGCTCTCCATGAAGCTCTCCCAGGGGGGCCACCTCTCCCACGGGTCGCCGGTCAGCTTCACGGGGCAGTTCTACCGTGTCGCCCAGTACGGAGTCGACCCAAAAACTGAAACGCTGGATTATGGCGTGGTCGAGGAGATGGCCAGGAGAGAGCGTCCGGCTATGCTGGTATGCGGGGCCAGCGCATACCCACGGACCATCGATTTCAAGGCGTTCCAGGAGATTGCGGACGGGGTTGATGCGTACTGCATGGCCGATATCGCCCATATCGCGGGGCTGGTCGCCACCGGCCTCCACCCGACATCCGTTGGCGTGACCGATTTTACCACCACCACCACCCATAAGACGCTACGAGGACCTCGTGGCGGAGCGATCATGTGCAATGCGGAGCATGCACAGATAATCGACAAGGCCGTCTTTCCCGGAATGCAGGGAGGCCCCCTGATGCATACTATCACTGCCAAGGCAGTCTGTTTCAAGGAAGCGCTCAGGCCATCATTCAAGGAATATAACCGTCAGATAATAAGAAATGCAAAGGCAATGGCAGAGACGCTCCATGAGATGAACCTCAGGCTGGTCTCTGGCGGCACCGACAACCACCTCATACTCCTCGACTTAAGCGATCTCGGCATCACGGGTCTTGAGGCAGAGGTTGCGCTTGGGCGAGCGCACATCACCGTGAATAAAAACACCATCCCGAACGAGCAGCGCAGCCCGTTTGTCACGAGCGGCCTTCGCGTCGGCACCCCTGCAGTGACCAGCAGGGGCATGAAAGAGGAGGAGATGCACCAGATTGGGGAGTGGATCGGGACAATCCTCCATGATATCAGCAACGAGGGGGCCATAAAGAGGATCGGGCAGGAGGTAGCCTCCATGGCCGGGAAGTTCCCTCTCTATCCGGAGTGACATGATCCTCGATGGGAAAAAAGTATCCGAAGCGCGCCTTGCACGGTTGAAGGAAGAGGTTGCGGCATCGGGCCTTACTCCCGAACTCGCAACAGTAATCGTGGGAGAGGACGCGGCATCACAGATGTACGTCCGCATGAAGCACCGGGCATGTGCACAGGTGGGCATCAGGTCACGGGGCATTGCGCTTCCAGGAACTTCCCGAACGGAGGAAATTCTCGACCAGGTCGACCGCCTTAACAGTGACCCGAACGTCAGCGGGATACTGGTGCAGCTGCCGCTTCCCTCTCATGTCAATACGCACCGGGTGATGGAGGCGGTGCGGCCTGAAAAAGACGTCGACGGTTTTCACCCTGCAAACCTCGGGCGGCTCTTTTCTGGCAACCCTCTCTACAGGCCATGCACACCGGGAGGTATCATGACCCTTCTCCAGGAATACGGGGTCGAACCCGAAGGGATGCGTGCGGTTGTGATCGGAAGGAGTATCGACGTCGGCAGACCAATGGCCGCATTACTCCTGAACGCAAGTGCAACGGTGACGATCTGCCACAGCCGGACCCGAGACCTCCCGCCAATCGCACGCGAGGCCGATATCCTTGTGGCAGCTGTGGGAAAAGCCCGTTTCGTGGGACCCGATATGGTCCGTGATGGTGCAGTGGTTATCGATGTGGGCACAAACCAGGTGGATGGAAAACTCTGCGGGGATGTCGATTTTGACAGGGTCCGCGATGTGGCCGGGGCAATCACCCCTGTCCCAGGGGGGGTGGGCCCCATGACGATCGCGACTCTCATGGAGAACACCTTCCTTGCGGCAAGGCTGCAGTCATGTTCCGGTGCACGATAAGCGGTCTTCCCATCGGTGGCGGGGCCCCGGTCCGACTTATGGGTGTGATCAACTGCAGCCCGGAGTCATTCTACTCAGGGTCCTACACGCCTGCCGCTGAAGTCTTCTCAAAGGCATGCCAGCTGGTTGAAGATGGGGCCGATATTGTTGATTTAGGCGCACGAAGCACTGCCCCGGGAGCCCCTCCGCTCAGCCGGGAAGAGGAGACCGCGAGGATGGTGCAGGCCCTCTCGGTGCTGGAAGGATCGGGCATCCCGGTCTCGGTGGACACCATGGACCCCGTGGTACTTGAGGCCTGCCTCGAATATGACATCGCGGCGGTGAACGATATTTCCGGTCTTCTCAATCCCGAATACGCCGCAACTGTCTCTGATTCCGGTCTTCCTGCACTGTTGATGGCGTCACGGAGGGCTGTCGGGGATGCTCTCACGCTTGAAGAGACTCACCTGGCGCTCTCGATGGTGGAGACGAGGGCACATGCCGCTGGCGTCACTGAGTACATCCTTGACCCGGCGATCGGGCTATGGCAGAACAACCGCACTGTGGACCTTGACTGGGAACTCTGCAGGAATTTCCGGGATTTCACCACCTACATGCGCCCGTTGCTGGGTGCGGTCTCCAGAAAGTCCTTTCTTGGGGGACTGGTGGGAAAGCCCCCGGCCGGAAGGCTCGCGGCATCCCTTGCCATGGCCGCACTCCTGGTCTGCAATGGTGCAGACATGATCCGCACCCACGATGTTGCCGAGACACGGGATGCCATTCTTGTCGCCGAACGGATAAAGAGGAATCAATGAACCGGTCCTTCACCACGTTCGGCATCCGGACACCCCTTATAAGGGCAGAAGACGATATCGCCGGATTACTCGTAGGAGCAATTGGGGGGACACCTGCAGGCAAGCTGCAGCACGGAGATATCCTGGTAGTAGCAGAGACTGCCGTCTCAACTGCGGAGGGGAGGATCATCAGCCTTGGTTCATTGGTACCCGGGGAGCGGGCGGTACGTCTTGCCCGTCGTTTTGGTATGGACCCCGCGCTCGTGCAGTGCATCCTTGACGAGAGCGATGAAGTCGTCGGAGGGATCCCTGGCTTTCTCCTCTGTATGAAGCATGGCACGCTCCTTCCCAATGCCGGTGTTGATGCGTCAAATGCGCCGCCTGGCTGCGTTACACCCCTCCCTGCCGATCCTGATGCCAGCGCGGTGCGTATCAAGGAGAGGATTGAGCAGCTGACTGGTGCCCTGGTGGCAGTGATTATCGCCGACAGCCGGACGCATGCCATGCGCGTGGGATGCAGCGGGGTTGCCATCGGATGCGCAGGGATACCTTCCGTCATCGACGCACGCGGCCGATCTGACCTCTTCGGCAGACCGCTCGAGGTGACCCGTCTCGCACTCGCAGACAACCTCGCCTCTGCCGCCGAGGTCGTGATGGGTGAGGCCGACGAACGTACTCCAGCCGCCCTCATCAGGGGACTTGCGATCCCCATCACGGACACCTCTGGTATCGACACCATCGATGCAAAGGAGTGCCTCTTCATGGGGTTGCTGAACCAGGAGAGCCACCGGAGGCCTCCTTCCTCCCTTTCCAGAGGATTCTGATCCTGGCATACTCAATATCCCATGGAGGATACATCATCCTCCCATTTTTCCGGAAGAGTAAGAAATCGCATGATTCCCATCGAAACACACGGATATAAATTGAGAATCGCGCATATGATTTTCATAGCGAAGAAAAGGACCCAGCCACGCACAGTATCGGTGATCAACTCAACGTGCTTTTAATTCCAGGGGGTCTCTTCTCTCGATCCCCACCCTGCCCTTCTCAATAGAAAGGGTAAAACCGAGGCTTTCGAGGTATTCACTGCTCCTTCCTCGTCCATGGATGAGGAGTTCGACAAGGTCTTCCTTCTCGTCGACATCCGTGTGGAGGCGGAACGAGTCGATGACCTCGCAGGTGAGCCCGCGCTCGCGTGCGATTGATTTGTGCTTCAGAAAACTTGCGCCGTAGTAGTCGACACGGTAGGAAGAGCCCTTTGCGAGGTAAATCGCATTGGTCCCACCGCCCCTCCCTGGCGCGAGTGCAATATCCTGCCGGGAGGATATGATCTGCATCACGGCTTGCGGTGTCGCCAGGGGAAGGTCTGCCATGATGATCAGAACCGGGCCCTTCTGCCCTGCAAGGAGTGTATTCAGGGTCTCATTGAGCCCGCCGGGAATGACTTCAACCATGGTTTCCCTGCACTCGTAGGGCTCTGTAGATATGATCGTCGGTGTGCATCCCGCACCGCTGACCGCCTCGACCACGTCCGCAAGCATCATCCTTGCAAAAGACTCCCGCTCCTCCTTCTCCAGCACGCAGGAGAGTCGTGTCTTGGGATTGACTGGCTTGAAAGGTATGAGCGCGATGACCGGCATGCCTGCTCCTTTCCCTTTTGTGTGCATGACCTCAAATACCTCTTGATCAGGGGGTTCGTAAGGACTGCCGTATATGGCCAATTCATTAGCCATGAAATCGATTGAACATAAGAACAGAGATGCCACGGAAGATCATCACTTACTCGCGCAATGTCTTTCTCCCCCTTACCACCGTCTGCCACAACCGGTGCGGATACTGCTCTTTCCGAACCCCTGTCACAGAAGGATGCATCCTCTCTCCCCTCCAGGTGGAAGATACCCTGCGCCGGGGTGCTGCGCTCGGATGTACCGAGGCACTCTTTACCTTCGGGGAGCGGCCCGGTCTCGAACCGGGATTTTCCGGAGTCCTCCAAAACATGGGATACTGCGATATCCTGGACTACTGCTACGACCTCTGCGAGAAGGCTATCGGATTCGGGCTCCTCCCCCATACCAATGCCGGGATCCTTACACTCGAGGAGATGGAGCGGCTTTCTCGTGTGAATGCGAGTATGGGGTTGATGCTGGAGACTACTGCTTCTGTCCCTGCGCACAGGAACTCTCCCGGAAAAGACCCGGCCGTCCGAATCGGGATGATCGAGGATGCCGGGCGGCTCCGTATCCCTTTCACCACCGGCGTTCTTCTCGGGATCGGAGAACGCATGGACGATCGGGAAGAGTCGTTCATGGTCATCCGCGACCTCCATAAAAAATTCGGCCACATCCAGGAGGTGATCATCCAGAACTTCTGCCCGAGGGATAATACACCCATGGCAGGATGCTCCCCTGTCGATCCGGAGGAGATGTGCCTTGCGATCCGCATCGCGAGGGATATCCTTCCTGATGAGGTCGCCATCCAGATCCCTCCGAACCTCGCAGATGCCTCCATGCTCATACCCTGCGGAGTTGATGACCTTGGGGGAGTCTCCCCTCTGACAATCGATTATGTCAACCCCGGGCATCCCTGGCCGCAGTTGCGGGAGCTTGCGCGCCTCGTCGGCGATGCACAACTCAGGGAGCGCCTTTGCATCTACCAGAGATATATCGAGAAAGGGTGGTACCCGCCACGCCTCGCACCACTTATAAGCCATTTGAACAAAATGATACAGCAGAGGAGCGATCGCAGTGCAGAAGGGTGACCTGCTTTACGAGGGAAAAGCGAAATCGGTATACAGGACCGAGGATGAAGGGGTGGTGATCATGGAGTTCCGTGACGATATCACCGCATTTGACGGAGGAAAGAAGGATCTCCTGGAGAGGAAAGGCTGTGTGAATGCAAGTGTATCCGCCTACCTCTTCCGTCTCCTCATGGAACACGGGATCCCCACCCACTTCATTGAGCTCCTGGAGGCCCGGTTGATGCGTGTTCGAGCCCTCAAGATGATTCCGCTCGAGGTGATTGTGCGAAACGTGGCTGCCGGCTCCATGTGCAGGACCTATCCGATAGCAGAAGGAACGCCCCTCAACCCGCCTGTTATCGTGATCGATTACAAGGATGACTCGAGGCACGATCCGATGCTCAACGATGACCTTATCTTCGCACTGAAGATCCTCACCCCGGAAGAGTTGACACGGGTCAAGGATATCGCATTTCGAGTCAATTCGGTCCTGGTGGAGTTCTTTTCGTCACTGGGTATCACACTCGTAGACTTCAAGTTGGAGTTCGGCAAGGCAAATGGAGAGATTGTCCTCGGAGATGAGATCAGCATGGACTCCATGCGCCTCTGGGATAAACGCACCGGGGAGTCGCTTGATAAGGACGTATATCGTTTCTCAAAGGGAGACGTGATGGAGGTATACCGGCGTGTGGCAGAGAAGATATGTGCGGGAGGGAATTAATCGTGGCTGAAGATGAACTGGAGAGCGAGATTCTGGAATGGGCAAGGAAATACGCCCAGGAGCACAGGTGGATCCTTAACACAGACCAGAGAAAACTGGATATCGTGATCCGGGGACTTGCACGGAACCAGAGAAAATTCGGGGAGCGTTATTGCCCATGCCGCCTGCGGTCCGGTGACCCTGAGAAGGACCGGGACATCATCTGCCCCTGCATCTTCCACGCTGACGAGATTGCGCAGGATGGCAGTTGCCACTGCCAGCTGTATTTCAGGTGAGAATACCCCCTGGATTCCCGACGACTGCAGCCTAACGCCCGTGCCCCGCCAGGCGGGGGCACCGTTCGCACCAGGACAGGGTTCTAACGCTCCCTCCCCTCAACTCCGGTGGAGAGGACACTGTAGATGGCATAGAACCCTATGCCGATCGCAATAATGTATGCAAATATTGCCAGGTAATAGACCAGTTGAGGGAGGGGGAGGCTTGCCTCGCGCAGTATGAACGAAGAGCCCACCACCATTCCTGATACGATGAGGCCTATCAGCACCTTGTTGCTGGTCCTGTCAAGCGAGACCTGGAGACGGCGGATGTCGGTATCCACAATGTCGATCTTGATAGTTCCTGTCCCAAGCTGTTTTAGCATCTGATTGATGTACCTCGGCATGTCGAGGAGACCGTCCATAGTCTCAAGCATGGACCCCCCTGCACGGGACCGGATCTGGTCAATCAGCGATTCCCGCTTCTTAAACCGGACCATGAAGATCTCGATCTCGTCCCTGAACCTGAATGCGGGGTCGAGTGCAATTCCCACATCGAGGACCATGATGATCACCTTCAGCATCAGCATCAGGTTTCCCGGCACCTGGATGCGGTACTCCCTGAGAATCGTGGTGAACGAATTGGTCATGGTGGTGAAGTTGAACTGGCCGATCGAGGTCCCTTCGGCCTCGAGCATCGCGGTATAGATCTCGTCCCGGAGGGCTTCCCTGGAGTCCTCCGGGATCCGGACAGAGAGACCTTCAAGCGACTTCAACAGCATCCCTGCGTCCTGGAGCACCATGGCATTCAGGAGCTGGACGAACCAGAAACGGCGTTCGGGCCTGATGATCCCGACTATTCCGAAGTCCAGGAAGACCAGCGTCCCTTCTCGTGTGACCAGCAGGTTCCCGGGGTGGGGATCGCCATGGAAGAACCCATGCTCGAAGATCTGGGTCATATAGGCGACAAAGCCGTTTTTCGCAATTCTTCTTGGATTGAGGCCGAATTCCCGGATGGCACTGATATTGTCGACCCGGACACCCTCGATATACTCCATCACGAGCACTCGCCGGCTGCTGTATTCCCAGAAAATCCTTGGGACCTTCACCCCGGAAAGACCCTCCATCTGCATCCGCAACAGGTCGGCGTTCTTCCCGTCCCTCACAAAATCGAGTTCTTTTCGTATCTGTGCCGCAAAGTCCTTCACGATCCCCCGGGGATTATAGACTTTCCATTCGGGAATGCTCCTCTCTGCACGGCGTGCAAACGATTCGAGGATCAAAATGTCAGTCTCGATAATCTCCTCGATTCCCGGCCTCTGGATCTTCAGGGCAACCGGAGTTCCATCCTTCAGAGTGGCCCTGTGAACTTGTGCAATGGACGCGGATGCGAGCGGATTTTCCTCTATCACCGAGAAATAATCCTCGTACCCGGGGCAGGACTCGCGGATCGTTTCCCTGATCACCTCAAACGGCAGGGGGTTGGTGTGGTCCTGCAGAAGTTTCAGCTCTTCTACGAGTGCGATGGGAAGCATGTCCTGCCTTGTGCTGATGATCTGGCCGAACTTCACAAACGTCGGTCCAAGTTCCTCGAGCGCCATCCTGATCCGCTGATAATCGCCTGCAGCAGATTCCGAAGTGCAGGTACGGCAGACCCGGAATTTATGCACACCGGGGAAGAGGCGCTGGATCACGATGCCGAATCCGTACTTGAACAGGATGTCAGCTATCTGACCATATCGACGGAACCTGGTAATCATGCGATAACTCCAATTCAGGAGGCTGGATAAAGTGTCGGATTAATTGTTCTTTCTTTTGGAAGTAATGTGAATTTATTCCTATTTATCACTTATTTGGTTTTTCTCGCTGAAAATGATGCCACACTTTTGAAAAGAAAAATAGAGAAAATATCCTTGTATTTTATGAGATAACGTCATTTTAACTGTTGGATGAGAATATATCGCGATCAAAAATTCAGCATGTTTTTAGCCCCTTCCTATTTTGTCACCCAAAATCTGAATGATAATCTCCTCAATTCACAATACACAAGAGATTCACGCGCCTGGTGTAAAAGTACATTTTGAAAAACCACTAAATCAGAAAATACGCAAGAATAAATCGTAAAATTGATCTTACTCGAAGGGGAATACATATTTGATGATAAGATGCATCCCCCTCTGATAGTGGATCGCAAGGCCCAAAATGGTTTCTCCTCGAACAGGTTCTGTCACTTGTCACCAGTCGTCCCGCTCAACAGGTAATTGCGAAGAACAAAATTGAGCCCATTCCCGCAACTTTAGATGCAATAGCGATTGTTCTCAATGCGATGTTCTTCTCATGTGATTGTTCCTTTGTCATTCAGGAATTGGTAAATCGCAGGAGACTCCGCAAATTTTTGAACATTCGCACGGTTCCCACAATCGATTCGGTCTATAGAACATTGAGCAGGTTCGATGAAAACCAGTTCATTTCCTTCGTGAACGGGATCCTCAATTCCTGTTGCACGACGAAGAGGAGACGGGTGAAGAACACGTTTATCGTGGATGCAACCGCGATTACCCTCGATTTGAACTGGTTCAGGAAAAAGTATACGAAGAAGCAGCTGGAGAACAGGGACTACGCGTGGGGGTATTGTCCCACGCACGGTCACTATATCGGCTACAAGCTGACACTCGCTCTCGATGCGCATTCCCTTCGACCGGTCTGTTTCCTGCTCCATCCAGGATCTCCCCACGATTCTGCCATTTTCCGCGAGATCGTGAATGAGTTGAAAAGGCGCAGAATTGTCCGGATTGGTGATACAATCGTTTTTGACAAGGGATACTACGCGTACGATAACTACGTGGAGGGAATCTTCGAGTTCAACATCGTCCCGCTGATCTTTGCCAAAAGGAACTTCTCATTCTCCAAATTGCTTGGAAAACACAATTTTCCCCTCTGGATTTTTGGGAGATCTGATACGAAACAACTCATCGAAAGATACACTTCCCTGGCGCGCCGATTGGTGATGTATCTCCGCGATGAGATCCAATTTATGGAGAAGAGATCTCTCATCGAGGATGTCTTCAAAACAGCGAAAAATGCATTCGGTTTATGAAAAATCCACAAGTATACAACAAAATCTGTGAAAAAGACAGTTTGTTTGAATGTACTTTTACTCGGGCTCGTGATTTCTTTGGGCTTTGACAAAAAGATCGATTTACAGAGGCTCGCTGAATGGTGAATTGGTAAGGGGGCTACATGTTTTTTTCCGAATAAGATATTTCCCGTTTGTATTATTGTGAGAAATAATTCTTCCAGTAATTTGGAGTCAATTGCCATTTGGAGCCAAGTTCAAAGTCAAATGACATTGGATCAAACACATGACGATTTCGAAAAACGTGGGATAACACAAGATAGGCCTGAAGAAATTACAATTTATAGTCCCAAAAACAAGAATCTCCTTCTCAATTTCACCAAATTGCTTGAATTGGACGTATTTTTCCAGAAGGTATCGATAGCTACCGCTACCAGACCCCCTGCCGTTTGAGCGTACCCAATTGAACAAGATTGAATGAAAACGCAGAAAACATATTTTTGATATGGACTCTCTCAACAGTCGTGACCAGGAAATGGTCTCCATGAAAAGTTCGTTTTATGACGGCAAATGAGCGTTCAATCACCCTTCTCACTCTGCTAATGGCACGATTCCGGCGCTTCTCCTTGATGGTGAGTGGGTGATTCCGAACCGCTCGTTTCATGGTTTTGTTCATTGCAGCACGTGGTTTCACCCCGAAATACCCCTTATCCCGATACACCGTCTCGTCAGGCATTGACAGATCCACCTGGCTGTCATGGACCGATGCGGAG
>JAKPPB010000046.1 GCA_029547605.1 Methanobacteriota archaeon | reverse complement strand
TGAGGGAGTACTCGGTTCTTGTGGATAGGAGAAGGATATCGAAAATCGCGAATTTAACTGATGATTTGCGGAGAATACTCGGTCTGCTGGGGCCGCCGTATGAAAAATATTATTTTTGAAATTCGACCTGCGGAATATGGGTTATATGTTATGAGCGATTTACGAAATATGACCTAAATCGTAAGCCGACCATGAGGAATGGGTGGGTTCCTGTGGCGATAATTGTCTGACAAATATCCAGTCCCATCGAGTTGCATAGGTCTGACCGGGATATGAAAGACCGTCTCCTCTCCCCCCGATGATCAAGGATTCAGCCATTACGGTATTGGAGACAGTACCGGTATTCCAGATGACGGAACCGGTATCGGTCCGAGTGATCAGGAACGAGCATTGATTGGGGCCAAGACTGGATATCAGGACGTCCAGCCAGACGTTGGCAGGGAGTTCCCCGGATGAACCGATCCAAGAACCGTCGTTTCTGTAATATTTTATGGATGAGTGGTCGAGTATTGAAATCCCATCAGTGGTCGATTTCCAGAATCCACAGATTGTGTATCCATTTGTCGGGGGGGATGAAGTTCTGATCATCTTTGTCTCAAGAGAAACACCATTACTGAATGTCTGGGCACTCTTCAGTTGTCCAGCTGCATCGGATCCCCTGAGTGAACCTGATGAGACGCTCCACCCTGCTGGATTAACGACCTGCCATTTAGATGTATTGAGACTGGTTCCGGAGAAATCGTCGAAGAACAGGAACGTGGCATCTCCATCGCTGGCGGAGGGTGCCGAGGGGTTGCCGTAGTAGAGGTAGAGTTGTGTTCCGGTAGTGGGGATGGAGGGGACCTTGACCCAGACGATGGCGTAGGTAGGCCCTGTCTCCTGGACCCAGGAGGAGAGGACGGTGTTGTCGGTGGTGGTGAACCGGATATCGCGGAAATCGGGTGTGACGTTGGACCCGAGATAGACGTTCTCGCCGGAGTCTGTGCCGGTAGTGTTCCAGACCTTGAACCGGACCTGGTAGTCGGTCAGGTCACCGGACGGTGATCCGGCGATGGTATGGAGTTTGCGGCAGGACCAGCCGCCGGGCAGGAACGGTGGGGGTTCATTGACGGTAATGTAATTAGCCTTCTGGAGGGTGGAAGAACCGTAGGTGTTGGTCACGGTGAGGGTGACAGTATAGTTGCCTGCGGCCGGGTAGGTGTGCGTGGGGTTCCGGGTCG
>JAKPPB010000024.1 GCA_029547605.1 Methanobacteriota archaeon | reverse complement strand
CGGGGCGGATAACCGACTCGTCGACCTCGTCTTCCCCTTCCTGTGCGGGGGTGAATGACTCACGCCGGGCCATTGCATCACCGTTCCCGCATGATCCGGAGTGCTGCCCGCACGACGTCCTGCACGGCCGGTTCGGCCATTCCCGTCATCGCACGGCCCACCGCATCCCTTGTCTCGCGGGACGAGAACCCGAGCGCGAGGAGCGCGCTCTCCGCGTCCCTCCGGACAGGGTCGTCGGACGCGGCGTGCCCGCTGCCTGCGAGCAGGTCCGCCCTCTTCCTCATGGTATCGCGCAGTTCGAGGATGAGCCTCCCGGCATTCTTCCTTCCCACTCCTGTGAGGCGTGTGAGTGCCTTCTCGTCGCCCCCGATGACAGCTGCGGCAAGTTCCGAGACAGTCATCTGCGAGAGGATGGAACATGCAAGCGCGGGCCCGACGCGGGTAACGGAAATCAGCATCCGGAACATCTCGAGCTCTGCAGGGGCAGGGAACCCGTAGAGTGCGATTCCATCCTCCCTGGCAACGAGGTGGGTATGCAGGACGACTTCCCCCTTCTCCCCCGCAACCTGCCTTGCATGCGGCCCGGGCATGAACACCTGGTACCCGACTCCCCCTGCCTCGAGGATGACATACCCGTCCCCGCATCCCACTATGCTGCCCCGGAGCCTCGCGATCATGTCAGGGGAACCTCGCGGTGTGGATGTGGCAGAGGGCAACGGAGAGCCCGTCGGCAACGTCGTCCGGCCGGGGGATCTCCGGGAGCCCGAGCAGCCGCGTGATCATCTCCTGCATCTGCCTCTTGTCCGCCCTTCCCGAGCCCGTTATCGCCTGCTTGACCTGGTTTGGGGTGTACTCGGCGACCGGGATACCGTGTTTTTGTGCTGCCAGCATGATAACCCCCCTCACTTCCGCGACGCCGAGCGCCGACGTGACGTTGCGCGAGAAAAAAAGGGTCTCCATGGCCATGCAGGTGGGAGAAAACTCCCCCAGGAGACGGCACACGCTGTCGTAGATGAGTTCGAGCCTCTCCGGTGTTCCCCCCGGGCACGGGGCAGTCCTGATGCACGAATACGCCATGGGCATGATGATTCTTTCGCTGGCCGAAAGGACACCATATCCGATGGTGGCAAGGCCCGGGTCGATTCCAATCACGATCATGCAGGTCGAAAAGGACAATTTTTTTGGTTTTTCAATCATTCTATCGGGTAATTGCCCACAAATAGCTTTCTATCGCGGTGTGAAAGAGGGCGCCTCTCCATTCCTGCCTTTCCGGGAGCGGGAACAGGACAAAACAGTTTTACCATACCAGCGTCTATCTATCATCGGCTGTGATTCGCCATGGGATCAAACGAAGACATCATGCATGATTTTGTCAAAAAAGAGCTCAAGCGGCTTTACCCGAGCGTTGACGGCTGGCAGATCAAGGCTGCACCCCGGACAGGGGCGGGTGCAGGTTTCACCATATCCCGGAGGATCCTGGGCCGCCTCGAGGGTGCACACGTGCTCGTGAACTTCGACAGGAAGGTGACCGATAACGCAGTAAAAGCCATCCAGGAACTTGCTGCCCGGTCTCCCATCGCCGGGGTCAAAAACCCCCGGCTCATCATCATGGCCCCGCAGGGAGCAGAGACTGCAGGCCTTCCCCCCGGCATCGAGGTGCTTTCCATGCAGAGTTTCGGGTACGAGGGCAAAGAACTCGTCTGGCTGAAGCGCCGTGCCCAGGTGAGCGAAAAAGTCCC
>JAKPPB010000108.1 GCA_029547605.1 Methanobacteriota archaeon | reverse complement strand
GAGCATGTCGGACTCGATGTTGTAGCCTTCCGAGTAGAAGTCGAGGTTCGCGAGCGCCCTTCGCCCGAGCACCCGGAAGCCGGACTGGGTGTCGGTGCTGCTGCCGCCGGATCCAACGTTGGTGACGAGGTTGAGGGTCTTCTGCCCGAGGATGCGGTGCTTCGGTATCTTGCTTGCGCCGTTCAGGTACCGCGAGCCGACGACGAGGTCGGCATCTCCTGAGAGGACGGGCTTGAGGAGTTCGGGGATCTCGTCGGGGTTGTGCTGGCCGTCGGCGTCGAGCATCACGACTGCCAGGGGATTGTACTCCTTGGCACGGGCGAACCCTTTGAACATGGCCTGGGCTTTCCCCAGGTTGATGGGGTGCTGCAATACCTCTGCGCCTGCAAGGGTGGCGATGCTCGCGGTCTTGTCGGTGGAACCGTCGTCAACGACGATGACGTGGTCGACGTGCTGGCGGGTGCGGAGGACGACGGTGCCAATCGTGAGCTCCTCGTTGTAGGCAGGGATGACGGCGACGAGCTGCTTCGGGTACTCGGGGTCGTGGAAGAGGGAGGCGCCCTGCACTTCCGCATTCTTCTGGGTCGGCACAAGGGGGATGATGCGGTTGCGGGGAAGGGGCCGTGGCCCCGGCATGACCAGCCCCTTCGCCGAGTTCGCGTTGAGCAGTTCCTCGAAGGCAGAGTACCGTTCGATCATCGAGGTGGCTTCGTGGTAGTCGAAACGGATGTCAGGATCCGTGAAATGTATGTCAGGGAGGTCGTCTGGGTACATTGGTCTGACCTGCAACGGGGGATCGCGGATCAGTTTTCATATTGTACTCCCCATTCCAATCCGGACCCGTATGTTCAATATTCCGATTGACACGTATTTTTTTCATTAAATAAAAACTTTGCGGATGTTTTGAGGAAAAAATGGGGTTTTGGATAGCAAAAATGGGAAATGGGGGGAGTTTGTGTGAATTTTTCTGTGGGAGGGAATTTGTGGGGGGAGGTAAGACCCCGCCAACAATATTCACAAATTTGGGCGAAGAAGGGAATTACCCGTCAGGACCGCGATGAGATGAGTTGGATAGCCTGATCACGAAGCCCCGGGAAGTTGTTCCTTGATGATAAACCAGATGGTGGCATGGTTGATACCGAAATAGTGGTGGACCACGATGTTCCGAAGGCCAATCACCCTTTTTGCACGGAATATCAGGGAGCGTTGACCTGACCATTTCAGGACGGAAAGGGGAGGATTTATCTCTCCCAAGAACACATTGGCAGATTGTAAATAGCATTTACAATTTGTCCAAAGGTGAGTGAATGAAGATGATCAGGCGGGCCGCAGAAGAGAAGCTCCGGGTGCTGGCACGAGGATTCCCTGCAGTTTCCGTCATCGGGCCAAGACAGTCGGGTAAGACGACGCTCGTCAGGTCGGTCTTTCCAGATAAACCGTACGTACTCCTGGAAGACCCGGACACCAGGGCGTTTGCACAGGAAGACCCCCGGGGTTTCCTGGCACAATTCGGACAAGACGGGGCAGTAATCGACGAGGTGCAGCGGGTTCCGGACCTCTTCTCTTATCTCCAGGGAGTACTGGACGGCCCCGGCGGCCCAGGCCGGTTTATCCTGACCGGTTCACAGAACTTTCTCCTGATGGCACGCATCTCGCAGTCTCTGGCTGGCCGTACCGGTATTATCCGGCTGTTGCCTCTTTCGATGCAGGAGATTGCCCATGCCGGGATCACGGTCAAAAGGTACGAAGATTATCTGTATTCCGGCTTTTTTCCCCGCCTGTACAGCACCCCGGTCCAGCCAGCGGACTTTTTCGCGTCCTATGTCCAGACATACCTTGAACGCGACCTGCGCCAGTTGAAACAGGTACAGAATCTCTCCGGGTTCCAGGCATTCATGAAGATGTGTGCATACCGGAATGGACAGGTCGTGAATTATTCCTCTCTCGCCCATGACTGCGGGATTACCCATAACACGGCCAAGGAATGGCTCTCGCTTCTCGAAACGTCCGGGCTTGTCACATTCATCCGGCCTCACCATAAAAATTTTAATAAGCGGCTCGTAAAGATGCCGAAACTCTATTTCACAGATACGGGGCTTGCGGCGCATCTTGCTGGCATTCCGGGACCAGATTCCCTGGTATACCACCCCCTGAAAGGAGGCCTCTTTGAGTCCCTGATCGTCTCTGAATTTTTGAAGTACCGGTTCAACCAGGGAAAAGAGGCGAACCTGTACTTCTGGAGAGACCGGCACGGGCACGAGGTCGACTGCATTATTGAACCAGGGGGAAAAAACCCGGTTCCCGTAGAGATGAAGTCAGGAAGGACTCCAAATAATAATTTCTTTGACGAAATCCGGTACTGGAATACTCTCTCCGGGAACACGCCCGACCGATCCTTCGTCGTGTACGGTGGGGATGAATCGGTGCAGCGGGCGTTCGGATACCTCACAGGATATGCGCACCTGGACCCGGTCTTGGCATATCTTGATTGAATACTCAGGTGACGATATTTCCTGCAGATATCCAGAACGGTGAAAGACACGCCCTTGTTATTATAGGAAGACGCGGGAGTTTTGCAGTTGGGTGGTTGGAGAAGGGCCTCATCCCGGCCTACCCCCCATACCCCCGACAGGTTGGATGTAAGTATCTGGACAATCATCATATGTGCTCGCTATTGCACGAAAAAATGCCTGATTCTCACCGAAGACACATGGATATCCTTTTCCGAATGAAATCACTTCGTGATTTTCATTTTTTCATCCTCGTTGGCAGAGAGGTCATGGGTGGCTACTATGAACACACGCGTTCGTGATTTTCATTTTATATCGATCGATGGTAAACCATTTGGGCGGGGAGAATGCTCCAGTATCCTCGCCAAAACCCTCCCCACCAATCCCTCCTCGTTCCGCCACGCCCGTCTCACCCCCACAATGCAATCAACACCGTTCCTGCGACCATCACCATACTCCCCGCCGCCCTCGCCCCCACGCTCCCCTCTTTCAGGAAATACCCCCCGAAGAGGACCGCGAAGAAGATCGAGAGCCTCTTTATCGAGACCACGTAGGGGACGATTGAGAGGGTGTAGGCAAGGTTGATCGAGACTGCCTCGACCACGAGGATCAGCCCGATCGCCGAGAGGAGCAGCAGGTATGACCGCGGGACCTCCCCGCAAAGAAGGGGAGTCCGCCCTGCAGAAAGCCCTGCCACGGCAAGGAACACGGCGCCGAGGAGGCCGAGCACCACCGCGGACCCAAAGACCGGGTCGGAAGTCTCCACCACCACCTTGTCGTAGTTGACCGAGATGCTGTAGAGGAACGCGACGGCAAGCATCATCCTGACCCCTGCGTCACGGAAGAGGGTGCGGAGCGGGGCGAGCACCCCCGGCCCTTTCGCCGCGAGGAGGTACGACCCGGCGGCAACCAGGCATATCCCAAGGATTCCTGCCGCGGAAGGCGCTTCCCCGAGGATGAGAAACGAGGTGAGAAGTAAAAATACCGGGGTGAAAGCGAGCATCGGGAGACAGAGGGAGAGGTCAGAGACCGCGAGCGCACGGTAGGAGAGGACTGTCGCCGCGAGGTTGATCGCGACGGTTGCTGCCACCGCGGGGAGAAAGCCCCCTGAAATGGCCGGGAATCCAAGAAGGTACGAGAGGAGGAAGAGCACTCCCGATGCCGGGAGGAACGAGGCGCCTGCCACGAGGGAGGGCGAGACCCGCCTGAGCAGCACCTTCACGCCGGTGCTGTACGCAGCCTGGGCGACAGCTCCGGAGAGGGCGAGGAGAGTCCACATGGGTAAGAAAGAGAGTGGAGCGACAGGAGATGAGTGTATCTCACAGGAGGTTTTCCCACAACGAGGGTGACGACTGGCCCCGGTCTATCGGACATGGCTGCAACACTCCATGCGGGATGGCAGATAAAAGTCGGGACCTTCTGTTCCATGTTCTGGTAAATGAGGACGAGATCCTCGCAAAACCAGGACAGAGAGGGTGTGGGAAAGCCCTCTTCACTACTGAAACGACGCGCAGACCTGGAATCGCGGAAAAATGCGCTTCACGTGAGATAATCTCTTCGCCATGGCGGAGCACCGCTGCGGCGATGAGTTCGTCAAAGGATGATGTCCTGTCCCCGCTGTCCCGGAAACCTGCCGCGATTTCGGCGTGGAGCGCTGCAGGACCGGCATCAAACGGAAGAATGGGCGAGAAAGCCGTGGCCGCTTCGATCACTCCCGTTTTTGCACTGGTCCCTACGCCGTACGGGAATTCGGCGGCAGATATCGACGTGGTTGAAAGCAGGGAAGACTCCGGATCAAACTGGATCGCACCAGGGTCTTCGCTGACCAGATCGATCAGATAGCTCGTATCCCCCTCACTCACCTCACCACCTTCCCGGGCCGGGCGTGGTCAGGGTCTCTCTCTCTTTTCCGTCACGGATGAAGCCATATCTTCGCGGAGGTTGGAAGGAAGCGACCTCACGAACTCGGTCACCTTTCTCCTCTCTTTGTCCGTGAGGCGGAGAATCACCTCAGAAAAACATTCCCCTTCACGCTTGAATGATTTATTGCCTCGTATGCAGACTCCTTTATGTTGATCGTCTCGGTCGCCAGATATTGTATATACCCACATTTACCTCATCATGAAATCCCTTGAGCAAAAACCCGGGAATATTTCATTTCATTTAAGCGAACCACACTGAATGATTATATCCTGCGGTGCGCCATACTCATTCATACATGATACGTGTAGAGGAGTTCCTGGAATCTCATCCCGAAATTGCCACGATCCTCGACGACATCCCAAAAGAGGGGGTGATCGCAATCATCCTCTTTGGGAGCCATGCCACGGGAAATGCCGGGCCACTCTCTGACATTGACCTCTGTATTGTCACGGATCGTGCCATATCAGAACCCCAGAAGAACGAGTTGCTCAGTTTTGGTTCACGTATCATTGACATACGCCTCTTTTGGGATCTGCCACTTCCCATCCAGTTCAGAGTTATTCGAGATGGGAAAATTCTGTATTGTAAAAGCCAGGAATTGCTCCACCGTATCACCGCGGACACCGTGCGAAAGTACCTTGACGTGGAACCGCTCATCAGAAAACACAGTATCGCAGTGATCCGGGCCCGGGGGTGACCTGGCAGATGCAGGTATCCTATGACATTATACGGATCGGGTCAATCCTGCAGGACATCTCCCGGTACTTCAATGATCTTGGGAGCCTGAACATCCAGGATGTCTCTGATCTCTCCGATTCAAGGAATTTTTATGCGGCCTCGATGATTCTCTTCGCGCTCCTGAACAGGGTATTTGACCTGGGAAGTGAAGTGATCATCGCACGAAGGAGTGGAATACCGACGACCTACCGGGAGATATTCTCGATTCTCGAACAGGAAGGAATCATCACACATACCCTTGCACAATCGATGAAACACTTTGTGACCTGTCGAAACCTTCTCTCTCATGAATACCAGGGAATCACACCTGATCTCCTCTTCACCATGATTGGTGAAATGGGGACAATAAGGACATTCGTAGAATGTCTTCAGGATACGGTCGAGCGAGAAACATAATTCAGTCTCTCTCCCCTCTGAAGCTGCAGCGGACCATGACCTCCCGAGGTTGGGCAGTCCCTCCCCTTCATCGCAGTAATTTCCACGCATCACTGCTCCACGCCGGTCCACCCCTGCCGCATCCAGAAACAGCATCAACGCCTCGACTGCGTTGTCCCCGCGCTCGTACTTACCCGTGACGACACAGGGCGGTCCCGGAGTCGCACAGACAACACCCACATCGCCAGGAATGCCAGGACACCCGAGAGCGCGGGTGCATGCTTCCTTCCCGCTTCCCTGCAACCCTGCGAGAGTTGCGGTGAAAAAGAGACGCGAGATCGCAAAGAGCCACTCGGCGGGCTGGAGGAGGTCAACGAAGATCTACGCAAGAAGCGGGGCATCCTCTTCCGGCGAGGGGAACAGCCCAGGGAGCGGTCAGTATCACGTAAAAGGTGCAGGCAATATCGTGTCAGGCAGATGGGGGGAGAGGAACCCGGCGGCCGCAGCGAGCACCAGGAGAAATGCCATCCGTGAGCACATCCATCGGAGAGCAACGCCTGCAAGAAGGAGTGGCATGAAGACGAGTAAGGCGTATGCAGAGAGTATCCCATTTCCAAATGGCCTTGTGAGTAAGGACCCGAGTGGCATGTCGACGAGATCGGCGAGCACGGACCCGGTCAGCGCGGCTAAGATGACGCGCCTGGTCCTCTCTCCACGCGTACAATACCATTCCGAGCAGAATGTCCCCCAGGAAGTGGCAGAAAGCATGCACATGAAATAGCACCGGGCATCAGGGTGAAGTGAGGGCATTTCGCGTTCCCGCGGAAAAAGGGGGTGGTAATGGTACGGGGCTCCCGGGGTGAAGCCGTACAGGATCTTTTCGTTCCAAAAAGAAGGATGCCGTTGCCGGAAAGAGAGGACATGCAGCTCCCCATGAATCCCCCCGGGATGCACGAGCCGTTTCCAGGAAAAGGGGGTTTTGTTCCAAGGCCGTGGAGGTCCAAGCGGTTACGTCCGCTAGACCGGTGCAATTCTGGTACATTATTAGGAGAGAAGGGCAAAACAGAAAGAAACGCATGAGACCTGCAGGTGCAGCACTGGTCGTCGCGCTCCTCCTCTCCTCCTGCATACCGGCGGCAGGCATGGAACCGCTCTGGAGCCGGAACGTGAGCGGCGAGCACATCACGGACCTTGCCATCAGCGAAGACGGCTCCCGGGTCGTCTTCGGGACTTCCATGGGAGGCATGTACCTCTACGATGGGGAAGGGACGCTCTGCTGGTCGGCACGGCACAAGGGGACCATGCGGGTCGAGATCTCCCCTGACGGGTCCCTCGTGGTCGCCGGGGAATCAGAGTCAAGGGAGAAGGACAAGGGGGTCCTCCGGGCATACTACCATGACGGGAGCCTGCGCTGGATGGAGCACACCGGCTGGATATGTGGCTTTTCCGCATCCGGGGAACTATCACGGATCGGGGTGGGGAACCGGCTGGGCCAGGTCGCAGTCTACGACCGCGAGGGGTTCGAGGAGGCCCGGGAGGACAACCTCCTGAAGCGGTACTACGCCGTCAGCGCCATGGCGATGTCATCGGATGGGAAATACCTCGCATATTCCCTTCTCGAGAAGACCCCCACAATCTATTTGCTCAACGTGGACACGTGGGCAAGACGCACGATAACCTCCGTCTTCAGGGAGCACGGAAGCGCCGTGCATACCCTGCGGCTCTCGGGCAACGGTACCTATCTCCTCGCGGCAAGCGGCGAGGGGAGCACCGATACAGTCTACCTCTTTACCAACAGGGGAGTAATGCGGTGGAAGAAGCCCGTCCCCCGTGTCCTGGACATGGAGATCTCATCTGACGGGGCACTCGGCGTAATCGGGTCGGAAGATGGATGCATCCGCGCATACAACCCCGCGGGAGACCTGATCTGGAGCCGCTGCATGGACGGCGCAGTTCAGTCACTCACCCTCACGCCACAGGGGGACGTCGTGGCAGCCGGCTCGAGGGACGGGGAAGTCCTCGTCCTCTCCGGCAACGGGACCCCCATGACAGAACACCGCGTGGCGCGGTTTCCTGCAGCCAGCATTGATGTCGTGGAACTCTCTTCCCAGGGAGATGTCCTTGTCGCGGCGGTGAATGGACACGAGGTGATCTTCTTCTCCACCGCGCCGGAACCGGTTGCACCCCCCTCCCCTCCCGCAGGTCAGCCGGTTGCACCCCCTCCCGAACAGGAAGAGACGGCATGTGAATCCCCGGTCCTTCCGCCAATCCGGTGGGATGCACCGTTCGGGGATTCCGGGTACCGGGAATGGGGGTCCGCCATCCGTGCAGTATTCAAACCATGCCGGTAAGAGAGGGGCGGCCTTGCCCTGGGCCGCTCTCCCGCGTACCAATAGCCTTATGTCGCCCATTACAGAGTGTATGGTAAAAGAATCCCGTGATACTCATGAACGCCCGCGCATTCATTCTCTTATGTGGAATAGCGACGCTGGTGACCCTCGGGGCCGCCGCCACGGCTGCAGTCATTACCGTCTCTCCTCACCAGGTGAACCCCGGAGACACCATCACCGTGACGGTCCAGGGGCTCACTGACGAATCCTTGCTCAGGATGAGCTGGGAGGTCTACATTGATGAGCCCGGTCCTGAGTTCCTCTGGAGCGTGGAGGGCCTTTCGTTCCCCATCAACCTTGAGAATGCGTCGTTTCGGATTACCAACCAGAACACCGTGACAAACAAGGTCACGCTTAAGAACGAGGTCCCCAATTACGAGACCCGGGAACTGACACACTCTGGCAACTCGGTCGACGGGACCTGGACATTTTTTCACGGGGACGATTTCATCAACGGCAGCTGGCCGGTGATCAGGAACGAGGGCACGGTCGAGGAAGGAAAGACACAGGTCCTGTCCCTGGTCGAGTGGTACGGGATCAAGCGGGCCAACCCTGAGATCCCCGAGCAGGAGAACGGAGGCCCCGACAACTTCGTCATCCCGTTCTCCTTCTCTGGGTTCGAAGACGGCCGGGTGAAGTTCACCATCCAGGTGAACGGAACCGATGTCCTGACCGATGAGGTCACCATCGGATCACCGGTCTCACGCACCGGGACCCTCTACCTCAAGTCGAGCCCCTCCGCGGCCATGGTCTATGTTGACGGGGTATACTATGGCCTCACGCCAAGGAAGGTGACCGGTGTCTCACCCGGGATCAGGAGGGTGAAGATGACCAAGGAAGGATATTCAGACTATGTCGAGCAGGTGATGGTCACCACGTCGGGAATAAAGATGGTCATGGCAACGCTGCGTCCCGCGACCGGGTCCATCAGGGTGAGTTCCATACCCTCGCACGCGGACGTGTACCTCGACTCGGCGCTGGTGGGCACGACACCGATGACGGTCACCGGTATCAGCCCGGGGACCCATACTGTCGCGTTGAAGAAAGACGGGTACCAGGACTATATCAGGACCGTCACCATCACAGATGGAGAGACAGTCCGCATGGTCAATATCTTCCTCCTGAAAAGCGGACTCTCCCAGTTGCCGGGGATGAACTACCCGAACTGGTCGGCAGGAGGAATTGGATCACGGATCGACCTGGATGCCAGACTGTCGCGGGTCAATGCACAGTTCGACAAGGTGAGGTTCTGATACCCCCCTTTCTCTTTGGCTCCCCCACGTACGAGGGTATATAAAGGCCCTCCGTATATTCCTGTACTGGAGATACCCTATGCCTGCCACCCCACGAACCCGCCCTGCAGCCTGCCTGCTTTTCATCCTCTTTGCCGCTGCCACCTGCGCCCTGCCCGCATCTGCCGAGCTTGTAATCGTCTCGGGAGACGCGAAAGCCACCGCTGCCGCATGGAACGACATGGGCAACGGGTACGCAAGCCAGCTCCGCTGGGATGCGGCGATCGATGCCTATTCCCGGGCGATCTCCCTCGAACCGGGGTACGCCCGTGCCTACTTCAACCGCGGCAAGGCCTATGCAGCGCTCAAGTGGTATGACCAGGCCATTGCCGACTACGAGCAGGCTATTGCCATCGACCCGTCCCAGGGGGCGGTGGTGCGACCGTTCCTTGAGAGCGCCCTCGCGGTCCGGTACCCCTCCATTCCGAGCGGCTCGCTCGTCAAGGGATACTGGCAGGCCGGCGGCCATTTCCTCGCCATCGACAACTCGCAGGGCACAAGCGACCTCGTCGTGGCTCTCGCCCCACGCGGATCAAAGGGTGCCCTCCTTGCGGTCTACGTCGCGAAAGGGTATTCGCACCGCTTTGACCAGGTCGTGCCCCAGGGGCCCTACGATGTCTACATCACCTTCGGCGAACGGTGGGACCCCGCAAAGAAGGCATTTGCAAAGGTGGGGGGGTATTTGAAATGGGAGCTCCCCCAGTACTTCGGTGGCTCCGGGAACCAGGGTTACACCATGACCTTCATCAACTGGCAACCTCCCGGCTCGTGGTGGAGCTACACGCTCACCCCCATCGAGCGCCAGCAGTTCCCGGTCCTGTAGGAAGAGAGATCTTTTTTTTTTGCTTTTTTTAGTCCCGTGCCTCGCACGATTGCCGGATTGACCATAAGCCCATCCCGAAGAACGGATGGGAGACAGTTTTCTGCCGTTCGCACTCCGCAACGGCAAGGTATTGAGGGACCGGGTATCCATTGCCTGGAACGAAGATCCTCTCACTATGCACGGCAACGTGTCACCGCCCCCCAGGAATACCGTATGCGCACCTCTCGCCGTCCAGTCCTCTTCAGCCAAAACATCAAAAAGAGGGGGGGAGCGACAGAACGCACCGCGTGAAAGGTTCCGGGCGGATAGTCGGCGGGGCCAGGCCCAGGGTCCCTGCCCACCGCTGACCGCATGAGGCACCGGAAAGAATGAAATTGAGGAGGCGTTACGCACTTCCCGGGTACGACTCACCCGGAGCCTGCGTCAGGGCAGGGACAGAGAAGTGAACCATCTCAAAGAGCCAGCGGGAACCGGTGTTCTTCAATACCGCAGTGAAGCGGCCGGCCATCGCAAGGCGAGTCCCCTTCACCGTCACCTCGAATTCGCAGACTGCCATCACCCATGCGACCGGCATCTCCCCGCCAACATGCACGTCCCCGAACGTGATGCGGACCGAGTCTGCCTGCGAAAGATCCCGCTTCACCTGGGCCTTCATGCCGGCAAGGTCCTTCACCACTTCATCGGGGCCGCTCCCGTACCCGCAGATGCGCGGAGAGAAGAGCGAGAGGAGCCCAGCCATATTCTTGCTGCGATACATCTCTGCGTAGCAGTCCATCATGCCGCGGATCTCGGCTGCCTGCTGGCGTGGGAGTGTCATTGATAGCCAGGTGGGCCGGGATACCATGAAAGCGTTTCTGTTCGTGGAAAGGGGAAAAAAAGGTGATCGAGCCTCTTTTCAGCGTCTCCTTGCCAGGGACGCCACGGCAAGGATGCCGAACCCGAGGACCGCGAGCAGTGCCGGCAGTCCCGCCTTCGTCGGGGCCGCGGTTGGCGCCGGGGAGAGCGTTGCATCGACAGAAGCGATCATGTCGCGCTGCACCTGGACCGTGGCCTGCCAGTTTGCGTACCCCGGCATCGTGAGGAGGACCACGTGGGATCCCGGGGAGACCGAGGGGATCGTGAGCGGGGAGATCCCGACATAGGCGTTGTCAAGGTAGACCTCCGCTCCAGCCGGATTCGAATGGACCGCGACAGAGCCGGTCCCCGGCAGAGGAGTCGGCGTCGGGCCGACTGACAGTGTCTGGCTGATCCGCGTGGTCGCGTCGGACTGCACGTTCACTGAACCCGTCCAGTCCTGGAACCCCGAGAGCGAGATCCGCACCTGGTGGTACCCGGGTGCAAGCCCCGACGCGAGCTGCGGGGCAGGCCCATAGTACGTCCCGTCCACGTATACGCTCGCACCCGAGGGAACCGAGGTCACGTAAATCGATCCGGTCGCAGGCTGCACGGGTGAGAGCGATGCGTACACCTGCGTATTCCTCCCCGCGCTCACGCTGGTCGTGGTGCTCCAGGGAGCATAACCGGACCTGGTCACCTGGATGGTATGGGTCCCCGGCACCACGTTGTTGAAGGTGCAGGGCGTGAGTTGGGAACTCGCCCCGTCGAGGACTGCGGTGGCGCCGGAGGGCGACGAGGTCACCGTGATGCTCCCGTAGCTCTGGACGGGCGTCAGGGCAGCAGAAACGTACACCGTCTGGCCCTCGGAAGGGTTGCCCGGGTAGTAATTGCTCCACTCCTGGTAACCGGAAAGAGTCAGGCGTACAGAGTGGCCAGGAGTCCCCGTGGTTGAGACTTCGACGGTCACGGGGGTGGTGCCCTTGTAACTGTCGTCAAAGTAGACGTTTGCTCCCGAAGGGGATGACGTGATCGAGTAATACCCTTTCCCCCCTCCGATCAGGGGCGTGAGCGTTGCATAGATGTGGACGGTCTCCCCCTCGAATGGGTTTCCGTCGTAGCTTTGTTCGTAGTCCTGGTACCCGCTCTTCGTCACCCGTATCGTGTGGTAGGGAGTCCCCGTACTCGAGACCGCAACAGTGACAGGCGAGATGCCCCGGTAGGACCCGTCGAAGTAGACACTTGCCCCCGAGGGCGTGGAGCTGATCTCGAAGTACCCGGTGCCGCCCCCTATCAGCCCGTTCTCTGCGGCGGCGGAGAAGACAAGCCCGCAGGAGACGAGGAAGAGGGCAAGGATCAATACTCTGTACGTGGCAGGATGCATGACAATCGTCCTTTGTTGCTGTATACTGGGATTGCAACCATTGGTATAAAAATCCCACAGAATGTGAGCAGTCGTCCCCGGAGGGACGCGCTGGGCGGTTGGGAGTCATTTTCGGGATTGGAAAAAATTGGTCCTTGCAGGACAGATAGAAACTTTAACGTGCATTATTGTTGCTATTACATATCTGAGTATTAAAGGGGAATACATGAACCAACCTGCCGAATGGGTCGCAAAAAACCAGAGAATCGCAGTTGTGGCATGCCTCGTTCTGCTGATGGTCGTCGCCATCGCCCTGCGTCTGCTCCTAGTTCCGCACATCGTCGAGCATACGATTCCTCCGGTGCTGGGTAACGACCCCTGGTATACTGTCCGGCAGATCGAGCTGATGGTTTCGCATTACCCCTCCTACGCGTGGTTCGACCCGATGACTGCATTTCCCACCGGGAAGATGGTCGACTGGGGGCCGCTCTTTCCCTTCCTTGGTGCAAGCGTTGCGATCCTCTCCGGGGCATTGGCAAGAGATGAGATCCTCTTCGCCGCAGCGTTCGTCCCCCCGGTCCTCGCGGCACTTACGGTCCCTCTCATGTATCTCCTGGGAAGGGTGCTGTATGACTGGAAGGCCGGGCTTATTGCCGCGGCGGCGATCGCGATCATCCCAGGGGGATATTTCCTCAGGACGAGTTTCGGGTTCCTCGATCACCACGGGGCCGAAGTCCTCTTCAGCACGCTCTTCTGCCTGCTGTATATCGTGGCACTCAAGTTCGCGGCGGAGAGAGAGATCCGCCTCAATGCTGCAGGGGAATCCCTTTACGCGGGAATAGCGGCAGCCGGAGCGGGGATCGCATTCTTCATCGGGCTGCTCGTCATGCCCACGATGATCCTGTTTGCCCTGGTTGTCGCCACCTTCACCTTCCTCCAGTACGTCACCGCCCCTTCGGACAGGAAGACCTGCGTGGCACTTGCGTTCGTGAACACCATCGCGTTCGGAATCGTCCTCGCGGGATATTCATTCTTCATGATCCAGCGCGAGGGCTTCTCGCTTGCGACCTATACCGTCGGTCACAGTTACGTCTACCTCCTTGTTATCATCGGCACCCTGTTCCTCTTTCTGCTCTCGCACCTGTTCGGAACCGATCGCCGGAAGTTCGCACTCGGGGTCATCGGTGCCGCGGTTGCAATGGGTGCGCTCATCCTTCTCCTCCCATCCCTTGCAGATGCCCTCTCTACATCCCTCCGGGTCTTCTTCGGGGGGACGGACACGGCATATCCCATCCAGGAGATGGAGCCGATGGACCTCGTTATGGCATGGACGAGTTTTAATGTAGGCCTCTTCCTCCTTGCCGCGGGCATCGTGCTCCTCGGGATCGGCTGGTTCAGGGGAAGGCAGCCTTGGTTCCTCTTTGTGCTAGCGTGGGCGGCAGTGGTCATCGTGTCGACAGTTGCCCATGTACGGTACGAATATTATCTTGCAGTCATCGTTGCACTTGCAGCCGGGATCACCTTCTCAGCCCTGCCTGAACATCTTGAGAAGAGGAAGGCAAAGCCCGTGGAGAAAAAATCCCAGGCTGCCGGGAAAAAAGGAAAGAAACGCGAAAAGACCGTGTCTCCCGAATCGAACGCCATGTCCCTCGTCGTCCTTGCCCTCGTCCTCTTCGGTATGATCTCCCTGTACCAGGATGCGACGAGCGGAACGCGGTACCAGGCCTTCCTTGTCTCCGATGACTGGAAAGGAGCTCTTGAATGGCTGGAGAGTGCAAGCCCCGATCCCGGCGTCGAGTACCTTGGCGTGTACCCGGTGAAGAACTGGACCTATCCCTCCACCGCATACGGCGTCCTCTCGCTCTGGGACTATGGCCACCTGATCACGGTGCTCGGCAGGCGGATCCCGAACTCGAACCCCTTCCAGGACAATACCCTGGGCAGGTACGGCACCACCGCCTTCCTCATGGCACCGACCGAGGAGGAGGCCGAGAAGATTGCCACACGCCTTGGGTCGCGCTATGTCATCACCGAGAACAGGATGGCGAATACGAAATTCGTGAGTACCGCGGGGCTCTATAACAGTTCACGGAAGGCCGGGTATTATACCCGTGACTTCCTGGTGCCCCGTGAGAGAGGGGGCCCGTATTCCCCGCTCACCCTCCTTGCCGACCCGTATTACCATACCATGATCGCACGGCTCCACGCTCTTGACGGGTCCCTTGTGGTCCCTGAAAAGGCATATTACCTCGAGTACCAGGAGCAGCCGGGGTCAGTCCCGGTGATCACCAGGATCGAGCACATCGCCTACGAGACCGCCCGGGAGAAAGAGATGCAGTTCCCGGGAGCGGCAGGTGGAGGGACACACCCCGCGGTGCTGAGCAGTTCCCTTGCCTCCCCGCTCTCGAAGGTCCCTGCGCTCCTGCACTACCGCCTCATCTATGAATCGCCGCACAGGGACCCGGTGGATAATCTCTCGGACGTGAAGATATTCGAGCGGGTGAAGGGCGCACAGATCAGGGGGGAGGGGACGATCGAGCTCGTGCTCGTTACCAACCAGGGAAGGACGTTCACTTACCGCCAGGAGAGCCGGGACGGGGTGTTCGTGGTCCCCTATTCCACGGTCCAGAACCCCTATCCTGTCAGGGCGGAAGGGCCTTACAGGATTGTCGGCACGTCCCTTGCATACGAAGTCACCGAGGAGGAAGTGAAGGAAGGGCGCCAGGTCACCGCACGGTAAGGACCGGCGCGAATGAGCTCTCCCTTGATATCCGGCCGGTTTCCGGTGAGCGGAGTATGCGGAATGCCCGCACTCTCTCCTCCTTTGGGAATGACCAGCCTGGATGATCAGAAGCGGGGAACCTCCCCGTCTGTTCGCCTGCTGCAAAACGGGCGCGGTGGTGGACCCCTCTCCAAGATGAATTAATAATTCTCTGCCCCTATCTCTATTGGGACACCGTTTTCCGGCTTCGCACTTCTCCATGGTGGTGGAGCGGCCAACGGCGCC
>JAKPPB010000095.1 GCA_029547605.1 Methanobacteriota archaeon | reverse complement strand
TCTAGTGGTAGGACTCAAGACTCTGGATCTTGCTACCAAGGTTCGAATCCTTGTCCCCCAGCCAAGGTCCCATCGTCTAGCGGTCAGGACGCTGGCCTCTCACGCCGGAAACCAGGGTTCGATTCCCTGTGGGACCACCAGAATAAAATCAAGGAGTTAGCCATTTTCGGTTAGCTCCTTTTTTATTTCTGGTTGCGCCTGGGTTGCGGCAAGGTGTGTCGGCAGGATGTCATCGAGACGGTCAACGGCAGCCTTGTTTCCTTCTGGCGCGAGATGCCCATAGATGTCCACCGTGACCTTTATGGAATGGTGCCCGAGTTGGTCCCGGACGTAGGCAAGGGACTCCCCTGCTTGGATTAGGAGGCTTGCATATGAGTGCCTCAAGTCATGAACCCGGACCTTTCGGAGTTTTGCCTTTTCGAGAGCCCTGTTAAAGACTCTTTCTCGGAACTGCCACTCAATCAAAGGTGTCCCGACCTCGGTGATAAACACCCAGGGGGGCATTTCCTTCCATCCCTTGCGGAGCTTTTCCTCCATCCGTTGACGCCGCAGCTCAAGCAGAACCTCCGTCAACTGCCGCGACATATCGACTCGCCGACACTTGCCGTTCTTCGGGGTTTCCGTGCGGCTCTTGGATCTGCCCCGTTGGATCGTAATGAAGCGGCTGTTGAAGTCGATGTCTCCCCATTGAAGTCCCAGGGCCTCCCCGATCCTGATGCCGGTTCTACACAAGGTGAGCGCCATCGGGTAATGCTTGGGGTAGTGCTCTCTGAACACAGCGAGCAGCCTGGCAAGCTCTTCCCGGGTCAGGGGGTCGAATTGCAGCCTTAACCCCTTCTCACGAGTAATCTTCCCCAATTTTTGGGCGGGGTTTATCCCGATGGTTTCGTCGTCTACCGCGAGATTCAGGACCCCGCTGAGGGCGTTCTTGATGTGGGTGATTGTGCTTGAAGCGTAGCCCGCCTCTGCATTTTTCTTCCCCTTCCTCGCCTTCTTCATCAGAAATTCCTTTACCATCAAGCGGGTGATCTCTGTGACAGGCGTTTTCTCGAAGACGGGCAGGATGTGATTATTCAGCAGACCCCGGTAATCCGCAACGGATATCTCCTTGCAGGTGGCCGGCACCGTCACTTCAATCCACGTCTTCGCGTATTCCCCGAAAGTGGGAGACCGCTTCTTTTCATTGTCGAGATCCATTTCCCCCAAAGTTAGTTTTGCCTGGATCTTCTTCGCTGCAATTAGGGCTGCCTGTTTATCGGTACCAAATTTTTTCGCTTTCCTCTTCCCCCGGTGGTCGATGAAGAACCAGTACACCCCAGAGCCCTTGACCTTTTCTCTAACTTTGACTCCCATGTGGCCACCTCCTTATCACATATTCCTGATTGCTACTCTCAGCCGATTCCCCAATTCCACTCGTCGATTCAGCGAAGCTACCCGGTGCGTGATGTACCAGGTGAGCACGTTGAAAAACGCCCACAGGGTCAGAAAAGGGGCGTCTCCCTGGGGACCATTCTCATGCCAGATCCTCTCCTCTATCTCCTCCGTTGCCCGCGCGCCGAGCCGCATGGCTCCCATCACCCTGTCATAGACAGTCATGGTCATTGGGACCTCAGCCCATTCTCTCCATTCCCCCGCTTGCAGGGTGAACTGATCTATTGAGCGGCCAAGGTCCGCCTCCAAGCCAACGTCCTCAAGGCTGAAAACGTGCCGCCTTCTGAACTGGTAGAATTTCTTCCCGACGACGAGCCCATTGGAGCAGACGAGCCGAAAGCCCCCGACAAGGACGATGAATGGCCAAGTCAGATCATACGAGTTGAAGAGGTGGAGTTCTAGGTTGACAACATCTCCCTGGTCTATCCGGACCGAAATCCCCGGGAACCGAAATACATGAAACATCCGACCCCCGTCGTTGTAGAACGAAGTGATCGTGACATAAGCCCCGAGATCGGGATTCTTTTGAATTGCCTTCTCAAGGAACTCAATGGCGTCTTCGTGGCGTATGAGCCGATAGTCCCGGGAGACGATGGAAAACACTTTTCCCGTTGCCAGATCCACGATGGCCTTGTGCTTGCCTGCCGGCCAGGGTTTGTCTTTGGGGCCACAGAACACGGGCTGCTCGGCTACC
>JAKPPB010000078.1 GCA_029547605.1 Methanobacteriota archaeon | reverse complement strand
GAACCCGATGTACCCGTTCAAGGGCTACTGGCTGTTCATGAACTCACCCGGGACCCTGGCTGCGATCAGTGCCTGATCGCGGCACGTCCCGGCATCCACGAGGAGAGCAATGTCAACCAAAATACTCATTTTTTTCCTGGTAATCGGGCTGATAACCGGAATCGTGGCAGCCGATTCTATGTCGCCACCACCCATTCCCTGCACCTATTACGGGACGGTCACGATCAATGGTGCCCCTGCTCCCGTGGGGACACTCATAGAAACGAAGGTCTACGGGACAGTCCGGGGTGACATCACTGTCACAACTGCAGGGTCCTACGCGGGACTCACTGCCCAGGTCTCGTCATCGGAATACGGATGCGGATGCACTATCCCTGTTCAATTTTACGTCAATGGGTACCTGGCGCCGCAGACCTCCACATTCTCGTACGGTGGGGTCGAGAACGTGAACCTTGTCCTGACGGGGATTCCGACTGCTCCTATCAAGCAGGTCCCGCAAGGCGGAGATGTGTTCATTGGTGAAGAGGGTCTTGATGTATCCGCGGCAATCGGAACAGCAACCCAGGTTGCCTGGTTCGCATCAGGAAATGACCCCGCCACCTCGACACCACGTGCTGACTGTCGGAACTCCGACCAGCTTCTACGTCTCCCCGCAGACCTTTGTGGGTAAGACCGGGAACTGGTACAGGTGGGCAGGTACTATCGGCCCCGTTGCATTCAACGTTGTAGACCCTGCCATTGCCGTCAAGGTCTGGGATAACACCGCAGGCAAGGACGTTTCCGGAAAATCTGTTCCTCCGGGCCACTATCTGAACTTCAGGTTAGAGACCAATACCTACTCGGTTATTGCGAGAGGAGATGCCGGCTTGAAGGGATTCGTGAATCTCCGTGTGAAGACATCCGATGGTGCAATCTATGTATCTCTCTTCGAGACACCAACCGCATCCTATCCCATCAACAACCTCAGGCCTACCAGTGACCTTTGGTACTGGAGACCCACAGTGGACGGGCAGGGATGGAACACCGGCGTCCTTGACACAATGGGCAACCGGATGTACGAGGCAGGCACCTACACAGTGTATGCGGAGCTTGACCTGAATAATATCAAGAATAACTACAAGGCACCCGATGGCAGCTACTATACCGGCAAGACGATCTCCTCGATCCAGACAGTAACAATCACCGCCGACCCCATTACGCCGACACCCACGGTGACCCCGACACCCACTGCAACTGCTACTCCCACTTTAACACCCACTCCCACACCGACAGCATCACCCACTCCCACCATCACGCCGACCCCCACGGTGACCCCGACACCCACTGCAACTCCTACTCCCACTTTAACACCCACCCCCACTCCGACAGTGACGCCAACTGTCTCACCGACCCCGACATCCACCATCATACCCGTCATGCCCCACGAGTTCTACGGGACAGTCACCATCCGTGACGGTGAACCGGCGCCTGCCGGCGCCCGCGTCGAGGCACGGGTACCG
>JAKPPB010000076.1 GCA_029547605.1 Methanobacteriota archaeon | reverse complement strand
AAAAGCCGGGGACCGCGTCCGGAGCCACCTGCATACCTGCACGTGGCTGTTCCCGATGGTCTTGAAAACATTTTTTCATCACCATGTGACCTCTTCGTGAAAAAGGCTTCAATTCCCGAGGGGTCACATGAAAGAGGATGGGACGAGGGTGGGTTTAAAGGTTTACCGCGCGGGCTGAAAGTGACCCCTTATCAAGGTTGCGTTGGGTGGTGGGGGGGATCCGGAGGATGGTGCGTGAACACTATCCACCAGCAACCGGAAACGATTGGCAAAGCCTGATACCATCTCCACCTAAACCTGAATCGTATGCATCTCCCGGTCCCGAGGAGCAGAGCCGAGCTGAGGGAACAATTGCACAACCCGCTCTATCGCAACTCGTTTTTTATCGCACTCGGCAGAATAACCGATGTCGGCTTCGGCTTCCTCTTCTGGACGGTCGCAGCCCGCCTTTATTCCCAAATGGACGTCGGGATCGCGACAGCGCTCATCTCGTCGCTGACACTGGTGATAACCCTCTCCCGCCTCGGCTTCGATACTGCACTCGTCCGCTTCCTCCCCTCGAAGGAGAAGAGCCGTGCACTGAGCACAACCCTCTGGGTTACGCTCATTGCCACGTTGATTGCTGCCGCAATCTATCTCCTGCTCGTCCCTTACATCACCCCGGAGCTCGTTCCGCTCCGCGATTACTTCCTCGTCTTCATCCTCTTCGCACTGGCGAACTCCTTCGAGAGCATTGCAGAGAATGCGCTCCTCGCGGTCAGGAGGGCAGACCTGCGCTGGATGCTCCATCTCTTCCTGAGCGCCAGGATATTACTGCTCTTCCCCTTCGCTCTTCTCGGTTCCTTCGGTATCTTCTCCTCGCTGGGAGTCGCCTATCTCGTGGTAATTCTCTTCTCCTTCCTTCTTGTCAGGCGAAACTTCGGGATCACCCGCGAGATCTCGAGGGAATACCTGAGGGAGACCTTCCGCTTCTCCTCCCTGAACTACCTCGCATCCATCCTTGCCTCGATCCCAACGCTCCTCTTCCCGATCCTCATCATGAACCTCCTGGGTGCGGAAGAGGCTGCCCTGTATTACATCGCATTCACCATCGGTAACCTGGTGCTCATCGTACCTGATGCGATGACCACCTCCTTCTTCGTAGAGGGGAGCCACGGGGCAAATCTAAGGAAAGCTGCGGTATACACCCTCACGGCGAATTATGCGATCCTCATCCCTGTGATCCTCTTCATGTTTCTCTTTGGGAACCTTCTCCTTGGCCTCTTCGGATCCGCTTACCTCGCGGCCTTCGACCTCCTCCGGATCATCTCTCTCTCCGCTCTCTTCGTCACCATCTATAACCTCTTCATTCCCCTCCAGAACATCAGGCTCAGAGTGGGCATGGTCGTGCTTTTGAATTTCATCAGGTGCGTGTTATTGCTGGGACTGGGCTATGTCCTCCTGCTCCACTTCGGAGTGATCGGTATCGGATATGCCTGGCTGGCAACGTATG
>JAKPPB010000072.1 GCA_029547605.1 Methanobacteriota archaeon | reverse complement strand
CACCGAGACCCTTCCTCCCCGTTCCAGGATCCCATAGACAATGGTCTTGCCTCCCGCACCTCGACCACGTTTCCCTTTCCTCTTTCCCCCAAAGTAGGCTTCATCTGCTTCTAATTCTCCTTTCAGAAGCTCGTCTGTCTTGGCAAGTTCTTCAACAAGAACCCGTCGAAGAATGTCGTAGGCTCGCAATGTGGTTTTGTAGCTCAGGTGGACCTCTTGGGAGGCCTTCCTTGCAGAGGTAGATAGCTCGAATAATTTCACGAGAGAGAGAGTCATTGTGATGGCGATATTCGGAGGAGCGCGAACCTGGTTCCCTGAAGTGGCCAGAAGTCCTTCTTACATCCCTTGCACCGTACTCTCCACCTCTGGTGATAATAGAACTCAGAGAATGAACAGGATTGACAAACGGTATTCCCACGTTTCTTCCAAAGATACTCTAGGGAGAATCGGTCTTCAGAAACGAGCTTGCCGATCTCCCGGAAATCCATATGATCCATATCCCCTTCCTAACTAAAGGTTAGGGGTGGATCCTACACAATCACCAAATATAATATTAGTTATTGATAACGGATCACCCTCTTAGATACATCCCTTTCCACGAAGACTGCCGCTTTTCTCGCTCGTCCATCCAGCACATCGAGGACTCTTGCCACCGGCACGGTGTAGAAATAATCACCGATCTGGAAATTGACGGCCTTCCCTGACATCGAGAGCCGGGCCGTTCCTGTCACCTTGTCGCCCACGAGGAAGCGGACTTCACAGGATTTGCCATCCAGAACGGCGGCCGCGTCGAGGAGTGAGAGAGCGAAGCCGCAAGGGTCCAGGTCGGATCGGATCACAAGCACGTCGTTTTCGATATAGAGCCGGCCGACCTTCACGAAGGGCGACTCTGTAAATTCTGTCACCTGCCATTTTGAGAGATCCGTTTCTGCACTGGTCGCGAGGGGTGCAGCGAGGATCCCCGGAGGGTCCTTCTCCACTGCGGCCGGCTCGGCCCCGGTCTCCTGCTCGCCCAGGATGAACCGGGCCACGGCCCCCAGGGCCCCGGCTATCATCCTGAGCACGGCATCACCTCCGCGAGGAGCACCGTCTGTCCCGGTCGCCGGGTCCTCCTCCTCTGCCGGGCCCGCTTGTAATTCCTGTTGTACTCCCGGATCC
>JAKPPB010000043.1 GCA_029547605.1 Methanobacteriota archaeon | reverse complement strand
ATCAGGCCGTATGTCCACAACTTGTCTGCCATTGCCGATTTCCGGTCGGCAATCTTCTGGAAGAGGTAGTTGATCCGTTGCGTTGTCTGCGAACTGTGGCCGTAGGGGTTGTTCCGGAAATACTCGTGATACGCAAACCCACCGCCCTCAACCGGCAGCGTGGTCGCGTATTTCTTGAACGCCGTGATCCGGTCCACCAGGTCGGCCGCGTTCATCTCGACCTCGACCGGCTGCCCGGACTCGTCGATCTCGACTATCGTGGGTTTGTAGTTGTCGGTGAAGATCTGGGCATCGTGAGGCAGGTGATCCGATGGGGAACTGAGGAGCACCAGGAGGTCGCGATCGCTCAGGAAATCGAGTTCCGCGAACTCCGGTAGATCCCGGCGGTGCCGCAGGATCGTATGCTGCGCGAGAACGTTCCTCGGCGATATCGGGAATGTCACGTTCGGGGATATGTTGTAGATGAGCAGCCCTCCGGGATGCCTCTCAGGAGACGCATCTCCCTCGATGTATGCCGGATCCGCATGCAGTCCCCACATGTCCTTTGCATAGACCGGATCGTCGTCCCGTTCCTTGTCTCCAAGGATGTGCCGCGCGTGGTTGGTGCCCGGGTCGATGACTCGCAGGAGCGGGATCTCTTTTTTACGCGCCTTGACAAATAGCGGACCCTCCGGGTTGTAGAGTCGGGTGTTGTTTTTGTCATTGATTATGTAGATCACGGCGACGACAAGCAGCCCCACCGTGAGATAGAGATACTCTATAGGTATTGATACGCCCATGCCTATTTACCTCCAAAAATCGATAGGAACCCCCGTTTCGGAGGTTTTGGTGCCACAATCCGTTGCACGTTCTCGGTTTTGTTCGAGGTCTCGATCCTGTTCTGTAGTTCGCGTTCCCATCCGTCCTTTGACCGGCTGATAAATTTCTTGTAATGCTCCAGTGCCGAGTTGATGATCACCTGGAGTTCTGGCCGGTCAAGGTCGTACGACGTGAAACTCTGGGTGGCAGACAGCATCATGATCTCTGCCTCCCATAACGAGACATCAAGATCCTTTTCCCTTGCCAGCACAACCGATTTCTCGAATAACCCGAGGAAAATTGTTGACAGCGTCTTCTTCGCCGACATCGTGAGCGGCGATTTCCAGGTTGCCTCTACCAGTGCCGGCAGGTAATCCGTCTCGATGAGCCGGGCCTTGTAGAGGAAACTGTTGTAGATCCCGTCATCCGAGTAGAGCCTTGATGCCTGGGGTGGTTCCGGAGTGTCAATACCGTCACCCGCATAGTTCTCGTCTGCCATAAATCACCTTGATAGAAAAGAGGGTAAGGGGTTTGACCCCCTTTGCCCCCGG
>JAKPPB010000042.1 GCA_029547605.1 Methanobacteriota archaeon | reverse complement strand
GTATCACGATCCTGCCACTGCTCAGCCAGTTCGGGATCCCGACCTGGCTGGGCATGATCATCCAGGGGCCGATCTGGCTTGTGACCGTCTGGGGACTGTATCAGTTCCGCAGCGGCTACCAGACACAGGGGATGGACTGATTGATTCCTAAACGTGCTGCCACCATCCTGGTGGTCGCGTTTCTACTGCTGCTGCTCATGGTGCCGGCATACGCGGCCGACAACATGACACCCATCCCGACCCGGCCGCGGGCGAACGAATCGATCGACAACGTCTCCACATCTCTCGTCGACGACCTGATCAACTCGCTCGGTGGCGAGACTGTCCCGGAGCCCGGTGAGGATACAATCAACTGGACTGGGTTGATCTCCACCATTGGCGGTGCCTACACATCCATATTGGGCCCGCTCGCGTATACCCTGATATTCTCGATCCCGTTCCTGATGATGTGGATCACTCAGCGGGACATGACATTACCCGGTCTTGTTGGGGCATTGTTCGGGCTGTTTATAATCGTGCGGCTGCCTGCCGAGTTCCATCTGGTCGCCGTGACATTCATCGCGATCAGTATTGTGGCAGTGGTATATTCGCTGGTGAAGGAGAGGGTGTAAACAATGGATAAAGGTCGATGTCGAATCGTCATCTATAACGAGTGGAACCGAAAAGAGTACAATACAGGACTCAAACAGATTGAAGACGCCATAACCGAAATGAACGACTATATCGAGAGCAAATACTTCGGTCGGAGGTGTCAGCGATGATCACAGTCGAGATCTACATCTTCCTTGCTGCCGTGGTCGCGGCCGCGTTCGTCTACATATTCCTCGATCTTGACAACCGGCTGTATGGCAACCTGTTTGCTGCCTCCTTTTCAGGAATCCTGGCCGGGCTTCTGGCACTATGGACGTTCAACGAGAACACCGTCTACATCACCACCGTGCCGGGGACTGCCATCACCGTGGACCACTACCTGAACGATACCCTCGCCAACGTCACCACAACGTACGCATATCAGACACACATCGTCCCGATCGTCGACCCGGCACTTGGCTATTTCTGGATGCTGGTCATGATATTCATGTGGTTCCTGGTCGGGTATTTCGTCCTGGAGATCATGCACGAGAGCCGGATGCCGGATGACGAGGAGGCATACGAATGAGCCGCAGGGTCCCAAAAGCGATCATCATGATCCTCCCACTCCTGTTTATCCTGGTGCTGGCAATGCTCCTCCCCGCGATCGCGGGCAGTGCCGAGGCCGAACACAA
>JAKPPB010000036.1 GCA_029547605.1 Methanobacteriota archaeon | reverse complement strand
ACTGCCGGGAGTGCTTACCCAAGCACAGGAAACCCCGGTACTAGAACCCTCAAATTTTTCGAGCTCGCTTTTACGTAGTAATTCCTGACGCGGTTCTGCGTCGTCCTTGTGTGTTTTGGTGTGTGTGGTGTGGGAGGAGCGGAGGCGATATTTCACGCACTTCGCAAACTGAATACTCATCGTGAATAAACCCGGTAGAGTATTAGGCAGTGTGACCTTAGAGTTAAAGTGTCCTCGACGGGGAGTGGGTAAACGCCGCGAGGGCTCCGCCCCTCGACCCCGAGTTGACCTAGCGGTCGCCATGATTCATAGCAATTCCCTGACCAGAGTGGGAGAATCCCCCTTCCCCTGCCCCCTCCCCCCCCGATACGCGATAGTCTGTGGGCAGGGGTTAACAGGTCTAATAATCAGGCAAATCTGAAGGAGTGAATCAGAGTATGCACAGGTTCCTCATCGTAATTGAAAAAGCGGGTAAAAATTACTCTGCATATTCACCGGACCTTCCCGGCTGTGCAGCGACAGGAAAGACCCGGGAAGAAGCAGAAGAGCGGATGCACGAGGCGATTGAGATGCACGTCAGGGGGCTTCTCGAAGATGGCCAGTGTCTATTCAACCCCCCGCAGTAATGACCTTACGGTCCTTGCCGCTTCCCGCAGTTGGATCTGATGATCCAGCTGCTCCCCAGGGTATCATTATTAGGAGAGACTATCCACATCTGATTGGGTTAAAACAATGGAAACATTTCGTTTCTCTGTTGTGATCGAGAAGGATGAGTCAGGGTATTACGTGTTCTGCCCCGAGCTGCAGGGGTGTTATTCACAGGGATCTACCTATGAAGAGGCCCTTGATAATATCCGCGAGGCAATACGCCTCCATCTGGAAGACAGAATCTCGTGCGGAGAGGCAGTTCCCCAACCCAAGATGGTGAGCATTACCACTCTTGATGTGGCAGTATGAAGGGGAAATTGCAACGGGTTACAGCCGAAAAGATCATTAAAATATTGCAGAAACATGGTTTTTCCGAAGTCCGTCAGAGTGGAAGTCATAAGATATTTCGCAATTCACAGGGGTGCAGAGTCACAGTTCCAGTTCATTCGGGCTCAATCCTTCATCCCAAGTTGATAAAGGCCATCCTTGAAGATGCAGGAATTTCACCTGAAGAACTTGAAAAATAAAATGGTATTGCGTTGTATTGTTGCGAACGCTTGTTTTATTTATTAAAAACGAAAACCCTCATCCTCTCCCCCCGCCTACATCTCCCATCAGCAGGTGATCCACATCGCACCAACCCCCCCTACCGTGCAGCCGAAACTTGTCCGGAGGCTCGGGTTCTGGGAGGTGACCCTCTCGGGGATAGGGATCATCCTCGGCGCCGGGATCTACGCGCTCATCGGGGTGGCCGCAGGGAGTGCCGGGAACGCGGTGTGGCTCTCGTTCGTGATCTCGGCGCTGGTCGCGTTCTTCACCGCCCTCTCCTACATGGAACTCTCATCGATGATGCCGGACGTCGGTGCCGAGTACGAGTATACCGCACGGGCGGCAGGCCGGCGGGTGGCAATGGTGATCGGGTGGCTCATCATCTTCTCTGGCATCCTCGGGGCGGCGACGGTGGCGCTCGGGTTTGCAGGGTACATGGGGGCGCTACTGCCGGTCCCGGCCTTTGGCGCCGCTGTGCTGCTGATCGCGGCCCTCTGCGGGGTCCTGCTGCTCGGGGTAAAGGAGAGCGCCTGGGTGGCGGTCGCGTTCACCCTCATCGAGGTGAGCGGCCTCCTGCTGATCATCGCCGCCGGGCTTCCCCACCTCGGGAAGGTGGACTACCTTGAGATGCCGATCGGGATGACGGGGGTGGTCACCGCCGCGGCGCTGGTCTTCTTTGCCTACCAGGGTTTCGAGGAGATGGTAAAATTCTCGGAGGAGACCAGGAGACCGGAGCGGACGATTCCATTCGCCCTCATCACGGCGCTTGCGGTCTCGACCATCCTCTACATCCTGGTCTGTCTCTCGGCGGTGAGCGTGGTCGGCTGGGAGGCGCTCGCGGCATCTTCCGCACCGTTTGCGACCGTTGCGTCCGCGGCATGGGGAGCTGATGCATCGCTCCTCCTCTCGGTCATCGCACTCTTTGCGACCGCGAACACCGTGCTGATGATGATGTTTGCCTCCTCGCGCATCTCGTTCGGGATGGCCCGTGCAGGGTCACTCCCGGGATTCGTATCGAGGGTCCATCCCCGCCGGCACACCCCGTGGACCGCGATCCTCCTCGTCGGGGGAGGGGCACTCCTCTTCTTGTTCACCGGGAACATCGCGTTCGTCGCAAACATCGCCAACTTCACCCTCTTTGTCACTTTCGTGGTGGTGAACCTCTCGGTTATCATCCTCCGCTACAGGGAGCCCGATCGGGCAAGACCCTTCTCCATCCCTTTCAGCCTTGGGAAGTTTCCTCTCTTCCCCCTCCTTGGCCTCCTCTCCTGCCTCTTCCTGCTGGTGCAGCTCGAGCCGGCCGTGCTCGGGGTGGGAGCCCTCCTCACCGGGACAGGCATGGTGATCGCGATCTTTTATGGGAATATGGCGGAGGGGTGAGAACAGTGCAGCACCGGCCTCACTGGCCCAGATATGGCCGGTTCTCCTCAAGGCACGTCGCAAGGTCCTGCATGATCCCCTTCAGGTCGCCAGTATCGCGGAACCTCTCCGCGAGGACCTGCCCGAGGCTCCCTTCCTCGATCCTCCTCCTCACCAGCGGCAGGTACCGCCTCTCGTCGACTGTTGCGACTTTCTCCGCGTGGCGGAAGAGGGCCACCAGTTCGTCCCCGAAGCCTGCGGTCCCCTCCTGGATGGCCTGCTCCGTCATCGCGACGAGCGAGTTCCGGTCCTCTTCGAGTTTGAGGTCGCGGGCCCTTGCAAGCGCACGTATGAATGCGCAGAGCGCCATGTCCGAGAATACGCACTCCTGCTCGTCGATTGCTTTGATCTCGATGCAGGGCCTGCTGAACCGGACGATCACTCCCGCGGACGCAACCCACTCCTCGCAGAGGATGCCTGCTCCCTGCGCCTGGAGCTCCTCATACACCGCCGAGAGCCGATCCCGGTAGTCTGCGACCGAGGAGATGGGATCCGGGACGATCCCGTTGCAGATCGCGGGGATCCGCGCCTGGTTCTCTCGGTAATAGATGAGCCGGTTGCCGACCGGTCCGGGGGCCTTCCCCTCGACGAACGGGGACGCAGCCGAGAGGGCGACGAGGAAGGGGAGGAGGCACCTGATGCGGTTGTGAAGAGAGACAAGGCGGCTCTCGTTCGCATACTCGAAGTTCACCTGAAGCGCCTGGATGTTCAGCCACCCGTGCTGCCGGATGCCGAAGAGGCGGTCATACGCGGTATAATACTCCCCCTCGCCATGGTCCCATACCCGCGCCAGGTCCAGGGAGAGGGTTGGGTGCATCCCCAGGCCGAGGAGCCTGTAACGGCCGGCGAACCGTCGGGAGAACTCCCGTACACCCCCCTGGACCGAGGACTCGAGGTCTGTCAGCCTCGTCGAGGGGTGCAGGGGTATCAACTCGATCACGTGCTTCTGCAGCTCCTTGCAGGCCTTTGCACCCCCGAGAGGCATCTCGCCGTCACAGCCACCGCCGATCTCCGCGAGGACAAGGTCTGACTCAGGAAGGGGAACAAGTCCCGGCCCGTTCAGGGAGTACTCGTGCTCTGTCCCTGTCTTCATGGGGTCTTGCCCTCCCCGGATGTTATGGGGATCTCGGCCACGAGTTCGGTCTCGGGCTCAGGGATTCGGTTGATCACGTCGAGTTCCTGCGCGGGAAGGGACCGGACCAGCACTATCAGACTCTTCACCGCCATCCTGAACTGCGCGGCATATGCATCCGCATCCGACTTAAGATAGGGGACCAGGGGGCAGATGGTCTCGTGCTTGAGGAAGAGGCGAAGGGTATGGTCATGCACTTCGAAGGTGAAAGGCCCTGCAATGCAGGTCTCTGGCTTGAAGGCATGGACCCGGCACTTGCCGCCACTGCACATGATGCACATCCCGTCGTCGTGCGACTTCATGCGGGTATACCCGTCGAATTCTGCCACCGAAAGAGGTACTCCCCTTGCGCGGAACTCATCCATTCGCGCCGGCGAGAGGGGAGGATGCGCCTCATGGCAGCATTTCCCCCCGCACTCGGCGCAGATGGCCTCTGCTGTCTCTTCAAAAGATACTGACATGGCTGGACTCCTTTAAGTCTCGAGGAGCGTATGCACGATCTCCCGGTACACGTGGGGATATGCAGTATCCTCGCCGCCCTCGAGCGACGGGTTGTCGTTCACCTCGATGACACAGGGGCCGTCCGGCCCCTCCTTGATGTCTACGCCGTAGAGCCCGTTGCCGATTGCCCTGCCGGCCCTGATCCCGAGGTCTATGACCGCGGGGGGGACCAACGCGGGCGGCACGCTCTCGACCCCGCAGTAGACGACGTGGCCGTTCACCGAGTCCTGGATCTTGAAGGTCTGTGAAGGGATGATGTACTTGCACGCATACAGGAACCGTCCCCGGAGCACCCCTACCCGCCAGTCATACGTGCTTTCCACGTACTCCTGCGCCACGACCCAGTCCGAGAGCTTGAAGTATCGCCTGGCAACCTGGAGGAGCTCTGCGGGTCCCTGCACCTTCTCCACCCGGAGCGAGAACGAGGTCGAGGGCTCCTTGACCACCAGGGGGGACCCGAGTTCGTCGAAGACCTGGCGCGCCCTTGCCGGGGTCAGTTCGCGGTATGAGAGGAAGAGGGTCCGCGGGATCTCGACGCCTTCTCGCATGAGCCTCGCGTACATATGCACCTTGTCCGAGCAGACCTGGATGGATTCAGGGTCGTCGATCACCGGGATGCCGGCGAACGCGGCCATACGGGAGGCGACATACGTGATGTTCATTGGGTCTGTCCTTGCACGGATGAAGAGCCCGTCCACCTGGGGGATCTTGCGGATGTCCACAGGGAAGATGAACTCGGCCCCGTGCCCCATCTCCTCGGCGGCATCGCGGCAGCGGATCAGGGCGTTGAGCTGCTCTGCGGACGAGAGGGTCTTTCTGTCCACGAATATCCCAAGGCGCCTCATAGGAAGACCTGGCCCGAGAGGTAGGCGGAGAGGAGCTCTTTTTCTGCAGGCGCCAGCCTTGAATAGCGGACAGGGCAGAGAGAGGAGAGCCGGAGACCGGAAGGCCCGTCCAGGCAGATGATCTCCACAAGGGGGATGCAAAACGCCTCCCATACCCTCCCTGCCATCTCGGCCATCGCAGGGTCGGGGGAGGAGACGTTCCCGAATATAGATACGGCCCTCCTTATCCCTTCCCCATCTTCGAGCCGTTGCGAACAGAATGGATACTTCCCGTTGTTGGTCACGTGCCTGACCAGTTCCCGGGCAGACTCGTCCTCTTGGAGCACCTCGAAGTGCGAGGTGCAGGAAAAGTAGTTCAGGCCATAGATGACCGCGGGCGCCTGGATACATGACTGTGAGATGGCATACTCGGCGACCGGCATCCCTTCTGTCCGGGCCCTCTCGAGGCACACGGGCACCACGAACGCATCGAGGATCGCCCGCGTGCCAGGCGCCACCTTCTCTCCCTGTATCTCGTGCAGGAGGATCGTGTAATATGCCTCGCTCTTGTAGGAGTAATTCTCCGAGACAAGGTACCTCACTCCTTCCCTCTCCACGGCGTGGAGACTCTCCCTGCAGAGGATCGGGCCATTCTTTGGCCGCGAGGGATGTCTTCTGCCCTGGGCGTTTATCCTGGGGAGGGCCTCACCGGGTGCGGGAGAATCGAGGAGAAGCTGGCCTCCGGGCATCAGCAGAACACCTCCGCGGAGAGGTGAGCGTGGCGTCCAAGTGAGTGTGATGTGTTCGAAAAACCGGCAGTGTGGACCCTATCATGAGGGTCATCGTCGTTCTCGTTCTCTGGTTCTGGCATGGGGAACCACGAGCCGCAGGGTATGCGGCTGAAGAGGTATTACTCAGGTGGTGTGACAGTCTTCCCTTAAAGGTTTGTGGTCGGCATGCCGGTCGGGCGAAAAAAAAGAGGTGAAATGAGCCCGTATCCGCATGGGAAGCGGCTTTGTTTCTCCCCCCGCGTCACTTGATCTCGATCCGCTCACCAGTGACCATGTAATGGACTTTCTCGGCGATCTTGCAGGAGTGATCTGCGCACCGCTCCAGGTAGCGGGCGACCATAAGGTAGTTCATGCACCGGGTGATTGTCCGGGGCTCCTCCATCATGTAGGTGATCCCCTCCCGGAAGATGGTGTGGCGGAGCGCATCTACCACGTCGTCACGCTCGGAGTGGTTCCGGATGTATTGGAGGTCCCCTGTCTCGTAGGCCCGCAGGGAGTCGTCAATCATCGAGAGGACGAGGCCCGCCATGTGCGGGATTGAAAGGCCGGTTGCAAGGTCGCTTTCCCGGGCGTCCGTGGTGGCGATGACGACATTTGCGATGTCCTTGCCATAGCGGCCGATCCGCTCGGCAGAGGCGATCACCTTCAACGCGCAGGCAACGGCCCGCATGTCCCTTGCCACCGGCTGGTACAGTGCAATCATCCGGTAGACCTCCTCCTCCAGGGCATCGTTCTGTGACGAAAGCGCCCTTTTCCTGCCCTTCACGTCGCTTGCGAGGGCGATGTCCTGCCTCCTCAGTGCCTCGACTGCATCACGGAGCATCCCTTCCGCGAAGAGTCCCATCGCGAGGACCCTTCTTTGCATCTCTGCCATCTCTTCGTGGAACTTGTCGGTCATATCTCGATCACCTACCCAAACCTCCCTGTAATATAGTTCTCTGTCAGTTCTTCTGTAGGGCTCTCGAATATCTGTGCGGTCTCCCCGAACTCGACCATCTCTCCCAGGTACATGAACCCGCAGTGATCGCTCACCCTCGACGCCTGCTGCATGTTGTGGGTCACGATGATCACGCAATACTGCTGTTTCAATTCACCGATGAGCGCCTCGATCTTTGCCGTGGCAATCGGGTCAAGGGCAGAGCATGGCTCGTCCATTAAGATGACCTCGGGTTCGACCGCAAGCGTCCTCGCAATGCAGAGCCGCTGCTGCTGTCCGCCGGAAAGGCTCATCGCCGAGTGGGAGAGACGTTCCTTCACCTCGTCCCAGAGCGCAGCCTTGCGGAGGCTCTCCTCGACGATCCGGTCGAGCCGTGCCCGCTCGGTGATGCCATGGACTCTTGGGCCGTACGCCACGTTCTCGTAGATTGACTTTGGGAAGGGGTTGGGCTTCTGGAAGACCATCCCGATGCGGCGGCGAATCTCCACCGGGTCGGTACCGTTCCCGTAGATATTCTTCCCGTGGAAGTCGACGCTGCCCTCGATCCGGCAGGCGTCCACGAGGTCATTCATGCGGTTGAAGCAGCGGATCAGGGTGGACTTGCCGCACCCGGAGGGGCCGATCAGTGCGGTCACCTTCCGGTCGGATACACTCATGGTGATGTCTTTCAAAGCCCGCATCTCTCCGTAATAGAGGTTGAGGCCCTGCGTGCAGATGATGGATTGGGTGGTCATGGTCTTCCTATCGCCTAGGTCTTCTGGGATTTCATGCGTATCAGGATGGCCACAGAGTAGATAAGGACCACCAGGATCAGCAGCACCAGTGCAGTCGCATATTTGTTCGTGTCCGCGCCCGGCACGTTCGTCGCGAGGATGTAGAGGTGATAGGGGAGCGCCATCACCGGGTCAAAGAGCGACGAGGGGAGGAACCGCTGGGAGAAGACGGCTGCCGTAAAGAGGATGGGGGCGGTCTCGCCTGCAGCTCTCCCGATCGAGAGAATTGCGCCCGTGATGATCCCCGGGACCGCGGGCGGGATCACCACGCGTGAGATCGTCTGCCACCGTGTTGCGCCGAGCGCGAAACTTCCTTCCCTGAGTGCAAGGGGGACGTTCTTCAAGGACTCTTCCGTGGTCCGGATGATGGTCGGGAGCACCATCAGCGCAAGCGTCACCTGTCCGGCGATCAGGGATACCCCAAAGCCCAGGGACAGGACGAGAAAGGCGAACCCGAAGAGCCCGAAGACGATGGAAGGAGTGCCGTTGAGAAGATCGGTTCCGGTGCGGATTGTCCGCGTGAGCCTTCCCTCCCTTGTGTACTCGGTAAGATAGATGGCCGCGCCGATCCCCAGGGGAAGGGCGATTGCGATAGCCCCTCCCACGAGGTACAGGGTCCCTACAAGGGCCGGGAATATGCCACCGGCCCGTCCCAGGTTCCGGGGAGGCTCGGTGAGAAACTCCCAGGTCAGGCCAGGGAGGCCATTGATGACAATATCGGAGAGAATGATGGCGAGGATCGCGATCACCGCCAGGGTTGAGGCCAGGAGGAGTGTAAACGCGACCTTCTGCGCAAGCCTTGGGGTGATCTTCGCCTTCAGGCGCAAGAGGCAGTACCCCGTGAGCGCAAGGCCAAAGTAGCCGGGCACTCCCGCAACGGGAAGCCCCAGGAGGGATACGATCGCGATCAGGACGTAAGGCCTGAAAGGTTCGAGCCGTGAAGTGATTGCCCATCGCTCCCCCTGCAGGGGCCCCTCCGGCCTGCAGGACATGGCCTTCGGTGCGTTCTGCTGCCGTATCCGTGCAAGGATGAAGGTCGCGGCGAGGTTCACGAGGAGTGTGATCACGAGCAGCACCACGGCGACCCCGAAGAGCGCATGGTAGTGCGCACTGCCGATGGCAACCTCTCCCATCTCTATCCCGAGCGTCCCTGTCAGGGTCCGGACAGGCGAGAGGACGTTCCACAGGGGATCGGGGATGATGGCGGCGTTTCCTGTCACCATCAGGACCGCCATGGTCTCTCCTATCGCCCTCCCCATGCCGAGGATGACCGCAGCGGTGATCCCCGAGACCGCCGAGGGGACGACGACCCTGGATATGGTCTGCCACCTGGTTGCGCCGAGCGCGAGGCTGCCTTCCCGGAACTCGCGGGGAACCGAGGTGATGGCATCCTCGGAGACGCTGATGATGGTGGGAAGCGACATGATCCCGAGCAGGACGGACCCCGCAAGCCATGACTCCCCCGAGGGGACGCCGAAGGTGACCCGAATCCAGTCGGTGAGCACGATCAAACCGAAGAACCCGTACACGACGGAAGGGATCCCTGCGAGCAGCTCGATGGCGGGCTTGGCAATTGCTTTCACACGGGCGGGCGCAAGTTCCGCGATGTAGATTGCGCTCCCGATACCGAGAGGGACCGCCAGTGCCATTGCCCCTGCCATCACGAGCAGGGTGCCTGCTATCAGCGGGAGGATCCCGTACAGGGGGGGAGTGCCGGTGGGATTCCATACGGTTCCGGTAAGCATCTCCAAAAATCCGGCCTGGACGAAGATCGGGAACCCGTCAAGGAGGAGGAACGCGAGAATAAAGAGGATGACTGCGACAGAAAATATGGCGCAGGCGAACCAGAGGAGCCCGATGATGCCTTCCTTCGCCCGGCCCACCCGCCCGTGGCGGAATATTCCCGTGGACTGTTCTGGCACGGTCATGGCGCATCCTCAAAAAAAGGAGAGGCGAGGGTTCATGGCTCTACGCCAGGGGCACGAATCCCTCTTCGATAAGGATCGCCTGCCCGGAAGGCCCGGCAAGGAACGCGAGGTAGTCTTTTGCAAGCCCTGACGCCTCCCCCTTCGTGATCATGAGGAGCGGCCTTGCGATGGGGTACTTCCCTGAAAGGATATTTTCTACAGTAGGCTCAACGGGTGTGCCGGAGACCATGATCGGGATGGCTCTTATGGCCCCGTCCACGTATCCGAGCCCGACATACCCGATCGCGCCCGGAGTCTGCATGACCGTCTGCTTCACGGCACCGTTTGAGTTCTTCTCGAGCTGTGTCGGCACGAAGTCCTCCTTCTGCATGACCTTCTCGTGGAAGAATTCACGGGTGCCGGATGCGCTGTCCCGTCCCACCACGACGATCGCAAGGTCGGGCCCGCCAAGTTCCTTCCAGTTGGTGAAGGCCCCCTGGTACACGCCCTTCACCTGGTCGAGGGAGAGAGGCCCGACAGGGTTGCCGGGGTGCACAATGACCGCAATACCGTCATTTCCAATCGCCGTGGCCACGAGGTCGGGGTACCTTGTCTTCTCCTCTGGTTTCAGGTCTCGGGACGACATCCCGATCCCTGCCGTGCCCTCGCCAACGGACTGGATGCCCACACTGGAGCCGCCCCCGCTGACACGGATATCGACATCCCCGTGGGTATTCATGTAGGAGTCGGCTGCGGCCTGGGCGACGGGCAGCACGGTGGTGGACCCGGTGATGGTGAGAGACTCGATCTTCTGTCCATGGGCCCGCGGCCCCCCTCCTTCCGGCTGCGTGCAGCCACATACAACGAGCGCAGCTGCAAGGATCACCGCGAGAACGGTGGCAGACAATATCCTGTTACGTGAATCAGCCATAGTGTTCGGAGATAAAATTCGTGCGGGTCTGGTTTACCCTTTTTCGATGGAGACTATATGTATATATATAATATATTGTGAGGCATAGAGGAGTATAGAAAAGAAGCAGGGTCAGAACCATGGAGATTCGAAAAGTACAGGTCACAGGAGGATCATCCTTTGTGATCACCCTTCCCAAGGATTGGGCAGAAAAGCAGCACGTAAAGAAGAACGATCCCCTCGGCCTTGTGACGCAGCCGGATGGGACCCTCCTCGTGACGCGGGACCTCTCCGACACCCCTGCCCAGCGCTCAAAGACTTTTGACGTGACCTCCATCAATGACCCCACGTTCCTCTTCCGGCTCCTGATCGGCTGCTACATAGCAGGCTATAACTCGATTGCGATCACGTCGAAGCACCGCCTGCCGGCCTCGATCCGGATGGTCGTAAGGGAATTCACCCAGATGACAATAGGGCCCGAGGTGGTGGAAGAGACAGACTCGTCAGTGCTCCTCAAGGACCTCCTGAACCCTGCGGAGATGCCCTTTGAGAACACCATCAAGCGCATGTACGTAATCGTCAAGAACATGTACATGGACGCCCTCACGGTGCTTGAGTCGGGAAACGGGGCTCTCGCACACGACGTGATTGCACGGGACAACGACGTGGACCGCCTTCACTGGCTGGTAGCACGCCAGACGAACATCATCCTCAAGAACGCAAGCCTCGCAAGGAAGATGGGGGTTTCCCCGTCCAGCGTCGTGAACACCTATATTATCAGCAGGATCATCGAGCGGATCGGGGACCACGCGGTCAGGTGCGTCGAGCATGCGCAGAAGATCCCGCAGGGGAGCCTTGGCCCGGAACTCTCCGATGCGGTGCGGAAGGCCGCATCACAATCCCTCTCCATATTCGACCGGAGCATCGTCTCGTTCTTCAAGGCCGATATCAGGGAGTCGCATGCCAACATCGAGCAGGTGGAGGTCCTGGAGCGGCTCTGCCAGGATATCAATTCCCGTTCCATGGACCACCCTGCCGAGATCGCGGTGCCCCTCCGCTATATCGCAGAGAGCATCCGCCGCGCCGGCGAATATGCCGGGGACATCTCCGAGAATGTGATCAACGTGCTGGTGGAGGACAGGATCTGAAATAGCCCGGCCCCGGTCAAGGGCCAACCTATATTATCCCCTGCCTGCAACCTCACACGCGGGAGAGAGAGAATGGAAGGGGGAGACCTGATCGAATTGACCGATCGCACGTGGGAGGACACGGTAGAAAGAAGCCAAATGCCGGTGCTGGTGATGTTCTATAGCCCTACCTGCCCTCATTGCAGGACGATGGAGCCGTACGTGCGGGAATTCGCACGCGAGTACGGGAAGACAGTCATCTTCGCACGAGTCGATATCACGGCGAGCCAGTGGACGGCAGAGCGGTACGGTGTCCGGAGCACGCCGACCTTCAAGTTCTTCTGCAGCGGAAGACCGGTCTCTGACATGGTGGGGGCAGTCTACCCCGCACTCCTGAAGAAGATGATTGACGAACGGTTGAAAGATGGCAAGGAGTGCCTGGCGCACTCGACCGAGATCAATTACGACGTCTCAGGGTACGCCTGAACACGAGGAAAGAGCCCCCCCTGGTGAACCCGCGCGGCAGCGGGAAAAAGGGACTGATCGGACACATGCGTTTCCCCTGCCATTGCAGCCGTCTCAATAGGTATAAATAAGGCCATTTGCAAACTGTTGTTATTAAAATGACAACAAAATTCCGGCTCCCCTCACTTGCCACTCTCGTCATCTGCGCAGTCCTCCTCCTGGTCCCTGCACCTGTCCTGGCCGGCGTGGAATATCTCGGGGGGGAGCCGGTCATCACCGCGTCCATCCAGGGACAAAACGAGTTTTTGCCCGGGAGCGACGCACTCCTTGTCGTCGAGATTGAGAACCGTGGGATCCCGGATTTCAAGCTGATCCCGCAGGAGCGGATCGCACCCGACGACCAGCCCTCGACCGCCAAGCTCGTCAGGGTCGGACTTGAGGCAGGGGAAGCGCCATTCCTGGTGCAGACTGACCCCCAGATGGCAGGGGATATCCCCGCGAACTCGCGAGTGGAGGTGCCTTTCCAGGTCAAGGTTCTCCAGAATGCCACGGGCGGGACCTACATTCTCCCTCTCACGGTCCAGTATTCCTCCCTCTCTTTTGCTGAACAGCGTGGGACAGGGACAATGGCTTACATATACAAGGACAGCCGGTCGACCGTCCCGCTCCAGGTCAGGGTCACCCCCCGCGTCCGCATCGCGGTCGTAGACGTGCAGGCAGGGGAACTGACTGCAGGAAACGAGGGGTACATTGCGGTCACCATCAGGAACGAGGGATCCCTTGCAGGAAACGAGTGCACTGCAAGGATACTGAGGCATGAGGAGAGCCCGGTGGTCCCGGTATCCGGCAGCGCATACATCGGTATGTATGCTCCGGGATCAGAAGTCCAGGGAAGGTTCAAGGTTCGGATCGACGAGGGGGCCCAGGCCGCAACCTACCCGCTTGACATTGTGGTCGAGTATCTGGACCCCCAGGGCGATTCGATCATTTCCGAGCCACTCGTCATTGGTGTGCCGGTGCAGGGGGCAATCGAATTCAAGATCACTCCCGAAGAGTTCGCGATCCCGCGGGGCGGGACAAGAGAGATCGATATCACCTTCAGGAATAATGGCCCTGTGACGGTCAGGAGCGCCCAGGCACGGATCGTGGCCGTCGATCCTTTCACTTCGACAAGGGACACCGCATCGCTCGGGGACCTTGCGCCCGGTGAAGAGGCGCTGGCACACTTCACCCTCTCGGTCGATAAGACTGCAACGGTGAAGGAATATGGTCTTGAAACTGAAGTGCGATACCGCGATGCCCTTGACAACCGTCTCATATCAGATCCCGTGAAGGTCAGGGTCAGGGTGGTTGAGAGGACAGGGCTTGATATAATCCTCGCAAACCCCGTATACTTGAGCGTAATTGTGGTGATCCTGATTGGGATTGGATACTATTTCCATACCCGCCGGAAGAAGGCCCAGGAAGAGAAATCCTGAAGCTGAAGGGAATGCCAGCGCACTCCCGATTATAATCCCCCTGTCGGATGATCTCTTTCGCATGGCAGAGTAGAAGCGCCACTTGACGCCCACCCGGTGTTATGAAGTTTTCCTGCGGTTGCCGCTCCACTCCATAGATGTCTGGAGAAGGAGTCGGGAAGGCCGGGTTGGGAAAAAAGAGAGGGATTGGGTCCTGCTGCGCTTACCAGCTCTCGGAGAATGCCGTATTGACGTAGATATCCTCGAGCCGGGTCTTGTGTCCCCGCTCCATGCTGGCAAGCTCCATGAACATATTCTTCTGGGCGGCGTCTTCACTGTTCTTCGCAAGTGCCGTGTACATCTGCATCGCCTCGAGCTCCTTCTTGATGGCGACGACGAGACCGTCCACCGGCTTCATGTCAGGGGTCAATGCCGGAGTCTTGATATTGTCCCCGACTTTGTAGTCCTTGGTCGCCGAGAACTTGAGGGACTTTATGTCCTTTGAGAGGAGCCCCTGAAGGAACTCGCGGTGCTTGGTCTCTTCGCCTGCAAGCTCGAGGAAGAGCTTCTTGAGGTTTGCGTCCTTTACTTTGTCAGAAACCGTCTTGTAGAAGGTATAGGCCTCCACTTCGCGGTCAATTGCAGTTGAGATGATCTTTTTATACTCTTCTGGAGTCATTCGAATCAAATCCTCCATCCAATACTGTACCATCTCCCTATTTAAAAGGCGCGTTTCTTACCCTCCCTGATGAATTTTTAACGTTATTATGTGCGTATCTCGTCAAAATTGCGATAATTATTCGATTTCCTGGGGAATCACGTGCCGGGGTGGAAGGGGAGACCGGGTGAGTCTCGTATTTCCAGGGGAGAATCGGAAAAAAAGAGAAAAGTGTGTTTACTTGAAGATATTGAAGATCTGGTCGCTTCCCGTGGCAGCAAGCCGGTCGCGCTCCTCGCGCTCTTCGACGAGTGCGAGCAGCGGGAGTTTCATGTCGACGCCGGGAACGTGCCCGAACATCTTCTCGAGCTCGACCTGCTGGGCGTGCATGTGCAGGGAGTTCGGGATGTCCATCGCACAGAGTTCCTGGCACTGCCCGCAGTTGATGCAGGAGTCGGCAATGTGCGCGAACCGGATGAGGTGGAACATGAAGCTCGGGGGGACCTGCCCGGGGGTGACGAAGTGCGGCTTCTTGGTGCTGCACTCAACGCAATAGCAGATCGGGCAGTTCTCAATGCAGGAGTAGCACTTGATGCACCGGGATGTATCGGCGAGGATCTTCTTCAGGCGCTCGCGGCCGGTCCCGAGTGATGCAAAGTCCTTCTCGCGCCACTTGTCGCCGAGCTTGAGCATGGCGTTCTCGACCTTGACCCGCATCTCGACACCTTTCGGGTCGGCGGGCTCGGTCTTGAGAGCCCCTGCCTTGACGGCCTGGTCAAGGATGCCTGCACCCTTGTCGCTGCAGACCTCGACGAAGGTGGCCTTCCCGGCCTTGTCGCCAATGACTCCCCAGTTCCCGCAGGCGAGGTCAGCCTGCCTGGGGACTTTCATCTTGCAGCGGCGGCAGTTGGAGCGGCGCCCGTACCCCTCGTCCTCGAGGTCGTCGATCTTGATTCCCTTGTGGCCGCCCTCGTACTCGATGATGAACTGGCCCTTGTCAATCTCCTCCTTGTGGACAGTGTCAGGGTCAACGCCGAACTTCTCCCTGATCATCTT
>JAKPPB010000027.1 GCA_029547605.1 Methanobacteriota archaeon | reverse complement strand
GACTTCGACAGGGACCCCGATCCTCTGGAAGTACAGTTTTGGCGACGGTTTCATGTCGACGCAGCAGAACCCCACTCATACGTACCGGAGACCGGGAAGCTACACGGTGAAGCTGACCGTGTGGACTATCGGCCCTGACAGGAGACTTGCGACGGAGACTATAGAAAAGGGAGATTACATCACGGTGACGTGATCTTTATTTTTTTCCTGTTTTTCTGAACCGGCTCCCCAGACCCCTGAAATTGCCTGGGAATAGAATCGTGTCCTCCCACCTGCTGCCCTGTCGGATCCATTTTAAATGAACAGACCGAATCATACGCTGGGATAAGAAAAGTGATGCCGATGAACATATCTCAAAAAGTTCTCATGTTACTCATGGTCGCCGGGTGCTGCTTTGCTATCCTTCCCGCGGGTGCCCAGGCACCAATCGGCGGCGACCGTGCATGGTATGCCGTGCACTGCAACGTGGACGGCGCGAGCGTCTTCTTCGACGGCGATTACAAGGGGGACATCCAGGGAGGTATCCTTTATGTCGAGGCCTATACCACTGGGACCCCCTACCGCACATACTCTGTCCAGAAAGAAGGCTATTCCACCTTCACTGACTCCATCGACGGGGTCCCTGGAAAAGGGGAGACTTTCGACTTGTATGCAACGCTCAACCCCACGCAGCCGACACAGCCCCCCGTGATTGGCGGGGACATCGGGTGGTACACCGTCCACAGCAACGTAAACGGCGCCAGCGTGATGTTCGACAACACCTACCAGGGCGTCATTACGAACGGTATCCTCACAATACAGGTATACACCACCGGTACTCCGTACAGTACGTATACCGTCAGCATGGATGGATACCTCCCCTACACGGCGCCGATTACCAGTTACCCCGCCAAGGGGCAGACTGTCGATCTGTATGCCACGCTGAACTCTGCACCCACCCCGACACCCACCAAGTCCCCTGTTCCTGCAGGTATTGTACTCTCTGCCCTTGCAGCAGTTGGGTTTCTTGCACTGGCAAGGAAGGAATAACTTTCTCTCTTTCTCTTTTCTGCTGAACGAACACTCAATTCACACATATTCTGGAGACCACATCCTTCCTGAATCCATTCTGCCAGCTTAACAACCGGGGAGAAGTCAACTCATTTAATATTCTCACCACCCATATCATTGGGTATGGACGAAGAGAAGATCCGCCAAGCTTTCGAAGCAGAACGCATCGTGAATGATATTAAGTGCCCGCAGGCGTTTGCCATCTCCGAAAAATATGGGATTTCCAAGATGGACATTGCCAGGTACTGCAATGCGCACGGGGTAAAGATCAGGGCCTGCCAGCTCGGCTGCTTCAAATGAGCATTTTCTTACGGACGATCCCGGTCGAAGAGGCGATACATGCTGCAACTTCTATAGCGCCTCACCCGGGGAGAGAGGAGATACCGCTCGAAGATGCAGCAGGAAGAGTACTTGCAGAGGCCATTACTGCCGATGTTGATATCCCGGGTTTTAACAGGTCCATAGTCGACGGGTATGCGGTCAGGGCATCAGATACGATCGGTGCTGGCGAGACGATCCCATCCATGCTCACGCTTTTGGGGACAGTGAGGATGGGGCAGGCGCCGGTTCTCTCACTCAAGACAGGTGAATGCGCATACATTCCCACTGGAGGAGAACTTCCTGATGGGGCTGATGCAGTGGTGATGATCGAGCATTGCGAGAGAATCGACGACCAGGTGCTGGTGAAACGGCCTGTCGCTCCCGGGGAGAATCTGATCAGGAAGGGAGAGGACTTCGCCCGCGACATGATGGTTCTTCCTGGAGGCCGACGTCTCACGCCGCCAGAAATCGGGGTGCTTGCAGCCGTGGGCTGCCACACCGTGCCAGTCTGCACCCGCCCCTCCATTGGCGTGATCTCCACGGGAAATGAACTCATCCCGGTCCGGGAAATCCCGACGGGTAGCCAGATCAGGGACAGCAATAGTGCGATGATCGGGGCATACCTGCAGCGTTCTGGCTGCTGCGCCACACTCTATGGAGTGATCCCCGATGACCGGCAATCACTGCAAAGAGCACTTGAGAGGGCCCTCTCGCAAAATGACGCGGTCATCCTATCAGGGGGAAGCTCTAAGGACGACCGCGATCTGTGTGCAGACATTATCGGGGATCTGGGAGAAGTCCTCGTTCATGGCGTAGCGATTGCACCAGGGAAGCCCACGATCATAGGGAAGTGCCGGGGAAAACCGGTGCTCGGCCTCCCCGGCCACCCCGCATCTGCACTGGTAGTGCTTGACAGGATCGGGAGACCGCTCCTCGCCGCTATGGCAGGAGAAGTGATGAGGCCGGCATGTACGCGGAGTGCGCAACTCGCGCAGAATATCCCATCTGTCCGTGGACGGGAGGATTACGTCAGGGTCAGGCTGGAGGGCGATCGCGCATATCCTCTCTTTGGAAAATCCGGTCTTTTGAACACGCTCGTCCAGAGCGACGGGCTCATCCGCATCCCTGCCGGAAGGGAGGGACTTGAGGAGGGTGAGACCATCGAGGTGATCATGTGGTGAAGCGCTACCTCTCTGTCGTCTCACTCGAACAGGCCCTCGCAGTTCTTCAAAGAGTTCCCATCCCCCTATCCACTGATGCGATTCCCCTGGAGAACTCGGCAGGACGAATCACGGCACGGCCAGTATTTGCCACCTACTCGGTGCCTGAGGTGCACCTTGCCGCGATGGACGGAATCGCTGTCCGGAGTGTTGACACAATCGGTGCAAGCGAGCAGTCCCCGGTCACGCTTACGGCAGCAATTCGCGTCAATACCGGGAACGTGGTGCCTCCCGGATACGACGCGGTAATCATGATAGAGGACGTCTGGGTTGAAGGGACCACGTTCACGATCAGGAGACCCGCAAGTCCATGGCAGCACGTGCGGCCGGCAGGAGAGGACATCGCCGAGTCTGAGATGGTCGTTCCCTCCCACCACCGCATCAGGCCCTCTGACATCGGTGCCCTTGCTGCATACGGCATTGTTTCAATTGAGGTCCTGGGATTCAGGGCAGGGCTCATCCCCACCGGGAGCGAGCTCGTTCCGCCAGGCACGAGGCCCGGTCCCGGACAGGTGGTCGAGAGCAATACCCGGATGGCAGCGGCCTGGCTCTCCAGCCTCGGTGGGAGGTGCACGCGTTACCCCCTCACACCTGACGATCCCGAAAAGATCCGGAATGCAATGTTGCGTGCAGCGGAAGAGAACGACCTGGTGATTGTCTCGGCAGGATCGTCTGCCGGCACAAGGGACTACACCGCAGATGCGATTGCCAGCCTTGGAGAGGTACTTGTCCACGGGGTTGCAATCAAGCCGGGAAAACCGGTTATCATTGGAAGGATTCTGGGCAAACCAGTGATTGGCATGCCTGGATACCCGATCTCAGCGCTGACAGTGCTCCGGGAGATTGTCACGCCCCTCGTCCGCCTTTCAGGGATCCCCGTTCCGGAACCTGCCATCATTCCTGCCAGGCTCACCGCGACCCTCCACTCCGATGCCGGGAGCGACGAGTTCGTTCTCCTCGCCGCAGGGCGCATCGGGTCTTCGTGGGTGGCGACACCCCTCTCACGGGGCTCCGGAGTACAGATGAGTGCAGTCCGTTCCAATGCGTACCTGCAGGTCATCTCCTCACTTGAAGGGTATGAGGCAGGCGAAGTTGTCCCGGCCAGCCTGACAGTCAGCCCTGCAGAAGCAGAAGAGGCCGTCCTTATCACAGGCAGCCACGACCCGGTGCTCGACCACCTCGCGGAACTGGCAAAGAAAGACCATGTTGAGATCCATTCCATTCACGTCGGCAGCATGGGCGGAATTATCGCACTGAAGCGAAACGATTGTCATGCAGCCACCATCCACCTGCTGGCGCCCGATGGAGATTACAATGTCCCTTACCTGGCGAAGTACCTCCCCCGCGAAGAGATCGACCTCGTTGGACTTGCCTTGAGAGAACAGGGGATCGTTTCCCGGAGCGGCATCTCGATCGATGACCTTCCGGGTACTCCCTTTATCAACCGGCAGAAGGGATCGGGAACCCGCATGCTCCTCGATCACGAGCTCCGTTCCAGGGGCATATCCCCGGGAGATATTCCCGGTTACGACCGGGAAGCGACCACCCATATCGGGGTGGCTCTTGCAGTAAAAACCGGTGAAGCAGAGGCAGGTATGTGTGTCTATTCGGCAGCGAAGGCTCTCGGACTCTCCTTTGTCCCGGTTGCAAGTGAGCGGTACGAACTGGCCGTGCGACGGGAATTCAGCGAAGATCCCCGGATAAGAGCGCTTCTTTTCGCCATCCGTTCACCGCGTTTTAAGGAGATCCTGCACACCCTTGGAGGGTACGACGATTCCATCACGGGCGTCCTGCGGAGAGTGCCTTGAGCGCCGCCTCTTCCGGCATGGTGCAGGGTTCCACACCCTCAATATCCCATGTGTTCAGGCCGAATACAGGCTTCCCCAGCGTGAGTGCAATGGCGATCTCCGACAGAGTCCCATAGGCTCCACCCACAGCCACGATTGAATCTGCACTTCCCACCACCAGGAAATTCCGCGTGTGAGAGAGGCCGGTGCGGACCGCAACCGAGAGAAATGGGTTTCCTTCGCCGTAGTCTGGAAGGATCCCGACAACGAGGCCCCCCTTCACCCTCGCACCCCTGCAGGATGCCTCCATCACGCCGCCAAGGCCACCAGAGATCAGGGTGGCGCCATGAACCGCAAGCACGCTGCCAATCTCTTCCGCGGCCGCGGCCTCATCTTCAGCGCATTCTGATGGGCCGATGACCGCGACCTGGATGGCACGACCCCGAATCACGTGTCTTCACCACCTGCCGGGTTGAAGGCCAGGACTCTTGCCACCGTCATCTCCTCGATGGCATACCTTGGCCCCTCCCTCCCAAGGCCAGACCCCTTCACTCCCCCATATGGCATGTGGTCAACCCGGAACGTGGGGATGTCATTCACCTGGACTCCCCCGTACTCTGCCAGGGAATGGACTTTGAGAATCCGCTGGATGTTCTGGGTAAAGATACCCATCTGGAGCCCATAGGGGACCTGGTTGGCGAGAGCGAGCGCCTGGTCCAGAGTATCATAAGGTGTCAGTGTGATGACTGGTGCAAAGATCTCGCAGGAGTTTACCCCTGTTTCGGGTGTTGCACCGGCAATTACAGTCGGGTAGAATATCGTCCCATCTGCACGCCCTCCGACAAGGATGCGTGCACCCTGGGCTTGGGCTTCGTGAACCATCGCAAGCGCGCGCTCTGCCGCATCCTTCGAGATCATGGGTCCTACAACAGTCCTGGGATCCCTGGGGTCGCCGGTAACAATTGCCTCCGTGCCATCGCAGATCATCCGGCACGCTTTATCGTATATCCTGCGGTGGAGGTATACGCGCTGTACCGAGATGCAGACCTGCCCGGCATTCGTGAACCCGCCGGCAATGATACGCGAGACCGCGTAGGGGAGATTTGCGTCCTCGTGGACGATGACCGGAGCGATACCCCCGAGTTCGAGTGAGACGGGTTTTCTCCCCACACTCTGGCGAAGACCCCATCCGACATCGGGGCTCCCTGTGAACGAGACGAATGCGACCCTGGGATCGGCTGCAAGCGCACCTGCGCGTGCACCGGGACAGGGCACGACACTTATCGCCCTCTCCGGGAAACCGGCTGAAACGAGCATTTTTCCAAGGAACAGCGCCGATATGGGCGTTACGGAGGCCGGTTTCAACACAAGGGAATTGCCAGCGGCGACTGCGGGGCCGGCCTTGTGGCATGCCAGGTTGAGGGGGAAGTTGAAGGGGACGATCCCGAGCACGACGCCGACCGGCATACGCCGGGTGATCGCAAACCTTCCCTCGTTTCCGGGAGTCCAGTCAAGGGCAATGACTTCTCCCCCGAGTCGCTTTGCCTCTTCCGCTGATACCCTTAAAGTCTCTGATGCCCGCTGCACCTCCGTCCGTGCAAAGGAGATCGTCTTTCCCCCCTCCATCATAACCATCTCCGCGAGTTCCCCTGCCCGCGACTCCACCAACTCTGCAAGGCGGGACAGGATGCGGTAACGGTCGCCGGAAGAGAGCGCCCTTGTCTTCTCAAAACCCTCTTTTGCAAATATCAGGGCGTCTTCAAGGTCATCCGGGGTCGCCTGGTGAACTTTTGCGACCAGATCTCCGTTATAGGGGAACCGTACGTCGAGGATCTCCCCTGTGAACCGCTCCTCGCCTCCGATAATGCAACCGTATTCCGGGACTCCATTACTCTCATATGCTTCCATAGGGGTATTCCTGATACATCTGTGCACCGCGTCTGGAGAAAAAGATCCCACATCTGTTCACAGCGAGAATGGACATACCGCCCACTTTTTTATACCATCCTCTCCCATCTTTATTTGCGTGATGGGATATTCCATGACAGATCGTTTTATTCTCTGAATGTGAGTGCATAATAGCCCCCTGCGGCGAAATCCCAGGATGGCCTATAAGGCAAAAGCATGACGAAGGGACGCAGGGGCAAAGCCATGCGTATCCGGGTGATTCCCCAAACTACTTTGTAAGGTACAGCCCATATTACAGGACTGTCTATCTCTTTCCCTGCGGAAACGACAGATACGGGGGATATTAGTGAAAGAAGTGAGCAGCAGTTATCAGGCCCAGGAGATCGAGGACTCGGTCCAGGCATACTGGAGAGAGGAGAATATCTATGAAAAAGTCAAGGTATTGCATCAGGAGGGCAAGGATTTCTTCTTTGTGGACGGCCCCCCTTATACCACCGGACACATTCACCTCGGTACTGCCTGGAATAAGATCATCAAGGACTGCCTGCTTCGCTACCACCGCATGTGCGGGAGGAACGTGATCGCAAGGGCCGGATATGACATGCATGGCCTCCCAATCGAGGTCCGCGTCGAGCAGACGCTTGGGTTCTCCTCGAAGAAGGACATCGAGCGTTTCGGGATAGGGGCGTTTATCGACCAATGCAGGACGTTCGCCGCAAGGAACAAGGACATCATGAGCGAACAGTTCATGCGTCTCGGCGTATGGCTCGACTTCAAAGATCCCTACCAGACAATGCATCCCGGCTATATCGAAGCGGCGTGGTGGACGCTGAAACGGGCGGATGAAGAGGGGATGCTCGAACGGGGCTTCAGGGTGGTGAACTGGTGTCCGCGGTGCGCCACTGCGATCGCAGATGCAGAGGTCGAGTACTGGGACGAGCGCGATCCCTCGATCTTTGTAAAGTTCCCCGTTGAAGGTGCGCAGGGAGAGTTCCTCGTTATCTGGACCACCACTCCTTGGACACTGCCGGCAAACGTCGCCGTTGCGGTTCACCCGGACTTTACCTATGCCAGGGTGGAGGCGGTCAAGGGAGGAACGAAAGAGGTGCTCTGGATCGCAGAAGACCTCGTAGAACCGGTCCTTCGGAAGGGCAGGTATCAGGACTATACGATCACGGAAAAACGTCCCGGGAAGGAGATGTGCGGCATGACATACCAATCCCCCCTCAGAGAACAGGTGCCGCTCCAGGAAACGGTCTCACACCGGGTAGTAACCGCTGACTTCGTCGCCATGGAGAATACTGGGATGGTGCACATCGCTCCAGGCCACGGCTGGGACGATTACCTCCTCGGATGCAGGGAGAACCTCCCTATCATCTGCCCTGTCGATGCCCAGGGGCACTTCACCGGCGACGTGGGGATGCTCAACGCACTGTTCATAAAGGACGCTGACCCTGTTGTCCTCGAGGCCCTCGGGGACCACCTGATTGCAAGCGATTATGTAGTCCACCGGTATGGTCATTGCTGGCGTTGCAAAACTCCAATCATATTCAGGGCAACCTCGCAGTGGTTTTTGAAAGCTTCACTCCTGAAGGATCGCATGCTCGAAGAGGTCAGGGAGGTCACCTGGTATCCGGACTGGGCAGGGAGCGCACGATTCTATGACTGGATCAAGGAGGCAAGGGACTGGTGCATCTCGAGACAGCGTTACTGGGGTATTCCCATCCCGATCTGGACCTGCGGGTCCTGCGGGACCCACCGGGTCATTGGCACTATCGCCGAACTCGAAAAAGCGAGTGGATCTCCGGTTCCCGATCCCCACCGACCGTGGGTGGACGAGCTTGAAATCTCCTGCACCTGCGGCGGAACCATGCGCAGGGTTGAGGATATCTTTGATGTATGGTTCGACTCAGCCGTTGCTTCCTGGGCCACCCTCGGGTTTCCCGCCGAGAAGGACTCACTCCAGAGGCTCTGGCCGGCCGACTTTATTACAGAGGGCCAGGACCAGACCCGGGGATGGTTCTACAGCCAGCTTGGGGCGAGCACCATTGCGTTCGGCCAGGCCCCGTACAGGAGTGTCCTGATGCACGGTTTTGCCCTCGATGCCGAGGGCCGGAAGATGTCAAAGAGCCTTGGAAACGTCGTCACCCCCGAGGAGGTCATCCAGAGCCAGGGCGTGGACGTCCTTCGTCTCTATGTGCTCTCCCAGAATGCCCCCTGGGACGATCTCCGGTTCAACTGGGACGGCGTGAAGAATGTTGCACGCGCAATGAATATCCTCTGGAATGTCTACCGGTTCCCCCTCCCCTACATGATCATGGACAGGTTTTTACCGGAGTCACCTTCTGGAAGGTGGGAAGACGGGTTCATCAGGAAAAATTTTGCAACGCTCGCGCCCGAGGACAAGTGGATCATCTCACGTGTGAATTCCCTTGCCCGCCAGGTGACTGCAGACCTCTCCGGCTGCCAGCTCCACAGGGCATCCCGTGCGGTCATTGTCTTCATTCTGGAAGACCTCTCGCGATGGTATGTGCAGCTGGTCAGGGAGAGGATGTGGCTCGAGGGTGAGGCTCCGGAAAAGAGCCGTGCATACGAGACCATTTACTACGTTCTGCGTACCCTCCTTGCAGTCGCATCCCCCTTCATACCCCACATCACCGAGGCGATGTACCGCAATCTCCGGCTCGAGGGTGACCCCGGGAGTGTGCACATGCTGGACTGGTTCCAGGGAGATGACACGCTCAGGGACGAGTCGCTGGAACGGGCGATGGATACGGTCAGGTCATTTGACGAGGCACAGGCAAATGCAAGACAGGCAGGGAAGAGAAAACTCCGGTGGCCGGTCCGAGAGTGTGTGATCGCCGCGGATTCAAAGGAGATCGCAGATGCCATCTCATCCCTGAACCACATCTGCAGGGAGCGAGCGAATGCAAAAGTGGTGCGTACAATTTCCGGAAAATGGGATCGGATCGGGTGGAAGGCCGAACCAGTGATGAAGGCGCTCGGGCCTGCATTCGGAAAAAAGGCCCCCATCGTGAGGGATCTCATCATCAACGCCGATGGGAATTCCATGAAATCTGCCATTGACGCAGGGGGGGCGTTCACGGTGGTGCAGGGAGAGGAACGCTTCGAGATCGTCCCGGGTCAGGTCACATTTGTGCAGCAGCTCCCGGAGGGAGTCTACTCGGCACCCATGCAGGGAGGGACCGTGTACGTCGATACCGGGCTGGACCCCGATCTCGAGGCCGAGGGGTATGCCCGGGAGATTATCCGGCGGTTCCAGGAGATGCGAAGGCAGCGCAACCTCAAAGTCGAGGATTTCATCACTGCCCGCGCATTCATTGCGGATCCCCGGATCTGCCAGATGGTAGCCGACTCATGGAAAGATGCCATAAGGGCAGAGATCAGGGCTGCCTCTTTCGAAGTCTCTGACCGCAATTCCCCTGCAGCCATATCGTACGAGATATCGAAAGATTGGGACGTGGAGGGTGTGGGGATGACCCTCTCCCTCTCACGGGCTCCGGAGAAGTGAGGCGAGCAGCGCCCGGCCTTCTGGTGAAGCGAACACGGGGAGGTCGCGGCCAGTAACCACTTCGCTTCGCACGCTGTCTGCCATCTTCCCCAATTTTGGATTGAAACCCCTGACCATGTAGGTTCTTTTCTGGACAAGGATCCCGCGTCTCTGCCATGCAGGCGTCGAAGCGAGGTTGATTCCCCTTTCGAATGCCAGTTCGTGCATCTCCCGCGATGGACGCCCTTTCAGGAACGATGCTGCCTCTTTCCTGCTCATGCCATCCTTCATCAGTGCATACTGGCAGTAGGCGTTGAGATGGTTCCTCCAGGCCTCCCCCTGCCTCTGGATCAGGTACTCAGGGGCCATTTCTGGGATGACATGGATGATGCGGGCATCAAAAGAGACTGGCTCGGTGCTCTCCATCTCGATTGAAAGGGCGCTTGCAGCAAAAGATGCGCACACAGAATCGAGCTTCTCTACACGCCCATTAAAGGGGAGACGGGAAAAGTAGAGGTTTATCTCGTCTGAAAAAGTGTACGCGGCATCAGGGGAGAGCCCGCTGTCTGAGATGAGGCGGGCGCAGACGCGGGCCATGGCATCGGCGAACCGGGCATCAAAGGGCCGCTCGAGGTGCCAGGCCTCCGCGATCCGGTGGAAGGTCCGGCCGTCGAGGCGCAGGAAAATGGGAGGAAGGGCCACCAGGTTACTGAAAAGCTCTCTGTGTTTCATAAAAAAAATCAGGAAAACCCCGGGTTCCAGGGAGGCCCTGCCAGGGAAGCGGCCGTTACTTTCCGGCCTCTCCAAAGTCACCCGACTTGAAGGCGCCGGGAAGGTGACGGATAATGACAATGTCCCCGATGCTGCGGATGATGCGGAAGGGAACTTTCAATCCCTTGTAATTCTTGATGTCCACCAGCTCCTGGTTGAGTTTGCCCACGACGAGGGACTCCATCTTCTTCCCCTCGACATCGAGGATCACGTCTTCAACCTCGCCTACGAACACGCTCTTCTCCGTGTAAATATTCAGCCCGAAAAGTTCCGTTATCTGCGTTCTCATCCTAATCATGGAAGATATATACCATGATGGTTAAAAAGATACTCTTTGAATGAACGGGTCGTTCAAAATTGGAACCATATTCGGCATTCCCATACAGCTGCACTGGACGTTTCTCGTCATTATCCCGCTCTTTGCATGGATCATAGGGAGCCAGATCGTCCTCACTGCGGAGCTCCTCTCGGATCTCTTCAACGTCGCGATCGACTTGACCTACCTTACATCTGGCTACAACCCCTACATCCTGGGAATTTTCGTCGCGCTCGGGCTATTTGGTGGCGTCCTCGTACACGAAATCGCCCACTGCCTGGTTGCAAAAAGGATGGGAGTCCCCATCAACAGCATCACGCTCCTCATTTTCGGAGGCGTCTCATCCATGGAGGAGAGCACTCCGGACCCAAGAGTGGAACTTCCTATGGCACTCGTGGGGCCCCTCACAAGCCTCGCGGTGGGCCTGGTCTGCACCGCACTTCTTTACCTGTTCAGAGCGATAGTAACAGACCCCCCTCTTGCAGGCCTGCTCATTTTCATCTTCGCATACCTTGGGCTCCTTAACGTATTCCTGTTCGCCTTCAACCTCCTGCCAGCCTTTCCTATGGACGGGGGAAGGGTGCTTCGGGCATACCTTGCAGGCAGGATGCCTCTTCACCGTGCCACCCGTATCGCGGCTGATGTCGGAAAAGTGTTTGCCGTGATCTTCGGCATATTCGGCGTCATCTTCTTCTCCCCTATCCTGATCCTGATCGCGTTTTTCATTTACATCGGCGCTGGGCAGGAGTCAGCGGCGATCAAGTACAATTTCCTCTTAAAAGACGTGAACGTGGAGGATATCATGGCCCGGTCGGTTATGACTGTTCCTCCCACTATGCCGATCAGAGAGGTGATCGATCTCATGTACTCTACCAAGCATCTCGGGTTCCCGGTGATGGACCGCGGTTTCGTGGTGGGGATGATCACCCTTGCTGACGTGCACAAGATCCCACCTCTTGACAGGGAAGCGATGCAGGTCCGGGACATCATGACCCGGGAAGTGATCGCGCTGTCCCCCCGATCACCGGTCATCGAAGGCTTGCGGCTGATGTCGCGCTACAATATCGGGCGGATCCCCGTCATGGACAATGATGCCCTCGTCGGTATCATCACACGGACGGATATCCTGAAGGTCATCGAACTGAAGGAGATATAGAGAACGAGAGCCAGGCATCGATGGGGGTCGGCCCGACAAAGCCCCGGAATTCCTGCAGGTTCGAAAACGGCCTCCTTGCTGCAATCTTTCCCGCCATCTTCCGGCCTACTCCGGGTATCCAGGAGAGTGCCATAACCGGGAGCATATTGACTTCAACCGGAACTGGGAGTCCGGTCACCGACCTCATCCCATGGTCAACGACCACAACATCAGTGACGGTCATGGGCCTCAAAAGGAACGGTACCCCGACCAGAACCGGGTACGAACCCATCTGCCGGCCAAAAGAGGGGATACCCTGCTCCTCAATCACCACCGACCGAAAGAGTGTTCCGGCAGGAAACACCTTGCGGAGCATGGGGAGGTCAAATTCCTTCCTTACCTTTTCCTTGAAAGCGCGGAACTGCGCCTGGTATACACCGAGTGTGTTCTCCATGAATGCCCTTGTCCCGTCAAATGGCATCAGCTGCCGGATATTCACCCTTCGGACCAGATTTCCTGATGCAAGTACGCCTGCAAGAAATTCCTGGTTCATCTCATACGTCCGGGGGGTCTCACCTGCAAGCCCCGCGATGAAATTGAGGCCTGGAAGGAGGTGGGGGATCCCGTCCTTTCGTATCCCCCCTGCTTCGTTGACAATCCGGATGGCCTCCATCACCTGCGCCGGGCTGGCCTTCAGGTTGTTCTTCCGGATTACTTCGGGGTCTGCGGTCTCCATCCCGAACGCCGCGACATCGCCTGGCGTATGGTGCGCGACGATTGCACAAAGAGCGGCCCTGCTCTCTTCGGGGTGGCGGGCGATCGTACCGGGATTGACGTTATCTATGTGGAGCGTGTGAAGCCCGGGAGCAGCCTCCCTTATTAAAGAGAAGAGCTCGTCGATTCTCTCCGGGACAGGTGTCGGGTACTCCTCTGCCATCGATGATCCATATACCAGTATGTCGGGCTGTCTCCCGATGCGGAAGTGCCGTGCGCCAGCCGCGTAAAGTGATTCGACCTCGCTGGCAATCCCTTCGACAGAACGGAATACTGGCAGCCCATAGAACGGCTCTGTGCAAAACGAGCATCCCCCGGAATGTGCCCTCGAGCACCCCCTTGCCGTCTCGATCTCGCACATTACCCATGGGAAGTGTGGATGATCGCGTATGACCGATGCCCCGGCAATGGCCCAGGGGTCTTCCCGGCGATAATCGTGTGTCCCATGTGTCTTTCCTTCCCGGAGGAATACATCGAGCGCGGACGCAGGAGATCCCGAAAGGAGGTGATCGAACCCGGCAATTTCCCCCTTTACTGCCTTGCGGCCACCGCCAGAGGCATAGCCAAAGCCGATTGGCCCGGCAAGAAATGTTTCAGGACGTCGGAGCTGTGCACCAATCTGGCGGATCTCGGTGAGTGATGCCGGGGTCCCCCCCAGATACTTTCCCGGAACCGTGACGCCTGCTATCATCAACACAAGTTCGGAGGCATCCATCGCGGAAATGAGCCTGGCATCCTTCCTCACCTGATCGATAGTCAGGTACTTTGGTGAATAGCCATGGGATAAGAGGGCGCCTGTCACGGTCCTGATGTAGGGGGAGATATACGGAGGGACGCCGAGACATGCAGGCTCATCGACGTAGCCGTCCAGGATGAACGCGGTCTTCGCGGTCATGGTTCAAGGAGGGAGAGGAGCTTTTTTGCCCAGAGGAGCTTTCCCCGCTTCATGTGATCGACACGGGAATCCTCGAGATCAAACCCAAGGATCGTAATAGAGGCGGCTCCAAGTGCATGTGCCGCGAAGATCGCACGGTCCCCATCAGTGAACCCGCCAAAGTTATGAACGTGGGGGAGAGGGCGGCTCTGGGTCGTCCCTACAATGGGTCCCGTGAACCTTGGGACCCAGTGCCGGAGCAGCGGCATGTTGTCCCCGTGCGCATGCACAACGACGATTGTCCCATCATTGTTCATCGTGACGAACTCATCGGTAGCCCCGTCCAAATCCGTGAAGATGGCGTCAGGCCGTATGCCGTGTGCGAGGAGGACGAGCGAAGCTGCATCAGCCGCAAAGACAGTTCCCTTCACAAGCGAGATCTCGTTTTTGAGGCAGGGGGCATTCCCGCACACACAGATGTCATGGCCCAGGCAGGCCTCTTCGAGCAGGATGATATCGTCGCCAGGCAGCAGGTCTGAGAGGAGTTTTGCCGCCCGCTCGTCCTCCTCGCGGTCAAATCCGAAATACTCGATAATCTCCTGGTAGATCGGTTCCCAGTCCTCAAATTTCATTCCCGGCCTCGGTGTCCAGGCCTACTAGGCCAGTGAACTTCTTGAGCAGCGGGTCCATGACAAGCGAGAGCAGCTCTTCCTTGTTCTTTACCCTGCGGAAATAGGAAAGGGGGATGGTTGCGGCGGCCATGTTGGGGTGGCCTCCGGCATCACCGATATCACCAAATGCCTCCTCGAGGACGTTGCCGATGTGCAGCCGTATGTCCCGGTTCCGTGATGAAATAATGATGGCATCGTCAGATATGCCGTAGACAAGCGCAGTATTCACCCCCTCAAGAGATATGAGGAGGTCGGCTGCCTGGGGAAGCGAGTCGCGGTTCCGGACAAAGCCAACATTTGCGAAGAGGTATCCGCTCTGGATGCGCCGGTTGCGGATGGCATTGCCGAGCACGTCAAGGGTCTCCTGCGAGAGCGAGGGGGACATGATCTGGTCGAGGAGATCAGAATCCGTGAGGGGGAGGAGGAATGCAGCATTCGAGAGATCCTGAGGAGTGACATTCCGTTTAAAGTCCCTCGTGTCAGAACGAATGCCGTAGAGGAGGCCGGTCGCGACGTTCTTGTCAACAGGGATGTCGAGCTCCTGGAGGTACTGGGAGAGGATGCTTGCGGTGGCGCCGATACCCGGGCGGATGTCTACGAACGCCGCGCCTTCCAGCCCGTGCCCGTCGTTGTGGTGATCGATCACGATATGAACCCGGGTTCTCTGGGAGAGTGTGTTATTCATTCCGGGCGCAGGACAGTCGACAAGGGCAAGATATGTGCAGTCCTGGATGGTCTGGGGCTCCATCTTCTCCATCCTGATATCCAGGAGATTCACCATTGTCCGGTTCTCCTGGTGACCGATGATGCCGTCGTAGAATATCCTGCAGGTGAGTTTCTGGGGATTTGCATTCCCTGCGATTGCTGCAAGGGCCATGGCGCTCCCGATTGCGTCGGGGTCAGGGTTCTTATGCGTGATGATGCCGAGCGTCCCTTCCCAGCCTGCGAGGAGATCGTGGAGCCTCTGCGAGAGCCTGCTGACGTGGAGACGGTTGACCTGGTTGATAGCGGCCCTCGCTACCACCTGCTGGGGATAGAGTACAAAGTCAGCCCCTGCAGACTCGAGCATTCCTGCGCCGATAGGGTCGAGCGCCCTCGCCACGATATGCATCTGGGGGAATTTCTGGCGGAGCGTCCTTACTGCAGCGAGGTTTGCCTGGTGGTTCCCGGTGAGGACAAACGCAATCTCACACGTGGGGAGCCCAGACAGGAATCCCGGGTCGCTTATGTCTCTAATCATGGCATCAAGGTTCTGGTCCCGGAGCTCCTTCACGCGTCCCTCGTCCCTGTCTAACACGAGGACCCGGCCCTCTTTTCGCGACAATTCCATGGCTACGTGATATCCGGTGCTCCCGCACCCGAGGACCGCGTATTTTACCCTCTCTCCAGTTCCATATCCGCCCGCCTCTGGCATGCTACAATGTCACTCCGGGATAATATTAAGGTTACAACCTGAATCGCGAGATTCCAGGCTGGAAACCGCCGCAGGGGAGTAACTGACAGAAAAACAATAACATTTATACTCAATTCGAAACCATGAATATAGGCCGATCAGGGTTGGGCTTGTAGCTTAGTTCGGAAGAGCGACGGACTCTTAATCCGTAGGTCAAGGGTTCAAATCCCTTCAGGCCCGCTGTTTCTTTTTCACCTCTCTCATTCACCGGCATTCACCGGTCCATTCTCTATGTCGGTGGATACTATCATTGCAAAATTCTTTGGGTTCACCAGTCTTCCGATAACATATGAGGAACTCGTTCGACTCGCGTCAATACCGGTGGGGCGGCCCCCTCCTCTCTATCATTGGTGCTCTTTGCATGTGTGTGATTATGGTGGCACCGGCAGCAGCTGCACCCATCACCGCGACTCTCTCGACCGCCTATCCAGGTTACTCTCCAAAGACTGCTTCAGACTACGAGCAGGAAGGAATGGCCCTGAAAGCAGAGCGGGATTGGAGCAGTCTGGTTGCGCTCACCAACGAAGGCCTTGACATCTACCCTGATGATGCGGAACTGATGTGCCTGAAGGCATATGCCCTCCGGAAGACGGGGCATATCCAGGAAGCAATTGACCTCCTCAATGTGGCGATTCCGCTGGACCCACGACCTGCCAGGTTTGCAAACAGGGGTTACGCACTCCTCGCGATGGGAGAGACAGACGAAGCCCTGGCGGATGCAGACGAGGCAATCCTGCTCAATTCCTCATATTCTTCCGGCCATGGGCTGAAGGCCGAAATCCTCCTTGCGATGGGAGACCTTACGGGATCCTTAAAGGAGGTCGACGCGGCACTTGCCCTTGAGCCGGATAGCGCCCATTACTGGCATGTCCGGGGGAAGGTCCTGGCCGGAATGCAAGACTGCACAGGTGCCATTGAATCGCTGGAGCATTCCCTCTCGTTGAATAATGAGTATGACCTCCCATGGCCGGGAATTCCGAATGCGAGCGCAGACCTGTTAAGGGTGAGATCCATCTGTACGACACCTGCTTCCCCGACAGTCCCTACAAAGGCCGAAATACCTGCCATACTCGTCATTGCCGCTGCCTGTATTGGACTTGGATTACGAAAAGTCTGACTTCTCCACCCACGCAAATGAACCGGGCTTCTGATGAGGGTGTAAAGTGATGGTATTCCGCCTGTTCGGCGTCTTTTTAGAGAAAAAAGCATTCGGTCTACTGCATGCGACCTGGAGGAAAGGGGGTCACCAAAGAACAGTTTTTTTTCTCATGCCCCTATCTTCACCAGCATCTCTTCGAGGCTCGGATAGTGGGACTCGATCCGTTCCACGGCACCTCCGGCGGCAACGATCGCGTTCGAGATCCTTCCCATCTCGTCTACACTCGTCACCTTTGCCCGGAAATACCCCCCGTCCTTGACATACGAAGCAAGCCCTTCAACTTTTGTAACATCCCCAATAGTAAAATATATAAAATAGAATATTGAGCCGAACATCTCGCGGAGTTCCTGCATGCTGCCGAATGCGACACGCGCCCCCTTGCGCAGGATGAGGATCCTGTCACAGATCGCCTCAACCTGGTAGAGGTTGTGGGCAGAAAGGACGATCGTCTTGCCATGGTCCCGGAGTTCTTTCAGGAAGTCGACGATATGCCGTGAGGTCATGGGGTCCAGTCCTGATGTCGCCTCGTCATAGATAAGGAGTGAAGGGTTGTGCATCAGGGAACGGGCGATTGCGGCCTTGCGTTTCATTCCCTTTGAAAACTCCCCCATCTTCTTTCCGTTCGGCTCGAGCGCGAGCCATTCAAGGAGTTCCCTGCTCCTTGCTTTGATGGACAACCGGTCCATCCCGTATATCTCTCCGAAGAACGTGAGGTATTCGTCCACCTTCATCGCTTCGTAAAGGCGGGACTCTTCAGGGAGGTAGCCGATCATCTGTTTCATCCCAACAGGATTACGCAGGATATCGACCCCATCCACGACAAGTTCTCCACCGGAAGGTTCAACGAGGCCCGCAAGGATCTTGAGAAGCGTGGTCTTTCCCGCCCCGTTGTGCCCTATGATCCCGAATATCTGCCCACGGTCAAGATCGAAACTGACGTGGTCAAGGGCAGGGGTGGTGCCGTAGCACTTGGTGAGATTGCGGGCAGCGATCATGGATTCTCGTCCGATTCCTCCCAATTCCTCGACCTGTAAGATATTATAGGTACCGAACCTACCATAAAAGAGACACAAGGCGTGAACTTTTTGCAATTTCTCTCCCGGATAGGGACGCTTGCACGGTGGGAGGTGAAGCGGGCCTTCGGAGTAATGGGAAAGGGGATGCTCCCCATGGCAGTCGTCCTCTTCGTCCTACTCGTGGCTGCGACCGGCTTTGCCGCCGAAAGGGGCCTCCACCTGCAGGACGGCATCTATCGCCTGGGAGTCGATGACCGGGTTGTCGGGGAGATCTTCTCCGGAGACGAACGGTTCAGCATCACCACCGGCGATGGGAGGGATCTCTTCCGGGAGAGGGCCGCATATGATATCATCATTATCGGCGGGCAGGTCTATGTCCAGGATACCGAGCGCGGAAGGTCAGCGCTCAAGTCCCTTCAGAGAGATTACCAGCAGTACCTCGACTCTCTGTACAGCCTTCAGCAGGACCTCTTTGCTGCCTATCCCCTCTGGATAGACCTTCAGGAGGTAAAGAGCGAGCTCGACTTCTCTGCCACCCAGTCGGGGATGCAGATATCGGTTGCACCGTCATCGACTGCCCCACCGGTCCCGGAACGGCCTGTGGTCGAGATTCCCGTTCCCGAACCCGGCGTGGCATTTTCGACTGAAGAACTCCGTCAGGGGCTCATCGAGTCATCGGTGCCGCAGAGCCAGCTTGCACGGTATTCCGATCTCGTAGGCCCCGAAAGCCCGTTCGGGTCGTTCAAGACCCCTTCTCAACTCTCCCCCCCGCTGCCATTTGACTCAATCATCCTTGTCTTCCTCTTCATATTTCCCCTTTATTTCATGTCCCAGTTCTCCATGATGAGCATCATGCAGGAACGCCTGGAGAGGAAGGGCGAGGTGCTCCTCTCAACACCTGCCGGGGCACCGGCAATCATCGTGGGAAAGGCGCTCCCGTACTTCATTGGCATGCTCGCCATATCCGCCGGGATCGCGCTCTGGCTCTCTGCTCCCCTGATTATCCTCCTCCCACTTCTCCCGGTCATCCTCTTCTTTCTTGCAAACGCCCTTATCATCGGGATGGTCGCAAGGAGCTTTAAAGAGCTCTCCTTCATCTCAATCTTCTTCTCAACCGTCGCCACCTCTTACCTCTTCTTTCCGAGCATCTTTGCAAACGTCCATGTCATCAGCCTTGTCTCTCCGCTGACCCTGATCGTCCTTTCACTCCAGGGAGAGACTTACACGATCAGCCAGTACTTCTTCTCTACCTCGCTCTTCTTCCTCACGAGTGCCGTCCTCTTCTATGTCGGGATGGCAAATTTCCGCGAAGAGAGGCTCTTTTCGCAGGCAGGCATCTTTTGCCGGGTACGAGAGTTCATCTCGACCTCGCTCTCTTCCCGGCACCCATGGGCTTCCCTTTTTATCGTCAACGCCCTTGTCGTGCCGTTCGTATTCATGGTCCAGATGCTCCTCCTCGTACTCTTTTTCAACCTGCCCATGCCGCTTTCGCTGGTCCTCTTGATCATCTCTGCCGCTCTTGTCGAAGAGATCGCAAAGTCTGTCGGCATCTGCACCTTTCTCCTCGATACCCCCTCCCGTTGGTCCTGGGTGATGGTGGGAATTGGGTCTGCTGTCACTGCCGCTGCCTTCCTCTTTGCAGAGAAACTTCTCCTCCTGATCACACTGACGCAGGTCACCGAGAGTGTATTTGGGAGTATCCTCTTTCTCTCCTCCGGGGTCCTTGTCTTCCCCTTCCTCCTCCACTTCACGGGCGTGCTCTGCGTGGCGGGCCTCGTCCGGCACTGGGGTGCAAAGGGCTATATCCCCGGCATCATGATTGCAACCCTCGTCCACTGCCTCTATAACGGATATTTCATCCTGGGGTGGCTTTCATGAAGGCAAGGAACGTTGCCCTCGTGATGAAGAAGGATCTCAGGGGTCTTGGAAGAGAGAGGACGATAGTGCTTGCCATCCTGCTTCAGCTCTTCGTTGCCCTCTTCTCCTCGTTCCTGATGGTGGGCCTCACGTCGATGTACGACCCTTCTTCGCTTGCCAGGTTCTCTGGGGTGAAATACCCGGTCGCATACGTCGGCGAGCCATCTGATCTCGACGAACTCCTGAAAAAAAGCGGCCAGTTCAGGGTCTACCCTATGGACCTCTCGACCGCAGTGGCCGCACTCGGAGAACGAAAACTCTCTGCAGTGATCCACGTACCCCCTACACAGAAGGATGCCGACGACCCGGTCAAGATCACCCTTTACAGCATTCAGAACGATATCCAGTCCACCATCGTTAACGTGAAATTAAAGGATGTCTTCCTGGACTACGAAGAGGAGCTTCGCCGTGTGCGCTCAGAGAGACTCGATCTCATCCCCGTTCCCCTGGAATTCCCGGAAAGCCGATCCGGCCCTGGTTTCTATGAATTCATCTATGGCCTGCTTATCCCACTCCTCCTCTTCATGCCGGCTGTCATCTCCGCAGCGCTCATCATCGACCTTATTACCGAAGAGTACCAGCACCACACCCTTGAGACCCTGCTCTCCACCCCGATGACCATGGCAGAGGTGGTGTGGGGGAAGATTACTGCCTGTATCCTCATTGTCCCCCTCCAGGCCGGGTCCTGGCTTCTGCTCCTGACACTCAACCGCATCCCCATCGCTCATATCCCGCAAATCCTCGCGCAGGTCCTCTCATTCTCCCTTGTCCTGGTGCTTATCGGCGCCCTCACTGCACTCTATTACAGGGAGAGGACTGCAGCGCAGTTTATCTTCTCAACAGCCGTCGTGGTGTTGATGCTCATCGTCCTCGCATTTCCCCATAACCCTCTGAACCTCATTGCACTGCTAGCAACAGGCTCGCCTGTACCCAAACAATGGAGCATCCTTGGCGGGACACTTATTCTCTGTGGGTTGCTTGGGATCCTCACCCAGCTGTATTCGGAAAAGGTCTCCACAAGGGCACCGGGCGAGTAGGTGCCACAGGGTTTTTCCCCCTGATTTTGGGTCTCAAAAAGAAAAAAACGATAAAATGCACTTTATTTTCATTTTTCCCATGTTGAGACAGAGTATTTCGATACATTGAAGTCACTCGAATCGATTATTACCTTACGAAGAAGGAGCGGGAAGGATGTACTGTCCCAAGTGCGGAAGAGAGACGGAGAGCGGGGGGAGATTCTGCCAGTGGTGCGGTGCAGATACGCGCGTCGCGCCTCCAAAGGCTGTCCTCCGAAAGAGAGTTGGAGATATCAGCACTGAGAAATACGCTGGTCTGGGGCGAAGGATTGGTTCCGGTCTGGTCGATATCCTTTTTCTCATTCTGTTCGACCTGATCGCGGTCGGCATTATCTCTTCGATCTCGTCATTCCTGCAGAGGCCAAGTCCGGTCTCCGAGTCCATCGTGATGCTCTACCAGTATTACCGCCATGTCCCCCGCACGGATGCGTATGGAAATGTCGTGAACGCTGCCATACCCTCCCAGATTATTTTTTCCGCAGGGCTGCTCTTTCTTATCATTCCCTGGATTTACTTTGCGTGGCTTGAAAGCTCCAGAAACCAGGCAACCCTTGGAAAACTTGTGGCACGTATTGCGGTCACGGACATGCAGGGGAGCCGCATCACATTTGCACGGGGAACGCTCCGTTTCTTTGCAATGTCGCTCTCCTTTCTCACCCTCTGCGTGGGGTTCATCATCCCGGCCTTCACCCGCTACAAGCAGGGGCTGCACGACATTATCGCGGGTACACTGATGTTCCGGCAAGACCTGTAAGCACCCAGTAGCCATCCCCACGACACACTGCCTGGACCCAGTGTGGGACACATGCCATCATGTCTGCAATGCAAAACGCAATTTTTTCGGGTTTCCATGCGACAGCCCCAGTAAGAAGGCCGCGGAGGACGAGACCAGGGTGGTTTTGCTTGGCATTGCTGTGATACCATATGGCTGTGTTCTCCCCTCTCTCAAGACTCTCCCTTCGTTCTTCTCTCATACTGTGTATTACTGCGATCATCCTCATTGTGATCATGTTCCTGATGGCCGCCGCGTATGCACAGGCCTATTCCTGGACTGTGCGGCAGGATCATGAGCAGGCGCTCTTCACTGAGATGTACTTAAAAGAGTCGATTCTTCTCGCTGACAGGGGGTTGAGCCTCTATGACAGCACGCTTGATTCCCGGATGGAGGAGGCATTCTCAGGATACCTCTCGGCATATCTTGCATCAGAAGGTGACATCAGCCGCATTGACCTGCCTGCGGTTCGTGACGCTCTTGGTGCCGACTTTCGGGGCCAGCTCGACCTTTACATTATAAACGAGAGCGGGATTATCGTCGCGTCGACGGTCCCTGACGTAATGTACCTGGACTTCAAAAATTACCCCGAATTTTTCCGTTCCATCACAGGTATCCGTGAAGGCGACAGATTCGTGGCTGACAGGGTAGTCCGCTCTGTTGTGAATACGACGGAAGGAACTGTATCCGGGCAGCTCCGGAAATTTGCCTTTTTCCCGACTCCCGATCACCGCTACCTCCTTGAGATGGGCCTTGTCATGGAGGGGTTCGAGAACCAGCGGTCGGAACTCTCCTACGTCGAGGTGACGAGACGGATCCAGGAGATGAACCCCTCGATCGAACTGATACGGATCTTTGATGTAAATGGAAATCTCCTCCTGGAGCGCGGGGTCAACCCCCACACGGGCGTAAACCAGACCCTCATTGGAGAGATCTTTGCGACCGGCAGAGACGTGGAGATCTCGGAGCATGATGGAAACCGGCGTCTTCACTACATCTTTATCGACCTTCGCGAATCATCCACCGCGTCTGATATGAGCCTGGTCGCAGAGATAACATACACTCAGGAACCACTGCGGAAGGTGCTCTCACAGATCCTCCTCTATTACACCCTCATTGGATTCATTGCGGTTGTGATGGGCATCGCCATGGCGTATGTCATCGCCCGGTTTCTCACCACTCCCATCACAGAGATCCTCGAAGACGTCAGCACCATTGCAGAGGGGGATCTCGGCCATACCATCCGAAGCATGCCAAACCCCGAATTCCGGCGACTTGAGGAGAGCATCAACATGATGATCGGCAAGATACAGCAGTTCTCCCAGGAGATCGAACGCGAAAAGGCAGAGATCAGGATCGCGGCCGAGATACAGAGGACCTTTTTACCAAAGGCGATCCCGGAATCAGCGAGGTTCGAAATTGCCGCCATGAATATCCCGGCACAGGAAGTGGGTGGAGATTTCTACGACTTCATTTCTTTAAACGAGCAGAGCCTTGGTCTGGTCATCGCAGATGTTGCAGGGAAGGGAATTCCTGCCGCACTCTTCATGGCTCTCTCCCGCTCTATCCTCCGCGCAATCGCAACCGCTGACCAGCGCGTGGAAGAGACGATAGAGGAATCGAACAGCCTGATCGCTGCCGATGGTGCTGCAGGGATGTTCGTGACCCTCTTTTACTGCATCCTTGACCGGTATACCGGAGAAGCCTCGTATGTGAATGCCGGCCACAATCCCCCGCTGCATTACTCCCGCAGGGAGAACAGGCTGCGCACCCTCCTCCCTACCGGGATGGCAATGGGCGTGATGCCTGATTTGAGCTACTCGGTCGGCCGCTTCTCCCTTGACGCAGAGGATGTGCTCGTTCTCTATACCGACGGAGTAACAGAGGCATTCAACAAGAATGGCGAGGTGTTCGGGGAAGAGAGACTCATAAATGCAGTCTGTGCGTCAAGGGACATGAGTGCCGGGGAGATCCTCGATACCATTTTCAGACAGGTGGCAGAGTTTACCGGGGGTGCGATGCAGTCCGACGACATCACGCTGGTAATCATCAGGGGCAGGAAATGATATCTCCCAATTGAGCCTGCGATACATGGCGGCTGCCCTGTTTCCTGCCGTTTAGGATCTCAAAAAGATCGCATGATACTCAACGGGACGCACACGTGAAAAAAAGGAAATTTCGGAGTCCATGTTTTTTAAAGAAATTTAATAAGGCGTTCAGCCGGAATCGGCAGGTGTATGTGAGCGCCTACTCATCGAATTTGCCTTTCAGCCCGGCCCAGCCTGTAAACCCGCAATAGATGCAGCCTGCCCCTCCACAATGCCTGCAGAGGCAGGAAGGTGCTTTCACCAGGACGTAGCCAGTCTTGTCGCAGTAGATGCAGCCAGCCCCTTCGCAGTGACAGCAACGGGCCTTCTGATATCGCGGGTGTTCCTGATCAGACATTCAACTCATGGTAATGTCGTCAGGTTCAAAAATAAAGCATTTGCAATTGTCTCCTGGGTCTGGATGAGCCATTCCCATCGGGAATACCTGATTTTTGAGAGAGCCGGAATGCGAAAGAAAAGTGCGCGGTTATCTTATGCAGGAGAACATGACCTGTCCGCAAGGCAGTGATTGATCGCATCGACGATGACCTGGAGCGTCTTTACCCGCGAATAATACTTATCATTCGCTTCCACGATGATCCAGGGGGCTTCCGGTGTGCTTGTATGGTGGATCATCTGGTCGACCGCTTCTTCATACTCGTCCCAGCGTGCGCGGTTCCTCCAGTCCTCTTGGGTTATCTTCCATTGCTTGGAAGGGTCGGCTTCACGCTCCTGGAAACGACGGAGCTGCTCGTCACGGTCGATATGCAGCCAGAACTTCCTGATAATTGCACCGTCTTTTGCTAAAGAGCCCTCGAACTCTCTGATCTCACGGTATGCCCTTGTCCATTCGTCCCTGGTGCAGAGGCCTTCGATACGTTCGACGAGCACCCGTCCGTACCAGCTGCGGTCGAATATGGCAATATGACCCCTGGCAGGGAGCGCGGGGAAGAACCGCCACAGGTAATGGTGGGCTCGTTCGCCCGCATCCGGTGGCCCGACAGGCATCACTGTATAACCCCTCGGGTTGAGCGCGCGGGTCACCCTCATGATGTTTCCCCCTTTTCCTGCTGCATCCCACCCTTCGAAGACGAGGATGAGAGGGATCTTCTCCTGGTAGAGCCTTATCTGGCACTCCGCGAGCGCCTTTCCAAGTAAGTTCATGTGGAGGTCGTATTCTGCCCTGTCGAGCGAGAGGGTAAGATCGGCCTTCCCAAGAGCGGAGAATTCTTTCTCGGATGGTTTCGTGACGGGGTCAATCTGGAGTTTTCCGGTATGGGCTTTTTCCTTTGCAGGTTTTCTAATCGCCTCCTCCAGGTGCCGTATTATCGTATCAAATACAGTCACAGCAGTGTACTTCTTCTCTGCGGCATCAATCACATGCCAGGGAGAAGATCCGGTGCTGGTGCGGGAGAGGAGGTCCGTGATCAGCCGATGATATTCGTGATATTTGATGTACCGATCCAGGTCACTTTCAAGGTACCCCATCGTCAGAGGGTCTTTTTTAAGCCCCTTCAATCTCTGCTTCTGCTCTTTTTTGCTGATGTGCAGAAAAATCTTCACGAGGGCGACTCCGCTGTCTGCAAGGGCGCGCTCGAAGCCAAGGATCTCATCGACATGCGGACCAGATACACGGCTCTCGTTCCTCGGGTCCATACGGTCGAGAATGGTCCGTGCATACCAGCCCCTGTCAAAAATGGCAATGCGTCCCTTTGCGGGAGTCCGTATCCAGAACCGCCAGAGAAAGTGGTGATCCCTTGCAAGTGGGCCAGGAGCAGCGATGGGATGATACGAGAAACCCCGCGGGTCAAGCGTCCGGTTGAGGTCACGGACCATCATCGAAATTCCTGATCCATACCATCCCTCAAAGAGGATGATGACCGGGAGCGCCAGGTCATATGCCTGCCGCTGGAGACCCCCGAGCCTGATCCGCTGGGAATCGTGAATTGCATGGTACTGGTCATCGTTCAGCTCCCGGGAGGAAACATGTTCGGGGAGAGTGATACCGGGATGCCTGTCTTCCCGAGCCATCATATCCCTTCCGCAGCATATTCCGGGGTCACCTGCTCTTTCTCGCTCATGCTCCCGGATGCCAGGGTTCCCACGTTCTCGAAGATTTCGATGGGTAAGGAGTCTCGACCTCCAAGGAACCCCGGGATCCTGGCTCCCCCGCTCATTGTAATTGCAAAGATATTGCAGCAGGCAGCCTTCATCCGCATCCAGTGAGGGGGATGGCCGGGGACAGTATCGTTCCATGAATTTGGGATCCCTGTGCCGTGAAGCGCAATCTCACAATCAGTGAAACCGAGGGACCATGGGAGCTTCCTGTTCAATGCTTTCTGGGACTCTCTCTTCATCTCGTCAATTATGGATGTCTGCATTGTCCTTTTATCCAATCTGCATGATTTCTCTTCCTCTTGCATAATCAAATGCTCACCTCATATCTGCGCCACTCTCACGGTTCCGAATGGAGAAGAGAACAGATACCAAGGGGAATTGAGGAATCAGGTCCTGCAATAAGCGGATGCCGCATTTACAAACGACACGGCGAATGACGGTGAGAAGTAGGCGTGCATGTATGCAGCAAGGCTTTCCCCGGCAAAAAGGCCATCTTTTCCGTTCGCAATTCCCCTGCCGCGTGCCAGAGTGATGGAAAACCGTGCGTCCTGTCTGCATTCGACCTCTGAATAATGGAACTCATGACCGATGATCCGGCCACGCGAGGGTGCAAGTGCGGGTCCTCCCGACCAGGCGCCTTCCGAGTATCCCAGAGCCTGCACCCGATCAGTCATCCTGGCATTTGCCGGCAGAAGCCCCGCCATCCTGTATGTCCTGTTGGTTTCAAGCGATTCACAGACGTAGAGGAGCCCGCCACACTCGGCATAGACTGGCATTCCATCAGAGGCGGCCTGGATAATCTTGTTCCGACAGGGTGAGGACTCCAGCGCGGCTGCGTGCAGCTCCGGGTACCCTCCGCCTATATATACCGCGTCCACTTCGGGGAATTCGTCTCTGGCCGGTGAGAAAGAGACGATCCGTGCCCCTGATCGTTCAAGGAGGTCAAGGTTGTCCTGGTAATAAAAACAGAATGCCTCGTCCATTGCAACGCCGATCCTTGCCCGGACACTCCCCTTGTGCTGACCTGTGTTGCTCGCAGTGAGAGGTGGAGCTTCCCCTGCAATCCTTATCACCTGGTCGATATCGCAATGCTCCTCCATCAACTCTCCGAGACCTGTGGCCGGTGCGGTCTCGTGCGCCATCGCGAGGCCCAGGTGGCGGCTCTCTATCTCAAGATCGGCAGTCCTAGGGAGATACCCGACGGCTGGAATGGTCCGGCCGCACTCGATCAATTCCCGGTGCCGTGGGCTTCCGACCCTGTTGAAGACTACCCCCCCTATCTTGATTCCCGGCTCGAACTCGACGAACCCTTTCACCAGGGCATGGACACTCCTGGACATCCCCCGGGCATCAGCGACAAGAAGTGCAGGTGCCGAGAGAATACGCATCACGTGGGCGGTGCTCGCGACGTCGCCCCCATCCACGCCGTCGTACATCCCCATCACTCCTTCTATGACCGCGATATCCGCGCCGGCCGATGCACGAATAAAAGTCTCCGTGACGCCGTTCTCGCCCATCATGAATGCATCGAGGTTGCGCGAGACCCGGCCGCAAATTGCCGAGTGGTGCGTCGGGTCGATGAAGTCAGGACCTACCTTGAAGGGCTGGACCGTGTATCCCCTTCGGCTCATCGCCTCCATGACCCCTCGTGCGACCGTGGTCTTCCCGCACCCGCTGTGGGTCCCTGCAATGACAATTCTCGGGATTGATGGTGTATGGATCATCACTCACCCTGTAGATCGGCGTGTTGGGTATTGAAAGGTGTCCTTCTCCGCAGCCGGCCTAGACAGGTGCAACCATATTGACAAACCTGGCATGCTTCTTCGTTTTCATGCCGATTCCTGCGGTACGATCCCAGTACAAATGGGGACAGTGACAGGCCGCAAGATTTCATGCGCCCGGTATTTAACATGTGTTCTCACCCGGCCTGGATGTCATTTTTCAAAGCGAAGTCGAGGGTTTCGAGGAACACAACATTAACCCTCTCATCCCTGTCGGAGGGAACGCGGAGACCTCCCCTGCAGGTTGAAGCGTGACCGGGGACGGCAATCTCATAATCGGACGGAAAGACCAGAGGTAATCCCGCGTATTGAGGAAGGACCACGTAATCCCCTCGATAACACGGAAAGAACTCTCAAAATATACACTGAATATGGCCATCCGGCGACCTGATGGGAGGGAATGGGAGTACATTACACTGATAATCGGGCCCCTTCCACCAACTCTTCAGGAGACTTCAGGAGGCGCATAGCACCCTCACCCGATCCCCCACTGGGCAAGTGTCGTCCGGGAGGGGTCGATGTCAGCCCATTCCCAGCCAAGCGCCTCGATGATCCGTGAGATCGGCTGCTTCACAGTCTTTTCCATCATCATCTCCCAGTCCACCTGGAACTCCGGCGGTACCTGGTCCCCGTACTCAAAGCAGAGGACGTCGGTCTTCTGGTACTTTGAGGTCACGTTTTTGATGTACACTCTCTTTGGCTTGCTGCCCTTGGTAAATTCCATCCCGAGGTGCTGGTTTGCATACTTTGCGCCCCTTACGTGGGCATCGTCCGTCTGGTAATCCGAAAGGTCTTTTCCTATCCCTCCGGGGATGCCTATCTCATCGAGGGTATACTTCCCTGCCCGGAAGTCCCGGATCACCGCCCCAAGGTATTTCTTGACTGCATCGTATCCTTCACCGCGGAGGATCAGCTCCATCACTTTCCGCTGCACGACCTTCGTGACAAGGGGATAGTCGCTTCTCCGTATCTCAAAGCCCACGATATCGATCTCATCAACTGTTGCACCTTCCTTCCAGACAAGGTGCCCCGCGTACCGTTTCTTCCTCCCGGCCTGGAAGAACCTCTTGTATACCTTCTCGAACTTGATGGAAAAGTAATGGGTGTCGGCGTTCAGTTCATCCCGCGCAAATTCTGCATAACTTGCGTTCAGTGCCGCCTCGATCTCCCTCGCTTTCTTGATGGTCTCCTCGCGGTTGAGGCCGGGAAGCGCCACCATGCAGGAATCGGTGTCCCCGTAGATAACGTGTGAGCCGAGGGACTCGATCACCCTTCTCGTGTGCTCGATGATGGCACGCCCGACAGAAGTGATGGCAGCCCCGATCTCCCTGTCAAAGAGGCGGAACCGGGTATATCCGCTCACCCCGTAGTATGTGTTCATGATCACTTTGAGCACGTTCTGCTGCATGTCATAGAGGACATATTCAGCTGACCCGAAGGGATAACGGTTGCGTGTTGCCTTCTTTTCGTCCCTTTCCATGAGGAGGTCGCTGATGATGCTCCTGGTGAGACCGTCTGGTGCCTTTTTAAACCTGACTCCATTTGGGGCGCGAAGCTCCCCCTGCGGGTCCTTCGTCTCGGGGGAAGCATTGATTGTCATCATGGCCATCGGGTAAAGGGACTTGAGGTCGAGGACCACTACGTTCTCCTTTACACCTCGGCTCGGGTCAAAGACAGTGGCTCCCTCAAACTCCTCTGCGGGGGCATATCCCTTTGAGGGGAGGACATACCTGCCATGGGCTTTCCGGAGCACGAATATATCGATCACATTCGACGAGTTCAGGGTTTTTTCGAGCGGGCACCCGACATATCTTGCGATCTCCCGGTAAAACTCGATGATCCTGTTCTTCTCGTTGATTGCAACACAGAGCTCGACATCCTTATGGTTGTATTCCACCAGGAGACAGGGATCGCGCTTCCAGAGGTCCGAGATCGTGCCTGTATACCGTATCTTTGTCTGCCCCACCTCAGCCTCTGCGACCGCGTCGAGCCTGTAAGATTCCTTCTGGGTGGCGTGCATCTTCCTGTATGCGGGCAGGAGGTCAAAAGTAGCCCTGCCGCGGACCGCAAGCCTCTCCACATCCCCTTCGAGCCTTGCAAGCATTGCAGGGGAGAGTGAGAGCGCCTCCATTCTCCGTTTGATATAAGGGAGGTCAAACTCGAGGAAGTTCCAGCCTGAGAGAATATCCGGGTCGGTCTCTCTGATATAGTCTATAAAACCCTTCAGCATCTCTGTCTCGGTGGGATAGACTTTTACTTCATGGCGTGAGGGGTCGAAGCAGCCCGACGCTCTTGGTGTCGCTGATTTCAACTGTATTGTACCCTCTTCCTGCCCAGGAGAAGGGGCGAAGAATGTCGCATACCTGTCAAGGTACGAGTCCCAGCATGTGATGCAGATGATCGCATCCCGCGTGGGCTCCGGGAACCCGCGCTGGTCCTCGCACTCGATATCAAGCATGCACACACGCGCGGGGGCGTAGATATCAGCGGGCCGGATCTCGCGGTAATCCGCATACACTCCGGGTGCAATCACACCTCCAGTGAGGCCACAGTCGATCATGAAACGGGTCGCAAACGGGATGTCGGCCTCGAAGTGCTGGTACTGCTCCCTTGCCTCGCGGACGTCAGTAGGCCGCTGCGTGTAGATCCGGACCACGCGGTCCCCCTTGATCGAAGTATGCACCGATTCCCAGTCGGGGACTGCGTTCGATACCGGGGGTCTCTCCCGTACCTGGTCGACCGGGGCATAAAAGTATGGCCGGAAGCCAGTCACCTGCAGGTGCCGCGCAGCACCGCCAGGCTCCCTCCCGAATATGTGGATGAGTGGACCTTCGGGGGTGTTCGAATACTCGACCTGGGTGAGGGAGATCGCCACCTCTCCCGAAGGGGAACTCATCAGGGCGGGTCTGCTCTCATTCGATCTCGTGCTCCACCCACCCGAATCCATGGCAGGTCAGACTCCAAGGTCCCTGCAGAGACCGGTCACGAACTCTCCAGCGCTCTGGAAATGCGACTGCTCCCATGCATCCATCTTCCACTCAAGGATCTCGCATATCCCTTCCCTGCCGACAACAGCGGGGACACCGATTGAGCATTGGTCCAGCCCGTATTCGCCTTCAACGATGCACGAGCATGCAATGGGAGCCCTTCGGTCCTCAACCACCGCCTGGATCAGGCCGGCAAGATGGTACGCAGGCCCAAAGACTGTCCCTCCTTTTCCCCTTATGATCTCCATGCTGGCCCCGCGCAGTTTCTGGAGGATCTCATCACGAACAGGATTCCGGACCTGGTCCTTGAGGTGGCTGAAGAGCGGCACCTGGAACTCCCCATGATCACCGATAACCCAGGGGTCTCCGCGTATGCCCCGTGCATTCAGTTCAAGACCGAACCGCGCGGAGTCAAGCTGGCCCCCGAAACCGATGCAGCGGGAGGGCTCGAGGTGGTTCTTTCTGCACAAATAGTAGTTATTTGCATCCATAGGGTTCGTGACGGTGATGAGGATGCCGTCGAAATGACGGAGCGCCTGGCTGCACTCGAATGCCACCGGCAGATTTGCCTGGAGGAGGTCTGCCCTCGTCTTCACATCGGGGTTTCTGGGGAGTCCCGCAGCGAAGACGCATATGTCGCTCTGCTTCACGTCCTTCCAATCGGTGCTCACCGGGATCTCAAGCCCGGTATGTTTAAGGTCCAGGACCTGGGAATGAAGGAACGCAGGGACCGCGTCGTACATGACCAGTTCATCCGCAAGACCCAGAATTGCCGAGAGGTACGCAATCTCCCCCCCAATCCTGCCCACTCCCAGCACCGATAGTGTCGTCATACTCTTCTATCATTCTCCTTCCGGAGAATAAATAATTACAATTACTGTGATCTTTTCTTTACATGCTCAGACTTGCACCCGACCCTGTCAGGGTCGGGGGTGTTGCGCTCGGAAATCACCTCGTGCTCGCCGCAGGAATCCTTGGCACCACGGGTTCATCTCTCGCGCGGGTGCTCTCACAGGGTGCGGGAGGTGTCGTCACCAAGTCCATCGGACCCGTCCCATTCGAGGGTCATCCCGGCCCCTGCCTGGTCCAGGTCAGCGGGGGTCTCCTGAATGCGATGGGCCTTCCGAACCCCTCCATGGAATTTCTGGACGAACTGGGTCCACTCGCCGGAAAACCCGTTGTTGTCAGCATATTTGGGGGAAACGCTGATGAGTTCGCGGATGTTGCAGGGTGGTTTGCGGGAAAAGTGAGTGGTTTTGAACTGAACCTTTCCTGCCCCCATGCCCATGGGTATGGCGCGGCGCTTGGGAGTGACCCGGTACTGGTGGAAGAGTGCACCCGGGCGGTTGCGGCGAGCGGGACTCCCACCTGGGTCAAGCTCACCCCGAACGTGACCGACATTGCCGAGATTGGAAAGGCTGCTGAGCGCGGGGGAGCAAGCGCGCTCGTGGCCATCAATACATTAAAAGCAATGCGCATATCGGTCGGACTCAGAAGGCCAGTACTTGGAAACCGCGTGGGAGGCCTCTCGGGTAAGGCAATATTTCCCATCGCGGTTCGGTGTGTGTACGATCTCTATGAGGCCTGCTCGATTCCCATCATCGGGTGCGGGGGGATCTCAAGCGCCGAGGATGTTTTGGAGATGATGATGGCAGGCGCCTCCGCAGTCGAGATTGGGACGGCTGTCATGGAAGATATCTCGATATTCCAGAGAATTGCGCAAGATCTCTATGATAGGAGAGGAGAACCCGCCGATTCCATCGTGGGGTGCGCTCATGATTGAGCGCCTGCCCATTCCGGTCCGTATTATATCCGTCACCGCGGCCTCTCCCACGGTCAGAACACTCACGTTTGACAGGGACTTGGCATTCATCCCGGGGCAGTTTGTCATGGTCTGGATCCCTGGTGTGGATGAAGTCCCAATGGCACTCTCCTCGGCATCGTCCATCACCGTTCAGAGAGTGGGGGAGGCGACTTCTGCGCTCTTCTCCCTGCAAGAGGGGGATATGATAGGGATACGAGGACCATTCGGCAACGGGTTCCCGGAGGCTCATCGCGTGCTTGCGATCGCGGGGGGTGTGGGGGCTGCCCCGATCCTGCCCGTGGTCCGTGCCGGGGGTGTGAAAAAGTGTCTCCTTGGTGCGCGGTCGGCAGAAGAACTCCTGTTTCCTGGCATCTTTGAATCCTTCACGCAACTTGCCGTTTCCACCGATGACGGCACGTGCGGCCACAGGGGATTCGTGGTCGATCTCCTCAGATCTGAGGATCTCAGCCAGTATGACTGTATCTTCTGCTGCGGCCCCGAGCGCATGATGAAAGCGGTCCTCGATCTCCTCGTTCGGGAAGGGTGCCCCGAGATGGGTTATTTCAGCCTGCACCGGTATATGAAATGCGGGATCGGTGTCTGTGGATCATGCGCAATCGACCCGGAAGGCCTCAGAGTGTGCAGGGACGGACCGGTATTCCGTGGCGATATCCTGCAAAGAAGCGAGTTCGGGGATTACTCCCGCGATGCGAGCGGGAGGCGCAGGCCTGTATAATTGCTCACAGAAGAAAGTTTTTGTGTAATGAATTTACCCTTCTTTTTGCTGTTATATTACTTTTAATGATTGCAAACTGCCAATGCAGTGCAAAAATCATTTAGAAAGGTATTAATAACACCAGAAAGGATTTTAATTTTGAACCTATACGCGAAGTGAACTAGTGGGTTATGGTATAGGTAGGACATTCGAAAGAGGTGTGTAACAAATGGTGTTTCATCCCCCGGTAGCAATCGTCGCGAAAGCTGGCGATGCTGGGAAATACAAGGTAGGTCTGCCTGCCTGGAACATGATCATGCGTGGATTCATGTCCGGTGCATACATCGCCATGGGTGGCGGACTTGCCACTGTGTGCAGCACGGGTATCCTTGCCACCGATGCAGCGATGCGCTACGGAACTGCGAGTGCCGGGTTTAGTCAGCTTATCACGGGAGCGGTGTTCCCTGTCGGGCTTATCATCACCGTGCTGACCGGCGCAGAGCTGTTCACCGGTGACGCAATGCTGGCCCCGATGGCAGCGTTCATCCACAAGGTCTCGTGGGCCCAGGTGCTCAACCTCTGGGTCTGGGTATACATTGGAAACCTTATCGGGTCCATCGTATATGCGTACATCATGGCCAACGGACCGTTCGTGTCATTCGATGCCGCAGGAGCTGCAACCGTCACTGCGTTTGGTACGAGGGCTATAGGGATAGCATCGGCAAAAGTGAGTTATGTCGGCACCATGGGTATGTGGTCGGCGTTCCTCAAGGGGATAGGTTGTAACTGGCTCGTGAACCTGGCAATCCTGCTTGGTATCTGCGCAGATGACGCGGTAGGCAAGTTCTTCGGCATATGGTTCCCGATCATGGCCTTCGTCTCCACCGGATTCGAACACTCCATTGCCAACCAGTACTTCATCTCCGCGGGCATCCTGACACAGGGATTCATCACTGACCCGGCAAAGATCAATGCAGGGCTGAACTGGGTGACCTTCTGGACCAACAACATGATCATCGTTACCTTAGGCAACATAGTAGGCGGTCTCTTCTTCGTGGGAGTGATCTACTGGGTTGCCTTCAGGAAAGAGATCGCGGCCCTGAAGTAAACGTGACCTGATGAAGATCGGAGAAGTTAACGCGAAGGTCTCAATCGTCGCAATCGCGGTGGTTGTGACCTTCTCTATTCTTTTAATTTACACGTATTTTCTGACCGGCGATCAGGTGTATCTCGTCTGGGGCATCCCTACGATCCTGTTCCTGTTCTTCATACCTATGGCGCTCAATTACATGAGCCAGAGCCAGTATGCCGAACTCGAACCAATGTACCGGGCGAAAGCGAGACCGGTCCGCATCAAGATGATCAACGAGCACATGCTCGGCGACCTTGTCAAAATCGAGGGTCTCGTGGAAAGGGTCTATTTCCAGTTCCTGAACCGCCCCCAGTTCCTGGTTGCCGACAGGAGCGGAGAGATCTCTGTCAAGATGTTCACTTCCCCCAGGGAGAAGATTGTCAAGGGGGACGTCGTGGAGGTCTACGGGCAGGTCATGAAGCGGTACATCATGGGCGGAGACCCCGTCGTCAACGCTATTGCCATCACAAAGATCAACAAGATCATCGAAACAAAAACCAAATCAAAGGAAAAATCAGGCGATTAGCCCCTTGTTCAGGAAGACATAAGTTCTTTGGAAGGGGGTCCTCTTCTTCTCCCCCTGTATCTTGACAATCGTTCCAGGGGTTTCCGTATTCTTCGCATGAGATTACGTTAGCAGACATAATCTCTTCCTGTTTCTTCCATTATCAGAATATCATGTTGAGAATGGGGTGGATGCAGGATCCGGGACTTTCTGTCACCTTGTTTCATTCCAAACATCGGACATTTCATTACACACAGGTCGTATGGCATGGCAGCACGCCTGGTAATCCACGCACCAGCGATGCGACGATACAGAGAAACAGTGTACGACGCAGCGCCCATTTAAGATCTGGGACAAAGCAGGGGGAATCCATACACTAAATGATCGGCACCTGAACGCAACGACTCCTTCCAATCCAATCACATAATCGAGGACATGCATAAACGCACCGTTCGCACTCATTGCACGATGAGGACTCTGGCCTTTCGAGTGTTAGCGTTTTTTAGTCCGGTCGATCGATGATGACTCCCCAAATATCTGACGAGGACCGAAATAAAGAATGAGGAGAAAGGTATTCATTCCAATAGATCCCAGTCCCGCTGCGGCTGTGATCTGCTTCAACCGGACGATCCCCCTGCACCCTGTCATTGAAAATCATAAACGGGGATAAGAATGGAACAGTCAGGAAGGAGAATTATTCTGCACAAAGGCGCTCGACAAGAGACCCTGTAATCAGGTCAACCGACTCCGAAATCCGGAACATCTCTCTTGTCTTCTCCTTTGCGACCATCCTGTATATTGCGACAAGGACTTCCCTTCAAAAGACGATTACGGAGACCCTTCTATTTTACAGCTTTATATGCACACTACCGAAGAGTTCATTAGAAACTGATATGTAAAATAAAAGTAACTGTTCAGTGTGATCTGTGAGCGACAGAAGGAATGAAGGGGTTATCCTCGAAAGCATCCACAAGAGCTGCCAGAACAGGCAGTTGATTCTTCTTCACGGTTGAGATATATCCCCTGACCCTGCAGAACCAGTCAGCA
>JAKPPB010000008.1 GCA_029547605.1 Methanobacteriota archaeon | reverse complement strand
TTATTGCTCCGGCAACTAAACATGCGAACCTTTCATGCTGCATAAGCGACTGATGGATGCCTGAAGTAATTCCTCACATGGTGTGGCCTCTTCACCAAGGTCCTCATGAAGGAGCGAGTCTTCTTCTCCAGATCCTTGACTGACCGTGCCGGCAGGCCAGACCTGATCCTCCCTTTGAGATCGCCATTGAGGTACTCATCGGGATTGAGTTCCGGCGAATACGATGGAAGATAGAACACCTCGATCTCTTTCTTGTGCTCCTCGAGCCATGCAGCCACTCTCTTGCTATGGTGGACCCGCAGATTGTCCAGAATGAGAAACACCTTCTTCCCTGCATCCTTGATCAGTCTCTTCATGAAAGTAATCAGCAGGTCAGCGTGCATGGCCTCCCGGTACATCATAAAGCGTACCTGGCCATGGTTCGATATCGACGAGATCATGCCAATATGATTCTTCTTCGCATTCAGATGGATCACCGGCGTTGTGCCCTTGGGCGCATAGCCCCGTGCATTGTATGTGTCAGACTCGATGCCGGTCTCATCAGCCCAGTGAATTTCCGCACCTTCGCTCTTCGCCCGTGCCGCTATCGCAGGATAGTCCTCCTGGAGCCACTTCTGGACCGCCTTCGGGTTCTGCTCGTAGGCCCGCTTCACCGGCTTCTTCGCCGTGAAACCCCACCTCTTCAGGTACTCCCCCACCGTCCGGATCGGCATCTCTATCCTGTATCGATCCCGGACCACCTCCTTGACCGCCTCCCTCGTCCACAGCGCAAAGGGAAGCTTGAGCTGGTCCGGCGTCTTGTCGATCACAAGATTCTTCAGCTCCTTCTCCTGCTCGGCGCTCAACGATCGGCACGCTCCGACTCTCCGGCCCCGCCTCCGCATACTGATCGCCTTCAGGCCATCTCGCAGATAGGTGGTGTACCACGTGCAGGCGCTGGTGGGATGCACCCCGAGAACTTCTCCTATCTCCCGGTAGCTCATCCCATTCTTACGCAATCGGACCGCCTGCTTCCTCAGTTCCTCTTGTACCTCAGGCTTCAGCCTCCGTGTGTCTCTCTTCTCCATGTCATAATCATACCACAGATCATGTTACCTTTCTATATTTATTTGCCGTGGCAATAA
>JAKPPB010000109.1 GCA_029547605.1 Methanobacteriota archaeon | reverse complement strand
TAAACGAATTATGCAATACGCCTGAAATTGCTGATAATTTTGAGACTATTCCGCCGATCTCTATGGAAACAACCCGGGCAATGTGGAACTATATGCAAAGCGGCATCGTGTCACTCTGGGGCATTCATATGAATACCCGGATTGTTGGAGGGGCCGGATTCTATGTTCAACCACCCGGCACCAAGATCTCCCACGTGGCGACCTTTTTTCTCTATCTGGAACCAGCATACTGGGGAATGGGAATTGGGAAAGAGGCTATTCTCTTTCTTGAAAGAGAGGCAAAGGATCGTGGATATACAAAAATGGAATGCCTGGTAACCATTGTAAATTCCAGGGCAATCCGATTGTATGAGAGGTTGGGATATTTGCAGGAAGGGATAAAAAAGAAGGCATTTTTCGATAACGGGGAATATTCAGACCTGGTATTGATGGGAAAATTTTCTTGAATCGTAATTATAGCGAGGAGTGAAAAGGTTAGTAGTAATCCCCCATGGAAGCGACAAGGGCTGGGGAGTGGCGGAGCTCTTTTAGAATTGCCTCTGAAATTGAATTAAATATTTCACGCGCTCATTGGTATGAGAACAAAAATTATGATTGAATTTTGTTCAGTGTATTAGAGCAAGTCATTACCCACCCCCGTAGTGTAGCGGTCAATCATGCAGGACTTTGGATCCGGCGACGGCGGTTCGAATCCGCCCGGGGGTATCGGTATACCGCCGCGTAAGGCGGCAAAAAAAGTGGGCCAGGGAGTTATTTGACCTTGATCCCGACCGAGTTGCTCCAGTCACCATCGTGTGACGCGGACCCCTCGAACCTCGCGGCAAGGAAATAGGAGCCTGCTTTCGGAAGAGCTCCCGAGAGGTTCCAGGCCCCGTCATTCCGGGTGACAGTCGATCCAAAGGTCGTCCATGCAGTATTCTCTTCAGAGATCATGACTTTGACCGTCTCTCCCGGCAGCGGAGCCCCGCTCTGGGCATCGACCAGGGTCCCGGTGCAGTTGACGGTACTGCCCGCCGTGATCACCACCGGGGACGCCGAGAGGCTCACGTCCGAGACCCTCTTGACCATTACCTGGATGACAGGGCTGTTCGAGCCGTGGTAAAAGCGGTCTCCGCTGAATGATGCCCGGTAATAGAACCTGCCACCCGCCTGCTGCACATCAGAGACCGTATAGGTCCCGCCCGTCCGGGTGGTGACCATGCTGACCAGGGACCAGGTGGTCCCGTCGCCTGACCGCTCGACCCGCACCACCTTCCCGGTGATGCCTGTCCCGGTCGTCGATTCCCGGAGAAGCCCGGTGATGGAATATGTCTCGCCGCGTACGGGAGATGCAGGCGTCGACTGGATGGTGAGCGTGGTCGCCTTGGAGGGGGGCATCGAGGCCACCGTCACGGTCACCGTGCCGCTGCCTGACGGGCCATGCGTGGGACTGCCGGCAAAGGTGGCACGGTACTGGTAAGTCCCGGCTTTGGACGGGGTGTGCGTGATGACATACTCGCCGTTTGCGTCCGTGGTCCTCTGGCCGAGGGTGCTCCAGGCTCCCCTGTCGACGGAGAACTGGACAGTGACGGGTGCACTGGGGACCCGTGAGCTCCCCTGAGTCTCCTTCAATATCCCTGTCACATTCACGGACTGTCCCAGGACAAGGGAAGTGGGAGCCGCCGAGAGGGAGAGCGTGGTTGCTTTCTGCTGCGGCACAGTGACATTCACCGCGACCACTGCACTCTCCGAGCCCGAGTAAGCGAGGTCTCCCCTGAAGGCCGCCTTGAAGAAGAACCGGCCCGGAGTATTCAGCGTGGTGCTGCCTGAGTACGTCCCGTCAACCGCGGTGGCCACGACGCCGAGGGGAGAGAACGTGATGTTGTCGGAGGATGTGAAGAGGAGGACCGAGCGGCCGGGAATGCCCTTCTTCTCCTGGACCGAGGTGAGGTTCCCAAAGAGTGTCACGGTGCCTCCCTGTACCAGGTCCCGTGGGGTCACGTTGATAAGAAGACGGGAATCCTGCGGTCCCGCAGGGGACCTGACATTCACGCTCACGTAGGCACTGCTCACGGCCGCGTAGGTGGTATTGCCTGAGTAGGTCGCACGGTACTGGTAGGTCCCGGCTTTGGGCGGGGTGTGCATGATGGTATATTCCCCGGTCACGCCCGTGGTCACCTGCCCGAGCGGGTTCCATGCGCTCCCGTCAAGGGACCACTGGACCGCGACTGGCGCACCGGAGATGCGGGTGCCCGTCCCTGCCTCGGACAATGCCCCTGAGAGGTCCACTGCCTGGCCGAGGACCAGCGAGGAGGACGAGGCCCGGATGGAGAGCGTGGTAAACTTCTGCTGCGAGGAATAGACATCAACTGCGACCACTGCGCTCTCTCTCCCGGTGTAGGTGCTGTCGCCGTTGTATACGGCCTTGAAGAAGAACCTTCCCGGGGTGTTCAGCGTGGTGCTGCCTGAATATGTCCCGTCCGGTGCGGTGGTCGCGACCCCGAACGGGGAGAACGTCACATTATCTGAGGATGAGAACAGGACGATCGACCGCCCCGGGATGGCTTTCCCCCCCACCGCGGTGGAAAGGTTCCCGGAGATCGTCACGGTGCCTCCCTGGGGGAGGGACCTTGGGGATGCCTGGATCGAGAGGTTCGAGGCCTGGGGCCCCACAGGGGAAGTCACGTTCACGGTCACCGCGGGGCTTTCTGCCGGTGCGTAGGTGCTGTTTCCGGTATATGCGGCACGGAACTGGTACTTCCCGCCCTTCGTGGGGGTATGCACGACCAGGAACTCGCCGTTCCCATCGGTGATCTTCTGATCGAGGAGGCTCCAGGCTCCCCCGTCAAGAGAGAACTGGAGCGTGACCGGTGCACCGGCAATTCGCTTCCCTCCATAGGTCTCCTTGAGGATACCTGCAAGCTTCAGGTCCTGGCCGAGTGCGATTGTTGAATTTGAAGCCCCGAGAGTGAGGTTGGTGGCTTTCTGCTGGGGAGCAGTGACGTCCACTGCGACCGTGGGGCTTGTGGAACCGGTATGGGTGCTGTCCCCATTATAGACGGCCCTGAAGAAGATGCGGCCGGGAGTGTTCACGACCGTCGTCGTGGAATACATCCCGTTCTGGGAAGTCACCGCAACGCCGACGGGGGAGAAACTGGTCCCGTCAGCGGAAGAGAACACCACGACCGACCGGTTGGAAAGGACTCCCCCGCCCGGAGATGCCACGAGGGTCCCGGAGATCGTCACGGTGCCCCCCTGGGTAACAATCAGGGGAGCGGCAAAGATCGAGAGGACCGAGCCCTGGGGACCGGAGGGTGAAGTGACCGTCACTTTCACGGGGGGACTTGTTGCGGCAGCATACGTCCTGGAGCCGGAAAATTCCACCCGGAAATAATATGTCCCGGGCTCTCTCATCAGGCGGGTGACCTGGAACTGCCCCGTCCTGCTGATGGTGGAGAGGATATTCGTCCATGACACGCCGTCGGGAGAGGACTGGAGGGTGACCTTCTGCAAGGGTATCAGGGCACCCGTCGAGGCATCGGAGAGGTTCCCCGAGAGGACCACCTCCCCTCCCGGGGTCACGTTTGCCGGTGTTGCGGAAAGGGTCAGCACGGCAGCATTTGCCGCCATCGCCGGAGGGACCAGGAAAAAAACGGCTGCAATGACGAATGCCGCCACCAGCCACAGCGTATTGGGTCTTTCTGTCATATGGTTCCACCTTGTAATCTGCCCTTGGCGCCGTCGCATTCAGGCCGGTTTGGGTGAAAACCGGGGACCCGGGGCCCAGCCCGGGTACCGGGAATCGAGGCTGCCAGGAGCGGGGGAGCCGTCGTCCCCGCGGGTGCGGGATACTGCACCGTGGGGAGATGGCCGGGGGGACGGGAGTGCCACTCCTCCCTGTCCATGATGAGTGTAAAAAACACTATGACTATTTATACATATGGAATCAATGGGTGAAACACTGGCCCGCGACCACCTGGGGCTCTCTCTCCTCTGCCTGTTGCGGCACCATGCCCATGATCCCGGGAAAATGCCCGATAATGCCGGATCTTCTCACTCATCACAGGATATCTCTGCGCGGTGAAGGATCCGGGCGCCCGGGCATCACGGGAAGGGTACGTGATCCTGGGAAGAAAAGCCCGATACAGGCCAAAATTTCCCGTTTCACCGCAATCTTCAAATTGATCAAAAAAATACTTCTTTTAAGGACATGTATCCGTTCTTAATCGCAGGAGCACACGGCGTTTGCGGGAAGAGGGCCGCAGGAAGGATAATCCCGAGGAAGGTTACCTGGTTCCTGCATGCGGTGCTCATCACGATCGGGACACTCGCCGGTGCAGCGGTCTCCTGCAAAGACGAGTGGGGAGGGCCGGGCAGGACCCCAACCGTGCCTTCCCGCACCCCTCTTCCCATGGAACCTTCCACGATTTTTTGCCCTGATAGATGAGAGATCCCCTCTCCCCTGCAGGAATGCCCCCTGTGCCGGGATTCCTGTGCCCCGTACTGCACTCCACCACTCAAGTCCACAAGGGGGATTTTTTCCCATGTCCCCGCATATCCAACTCCACACCCCTCTCCACCATATTGGAATACCAGGCAGAAAATGCCGCCACGAACGATCTCTGGATGCACCCGGGCCCACCGCTTGCCACGCCAGGGAAGGAACCGCATCATGACCACCACCCCAAGGGCCCGCCCCGTCGAGTTCGAGGCACGGGACGTCCTTGATTCCCTGGGATACCACGCGCTCAATTTCAACGGCTCAAGGAGCCCCATCAACCTGGTAGGGATCGGTGACGACGACATACTCCTCGTCCAGGTACGGAGAGAACGCCTTCCGGTCCGGGATATCAGGGACGTGAATGCCAGGTACCGGGCCGACATGGACCGGTTGCGGGCAATAGGCGGCCGGCGGTGCTGCACGAAGGAGATCTGGATCCTGTCGGGGAGGGAAGGGTTCCGGTATTACGAGATCTTTCCCGGGGGCCTTATGGAAATCGAGAGGCCCTGACGCCCTCGATGCCTCACCCCTCATCAAGGGTAAACCGCCACATGCAGAACATGTCGGAAGGGTGCGGGTCGGGAGGGGCAAAGAGGCATTCCACCCTGATCCGGGGATCTATCTCCCCCGCGAACGCGGCAAACTCTGCCCTGTGCATCTCCCGGCAGACATACTCGCCGAGTCCCCGGCGCAGGCGCGCCTCCTGGGTGGGGCAGGAGGGCACCCTGATGACCACCTCGTCTTTTTCCTCCTCGATCTGGTAGTCGACAAGGATTGCCCAGGGGAAGAGCCGGAGGGCCTTGACAAAACCTTTCAGCCCTTTCTCCGTGATCCCGAACCGTGCCTTCAGGTCTCTTGCCGCCATTGAGGCGACCCTTCCCCAGACCTTCTCGTTGATCCGCTCGGCAACCGGCTGCCCGAAGTCCTCAGCAAGGAAGATGAACCAGAACGCGTCTACCACCCGGTAGTGCCAGAGCAGGAACCCGAGGTACGAGATAAGCTCCTCCTTCTCCATCTCATCGAACCGTGCAAGGTTCATGGACCCTTCTCCATGCTCCAGATCTTCCCATGATCACTTCACCTTTCCCTTTTTGGTTGCGGGGAGGAAACGGGATTAGAGGCTCTGATCATTCATTCTGCAACCGATAGGCTTTGGATTTGGAAAATAACTCTCTGGTGCCTCTTTTTTGCCACCCCCGGACAACCGCCTTGATATCACGTTCCCACCGGGTATGTGCCCCTCGAATGGGGGCAGGAAAGAGAAGAATGGCAGACTTTGTGGAAAAGAGCACCACCAAGACCGCGGCCCGCGAGCTGGCCGCACCGATCGCCAACGTGACCACCTTTGCCGCGATCGTGCAGAGCGTACTCGACACGAACCCCTTCGGGTGCACCCCGCACGAGGTCGGAGGCGTCACGTTTGACCCCGTTTCAAAGAGCCGCGAGGCATACACTGCGAGGATCCTGTACCAGGATGACGACGGAAAGACCGTGGGGCAGATCACCGCACGCTCGGGCAGCGTGGCGGGGTTCAATGGGAGCATCGCCGGGATCATGGGAGACGAGGACCTTACCGCGGCAATGGGAGGCGACCCTGCAAGGGATACCGAACACGAGCGCTACCTCTGCACCCTGCGGTGCCACGACCCCTCTGGAGAGGTCTACTACGTCACCTTCTCCCGCGACCAGGTGCGTATCTCCTCGTACGCAGACGATGCCATCGTGGGGCTGGTTGAGGCGTGGGCAGACACCGTCCCTGCGCTGGCCTGATCGTCACGCGGTGTGGACCGGACTCCTGGTGACAACCATGGAACAGTCCGTCATGATCGTGGCAATCTTCGTCGGGGCCGGGCTCCTCGCGTACGTGATTGTGCCAGGCCTCATTATCATCTGGGACCGCGTCCTGGATGCCGTCGAAGATCGGCAGGGGGAGGACTAAAACCCCTCCTCCTCAACTCACACTAAAAAATTGAAGGGTGTTTTTCCTGGAACTCTCTCTCAGAGCGAGGGACAGTTTCCGCAGGACCCGTCCCGGAGCCGCGTCTGGTCCCGGGCCATGGTCTTTGCCTGTTTCATCTCGCCGTCCCCGCTGCAGGAGCGGATGCGGCGCATCTCCCCGTTCCCCTTTTTCTGAACGTCATTAAATCCGTGCTGTGCGCAGAACTGGTACTGTCCTGCGGAGGTGGTCTCTTCCGCCTGTTCCTGGAGCACCCGGGCTCCACCCTCTGCGCCAGATCTTCCCTGGCCCTGGGCCCCTGCCGCCATCACCGTGGCAGGCAGGAGGACGATGCCAAGGAGGAGGCATACTGCGAGTGTCTTTCTCATCATGTGTGTTCTCCTTCGCCGGGTCACCGATATCCTCCCGGATGACCCGTCTCCATCCAGCATAGGGCATGGGGATAAAAGGGATCTCTCGCATCCAAAGCTACAGGTGAGACGCCATTCAGACAGCAGAAGGCAAAACCGGTGCGGCCTCTACGGGAAGCGCATTGCAGGGCACCACGCCCCCGAGGAACTCGAGCGCCTCGACAGCAGCAGGGGTGAGATGATAGTGGTTTGACCTTCCAGGGCACCGGTTCTCCACGATCCCGTCGTCTGAGAGTGCCTGCATGTGCCGGGTGACGGAGGGGCCCGAGCATGAGAGAGCCTCTGCAAGCTGGGCCCTGTTCATCCCTGGCGTGTTCCACAGGATCATGATGATCTCTCTCCGGGTATCGGTCCACAGGGAGTGCAGGAGGCACTGGAAGAAGGGAGGGTACATCCCCTGGTTTGGATAATAACGCACTACGCCAGGCCGGGAGAATGTCGTGATCTTTTTGGCGCGGATCAGCGTGAAGAGGTGGTATCTCAGTGTGCTCGGGTTCGTCCCAAGCAGATTGGCAAGGGTAAGGGCATCGATGCCGGGGTGCGCCTCAATGGCATCGTACACCATTCGCCTGAGGTCGTGCGAGAGGACATTCTTCGCATGTATCCTCCGGAACCCAAGGAATGGCAGGAAGAGGAAAGGGAGAGCGGTTCGTTCGGGTGCACCGGGGGAATCCTCATCCCACTCGCCGTCCTTCCTCGCGCGTGGAGAGGCGGATGGGGAGAGGGGCGGATCTGACGGTCCAAAAGCCCCTGCGAGCGGTTCGGCAGTCTGGGCCGGGCCACAGGGGTAACGCCCCGCCTGTGTCCCCGGGCTATCGGGCATGGCATGGGGAGGGGGACCGCGCTGTCTTGCGGAAGGAAGACCCGGAGAGGCTTCGGTTCCTCCGGACGCAGGGCTGCTCCCAATCCTTCCCGGACCAAGCGCGCTCCCGGCTGCTCCTGCCCATGCGGCATCCCCAGTGCGGGTGCCCCCATGAGACCCGGCCTGCACCTCGGGGTCCACACTTGGACGGGGTACTCCCCCGAAGGACCCTGCACCCTGGGACTGGAGGCGGACTGCGCTATCCTGCCCTGAAAGGGCCTGTACTCCCCCGTCGCTTTGCATGTGGCCGGGCAGGCCTGGGGATGCAGGCGCACCATTTCCTAATGCGGCTGCCATCGCGGCCCCGCTTCCCCCGCCATGGGAGGAAGAAGAGCCCGCCCCCTCTCCATGGGCTGCACCTGCCGGGAAGACCACCGCGAGAAGCACAATAATCGAAAGAAGCGCGAGGTACCGCAATGGTATGGCCATTTTGATGATCAGGTGGGACGACCACGATATATACACTCTGGTTCCGGCAGCTACCCCTTATACGTGCGGAGGGAGAGGTGTGGCCCCGGGCGACAGGGAAAAAGGTGCACTCTTCTTATATCCTGCAGTCATACCTGGCATAGTGGTGTCTATGGATACTCTCGAGACGGTCAAAGGGTTTCTGATGCAGCCGGTCGAGTCCTTCCGCAACCAGCGGGGGACGTCGCTTGGTGACGCAATCAAGTATTTTCTGATTATTGTCATCATCAACGCGATTCTCACCGTGATCGTGGACCTGATCTTTGCAAGCGCCATCCTGGCCACACTCACGCAGGCCATGGGGCAGATGGGGATGGGCGAGGTCTTCCTGATGGAGACGATCGGAATGGTGGTGGTGGCGATCGTCCTGGTCATCGCGTCACTGGTCCTTCTCTTCGTCTTTGCAGGCTGGCTGCACCTCTTTGTGTACCTCCTCGGCGGCCGGAAGGGATACGCGGAGACCGCCAAAGCCATGATCTTCGGGTCGACCCCCTACATGCTTATCGGGTGGATCCCCGTCATCGGGCTCTTTGTCGGGGGTATCTGGTCACTGGTCCTCGAGATCCTCGGAATACGTGAACTGCACCAGGTATCGACCGGCAGGGCAGCAGGAGCGGTGGTCCTGTCCGCGTTCATCCTCGCACTCATCATCATGCTCATCGCAGCCTGGTTCTTCATCTCGCTGGTCAGCGTAATGCCCTTGTCCTATCAGTGAATCCACTCAATTTTTTCCGTGCAAATCCCGTCATCAATTCCTGCAGGACCTGGTGGTCGTTTCCGTGGGCCGGGCTCAGTGATCGGTATCTGCGCTGTGTCCGATGCACGGGGGAGAACTTTCCTGTTTTCAGGTCCGAGGGCCGTCCTGCCCCTCTCATCGCTGAAGTGACCGGTGAGGACCACACCCTTAATTCCCCTTCACGGCGAAGAGTACTGGAGACAGCATGAGCGGCGAAAAGCAGGCGATCAGGGCCAGGGCCCGGGAAGTCAGGGCCGCCCTTTCCCCTGAAGTGAGAGAGACACTCTCCAGAGCCATCCGTGAGGAGGTGCTCGCACTCCTTGACGGGGCAGACCCGGTCCTCGTCTATGCCTCAAAGCCACCCGAGGTGGACACGCTCCCGCTCATCTCTGCGATGGTCTCCCGGGGGACCAGGGTGGCTGTCCCCATCATCGAAAAAGAGCAGCGGACGCTCCGGCTCTCCTACCTGGCCGATCCTTCGCACCTCACTGAGAGCACGTTCTCTGTGCCCGAGCCCATCGGGCACGAGGTCCGCGCCGAGCCACGGGAGATCGAGGTGGTGATCGTCCCAATGATTGCATATGACTCGAGGGGACACCGGCTCGGGTACGGGGCCGGGTATTATGACCGTTTTCTCTCCCGCTACCCCCACATGAGAAAGATCGGGGTGGCCTTCTCCTGCCAGGAGGTCGAGTCCATCCCTGCAGACGGAAACGATGTCTGCATGGACCTCATCGTCACGGAGAAAGGGGTCGTCCGGGTCACCGGGTGACCGGATCAGAGGTATTCGAGACCGTTCATGTAGGATCGGAGCACCGGGGGCACCATCACCGCTCCATCTTCCTCCTGGTAATTCTCTAGGATCGCCCTGATCGTCCTCGTCGTGGCTACCGCCGTCGAGTTGAGGGTGTGCACAAAACGCTTTGACTCGAAGTCGTGAGGATCTCTCACCCGGGTATTGAGGCGGACCGCCTGGTACGAGGTGCAGTTCGAACAGGAGACCACCTCGCGGTACGCCTCTTCCCTCGGCATCCAGACCTCGATGTCATACTTCTTCGCGGCAACAGTCCCGATGTCACCGGTGCAGATATTGACCACCCGGTAAGGGAGGCCGAGGCGCGAGAAGATCTCCTCGGCATTTGCCAGCAGTTCCTCGTGAATCCCCCACGAGTCATCAGGCCTGCAGAAGACAAACTGCTCCACCTTGTGGAACTGGTGCACGCGGAAGAGCCCCTTTGTGTCGAGGCCATGGGACCCGATCTCCCTCCGGAAGCAGGGAGAGATGCCGGCGAGGCGGAGCGGGAGTTCGCGCTCCTCGAATATCTCGTCCTGGTACATTGCCCCGATCGGGTGCTCGCTCGTCGCGATCAGGTACGCGTCATCGGAATCGATCTTGTACATGACCTTCTCGAAGTCCTCTAGATCCGTCACCCCCTCGTAAGACCTGCGGTTGATCATGTAGGGGGGGATGACCGGGACAAAGCCCCTCTCTGCCAGCAGGTCGACGGCAAAACGCTGGAGCGCAAGGTCGAGGAGCGCGAGGTTTCCCTTGAGGTAGTAGAAACCCGCCCCGGCGGCCCGCGCAGCCCTCTCGAAGTCTGCCCACCCTCGGTCTGCGGCAAGCTGCCCGTGGCTTGCGAGCGGAAACGCGGATGTGCGGGGTGTCCCCACCCTGCGGATCTCGACGTTCTCTGTGTCATCCCGCCCGGTCGGCACACTCTCGTGGAGGATGTTCGGGAGGCGCATCTGGTAATAGCGTATCTTCGCCGTGATCTCCTCAAGTTCGGCCTCGATCTCCCTGATCCTCCCGGGAAGCTCGGCGGCCTCTTTTTTAAGGGCACCTGTGTCCCTCCCCGCCTTCCTCTCCTCGTTGATCTCCCGGGCGATGCTGTTCCGCCGCCTGCGGAGCTCGTCGGCCTGCACCTTCAGCGCCCGGGATCGCCGGTCCTTCTCGAGGAGGTCATCAACCCAGGCTTCCTTACCGGTATCCCCCCGTTTCTGGAGGTCCTGTCTCACCACGTCGGGGTTTTCACGTATGAACTTCAGGTCAAGCATTCTTCTGCTCCTTCTCGCCGCGTATAACCCGGGCTCCTGCTTTAGGTGTTAGGTATGCGTTCTGTATGCATTGCCTTTGCGGGTCGGAAGGCCGGAGCAGAGAAGGATCCCGGGTGGAGAGACACACGAGATAAAAAATCCCCCGAAAATCCACGGATTCTGCGGATAGAATCACCAGCAGTGAAGATAGCGGAGAGCAAAGATCGTGCCGCGTATGGTAGTTATATATACTATAACTCACTTACTAAAAGTAAACATCATAAGGACACCATTCCCATGACACCTACTGACTCCATCGAGGTTATCGTAAAAGAGGCGGCAAGGGACGATGCCGGACGGGGCATCGCCCGCCTGAGCATCGAGGCGATGCGTGCGCTCGGCGTGGTGAGCGGGGACGCCATCGAGATCCAGGGCAAGAAGAAGGCCACCGCCATCGTGTGGCCCGGATTCTCCCAGGACACAGGGCAGGCCATCCTGCGCATCGACGGGACCATCCGCGGCAATGCCGGGACAGGTGTCGACGAGCGGGTGAGGGTGCGGAAGGTGGAGGTCGGGTATGCCAAGAAGGTGGTGATCAACCCCACCCAGCCCATCCGGCTCCTGCACGGCGAGCAGTACCTCTCACGCCTGCTCAGGGGCAGGGCGGTGATGGAGGGCCAGACAGTGCGGGTGGACGTGATCGGAAACCCCCTCACCCTGGTCATCACCAAGGTCAGCCCAAAGGGCGTCGCCATCGTCACCGAGGACACCCAGATCGAGCTCAAGGAGACGCCGTTTGAGCCGAAGGAGAAGAAGAAGGGGGAGACCGCGGACGTCCACTACGAGGACATCGGGGGGCTCTCGCGGGAGCTCGAGATGGTGCGGGAGATGATAGAGCTGCCGCTCCGCCACCCCGAGCTCTTCGAGCGCCTCGGCATCGAGCCCCCGAAGGGAGTCCTCCTCTACGGCCCGCCGGGGACAGGAAAGACATTGATCGCAAAGGCCGTCGCAAACGAGGTGGACGCACATTTCGTCTCTCTCTCGGGCCCTGAGATCATGAGCAAGTACTACGGGGAGAGCGAGGGGAAGCTCCGCGAGGTCTTTGACGAGGCCCAGGAGAACGCCCCTGCGATCATCTTCATCGACGAGATCGATTCTATCGCCCCCAAGCGCGAGGACACCAAGGGAGAGGTGGAGCGGCGCGTGGTTGCCCAGCTCCTCTCCCTGATGGACGGCCTCAAGTCAAGGGGCCAGGTGGTCGTCATCGCCGCGACGAACATCCCTGACGCCATTGACCCTGCACTCCGGCGCGGGGGGCGCTTCGACCGCGAGATCGAGATCGGCATCCCCGACAAGAAGGGGAGGATGGAGATCTTCCAGGTCCATTCCCGTGGAGTACCCCTTGCAGATGACGTAAAACTGGAGAACTATGCCGACACGACCCACGGGTTCGTGGGAGCAGACATTGCCCTCCTCGTCAAGGAGGCCGCGATGCATGCACTGCGGAAGATCCTCCCGAAACTCGACCTGGACCAGGAGATCCCGGCAGAGCTCCTCGACCAGTTGAAGGTCACGAACGATGACTTCGACGAGGCCAGGAGGCACGTCGAGCCGAGCGCGATGCGAGAGGTGCTCGTGGAAGTCCCGGACATCTCCTGGGAGGACGTGGGCGGACTTGAAGACGTGAAGCAGGAGCTCCGCGAGGCCGTGGAGTGGCCACTCCGCTACCCGCAGGTATTCGCAAAACTCGGCACAAAGCCGCCAAAAGGCATCCTCCTCTTCGGTCCACCGGGGACAGGGAAGACGATGCTCGCAAAGGCGGTCGCAAACGAGAGCGAGTGCAACTTCATCTCTGTGAAGGGCCCCGAGCTCCTCTCAAAGTGGGTCGGGGAGTCCGAGAAGGGAGTCCGGGAGATCTTCCGCAAGGCGCGGCAGGCCTCGCCCGCGATCATCTTCTTTGACGAGGTGGACGCGCTGGTGCCGAGGCGGGGCACGTACATGGGCTCCTCGCACGTGACCGAGAGCGTGGTCAGCCAGATCCTGACCGAGCTCGACGGGCTCGAGGAGTTGAAGGACGTGACCGTGATAGGGGCGACAAACCGCCCCGACATGCTGGACCCGGCCCTGATGCGCCCCGGCCGCATGGAGCGCCATATCTACGTCCCGCCCCCGGATAAAGAGAGCCGGAAGAAGATATTCGAGGTCTATCTGAGGGACGCGGACGCAATCCTCGCAAGGGACGTGAAGATCGAAGACCTCGTGGATGCAACGGAAGGCTACGTCGGTGCGGACATCGAGGCCCTCGTCCGCGAGGCGAAGCTTGGGGCAATGCGCGAGTTCATCACCGTGATGGCGGGAAAGAGCGAGCAGGAGATGAACGATGCCGTGGTCAACGTCCGCATCACCCGCGCGCACTTCGACGAGGCAGCAAAGAAGGTCAAGGGCTCGATGGACCGCGAGTCACTTGAGACCGCCGAGCGCCAGGCCTGGGAGATCCTCTACAACCAGGAACAGCGGACGATCCTCGAGAACGCGGTCGCAGCCCTGAAGCAGGCAGAACTCCGCAAGGACAGGGAGTTCGACACCCGCGCACTCAGGGAGGAGACATTCCGGAGGAAAAAGGACTGGAACGAGATCAAGCGCCTGACCCACGGTCTTGAGGAGGAACTCCGGGCCTGAAGGGCCAACCCGGCCGCCGCTGGCCGGAAAAGAGCAACAAGATGACAGAAAAACCTGAAGATTCCCACAAGACACTGGAAGAGATGCTGCGCAACCTGATGCAGGCTGCGCAGGCGGGCGATTCCCGCCCCCTCTTCATAGGTATGAAGATTGTACTCCCCCCCGGAGGAGACTTCCCCTCACCCCCCCAGAGAGCCCGCGGAGACTCCACCGAGTCCCCGATCGAGGTGCACCATGTGGGAAACCGGGTGATGCTGATCACGGAGATGCCGGGGATGACACCCGAGAACATCCAGGTGATGTTCCGCGGTGACCGGGTCTTCATATGGGCCCGCGACCAGGAACGGCATTACCAGGGAAGTGCAACGGTCCCGCCTGTGCAGAATGGGTCGGAAGAGATCTCCTTCCGCCACGGGGTGCTTGAGGTCTCCTACATCCCCGTGGGAAAAAAAGACCCGCAAGCGTCCCCGTCATCCCCCTGAACGGGTCCGCGACAGAGGCTTTTTTTTAAAAACCCCAGAGTTTTTTATCTCCTGGTCCTATTAGTATGTAAGAACCAACAGGAGGACATGTGCATGGCAAAAACCACGATTTCCCTGATAAAAGCAGATATCGGGAGCTTTCCGGGCCACTCCCGGACCCACCCGCTCATCCTCGAGAAAGCCGCACGGATGCTCAAGGAACAGGAAGGAAAACTCCTGATCGACTCGTTTGTCACCCACTGCGGTGACGACCTTGAGCTGATCATGACCCATACGCGGGGAGAGGACGACCCGGAGATCCATGCGCTCTCCTGGAAGGTGTTTACCGAATGTGCGAAGGTCGCAAAGGAGATGAAGCTCTACGGAGCGGGGCAGGACATCCTCTCCGACGCATTCTCGGGGAACGTCAAGGGGATGGGCCCTGGCGTTGCCGAGATGGAGTTCGAGGAGCGGGGATCTGACCCAGTACTCCTCTTCATGGCAGACAAGACGGAACCCGGCGCCTGGAACTTTTACCTGTACAAGATTTTTGCCGACCCGTTCAATACCGCGGGGCTTGTCATCGACCCGCAGATGCATGACGGGTTTATCTTCGAGGTCCATGACGTGATAGAGAAGCGGAAGATCGAGTTCCGGACCCCCGAGGAGAGCTACAGCCTGCTTGCCTATATCGGCGCCCCTTCCCGGTACGTCATCAAGTACGTGAAACGAAAGGACGGGATCATCGCAGCATCGACGAGCACCCAGCGCCTATCCCTGATTGCCGGGAAATACGTGGGCAAGGATGACCCGGTCATGATCGTGCGGGGCCAGAGCGGACTTCCTGCTGTCGGGGAGATCATCGATCCGTTCAGCATCCCGATTATCGTGGCCGGGTGGATGCGGGGCTCCCACCACGGCCCCTTCATGCCGGTAGGCCTCCCAGATGCGAACTGCACCCGTTTCGACGGGCCGCCGCGCGTGATCTGCCTCGGGTTCCAGGTATGCAACGGGAAACTGATCGGCCCGGCCGACATGTTTGACGATCCCGCATATGACAGGGTCAGGGCACGCTGCAACGAGCTCGCCGACATCCTCCGGGCCCACGGCCCCTTTGAGCCACACCGGCTCTCCCTGTCGGAGATGGAGTATACCACGCTCCCTGCCGTCGAGAAGACGCTCAAGGGCCGGTGGGTCCCGATCAAGGAATAACCATCCTTTTTCTCCTGCCCTGTAGTGCCGGGTGGAAAAACCAATAAATACCGGCACCCCCCAATAAAAGGCAGATGGTGAACGGTATCGTATTACCCATAAAAAAGGTCTTTTCTCTGGTGGATTCAAAAGTCACAGTGGAGATAAAGGACGATCAGCGCAAGCTTCAGGGCCGCCTGGTTGCAGTCGATGAATACCTGAATATCCACATGGAAGACACCACTGAGTACATCAACAATGCGCGTGGCCGCACCCTGGGGACCGTGGTCATCAGGGGTAACAATATCCTCTCCATACAGCCCAATATCTGAGAACCCAGGCAATATGACCCAGACCCCAGAAGATGCACTCAAGGTAATCCAGTCACATCCCGAGGGAGTCCTCCAGAGCGAGCTCTGGAAGATCCTCGAGGTCGACAGCCGCAAGTGCTCCCGCCTCGTAAAGAAACTCCTCGACGAGGGGCTGATCGAGCGGGTGGAGTTCCGGAAGGAAGGCATCAAGACCTTCGTCCTGAAGGCCAGCCGCCGCCCCGTCGACCCGACCCTCATCCTCGCGGGCGAGGAACTGATCCCCTGCATCGCGTGCGACCTGGAATGCCACATCGAAGAGTGTCCCCGCCTCCTCGACTGGATGTACCAGCTGGCCATCTGCGAAGTGGACCAGTAGGGATCTCTCCCTTTTTTTGGAGCAATTGGCCCCTCTCATTGTGAAAGGGGATCCAGAAGGACCTGGGGAAAAAAGGTTCAGAAGCTGAAGTGTCTGTTGACGATCTTCAGCGCGCAGTAGTCGCCGCACATGGTACAGGCGTCAGCGTCGGCAGGCATCCTCTCGTCCCGGATCTTCCTTGCCCTCTCGGGGTTCATGGCGACCTGGAACTGCCGCTCCCAGTCGAGGTCACGGCGGGCGTGGCCCATCTCGAGGTCCGCGTCCCGCTTCCGAAGCTTGATCATATCGCCGACATGGGCGGCGATGCGGGAACTGATCACGCCTTCGTAGACCTCCTCGGGGGTGGGAAGCGCCAGGTGCTCTGCGGGGGTGACGTAACAGATGAAGTCGGCCCCGTACGAGGAAGAGAGGGCTGCGCCGATTGCGGCAACCCGGTCGTCGTAGCCGGGTGCAATGTCGGTCACGAGCGGCCCGAGCATGTAGAAGGGTTTCCGGTTACTCACCCGCTTCTGGAGGATGACGTTTGCCTGTATTTCATCGATTGGGATGTGACCCGGACCCTCCACGATCACCTGGACGCCTTCGGCATGGGCCTTGTCGGCAAGTTCGGAGTTGATCAGCAGCTCCTGGATCTGGGCCCGGTCGGTCGCGTCATGCACCGCGCCTGCACGCATGCCATTGCCCATCGAGAGGGTGACCTCGTGCTCCTTCATGATCTCGAGCAGGTAGTCAAACTCCGAGTAGAGTGGGTTCTCCTTTTCATTGTGGAGCATCCACGCGGTCATGAACGCGCCTCCACGGGAGACCAGCCCGCCATGGCGGCCCTGGTTCTGGAGGCGCTTGACGGTCTCCCAGTTGATCCCGGTATGGATTGCCATGAAGTTGGTTCCAAGCTTCGCCTGCTCTGCAGTGATGCGGAAGAGGTCGTCCTCTTTCATGTGCACGACCGCGCCATCCTTGATCGCGGCCTCGATGAATGCCTGGTAGAGGGGAACGCTCCCTACCGACAGGCTTGTCGCCGCGATCACCCGCTTCCTGATCTCGACAAAGTCGCCGCCGGTGGAGAGTTCCATCAGGGTATCGGCCCCGGCGAGCTCTGCCTGGCGGGCTTTTTCGATCTCCATATCGATATCGATGATATCGGTTGAGGTCCCGATAGAGGCGTTCACCTTGGTGCGCAACCCTTCGCCGATCCCGCAGATCTTCACGTCCCTGTAGGGGGAGACCGGGATCACGATGTGGCCTCCGGCAACCCCCCTCCGGACGAAATCCTCGGTCACACCTTCCTGCCGGGCCACGACCTTCATCTCGTCGGTGAGAATGCCGGCCCTGGCATCGTCAATGAGGCTCATGTGTACGTGTAGGAAGAAAGACAAGATAAAGGGTTGTTTTCAAAAACAAAGACTAAATCTTGCTTGTTCTCTCCTCAAGTAAATTTGATTTGCGTAGAGGCAACTTCAATTGAAGATTGGGCTGCACGGGGGAGAGGATAACTCCAGAAGTGATGAGAGGAATGAAGTGTCAGGGGTGTTCTTGAGAGGAAAGGAGGGAAAGAATGGCGCGGGATCAAGGCCCGGAGAGATTATCCCCCTCCGGACCACCCCCGCGTCCCCCCGCAGGAGTGCCTTTCGGCACTCCGGATTGGATACCACGAGGAACCGACAGGTCTGTTGATCCGGGATGAAAGGGATCGTAAACCCGTGACCGGAGGGGGTACCCCCCTCCCGGACCACCCCCGCGTCCCCCCGCAGGAGTGCCTTTCGGCACTCCGAATAAGATACCACGAGGAACCGACAGGTCTGTTGATCCTGGATGAAAGGGATCGTAAACCCGTGACCGGAGGGGGTACCCCCCTCCAGACCACCCCCGCGTCCTCCCGCAGGAGTGCCTTTCGGCACTCCTGCTCCTTCCATAGTTTCAAGAAACTTCCCCTCCCAATAGTAGAGCACGGTGATATCCGGGTGAAGGTGAATTTCGGCGGGTTCGTGGACCTGAGCACGATCGACTGGCCAGGGAGGGCAGTGTGCACAGTATTTCTTCGCGGCTGTCCATTGCGCTGCTCCTACTGCCACAACGCCGCCATCCAGGCCGGAAGCGACATGCGGGAGATCGGGGAGGTCATCGCGATGATCGAGGCAGCCCGCCCGCTCGTATCAGGGGTGATCTTCTCGGGTGGCGAGCCGACGCTCCAGACAGAACCCCTCCTCGCACTTGCCCGGGCAGCAAAGGAGCGCGGTCTGCTGGTCGGTGTCCAGACCAACGGCTACTTCCCCGGCACGCTGGAGGCCATGATCAGCGAGAGACTGGTGGACCGCGTGGCGCTTGACTACAAGAGCCGCTGGGAAGGTTACGCCAAGCGGTGGGAGGGGTACGAGAGTGTCAGTTCCAGGGACTACACTGCGCAGGTGCGGCAGGCTGTCGCCCTCTGCCAGGAGGCCCACGTCTCGGGGACGCTTCCCGAATTCGAGGTGGTCCTTACAGTCTTCTGGAGCAACGAGAAGGAGATCCTCGCGATTGAGAAGGAGCTGCCGAGGGGAGTCATCGTCCTCCAGCAGGGGGTGCACAAGCGGTTCTGGAAGGACTGGGCCCTCTCAAAAGAGGTGAACGGCAGAGCATACCGGTCTGATGAGGAAGTCAGAGGAGAACGGGCCCCCCTCACGTACGAAGAACTTGCAGCCCTGGCCGCAAAAATGGTGCGAGTGGGCAGAACCATCAGGATTCGGACCAGGGACCGGGGGGAGGTGACGTATGAAGGTGATCGGGGTCGTTGGGTTTCCTGCCAGCGGTAAGGGCGAGTTCTCCCGCATCGCCGCGGAAGAGGGGATCCCCATTGTCGTGATGGGCGACGTGATACGCGAGGCAGTGCAGGCGGAGGGCCTTCCCGCGACCGACGCAAACCTTGGGGCCGTGGCGAACCGGCTCCGACGCGATGAGGGGATGGACGCCATTGCCAGACGCTCCCTCTCTCGGATCAGGGCCTGCGGGGCACCGCTCGTCCTCGTTGACGGCATCAGGGGGGACGCCGAGGTGAACCTCTTCAGGAGGGAGTTTCCATGCTTCTTCCTCATCGGGATCGAGGCACCATTCGAGGACCGCCTTGAACGACTCTCCCGCCGGGGCAGGGAAGACGACTTCTCCCTCCCCTCGCAGCTGAAGGAGCGCGACCGGCGTGAGATCGGCTGGGGTCTTGAGAAGGCGTTCTCCTCGGCGGATTACACGCTCTCCAACACGGGAACGCTTGAAGAGTTCTCCTGTGCCGCACGATTGCTCCTCCGGGAGATCAGGGAGGACCCATGAAGAACCCCCTCTCCTTTTCGGCCTCGTCGAAGGTCTGGGAGGACATCAACTGGATATTCGGCATCGAGGACGCGGGGTTCGACGGCTGGGAGATCGTCGCCGATGGTAACTACCGCCTCGACTCCCCGGAGAACGTGCAGCGTATTGACGAAGCCATCTCCTCCACGCACCTCCGCATCACTGTCCACGCCCCCTATGCCGACCTGAACCTCGCCACCCTCAACTACCCCATCTGGCGGGAGTCGGTCAGACAGGTCTGCACCTGCGTCGAGCAGGCCTCCGCCTGGTCCGACCGTGTGACCATCCACCCCGGATACCTCTCACCGATAGGAAAAATGATGCCCCAGAAGGCATGGGAACAGCAGAGGGAGGCCCTCCGGGAGATCGGCAGGGTCGCGGCAGAGCATGGAGTGCTCGCATGCCTCGAGAACATGATCGGGCTGCGCGAGTTCCTCTGCCGGGACCCCGGAGAGCTCTTCGGGATGACGGGGGGGATTGAGGGGATCGGCGTCACCATAGATATAGGGCATGCAAACACCGTGGGCCTTGTCCGGGAGTTCCTCACCTGCATCGAGAACGCTTCCCACATGCACATCCATGACAATTGCGGCCAGCACGACGAGCACCTCCCTATCGGGGAGGGGACCGTTGACTGGAAGAAGGTGGGCCCCGCCATCGCCTCACGGTACACTGGGGTCCTCGTCCTGGAGGGGAGGAGCCTCGAGGAGGGCAAAAAAAGCATCAAGGTGGTCAACGGGTGGTTTTCATGAGCGGCGAGACGCTTCATGTCTTTTTCCTCGGGACGGCCGCAGCGCTCCCCACCCCGATGCGAAACCCCGCATGCATCATGATCAAGAGGGGCCGCGACACCCTCCTCTTCGACTGCGGTGAGGGGGCCCAGCAGCAGATGATGAGGGCCAGGACGGGTTTCCTCGTAGACGCAGTCTTCATCACCCACTGGCACGCGGACCACTTCCTGGGGCTCTTCGGGCTCGCCCAGACCCTCTCCTTCATGGGCAGGACCGAGCCCCTGACACTGTACGGCCCCGAGTGGGTCCACGAGGTTGCCGCGTCTGTCCGTGCACTCTCGCGGTACAATGTAAAATTTCCCATCAATTCCGTCGAGGTCCGTCCCGGCTCGACCGTGCGGTTCTCGGGCTATTCTGTCCTGGCATTCGAGACCGCCCATGGAATGGCGGGACTCGGTTACGTCCTCGAGGAGGACGAAAGGCCGGGGCGCTTCAACCGCCAGCGGGCCATTGAGCTCGGCGTTCCCCCCGGGCCCCTCTTCGGCAGGCTTCAGCGGGGTGAGACCGTGAGGATCACCGTCGATGGAGAGGAGACAGAGGTGCGGCCCGGCGACGTCATGGGGCAGCCGCGGCCCGGCCGAAAGATCGTTTATACCGGCGACACCCGGCCGATTCACACCCGGATAAGGGATGTGGCGCACGATCCGGACCTCCTGATCCATGATGCCACCTACGATGACCAGGCAATAGATCGGGCACGGGAAGTACTCCACTCCACCGCGGGGGAGGCAGGAGAGGCAGCAGAATTCCTCAATGCCCGCACGCTTGCGCTCATCCATATCAGTTCGCGGTATACCACCACCGCCGGCCACCAGAAGGACGCCGCGGCACGGTACAGGGGCCGGGTGCTGGTCCCTTCCGATCTCGACATGCTCGAGATTCCCTACTCCGATTCGGGGGAATCACCTGCCGCACGCGGGGATTAATTCCATACTTACATAAGAATCCCGCACCTATTGATATACTCAAAGGAGAACGGATCGGGATCGGGGAAGAAGATCCTGCCTCGATCTGGCATACCTATGAATGAGACGAATAATCTGGTATATCGCATGGGGCCGGGGTGCGACCTCGGCGACGTGGAAGTCGGGAAAACGTATATAGGGCGCGTCCAGGGGTTTGCAAATTTCGGCACTTTCGTGCAGTTGAATGACCGGGTCAAGGGCCTGGTGCACAAGAGCAATGCTCGCACCAGCCACCGGGAACGAGAGAGCATCCTTGTAAAGGTCATGAATATCAGGAGCAACGGGAATATCGACCTCGAGGAGGTCACCATCCCTGTATACACCGTGGAGATGGTAGAGAAGAAGTCGACTGCAGTCCGCCTCTCGGAACTCGGGGGGAAAGTGGGGCGGACGGTTCGTATCGAGGGCGAGATTGCGCAGATCAAGCAGACCAGCGGCCCCACCATCTTTACGATCGTGGATGATTCCGGGACCGAGAACGCCGCAGCATTCGTTGAGGCGGGTGTCCGCGCGTATCCCGAAGCGGAACTCGGTGACATGGTAAGGATCGTTGGTGAGGTGATGATGCGCCAGAACCAGCTCCAGATCGAGGTGGAGAACCTCTCGATCCTTGCGGGCGAGGAGGCCGAGGCTGTCAGGGATCGGATCAACAAGGCCCTCGAGGCGCGTGCAGAGCCGCCCGAGATATCGTTCCTCGTACAGTCGGAGGTGCTGGAAAAACTCAGGCCGGAGATGCGGAAAGTTGCAAAAATCATCAGAAAAGCAATATTTTCCGCCCAGCCCATCCTCCTCCGGCACCATGCGGATGCAGATGGGATCTGCTCAGGGGTTGCCATCGAGCAGGCGATCGTCTCTCTCATCCGGGAGTCAGGCGGCGACTTCGATGCAGATTACTTCCTCTTCAAGAGGGCGCCCTCGAAAGCCCCCTTTTACGAGATCGAAGACATCACGAGGGACCTTGACTTCGCGACAAAAGATCATATCCGTTACGGGCAGAAGATGCCTCTTGTGATCCTCACCGACAACGGTTCCACCGAAGAAGACCTCCCCTCCATGAAGATCGCACAGGTGTATGACCTCCCGATCGTCGTGATCGATCACCACCATCCCGATGCCATCGTGGACCAGTTCCTGGTCGGGCATGTGAACCCCTACCACGTGGGCGGGGACTTCGGGATCACCGCGGGGATGCTCGGCACCGAGGTAGCCCGGCTGATTAACCCATCGGTCGAGAACCTCGTCAGGCACCTCCCCGCAGTGGCGGCGGTCGGTGACCGGAGCGAAGCCCCGGAGAGGGCCCGCTACCTCGCGCTCGTCAAGGACACGTATTCTGAGCAGGACTGCAAGGACATCGCACTCGCACTCGATTACCAGCAGTTCTGGCTGCGTTTCAACGACGGCCGGGAACTTGTAAAGGACCTCCTGAACCTTGCCGGGGATTCCGTGCGTCACAAAAAACTCGTGGCCCTCCAGGTGGAGGGAGCGAACCTTGCCATCCAGGACCAGATGAGCGCCTGCATGCCGCACGTGGTGCACAGGACGCTTCCCAACGGTGCCGAGCTCTTCCTCCTTGACGTGGAGATCCATGCCCACAAGTTCACATTTCCCCCGCCGGGCAAGACGTCCGGGGAGGTGCACGACCGCCTCTGCCAGCAGCATGCCGGGTCGCCGGTCGTCACGATCGGTTTTGGTCCCGACTTTGCCGTACTCCGATCACGCGGGGTGATGATGAACATCCCGAAGATGGTAAGGGAGCTCCGGGACGAGATCCCCGGCGGCGGCATCTCGGGAGGCGGGCATCTTGTGGTCGGCAGCATCAAGTTCGTCGAAGGGATGCGCGAAGAGGTCTTGAAGGGCCTCATCGACAAGATCTCCATTGTCCGGGCCGGGATGCCCGCGTGACACCCGCCTGTTCTCTGGTTTCCACCCCCCCGTCATCCTTCCCTCAGGTAAGTGTCGAGAAACCCTTTAGAAAAAGCCGAATTCGCCGAAAAGTTCGAGTATAAACTCTTTCTGGATGCCGTGGCGAACAGATATATATTTATAGATGCATAAGTGTACAATTCTCTCACGGCTGAGGTGATACTCGTGAACGCATCACGAAATATCCGCGATAAGTATAATGAGACTCAGACCCGGATTGTCCAGTACCTCAAGGGAGGTCTCGAGAAGGGGAAGCACTACTTCAAGTCCAAATACATCGCCAAGGAACTGGGCCTCTCCCCCAAAGAGGTGGGGACCAACATGGCCATCCTCTCCGAGATCTGCCACGACCTGGCAATTATCAAGTGGAGCTATTCAAACAGCACCACCTGGATGGTGACATCCAAGGCGGTGTGATGGGGATTTTCATCCCCAAAGACCCTTTCCTTATGAAGAAGATTGCAGAGTTCGATTCGGTCATCGAGTTCGTGGCCGTCATCAACGATGAGAAGGACTGCCTCATGTCCCAGGACAAGACGCAGGACCAGCCCGGCTGCATGTGGTTCAACATCGACGTGCCCAAGGGACACGGTATTGTAGCCGGGGACCGGGTGAAAGTGACCATCGAGAAGATCTGATGCTGCCGATTGTGTGCAGGAAGGACCTTCTCGTCCTTTTGTGAAAAGTTAATTTTTTAGAGAAAAAAGAAGCGTGGTGAGAACTGGGGAGCGCGGTTACCCCTGGTCCTCCTGCCCGATTGACTCCTCGATATCCTCCACAAGTTCGGACCCCGTCTTCTTCCTGCTCTTGCTGATATCCTTCAGCTCCTCGACAGTCACCTCGGTCCTGATGGCCTTGTCCATCTCTTTGAGGATCTCCGTGACCTCGTCGGCGGTCGGGATGGTGCCCAGGATGGTGGTGTCGGAAACGCCGGTCGCTGCCGGCTCCTCGGGCACCTCGTCGGTAGCCCCTATGAACCGTGCCGCCTGCTTCATGAGGCTCGAGACCTCGAAGGGGAAGATGATCTTGGTGGCCTGGCCGTTGGCCATCTCTTTCAAGGCATCCAGGGAGAGGACCGTGATCGCCCGCCTGTCGAGGGGCTGGGCCCCGACCGAGAGGATACGGAGCGACTGGGCCTGTCCCTGGGACTGGAGGATGCGGGAGATCCGCTCCCCCTCGGCGCGGAGCACCTTGCTCTGCCGTTCACCCTCCGCCTCAAGGATCATGCTCCGCTTCGTCCCTTCTGCCTTCAGGATCGCGGACCGCTTCTCCCCGTCCGCACGGAGGATGGCGGCACGGCGGGCCCTCTCTGCCGCGGTCTGCTCGGTCATGGCCTGCTTGACCGCCCCTACCGGGTCCACCTCCTTGATCTCCACCCGCTCCACCTTGACTCCCCACTGGTCGGTCTCACGGTCGAGGATGTCCCGGAGCTTGGTGTTGATAATGTCCCTGTTGTACAGGACCTCGTCGAGCTCCATGTCCCCGATGATCCCACGAAGGCTGGTCTGGGCCAGGGCCACCGTGGCCAGGCGATAGTTCGCCACCTCGAAGAATGCCTTCTCGGGGTCGATGACCCGTATATAAACAATGGCGTCCACGTTTGTGGGGGAGTTGTCCTTCGTGATCACCTCCTGTGAGGGGACGTCCATCACCTGGGTGCGGAGGTCCATCTTGACTACGTTCGTAATCAGGGGAAAGACCCAGCGGAACCCCGGGTTCATCCTCCCGATATATCTGCCGAGCCGGATCTGCAGCCCCTGCTCGTAGGGCTGGACGATGACCACCCCGCGGGCGAAGATGATCACGATCGCAATGATCAGGAAAATTGTTATCAATGTCTCGATTACAGCCATAGGTTCATTTCACCTCTTCCACGACGATATGGACCCCTTCCGAGGCTTTTACTCTCACCCTGGCACCCGGGGGGATCTCACCTGACGCACTCCTGGCGCTCCACTCCTGCCCGGCGATGAGGACTTTGCCGGAGAGCGAGTCCTGGATGACCTTCCGGACGACTCTCCCTTCCATGCCTATCAGCGAATCGCGGCTGATAGTCGTGGGAGTCGTCTCTCCGGGATTGATGCGGCGGTAGAGCCAGATAGTGATCATAGAGACCGCGACCGTTGCCACCACACCGACCACGAGCCCCGCGGGGCCGCTGAAGATGTCGACTCCCAGGAGCAGGAGCACGCCGAGGATTATCATCACCGTCCCCGGCACCGCGATGAAGAATCCCGGGCTCGAGGTCTCTATCACCAGAAAGAGCGCCCCGAGTACTATAAGGATCCAGCCAAAGGAGAGGTCAGCCAGCTCAACCATACCACAGGGTATCAACGGCAGTGGAGAAAAACTCTCTCGAAGATGTCCAATCGCCAGAACGCGCAGGGTTGCAATAAGTCTTGGTTCTCGTAAGGCTGCGAGTGGAGAGGAGGTGCGGGTGAAATTACAAAAAAATAAAAATCCCGCCGGGCAAATGAGTTGGTTACTATGACCATGCCCATTTTAGAGAAGATACGCGGATTCATGTTCACGCCTTCGTTTGCGTTCCGTAAGGTGAAGGACGAGGACGCGGGGGAGAGTATCAAGTACCTGATGGTCCTCGCAGTCTTTTACGCCATCATGAGTGCGCTCATGACGGCCATCGAGATCTTTTCGCACCCGTTCCTCATCGGGCTCCCCGCGATTGGGGCAAACCCTGTCGAGCCGTTCCTCTTTATCTCGTGGGTCATCGTCATCCTGGTCGTCACTCTCCTTATGGCAGTCTTCTTTGGGCTCTGGCTTCATGTATGGGTATACCTTCTTGGGGGAAAGAAGGGCGTGTGGCAGACCGAAAAAAGCGTCTTTTACAACCTTACTCCCACCTTTCTCCTCGGATGGATCCCCGTGATCGGCCCCCTGGTGGGCGGGGTGTGGTCTGTGATTATCGGGGTCATCGGGGTCAAGGAACTGCACGGGATGCCCGACACCAGGGCTGCGATTGCAGTGGTCCTCTCGATTGTGATCGCATCCGTTCTCGTTGTCCTCATCCTCGGTGCAATGCTCCTTGCGGTAGTCTCCTCCCTTGTAGTGACGGTATGAAGAGCAGTTGGGGCGATAGCCCCAACTACGGGGTGTGTGGGCGCAGATCGCTCTTTTAGGCTTCGCCCTGCTTCTGTGGCAACCCCTTCGTGTGATAGGGCCAGTACAAAAAAGGAAGTTGGGGCATCCCTCCCTCAAGCCCCGTTGCACTTGGTTTCTCAGGTGAACACACGTTTCACGCAGGGCTGCACTTATGGCGTCGCAAGACGCGGTGTTCCACCCAGGTGAGCAGTCACGGTATCACGCCGCAAGAAAAAAAAGAGAAGCCCACGATTCTTACGCAGGTTTTACCTCTGCAATGAACGCTTTGCGAACCTGTTCAAGGCGCTCCTCCTGGAACCGGACGTTCAAGCCCATGCTGCGGATGGCGAGCCCGGCCTCGTCTTCCATCTTCACCTTCTCGTCGCTCATCTTGTAGGTGCTCTCGAGCAGCTTGAGGAGGCGCTTGTTGATATCGATACTCTTTCGAAGGCGCCTGTATTCATCAATGATCTCCTCACCCACACCGGCTTCCTTGGCCATCTGGATATCCATCTCGATCATCCTCCTCCGGTTGAGCTGGCCTTCGATTGCTTCGTACAGCTCCTTGTGGGTGATGGGTTTCATGATGTAGTCCTCGATGTAGATCCCGTACTCCTGGGCCTCGGTGGGAGTGAGTTGCTTTGCAGTGAGCATCATGACCGGGATATCCTTCAATTCGGGTGAGTTCTTCAGGTTCATCAGGGTCTCCCAGCCGTCCATTGGCTCCATCATGATGTCCAGGAGGATGAGATCGGGCTTGATGGTGGAGAGCGTCTCAAGCGCCTCCTGGCCCCCGTAGGCTGCAACTGTCTTGTATCCACCCCGCTGAAGCATCGTCACGAATATATCAACGATGAACGGACTGTCATCGACTACCATCACTGTGAACATCAGAACGACCTCCCGATCTCCCTTGCAAGATCCTCCAGCCGCTGCATTCCGGGGGCAGAAGTTCCTGCCTTCCCGATTATCGCCACGATGAGGAGTTTCTCTCCGGCACCGAGCACCATGACGGTCGTCTCCCTTATCATGATGGATACCGCATCGGGAGGTTGCAGCTTGAGAATCGCCGATGTCGACTCGGCGGAGGCAAAGAGCGTGGCACACATTGCGGCAAGCCACGGCTCGTTGAACTCCCCCTCCAAAGACTTGCCGAGCATGATCCCATCTCTCGAGATGAGCGCACAGTCAAGAATTCCTTCGATCCCCTTTATCCTCTCGATATACCCCTTAATTTTCTCCTTCAGCATATGACCTCACCCTTCATCATGGCCCCCTGTATAATGGTACTACACACAGGTTATTCATTCTCGCTATAGATATTCCTGATCAAAGATCACCCATGAGAAACGGGGTCGCATGTAAGCATGCGGGTATCCCCTCTCCCGGGCAATGGCCTGAAAACCCTGAAATCGCCGAGCGGCTCACCAGAGGGAAGCCTGCCGGGGAGGTGTCCGACGGTGGATGGGATGTTTTATTACATATCCCTTCTATACATATTATAACCCAAAATACACGATATTTGGGTTCAAAAATTCAAAAGAACAGTCTTATGACTGTGAAATCCACATTCAAAGATCCTGCCCGGGGCCATAGGGTAGCCTGGCCATCCTAGGAGACTGGGGGTCTTCTGACCTGCGTTCAAATCGCAGTGGCCCCATTCATTATCATTCTGCAGAAATAGCCATGAAATTTGATGACCGCTGTTTTGACTGCCTTCTCTCCCGCGTATCCCTGGAATGCAGCCTCTGTGGCGCGGGGAAGGAACAATCCGCAGAGATACGGGACGAGTGCGCCCGGCTCCTTGAAGACCTGCGCACCCAACCGCTTTCGCATCCACAGATTGCAAGTGCGGTGCACCGCCTCGCATATTCCCGTCTCGGGACAGGAGACCCGTTCAGGAGACTGAAAGAGGAGAGCACCACCCGGGCCCTCGATGTATGCAGGAAGGTCCGGCCACATCTTGGGACTTTCCGCGACCATGTCCTCGCAAGCGTGATCGGAAACACGTTCGACTATGGAGTCAAGTCCCATACCGTGAACGACAATTTTTCGCAGTATTTTGAGAAGGAGTTTCAACTTGGCCTTGCCATCGACGATTGCGACCGGATCCTTCCCCTGGCGTCGGATGTTGTGTACTTTACCGACAACTGCGGCGAGATCGTCTTCGACCGGCTGCTGCTTGAGTTTCTCCACAGGATTGGGGCAAAGGTCACTCTGGCTGTCCGCGAGGAGCCCATCCTGAATGACGCCACGCTCGAGGAAGCCCTCGCCCTGCATATGGACCGCTTCGCCGATGTCATCACTCATACCGGCTGCGGCTGCGAGATTGGTGTGCGCCTTGACTGCATGCCGGAACCACTCCGGCAGGCGATGAAGACCTGTACGCTGGTCATCTCGAAGGGCATGGCAAACTACGAGTCGCTCTCTGAGTATCACGACCTCCCACCCATCGCCTACCTCATGGCCGTGAAGTGTGAGCCCATCGCAGACGAGGTGGGAGTTCCCAGGGGGAGCAAGGTCGCGATGCTCCGTTTCCAGTAATGGGCACTTCCCGCACCCCCTGCATATGTCCTTTCGTATTTTGGGGGACGTCAGAACAGTGGGGCATAAGCCCCTCAAAGGC
>JAKPPB010000105.1 GCA_029547605.1 Methanobacteriota archaeon | reverse complement strand
GGTCATGTCTAGATATTTGTGTCAGTAAGCATGAAGGGGGTATTGATGCCCTGTTTGTAGTTTTCGTGGGTGAAGACAGCGAACAGGATTCTGTCCATGCTTGTCCGGTCTGAGAAGACGCCCATGGGTCTGGTGCGTCTTCTCACCTCCACGAATTTGCGTTCTATGGCGTTGGTGGTCCTGACATGCGTCCAGAGGCTGGGGTCTTTCACCCTGAAGAAAGAGAGCAGCTCTTCTTCATCGGCCAAGAGGCACTGCACTGCCTTGGGGCAGATGTCGTTCCAGGTGCGGCAGAACGCCCCGATCGCCGACCGGGCTTCACGGATGCCAGAGGCATGACTGATCCTCCTCAGATCTTGTTTGACTGCTTCTCTGTCGGCCTTGCGGACCTTGTCGGTCACGTTCCTCGCCTTGTGAGCCCAGCACCGCTGGACCGGTATCGACGGGTACACCACCGGAAGCGCAGCAAGCAGTCCCGTGCCTCCATCAACAACGATCATCTCCAGATCCTTCCCGTTGAGGCCCCTTCGATACAGGTCCGTAAGAAACAACTCCCAGGCCTCCCGTGACTCTCCCCGGGCTATGGCATAATCGATGACCTCCTTCTTCCCTTCAGGGGTTATTCCCAGCGCCACCAGCACGACCCTCTTCGCCGAACCCCCGCCCGTCTTGCGCTTCAGAACCACCCCATCAAGGACCAGAAAACGATAGTGCCTCCTGATCGCTCGGCGATGGAATGCCTGTACCGACGCATCAAGACTCTCCGCTATCCTGCTTACCGTCCCCGCACTCACAGGCTCTCCCAACACCGGCAGGAGCGCCTGGGCCACCTTACGCGTGGACAGCCCCAGCACAAAACATGACAGAATCATCCGGTCCACCTGATGCACACGTCTCGTGTATGCACGGATCACTCCCACCCCGCTCGTCTTCCGGGTCCTGGGCACCTCCAACTCAATATCCCCCAACTCCGTCAGCAGATGACGTATGTACCCCCCGTTCCGCCGGTCTGACTCCTCACCCCAACCCATCTCCTCCAGGTGACCCGTGATGCGGTCCTCCATCCTCCCTTCCAAAATCTTCTTCAATGCCTCCCTAGCTGAATCCCTATAATCACTCTCCCATCCAATACTTAGATCCATCCCCTTGATTACCTCATATGCCTGTGGCAAACTCCGTATTACCAATCGCTGTTCCACGGGGTACCTCCTTCTTTATGGTCTGCTCAACCACGGTGGTACCCCCTTCTTCTTCCCTGACACAAGTTCTGTTACATCACC